>DATFRI010000075.1:0-14390 GCA_035263405.1 Actinomycetes bacterium | reverse complement strand
TGGCCGGTGTTCGCCGCCTGGAGCATGTCCAGGACCTCGGCGCCCCGGACCTCGCCGACCACGATCCGGTCGGGCCGCATGCGCAGGGCGTTGCGCACCAGCTCCCGCAGCGGGATCTCGCCGCGCCCCTCGACGTTGGGCGGTCGCCCCTCCAGCCGGACCACGTGACGGTTGGGCAGTTGCAGCTCGGCGGCGTCCTCCACCGTCACCACGCGGGCGCCCGCGGGGATCGCGCCGGCCAGGACGTTCAGCAGTGTCGTCTTCCCGGTGCCGGTGGCGCCGCTGACGGCGATCGCGACCCCGGCGGCGACCATCGCCTCGAGGAGCCGGGCGGTGGCGGGGTCCAGCGTGCCGCGCGCGACCAGCTCGGCCATCTCCAGGCGCGCGCGGGTGAAGGTGCGGACGGTCACCACCGGCCCGTCCGGTGCCAGCGGGGGCAGGACCGCGTGGAGCCGCTCACCACCGGGAAGCCGGGCGTCCACCCACGGCCTGGCCTCGTCCACGCGCAAGCCCAGCGGAGCGACGACCCGCTGCACGAACGCGCGCAGGGCGTCCTGGCCGGGGAAGCGCACCGCCGTCAGCTCCAGCCGGCCGTCGCGCTCGACCCAGACCTCGCCGGGACCGTTGATGCAGACGTCGGTGACCAGCGGGTCGGCGAGCAGGGGCGCGATCGGCCCGAGGCCCGCGAGCTCGTCGGTGACCGCGGCGACCGCGCGCGCGAACGCCGACGCGGGCAGCCGCAGACCCTCGGCGTGCATCGCGGCGACGATCGCCGCCCGCAGCCCCGCCGGCCCGGCCGTCCCGCCGCCGCCGGCCGCCAGGCGCCGCCGGACCCGCTCGACGAGCTCCCGGTCGACGGCGCGGGCGGCGGACGCCCTGCTCGTCACGGCCTCGTTGTCCGCCGGCGCGGCCGCCGGGACGGGCCACGCCGGGAGGCCGGCGGCCGGGATCGGCGGCGCGGCCGGGACCGTCGGGCCGCTCACCGGACCGCCGATCCGCTGAAGGGGACCAGCCGCTGCGCGAGGGCCAGCATCGCCTGGACCGCCGGCAGCTCTGCCCGGTCCAGCAGCAGCATCCCGTCCTCGCAGGCCGCGCCGAGATCGGCCGCGGCGCCGGGGATGACCGCCCACAGCCGGTCGCCGAGGTGCGCGCGGACCGTGCGCAGGTCGATCGGAGAACCCGGGCCGCAGGCGACCGCCGCGCCGCACGCCCCCGGGTCGCGACCGGCCGCCGACCATGCACGGGTGAGCCGGTCGAGCGCGCGCAGCCCGGCGCGGTCGGCACGCGCGACGGGCAGCAGCAGGTCCGCGGCGTCGAGCGCGGGCTCCGCCACGTCACCGGCCCTCGGCGCGAGGTCGACGACGACCACCTGGAAGGTGCGGCGGGCGGCTGTCAGGACCGCCTGCACCGCCCGGGGTTCGGGTGGCGGTTCACCGCCGGCCGCGGCGTCGCCGTCCTGCAGCGGCAGCACCGACAGCCCTGGCCACGGCTGGCTGAGCACGTCCGCGGGGAGCGCCTCACCGGGGCCGGTGGCGATCACCGCGGCCGCCGACCAGCCGAGCGCGTCAGGTTCCAGGTCGAGCCGGACACCGAGCCCGCCCGCGAGGTCGGCGAGGAGGACCGGCGCCGGACCCCACCGGGCCCAGGCGCCCGCCAGGTGCGCCGCGAGCGTGGTGGTGCCGACACCACCCTGCACGCCCGCGACCACCACGACGGCCGGCTCCCGGCGCGCCGGCCGGTCGCCGCCACGGCGGTCCCGGGAGGGCCGCCGCCGCGGAGCGTCGTGGTCGGACGGGCCCGGCGGGGCTGGCGCGGTCGCGGGCGTCCCGGTGGTGACGCCGGTGGCGGGAGGGACCGTGCCGGAGGGTTCGGTACCGGAGGGGACCGGGCCGGGGGGGATCGGGCCGGGGGGGACCGGACCGGGGGGTTCGACGGCCGCTGCGGCCGTGGCGCTGTGCAGCGCCTCCTCCAGCGCGGTCGCGAGATCGGCGGTGTCGTCGGGCCAGACGAGCAGGCGGACGGCCCGGGCGGCCAGGGCCGCGCGCAGGTCGGTGGGCCGCGTGTCGTCCCCGACCGCCAGGAGCGGGAGCTCACGCCGTGCGGGCAGGTCGGCGAGCGCGCCGCAGCCGACCAGCGCGACGGCCGCCCCGCCGGCGTAGGCGGCGGCGAGCGCGTGCGGGTCGGGCGGGACGACGACGGCCCGCCAGCCGACCGCCGTGTCGACGGCGTGGCGCAGGGACTCGGCGAGGCCGGCGTCCTCGTGGGTGACGGCGACCAGGGGCCTGGAGGGGCGACGGGGCTTCGGCACGACTTCGCTCCTCCTCGTGATGGGTGCCGCGCGGTGGGTGCCGCGCGGTGGGTCCGGAACCAGGCCGGGCGCTCCGCTCGGTGCCGCGCGCCCGTGCAGCATCGCGAGCCCGAGGTCGCCTTTGGGTCATGCCGGCGTGAATGTGGACAACCCCGTGCGGGCCGTGCGGGACGGCGCCGAGCTGTGGCCAGCCGTGGTCCTCGGGCACCGGGCTGGAGCAGCCGCGCCCGGGGACGGCGCGGGAGCGGTGGGGCCGTGCTGGTCGTCTCACCTTGCGTGCACACTCCCGATGCCGGGTGACGGGCGAGCTGGCCCGGTCACCGGGATGGGTCCGACGGCGGTTCGGCGCGGGAGCAGGGGCGAGCCTGCCGCCCGGAGCCCAGGAGCCTGGACCCGGGGGGTCCGGACCCGGGGGTCCGGACCGCAGATGGAGAGGGGGGAGCGGCGTGCAGCGCGTGTGGGTGAAGGACCAGCCGTTCGGGACCGAGCTGGCGGAGGTGACCTTCGAGGATGGGGCCCTCCGGGCGCGGGGCGTCGCGATCGGGACCGAGCCGGCGCCCTACCGCCTGGACTACGAGCTGACCACGACCGGCGGGTACGTGACCTCGCGGCTGCTGGTCAGCGCGCGGGGCGAACGCTGGTGGCGCACGCTCGACCTGCGTCGCGAGGCGGCGGGGACGTGGTCGTGCAGCGGCGGCGGCGACGGGGTGGCCGGTCTGCCCGCCCCGGGGGGCGACCTCGGCCCGGTCGCGGGTGCGCTCGACTGCGACCTGGCGCTGTCGCCGCTCACCAACACCATGCCGATCCTGCGCCACGGCCTCCACGAGCGTGGCGGACCGGTCGAGTTCCTGATGGCATGGGTGTCGGTGCCCGACCTGGCCGTGCATCCGTCCAGGCAGCGCTACACGCCCGTGCGGGGAGGCGCCGAGCCGGTGGTGCGCTACGACAGCCTCGACGGCACGTTCGTGGCGGAGCTGCGACTGGACCGGCACGGGCTGGTGCTGGACTACCCGGGGATCGGCCGCCGGGTGGCGTAGGGGCGGCCGGCAGGACCCGGCCGGAGATCCGGGCGCCCGCCGCGGGTGGCCGGGAAGGGGATTGGGAGTGGCGGCTCGGCGGTATCCCGTTGTGCGACCGAGCGCTTAGGATCCGGGCCGAGACGGCGGGAACCGCGGGTACGCGGCCGCCTGCGCAGCGCCGCGCAGCGGTCCTGCGCAGGACCGGCTTCCCGCCCGCCGAGGAGGGCGAACGCCTCCTCGGCCGCCATGACGAGGGACGGCAGGAGGCTGGACATGACCGATACCTCCCCGACGATCGCCAACCTGCTGCGCGAGCACCGCACGTTCCC
Organism: Actinomycetes bacterium; assembly: GCA_035263405.1. Taxonomy (GTDB): domain Bacteria; phylum Actinomycetota; class CALGFH01; order CALGFH01; family CALGFH01; genus DATFRI01. The sequence goes on along the minus strand of DATFRI010000075.1, from coordinate 10,734 downwards.
GCCGCCGCGGGGATTCGCGCAGCGCGCGCACGTCAAGGACCGCTCCCTGCACGAGTGGGCGGAGCGCGACCTCGAGGGGTTCTGGGCGGAGCAGGCCCGCTCGCTGCGCTGGATCAGGGAGTTCTCCACCGTCCTGGAGTGGGACCCGCCGCACGCGCGCTGGTTCTCCGACGGCACGCTCAACGTGGCCGACAACTGCCTCGACCGGCACGTGGACGCCGGGGGCGGCGGCAAGGTGGCCTATTACTGGGAGGGCGAGCGGGGCGACACGCGCCGGATCACGTACGCCGAGCTGCGCGACGAGGTCGCCCGCTTCGCCAACGTGCTCAAGGGCCTCGGCGTCCGCAAGGGCGACCGCGTCGGGATCTACATGGGCATGATCCCCGAGCTGCCGGTGGCGATGCTCGCCTGCGCCCGGATCGGGGCGCCGCACTCGGTGGTGTTCGGGGGGTTCTCCGCGGACGCGCTGCGCGACCGTATGAACGACGCCGAGGCCAAGGTCGTGATCACGCAGGACGGCCTGTGGCGCGCCGGGAAGGTGGTGGGGACCAAGGCCAACAGCGACCGGGCGTGCGCGCAGGCGCCGAGCGTGCAGTCGGTGGTGGTGGTGCGCCGCGCCGGCAACGACGTGGAGATGGTCCAGGGCCGCGACCGCTGGTACCACGAGCTGATGGAGGGTGTCGCGGCGGACTGCCCGCCCGAGCCGGTCGGCGCCGAGGACATGCTCTACATCCTCTACACGTCCGGGACGACCGCGAAGCCCAAGGGGATCGTCCACACCACCGGCGGGTACCTGACCGGCGTGTCGACCACGCACCGGCTGGTCTTCGACCTGCACGAGGACGACGTCTACTGGTGCGCGGCCGACATCGGCTGGGTGACCGGGCACAGCTACATCGTGTACGGCCCGCTCGCCAACCACGCGACCAGCATCCTCTACGAGGGCGCGCCGGGATTCCCCGGGAAGGACCGCTGGTGGGCCATTGCCGAGAAGTACAAGGCGACGATCCTGTACACCGCCCCGACCGCGATCCGGACCTTCATGAAGTGGGGCGACGAGTGGATCGCCAAGCACGACCTGTCCAGCCTGCGGCTGCTCGGCAGCGTGGGCGAGCCGATCAACCCGGAGGCGTGGGTCTGGTACCGCGAGACCGTCGGCGGCGGCCGCGTCCCGGTGGTGGACACCTGGTGGCAGACCGAGACGGGGATGATCATGATCACCCCGCTGCCGGGGATGACGGAGCTGAAGCCCGGCTCGGCCACGTTCCCGTTCCCGGGCGTCGACGCCGACATCGTGGACAACGACGGCAAGCCGGTCGGGATCCCGGGCGGCGGGTACCTGGTGCTGCGCAAGCCGTGGCCGGCGATGCTGCGCACGATCTTCGGCGACGACGAGCGCTACCGTCGGACGTACTGGAGCCGGTTCCCGGGCCTGTACTTCGCGGGGGACGGCGCCAAGCGCGACGAGGACGGGTACTTCTGGCTGCTCGGGCGCGTCGACGACGTGATGAACGTCTCCGGGCACCGGATCTCCACCGCCGAGGTCGAGTCGGCGCTGGTCTCCCATCCCGACGTGGCGGAGTCGGCGGTGATCGGCAAGCAGGACCCGACGACCGGGCAGCAGATCGTGGCGTTCGTGACGCTGCGCGGAGGTCGGGAGGCCGCCGAGCAGACCACCCAGGTCCTGCGCGAGCACGTCGCGGACAAGATCGGCAAGCTCGCGCGGCCGACCACGGTGATCTTCACCGACGAGCTGCCCAAGACGCGCTCGGGGAAGATCATGCGTCGGCTGCTGCGGGACATCGCCGAGGAGCGGGAGCTGGGGGACGTGACCACGCTCGCGGACGCCACCGTGGTGGAGGACATCAAGTCGCGGGCGGCCGGGTCGGCCGGGGACGAGTGACCGACGGGACACCGGGGCCGGGGTCGGGTGGCCCCGGTCTCCGCTCCGCAGGGGGCAGTCGCTGCGACCGGGGCCACCCGACCCCGTCGGCGACCCCCGCCAGGGGCGGCCGCAAGCCGCCGTCGGTTCAGCGAACGCTCAGGGGGATGCCGCCAGCGGGTAGGGTGGACGCCGCGGATTTGTAACCTGCTCGCTTGGCGGGCAGTCTAAAGGGCAACCCCGACCATCGACCCGTGACCGCATCCGTCGACGTCTGTCATCCCGACATCGACGTCGGTGTCGGTGGCGCCGGGCGGAACCAGGAACGAGGTACCGAGAACCGCCATGAGTGTCGCCTTCCTCTTCCCAGGCCAGGGCAGCCAGGCGCCCGGGATGGGACTCGACTGGGCCGAGCCCGACGACGGCACGTCCGATCTGTACGCCTGGGCCACCGCGTGCCTCAGCTGGGATCTCGTCGACACGCTGCGCGGCGCCACGGCGGACGAGCTGCGGCAGACCTACATCGCGCAGCCGGCGATCTTCGCGGTGTCGGTGGCGGCGCTGCGGGCGCTGGAGCGTGCGGGGGTGCGTCCCGAGTACGTCGCCGGGCACTCGCTCGGCGAGTTCACCGCGCTGGTCGCCGCCGGGGCGGTCAGCTTCGAGGCGGGTCTCACGCTGGTCGCGCGGCGCGCGGAGGCGATGCAGCGCGCCGCGGACGCCAACCCGGGCTCGATGAGTTCGGTGCTCGGGCTGTCGCGGGAGGGTGTCGAGCTGGCGGTGGCCAAGGCCGCCGAGGGTGACGTGCTGGCGGTGGCCAACGACAACGCGCCCGGGAACGTGGTGGTGAGCGGCCAGTGGCCGGCGCTGGAGCGGCTGCCCGCCGCCGCCGGGGAGCTGGGCGCCAAGCGGGTGGTGCCGCTGAACGTCGGCGGCGCGTTCCACTCGCCGCTGATGCGGCCCGCCGTGGAGGAGTTCACGCCGTACCTGGCGGCCGCGCCGCTCGCCGCCGCGGCCGTCCCGGTGGTGGCGAACGCGACCGCCGAGCCGGTCACGGACGCCGGGGACCTGCGCGAGCTGCTCGGACGGCAGCTCACCGGCCCGGTGCGCTGGGTCGAGTCGATCCGCACGCTCGTGGCGCTCGGCGTCGACACGTTCGTCGAGGTCGGGCCGGGCACCGTGCTGAGCGGGCTGGTCAAGCGGACGGTCAAGGACGTGCGGACGTTCAGCGCGGCCGACCGCGCGGGCGTCGCGGTGGTCGCCGAGGCGCTGCGCGAGCAGTCGGAGTTCGCGCCGGTCGACGAGGAGCAGGGCGAGGTCGTCGTGCTCGACGAGCGGTACGCTGTCAGCCCGGGGCACGGCCGCTTCTATCCGGCGGCCAAGCTGCGCTCCACCGCGCAGGGCCCCTACGTGGAGCCCGGCGACGTGCTCGGCGAGATCCGCAACGGCGCCAACCGGCTGCCGGTCCGGTCCAGCTTCCGGGGACAGGTCCTGGCGCATCTGGCATGGGAGGGGGAGCTGGTCACCCCGGGGCAGATCCTGCTGAGCCTTCGACCGTTCTGAGACGCCCTGGGGGGTCCGGTCCGCGGAACCCCGGGAGTTCCGGTAGGGTTCGCCAGCGCCCGTTGACCGTCGAAGGGAGCACCGTGCCCGCTGAGATCGTTGGCCTCGGGGTCGCCGTCCCTCCGTACGTGCTGACCAACGCCGACCTCGAGCGCATCGTCGACACCGACGACCAGTGGATCACCGAGCGCACCGGGATCAAGGAGCGGCGCATCGCCGGCAAGGGCGAGTCGACCGCCACGCTCGGGCAGCGGGCCGCGACGCGCGCGCTGGCCGCCGCGGGCGTGCGGCCCGGCGACGTCGACCTGCTGCTGGTCGCGACCGCGACGCCGGACTACCCGCTGCCCTCGACCTCCTGCATCCTCCAGGGCGAGCTGGGCATGCGCGGCAACGCGGCGATGGACGTGATCGCCGGCTGCGCCGGGTTCGTGTACGCGCTCACCACCGCGGCGGCCTTCGTCACGGCGGGCAGGGCCGGGACGGTGCTGGTCGTGGGGGCTGACGCGCTCAGCCGGATCACCGACTACACCGACCGGTCGACCTGCATCCTGTTCGGCGACGGCGCCGGCGCGGCGGTGCTGCGCCAGGGGGACCGGGGGGTCCTCGGCAGCTCGCTGGGCTGCGACGGCGGCCGTGCCCGGTTGCTGATGACCCCGGGAGGCGGGTCGCGCTTCCCCGCGTCGGCACGCACGGTCGGCGACCGGCGGCACTTCATCGAGATGGAGGGGCGCGAGGTGTTCAAGGGCGCCGTCACGGCGATGGCGTCCTCCAGCCTGGAGGCGATCGAGCGCTCGGGGCTGGATCCGGACGCGATCGACCTGGTCGTCCCGCACCAGGCCAACCAGCGGATCATCGACGCGACGGCGCGGCGGCTGCGGGTGCCGCCGGAGCGGGTGGTCACCAACATCGCCCGCTACGGCAACACCTCGGCGGCGTCGATCCCGATCGCGCTCGCTGAGGCGTGGGAGCAGGGCCAGGTGCGCCCTGGCCAGCGGCTGCTGCTGACCGCGTTCGGCGCGGGGCTGGCGTGGGGCTCGGCGGTGCTGGAGTGGACGCTGCCGCCGCCCGCGGCCCCGGGCGCCGAGGAGCCGACCCACTCGGCGCTGCCGGTCGTGCGGGCGATCCGGGACGGGTCGCTGTGGGACGACGAGGAGCTGCCGCCGCGGGCCGGCGGCACCCGGGCGGCCCCCGACCCGACCGTGGTCGCCGACCCCGCCGCCGCCGCGACCACCCGGGAGGCGGGCGCGTGACCCGCGCGCTCTCCGGCCGCACGGCGCTGGTCACCGGCGCGTCCGGCGTGCTCGGCCGGGCCTGCGCGGTGGCCCTGGCGGAGGACGGCGCCCGGGTGGTGTGCGCGTACGGCTCCGGCGCCGAGGCGGCCCAGGAGACGGCGGCGCTGGTGGAGAAGGCCGGGGCCGAGGCGGTCGTGGTGCACGGCGACCTCGCCGACCCGGCCACGCCCAGGACGCTCGTCGGCGCCGCCGGCCCGGACGGCGTGGACGTGCTGGTCAACAACGCGGGCATGACACGGGACGGGCTGGCGCTGCGGATGCGCGACGAGGACTTCGCGGCGGTGCTGGAGGTGAACCTCGTGGCGGGGTTCCGCTGCGCGCGGGAGGCGCTGCGGGGCATGCTGAAGCGGCGCTGGGGGCGGATCGTGTCGATCTCCAGCGTGGTCGGGCTGGTCGGCAACCCGGGGCAGGCGAACTACGCGGCGGCCAAGGCCGGGCTGATCGGGCTCACGCTCAGCCTCGCGAAGGAGACCGCGGCGCGCGGGGTCACCTGCAACGTGGTCGCGCCCGGCTACGTCCCGAGCCCCATGACCGCCGCGATGAGCGACGACGCCAGGGGGGCGATCGTGCGGGCGATCCCGGCAGGGCGGCTGGGCGCGCCCGAGGACGTCGCGGCGGCGGTGCGTTTCCTCGCCAGCCCGCAGGCCGGGTACGTCACGGGCCAGGTGCTGGCCGTCGACGGCGGGCTGTCGATGGGCGCATGAGGCTGGAGCGGGACGATCCGCCGGTCTGACGGCGGTCGGGAACGTCGATGACCAGATGGGAAAGGAGCCAGCAGGAATGTCTCAGTCGCAGGATGACGTCGTCTCGACGATGAAGACGGTCCTCGCCGCCGAGCTCGGCGTCGACGAGGACAAGGTGACCGCGGAGGCCAGGTTCAAGGAGGACCTCGACGCCGACTCGCTGGACCTCGTGGAGGTCGTGCTCGCCCTCGAGGAGCGGTTCGGCATCGAGATCCCCGACGAGGAGATCGCCGGCGTGAAGACCGTCGGTGAGGCCGCCGACCTCGTCATCGCCAAGCAGGCCGCGGCGAGCTGACCGTGCGCCGGGTCGTCATCACCGGCCTCGGAGCCGTCACGCCGTTCGGGACCGGGGTGCGGACGTTCTGGGAGGCTGTCGCCGGCGGCCGCTCCGGCGTGCACAAGATGACGCTGGTCGACTGCTCGGACACGCCGGCCAAGATCGGCGCGGAGTGCGCGGACTTCGACGCCAGCGGCGTCCTCGGCGCCAAGGCGGTCCGGCGGCTCGACCGGTCGGTCCAGATGGGCCTGGTCGCGGCGCGGGAGGCGTGGCAGGACGCAGGCGCCGAGGGGATGCTCGACCACGACCAGACCGGGGTGGCGTTCGCCAGCGGGATCGGCGGGATCGGCTCGCTGCTCGCCGGCGAGGCCACCCTGCGCGAACGGGGGCCGGCGCGGATCTCGCCGTTCACGGTGCCGATGCTGATGGCCAACGCGACCGCCGGCCACATCGCGATGGCGTACGGGCTACGGGGGCCGAACTTCTGCACCGCGACCGCGTGCGCCGCGAGCAACCACGCGCTCGGGCTGGCGATGCACATGATCCGCACCGGCGAGGCCGACGCGATGCTCGCCGGCGGCACCGAGGCCGCGTTCGTGCGCGTCACGGTGGCCGCGTTCAGCCAGATGACCGCGCTGTCGACCAGGTACAACGACCGGCCGGAGGAGGCCTCGCGCCCGTTCGACCGGGGGCGGGACGGGTTCGTGATCGGCGAGGGCGCGGGCGCGCTCGTGCTCGAGGAGCGCGAGGCGGCGCTGCGCCGCGGGGCGCGCGTGTACGCAGAGCTGGCAGGCTTCGGCCAGTCGGCGGACGCCTACCACATCACCGCCCCGTCCGAGGACGGCGGCGGCGCCGCGCTGGCGATCCGGCGGGCGTGCCGCTCGGCCGGGATCCGGCCGGAGCAGATCGGCTACGTCAACGCGCACGGGACCTCGACCCCGCACGGCGACATCTCCGAGACCAGGGCGATCAAGCTGGCCTTCGGCGAGCACGCCCACCGGCTCGCGGTGTCGTCCACCAAGTCGATGATCGGGCACCTGATCGGCGCGGCCGGGGCGGTCGAGGGGGTCGCGACGGTGCTCGCCGTCCGCGACGGGCTGCTGCCGCCGACCATCAACCTGACCGACCCCGACCCGGAGTGCGACCTGGACTACGTGCCCAACCAGGCACGCAGGGCCGAGGTGGAGTACGCGATCTCCAACGGGTTCGGGTTCGGCGGCCACAACGCGGCCGTCGTGTTCCGCCGCGCCGAGACCTAGCCGGCGCCCCTGCGCACGGCGTCCGGGGCGAGGCTCCCGGCTCTGCGGGCACGGACCGCGCGGCGCCCGGCGGCGCGCACCTGCGGGCTGGGGTCCAGGCGGCTCAGGCCGTTCCAGGCGAGGTTGACCAGGTGCGCCGCGACCTCCTCGCGCGGCGGCCGGCGCGCGTCCAGCCACCACTGCCCCACCAGGGCGACCATCCCGACCAGCGCCTGGGAGTACAGGGGCGCGAGCTTGGGGTCGTAGCCGCGTGCCTCGAACTCGGCGGCGAGCAGGTGCTCGACCTGGCTGACGACGTCGACGATCACGCTCGCGAAGGTCCCGCGGGCGTGCGCCACCGGCGAGTCGCGCACCAGGATCCGGAAGCCGTGCGGCTCCTCCTCGATGTAGGACAGCAGCGCGTTGGCGGCCCGCTCGACCAGCTCGCGCGGGTCGTCGCCGACGAACGACTCGGTGATGCGGGACAGCAGGCGCTGCATCTCGCGGTCCACGACGACCGCGTACAGCCCCTCCTTGCCGCCGAAATGCTCGTAGACGACCGGTTTGGAGACGCCGGCGTGGTGGGCGACCTCCTCGACCGAGGTCGCCTCGAAGCCGCGCTCGGAGAACAGCTCCCGGGCGATCCCGAGCAGCTGCAGCCGGCGTTCCTGGCCGGTCATGCGGACCTTGGCCGGGCCGCGGGCCGGGGCGCGGCGCCCATCCTGGATCGGGCGGACCTTGCTCGCGCTCACCCGCTCCTCCTGTCGCCTGGCGGGGCAGTTGCGGGGCGAGCCTACCCCAGGCGCGTGACGGCGAGGCCGGAGCCCTCGGCCGCCCGCCGCTCCTCCTGGCGCGCCTCGAAGCGCGACGCCTGCCGGTCCAGCTCGGTGAGGAAGGCGCGCAGCCGCTGCCGGGCCTGCTCGGCGGCGGCGTCCAGGTGCTCCAGCTCGAACACCCGCCAGTGGCGCAGCAGCGGCCAGATGACCTCGTCGTGGTGCACGCGCAGGTTGTAGATGCCGGCCCTGGCGATCTGGGCGGCCTTGCGCAGGTAGCCGGGGATGACGGTGCCCGGCATCTCGAAGCGGGCGACCTCCGCGGCGATCGCGCGCACGGCCGCCGACGGGTCCAGCTCGAGCGCGCCCGACAGCGCGTCGCGGTAGAAGATCATGTGCAGGTTCTCGTCCTGCGAGATGCGGGCCATGATCCGGTCGGCCACCGGGTCGTCGGAGTAGCGCCCGGTGTTGCGGTGCGAGATGCGGGTCGCCAGCTCCTGGAAGGCGACGTAGGCCATGACCTCCAGCGGCCGCTTGTCGCCGACCGAGTAGCCCGCCTGCATCGTGTCCATGCGGCCCTGCTCCAGGGCGGTCGGGTCGATGTTGCGGGTGACCAGCAGGTAGTCGCGCAGGACGATGGAGTGCCTGCCCTCCTCGGCGGTCCACCGGTGCGCCCAGGTGCTCCAGGCGCCGTCGCGGGCGAACCCGCCGAGGATCTCGCGGTGGTAGCTGGGCAGGTTGTCCTCGGTGAGCAGGTTGACCTCGAAGGCGATCTGCGCGACGCCGGTGAGCTTGGGCTGGTCGGGCGTCCAGGGCTCGGTGTCGAAGTCGCGCCCCTGCGACCAGGGGACGTACTCGTGCGGCAGCCAGTCCCGCGCCATGGACAGGTGCCGGTCGAGCAGCTGCGCCGCCACCGGCTCGAGCTCCCGGAGCAGGGCCTGGTCGTTGCTGGGCTGTGGCACCTGGGCACGCCTCTCGGTGTCGACGTGGCGGTCGGGCGAAGGAGGTTACGGACCGGTAGGTTACTGATGGGTAACCTACGGGTGGGTAGGCAAACCCGTCAATCCGCGGAGGACCCGAACCTCCGGCGGGTCGGGCCGGACGGCAGCCGCCGCGCCTCAGCGCCAGGCGTCGGAGCGGTGCTGCCGGCGCCTGCGTGCGCTCACGGCGACCAGGAGCAGGCCCAGCAGGGCCACGCCGGCCGCCACCAGCGGGAGCGGGACCACCAGCCAGCCGATCGCGGTACGGGTGGGGAACCCGCTCGCGGCGGGATCCTGGCGGGCGGCGCCGGTGTGGACACTCCGGCCCGACGGCTGCGCGGCCGGCTCGGGCCCGAGCACCTCGGCTCCGCGCGGGGGGGCGCCCGCGGCGAACCCGTAGGTGAACAGCGCCCGCACGTCGCCGTAGATGTCCTTGGAGCCCAGCACGACCGCGACCAGCGTCCGCCCGCGGCGCCGCTCGGCGGCGACGAGCGTGTGCCCCGCCCTGGTCGTGTAGCCGGTCTTGATCCCGAGCACCCCCGGCTCGCCCGAGCGCAGCAGCTTGTTGTGGTTGTCCAGGATCTGGACACGCCCGCCCGGCCAGCGGAACCGGGAGCGCCCGGCGCCGACGATCTGGGCCAGCACCGGCCGGCGCAGCAGGGCGCGGCCGAGCAGCGCGAGGTCCGCGGCGCTCGCCCGGTGCCCCGGTGCGTCCAGCCCTGCGGGGTCCCGCCAGGTCGAGTCGGTGCAGCCGAGCTGGTCGGCGAGCTGCTGCATCCGCCGCAGGAACCCGGCGCGGCCCCCCTGGCGCCAGCCGGCGGCGAGGGTCTCGGCCGCGTCGTTGGCCGACACCGTGAGCAGCGTGACCAGCAGCTGGTCGCGGGTGAGCGTCATCCCGGGCAGGAACCCGAAGCGGCTGCCGTCCACGCGCACCGCGGCCTCGGGCACCTTGAACCGCTGACTCGGCTGGTAGGCGGACTCGGCGACGAGGGCGGTCAGGATCTTGGTGGTCGAGGCGGGCAGCACCGGGCGGTGCCCCTGCCGTGACCACAGCACCGCGCCGCTCGCCGCGTCCAGCAGCAGCCCCGCCCGCGCGCCGACGGCCGGCGCCGCGGGCGCTGCCAGGCGCGCGGTCCGGACGCCCCCGGCGCCCCCCGGCGCGCGCGAGCCGGTCCCGGCCGCGGCAGGAAGCGCGCAGGCCACGGCCAGCAGGGCCGAGAGGAGGGCGACGGTGATCAGGCGACCGCCGAGCGGATGCGAGGACGCACGCAGGCGAGAATGCACGGCCGCTAGCCTCACTCCAACGTCCATGATGCGCAAGCCCGCCGGGCCGAGCCCACGGAGGGTGGGGGCGACGGCGCCTTGGATGGCCGGCGCCCCAACCGGTCCTTCGACCGGTTGGGGCATCCGACGGTTGGGGCGTCCCGGCGCCGGAGGACGGATCCGGACCTTCGACCGGATCGCGGCTCCTCTCCGGCACCATCGTCAGGGTCCCACAAACGCCTGAAGTTGGGAGGTCGCGATGGTCACGAGATGCGGTCCGTAGCGGTACCGACCGGTGTCGCCCGACCGGCCCGAACGGTCGCACGCTATGCTTGACACCATTCCGGCCCGGGCGCGCCTCCGCCGGCGGTCGCCCGCCTCGGGGGCAGTCGGGCGCCGGAGCTGCCCGCTTGCTCACAGGGAGGGCGGGCGCGTATGCATCGTGTCCCGGAGGGGTGGTTCCGCCGCGTGCCCGGCTCCGTCTCCGGGTCCCTGCGCGAGCTCGACCGGTCCGGAGAGGAGAGCGGTAGCGTGAGTGAGCATCCCCGGCGGCTGGAGGCCACCTCCCAGGGTCCCGACCCGCGCGTGACCGCGGAGACCGCCACCGACGCGCGGACCACCCTGGAAGCCGCCCTGTTCGAACTCAAACGCGTCATCGTGGGCCAAGAACGCCTCCTGGAACGCGTCCTGGTCGCCCTGCTCGCCGGCGGCCACCTGCTCATCGAA
>DATFRI010000074.1:0-111388 GCA_035263405.1 Actinomycetes bacterium | reverse complement strand
CGCCCCTCCGGGGCCCACAGCTCGTGCAGCCGCACGCGGCCGTCGGGCAGCAGCTCCAGGCGGGCGTCCGCGCGCCCGGCGGTGACCTCCCCGGCCTGGTCGACGTGGAGGAACCGCAGCTGGAGGTGGTTGCCCGAGCGGGTCCCGAGGCGGAAGCCGAGGCGCACCGCGCCGCCCTGGTAGCAGGCGGCGACGACCTCGCCGTCCTCGCTGCACTCGAAGCGGGTCTCCGGGCCGATCTCGCCGCCGGCGCCCGCGGCCGCCACCGTCCGCAGCCGCCGGCCTTGGAGTGAGACCGTCTCCGGACTGAGGTCAGCCTGTGTCATCGCGCACATTCGCTCGTCCTGACCGGAAGGGACGTCGCTGGGGGTATCGAACCTGCCGGACCTAGCTTGGAGGTACGAAGGGCGACGGTCAAGGGCTTCGCGACGCTCGCACGCCCCGACCGGTGCGTTCCCGCCCGTCGCGGCGCGTTGCGGAGGCCGGCCGGGCGGTACCCTCACACCCGACGGTGACCGCCGTGACGCGAGAAGGACGCCCGTATGGACAAGCTCTGGGGTGCCGAGACGGACAAGGCGATCCGCAACTTCCCCGTCTCCGGGGAGCGGATCCCGGCCGAGGTCGTGCGGGCGCTGGCGCGCATCAAGGCGGAGGCCGCCCGCGTCAACGCCGAGCTGGGGCGGCTGGACCCCGACCGCGCCGGGCGGATCGCCGCGGCGGCCGATGCGGTGGCCCGCGGCGAGCACGACGACCAGTTCCCGGTCGACGTGTTCCAGACCGGTTCGGGCACGTCCACGAACATGAACGTCAACGAGGTCGTCGCCACGCTCGCCGGCCCCGACGTGCACCCCAACGACCACGTCAACCTGGGCCAGTCGTCCAACGACGCGTTCCCCTCGGCGGTGCACGTCGCCGCGCTCGACGCGGCCGTGCGCACCCTGCTGCCCGCGCTCGAGCGGCTGCGCGCCTCCCTGGAGGCCAAGGCGGCCGAGTTCGCCGAGCTGGTCAAGCCCGGGCGGACCCACCTGATGGACGCCGTCCCGGTCACCCTCGGGCAGGAGTTCGCTGGCTACGCGGCGCAGGTCGCCCAGGGCGTCGAGCGGGTGCGCGCCTGCCTGCCCAGGGTCGGGCAGCTCCCGCTCGGCGGCGCGGCCGTCGGGACCGGGCTGAACGCCCACCCCGAGCTGGCCGCGCGCGTGCGCGGGCGGCTCGCCGCGGCCACCGGGCTGCCGCTGGCCGCGCCCGCGCACCCGTTCGAGGCCCAGGCGGCCCGCGACGCGCTGGTGGAGCTGTCCGGCGCGCTCAAGGTCGTCGCGGTGAGCTGCACCAAGATCGCCAACGACATCCGCTGGATGGCCTCGGGGCCGCGTGCCGGCCTGGCCGAGATCGTCCTGCCCGAGCTGCAGAAGGGCTCCTCGATCATGCCCGGCAAGGTCAACCCGGTCCTGCCCGAGGTGCTCACCCAGGTGGCGGCGCAGGTGATCGGCAACGACGCCGCGATCACGGTCGGGGGCCTGTCCGGCGCCTTCGAGCTGAACGTGTACGTGCCGCTCATCGCCCGCAACCTGCTGCAGTCGATCACCTGGCTGGCCGCGGCCTGCCGGGAGTTCGCCGCGCGCTGCGTGGACGGGATCCGCGCCGACGCCGGGCGGATGCTGGCGCTGGCGGAGGCGACCTTCGTGACCGTGACCGCGCTGACCCCGGTGGTCGGCTACGACGAGGCCGGCGCGATCTCCGCCGAGGCCGCGGCCAGCGGGCGCACGGTCCGCGAGGTCGCGCTCGAGCGTGGGGTGGACGCCGCTGTCCTGGACAAGGTGCTCGACCTGCGGGGGATGGCCCGCGGCAACGGCGTCGCCGGCTGACGGCGCGCCCGCCTCAGGCCGCGCACTCGCCGACGCCGACGGGGCCGTCCGCGGGCCGGTTGGCGTCCAGCGACCGGCGCAGCTCGCCGGCGGTGAGCGCGTAGCCCTCCCGGCTGTCGAGGGTGGAGGCGGCGAAGACCACGCCCAGCAGGCGCCCCTGCCGGTCCACGATCGGGCCGCCGCTGTCGCCCTTGCGGATGCGCGCGCGCAGCACGTAGATCTCCCGGCGCGCGAGCGCGCGCGAGTAGATGTCGCGCCCGACCGCCGCGGTCCTGGCGGCCACGCGGGCGCCGACGATCTGCTGGCCACCGCCGCCCGGGTAGCCGATGACGGCGCCCACGGTGCCCGACGGCGCCTCGGCGCGCGGCACCAGGGGGGTCAGCGGCGAGCGCGCGACCCGCAGCACCGCGAGGTCGCGGACGGGGTCGAACTGGACGACGGTGGCGCGCCGCCGCCGCCCGTCCAGGGAGCGCACCACCTGCGCCTGCGTGCCGGCCACGACGTGGGCGTTGGTCACGAACAGCTCCCCGGTGATCGGGAAGCCGCTGCCGAAGACCAGGCCGCCGCAGCCCTGGCTCTCGATCCGGACGGTGGACCTGGCGGCCCGGGTGATCCCCGCGGTCTCGCCGGCGACCGGCGGCGCGCCGTCGGCGACCGGGGGCCGGATCTGGGCGAACACGTCGGGGAAGACCGAGCGGTTGAACAGCCGGCGGATCTCGGCGAACGCGGCCGGCGGGCGCGGGGTCACACGGTCGATGGTGCGCAGCACCACCGAGTCGGCGATGGCGCGGGAGACCGCGGGGATCGGCCCCGCGGCGAGCGCGTTGCCCAGCAGCCACATGGCGATCGCGGCGACGAGCGTGGCGATCACGGCGCCGCCGGCGGCGTCGATGCCCTGCGCCACGCGCCCGTTGACCGCGCGGCGCACGCGGATGCCGGCGCGGACCCCGGCGGTCTGGCCGAGCATGGCCACGAGCACGAAGATCGCCACGCCGATCAGCAGCCGCTGCGGCGAGTCCTGGGCGGACACGAGCAGGCCGATGCGCGTGGCGACCCAGGCGCCGAGGAACAGGCCCACGATCAGCCCGACGTAGCGCAGCAGCTCGACCGCGAGACCCCGACGGACGCCGCCGAGGGCGGCGATCACGAGCATCGCGAGCAGCAACAGGTCGAGCCAGCGGCCGATCGAGGTCATCGCACGATTCAATCAGACCCGGGCGGCTTGCAGGCGCCGGTCCCGGCGGCCGGCCCTACCCGCCGGAACCGCCCGTGGGGCCGCGCCCGACCTGCTCGGCGAGCTTGCGCGCGGCGACCAGCACCGGGTCCCACACGGTCGCGAACGGCGGCGCGTACGACAGGTCGACGTCGACCAGCTCGTGGACGCTCATGCCGTTCCACAGCGCGGTCGCGAGCACGTCGATGCGCTTGGCCGCGTGCTCCTCGCCGACGATCTGGGCGCCGAGGAGCCGCCCGGAGCGCCGCTCGGCCAGGAGCTTGATCCGCAGCCTGGCGGCGCCGGGGTAGTAGCCCGCGCGGGTGGTCGACTCGATCACGGCGGCGCGGTGCTCCACGCCGAGCGCGGCCAGCTCGGCCTCGCCGAGGCCGGTGCGGGCGACCTCGACCCGGCAGACCTTGGTCGCGGCGGTGCCGAGCACGCCCGGGAAGGTCGCGTCGCCGCCGCCGAGGTTGACCCCGCAGGTGCGGCCCTGCTTGTTGGCGATCGTGCCGAGGTGGTAGTTGACCGGCCGGCCCGTCAGCACGTGCCGTGCCTGGGCGCAGTCGCCGGCCGCCCAGACGCCGGCCAGCGGCGTGCGCGTGCGCTCGTCGACGACGACCGCGCCGGTCTCCCCGATCGGGATCCCCGCCTCGGCGGCCAGGCCGGCGCGCGGGCGCGTGCCGAGGCCGAGCACGACCAGCCCGGCCGGCAGCGTGCGCGCGGCGGTGCGGACCGCGGCGACCCTCCCCGAGCCGTCGGCCTCGATCGCCTCCACCTGCTCCCCGAGGTGCAGGTCCACGCCGAGCGCGCGCACCGCGTCGCCGACCAGCGCCCCCATGTCCGGGTCGATCCGCCCCATGACCTGCGGCGCCCGTTCGACCACGGTGGTCGGCACACCCCGGTGGACCAGCGCCTCGGCCGCCTCCAGCCCGATGTACCCGCCGCCGACCACCACGGCCGCGCGCGGCCCGGCGTCGATCGCCGCCGCGAACCGGATGCCGTCGTCGAGGGTCGACAGCCCGTGCACGCCGGGCAGGCCGATCCCGGGGATGGCGGGACGCAGCGGCTCCGCGCCGGTCGCCAGCACCAGCTCGTCCCACGCCTCGCTGCGGGTCCGGCCGGTCTCCAGGTCGCGCACGTGGACGCGGCGGGCGTCCAGGTCGACGCCCTCGACCTCGGTGCGCACGTGGACCCGGACGTCGCGCTCGGCGAACTGCTCGGGCGTGCGCACCACCAGGTCCTGCCACCGCCGGACCAGGCCGGCGGCGAGGTAGGGCAGCCCGCACGCCGAGTAGGAGGTGTGCGCGCCGCGCTCGAAGGCGGTGATCTCCAGGTCGTGCGGGCCGCGGCGGCGCCGGGCCTGGCTGGCCGCGCTCATCCCGGCGGCGTTCCCGCCGACCACGACCATCCGGGTCCGCGCCATGCGTGGTCATCGCCTCCTTCGCGCCCGTCCCCGGCGGCGCCTCCTGCTGCGGTCCCGGTGCGATCCGGGGTGCGATCCGGGGGCGGGTCACCGCGGACGTGAGCGCGCGGCCGGGGGGCTGCGGATAAAGCGCGGCGGCGAGGGGGACACACCGCACCCGGGGCTTACGCCGCGCCGGGCACGGGGTCACCGGCTTCCGGCACCTCCCCCAAGATGCCGGTCGGCCGTCCTCGCCGCCGCGCGCCGGTCCTGTTGCCAAGACCAGTATGCAGTAAGGTCGCACACTAACCCCGGTCTTGCCCAGGTCTGGCGGCGACTTGTCGGGGCTTTCGCCTGTTTCGGGCCGCCGGAGGGGTGCTCAGCGCGCGATCAGCAAGACGATCAGCGACAGCAGCAGCACCGCCCCGAGCGCCGTCGCCAGGGCCGCCCGCCGCAGCTCCCGCTTGGCGGGGCTGTCGGCGCCGTGGAGGCGGCGGATCGTCTGCGCCCAGGTCGCGGCCTTGGCCGAGGTCGCCGTCGTTCCCGCCCCCCTTCGCTGTGCGCGACGCTCCAGTTCGATGGCGGACCGATCCGGTCCGGACCCGCTCCGGTCCGGACCGGACATCGGTATTGTACGGGGACGACCTTCGCGGGTGGGGAGAAATATCTCCGGCACGGCCGTGCCGTCCGGCCGCGGTGACGTCGGGCACCGCTGGTCAGGCGCGAGGACGGGAGGGTCCGGGGAGCATGCGACGCCCGGACCGGTTTTCGGGAACCGGCGCGGGGCGGGGGACTGCCGGCTGCGCGGGGGCACCACGACGACAGCTGAGGACCGGGGGTGATGATTCCGTCAGCCGGGGGAGTGTGGGCGCTGACGGCGTGGCGAACCGTCTCGCACATGCGCCTTCCGTGTCAAATCCGCGTCGTTCGCGGAACGCCCGTGCGTTCGGCGCCTGCGTGCACCGCCCGCAGCTCCAGCGACCCGGCCGAGACGAGCCGCCCGCAGCGGGCGCAGGCCGCCCGCAGCCCGACCTCGCCGCCGCAGCCGGCGTGGACCGCGCGGGCCGAGGGCGGCTCGGCGAGGTGGCGCTGTCCCCAGGCCGCGAGCGCGGCGAGCACGGGCGCCAGGTCGCGGCCCTTGCCGGTCAGCCGGTAGGCACGCTCGGGGGTGCGCTCGGCGATCCGCTCCTCCTCCAGCAGCCGCAGCCGCTCCGCGAGCAGGTTGCTCGGGATCCCCGCGAGCGCGCGCATGAGCTGGGCGTAGCGGGCGGGGCCGAGCAGCAGCTCGCGGACGAGCAGCAGCGTCCAGCGGTCGCCGACGACCTCCAGAGAGCGGGCGACGGGGCCGCGCAGCGGGTAGGGCCTGGGCATCAGGCCGTCCCCGGCATGGTTCTTGACTTTCTCAAGTGGACCCCCGAAGGTGCTGATCATGCCCACGCTGACGGTCACGCCCGCGACCCCGCTCGGTGAGCTGGTGGACCAGGCGCGGCGCATCCGCGCCGCGGCCTTCGGCACCAGGATCACCTATTCGCCCAAGGTCTTCATCCCGCTCACGATGCTCTGCCGCGACCACTGCGGCTACTGTACGTTCGCCAAGCCGCCGGCGCGGCTGGGCGCCGCGCCGTACCTGACCCCCGAGCAGGTGCTGGCGATCGCGCGCGCCGGCGCGACGGCCGGCTGCACCGAGGCGCTGTTCACCCTCGGGGAGCGGCCCGAGGAGCGCCACGGGCAGGCGCGCTCGGCGCTGGCCGCGCTCGGCCACGACTCGACCGTGGCCTACCTGACCGAGATGTGCCGGCTGGTCGTCGCCGAGACCGGGCTGCTGCCCCACGCCAACGCGGGCGCGCTCGCGCCCGGGGAGCTGGCGGCGCTGCGCCCGGTCACCGCCAGCCAGGGCATGATGCTCGAGTCGCTGTCCGAACGGCTGCACCTGCCCGGCGGCCCGCACGCCCGCTGCGAGACCAAGCTGCCCGCCCGGCGGCTGGCGACGCTCGCGGCAGCCGGCGAGCTGGCGATCCCGTTCACCACCGGGATCCTGGTCGGCATCGGCGAGACGCGCGCCGAGCGCCTGGAGGCGCTGGCCGCGATCGTCGCCGCGCACCGCCGCCACGGCCACGTGCAGGAGGTCATCGTCCAGAACTTCCGGCCCAAGCCGGGCACCGCCATGGCGGGCGCCCCGGCGCCGAGCGCCGAGGAGTACCTGTGGACGATCGCCGCCGCGCGGGTGCTGCTCGACCCGTCCATCCACCTGCAGGCGCCGCCGAACCTCACCGAGGAGTTCGGCGCGCTGCTCCAGGCCGGCATCGACGACTGGGGCGGGGTGAGCCCGGTCACCGCCGACCACGTCAACCCCGAGCGGCCCTGGCCGGCGCTGGAGCGGCTGCGCAGGGTCACCGAGGCCGCGGGCCTGGCGCTCGCGCCGCGCCTGACCGTCTACCCGGAGTTCGCCGCCGACCCCGGGCGCTGGCTGGACCCGGCGATGGCGTTCCCGGTGCTGGACGCGAGCGACGCCGAAGGCCTGGCTCGCGACGCCACCTGGGCCGCGGGCGCGGCCGCGCCGCCGCCGCCGCTGATCGACGGCCGCGCCGCGGCCGGCCTGCGGGCCGGCCGCGGCGGCCGGGTCGCCGAGGTGCTCGACGGCGTGCTCGCCGGCCAGCAGCCGGGGGAGCGGGAGCTGGTCGCGCTGTTCGCCGCGCGCGGCCCGGAGGTCCGGGCGGTGGCGGAGGTCGCCGACCGGCTGCGCCGCGAGGCCGTGGGCGAGGTCGTCACCTTCGTGCGCAACCGCAACATCAACTACACCAACGTGTGCACCTTCCGCTGCCGCTTCTGCGCCTTCTCCAAGGGGCCGCTGAGCCTCAACCTGCGCGGCGCGCCCTACCTGCTGACGCTGGAGGAGCTGGCCGGCAGGGTGGTCGAGGCGGGGCGGCGGGGCGCCACCGAGGTCACCCTCCAGGGCGGCATCCACCCGAGCTTCGACGGCGAGTACTACGTCGAGGTCGCCCGCACCGTCGCGGCGGCCGCCCCGGACATCCACATCCACGGCTTCACCGCCCTGGAGGTCCACGAGGGCGCCCGCCGGCTCGGCGAGCCGCTGCGGGACTACCTGCTGCGGCTCAAGCGCGCCGGGCTGAAGACGCTGCCGGGCACCGCCGCGGAGATCCTCGACGACGAGGTGCGCGCGCTGATCTGCCCGGACAAGATCACCACCGACCAGTGGCTGGAGGTCCACCGCACCGCGCACTCGGTCGGGCTGCGCTCCAACATCACGATCATGTTCGGCCACGTCGACCGGCCCGAGCACTGGGCGCGCCACATCCTGCGCACCCGCGCGCTCCAGGCCGAGACCGGCGGGTTCACCGAGTTCGTGCCGCTGCCGTTCGTGCACATGGCCGCGCCGATGTACCGCAAGCGCGCCTCGCGCCGGGGCCCGACCTTCCGGGAGGCCCTGCTGCTGCACGCGGTCGCCCGGATCGCCTACCGGGGGCTCATCGACAACATCCAGGTCTCGTGGGTCAAGATGGGTGCCGGCGGCGTCCGCCAGGCGCTGCTCGCGGGCGTCAACGACCTCGGCGGCACGCTCATGGACGAGAACATCAGCCGCGCCGCCGGTGCCGAGCACGGCCAGATGATGGAGGCCGAGGAGTTCCGCGCGATCGTGGAGCCGCTCGGGCGCAGGCTGGAGCAGCGCACCACGACCTACGGCCGGGTATGACCCGGGCGACGGGTGACCCCGCCGCCGCGCTGCGCCGCATCGCGTTCCTGCTGGAGCGCGCGCTGGAGCCCGGCTACCGCACCCGGGCGTTCCGCCGCGCCGCCGCCGTGGTCGACGGCCTGGACCCCGACGAGCTGGGCCGCCGCGCCGCCGCCGGCGAGCTGCGCTCCCTGCCCGGCATCGGCGAGGTCACCGCCCAGGTCATCACCGAGGCGCTCGCCGGTGAGACCCCCGGCTACCTCCGCCGCCTGGAGGGCACCGACGGGGGCCCCGCCGCCGAGGGTGGCGCCGAGCTGCGCGCGGCCCTGCGCGGCGACTGCCACGTCCACTCCGACTGGAGCGACGGCGGCTCGCCGGTCGAGGAGATGGCGCGCACCGCCCGCGACCTCGGGCACGGGTACATGGTGCTGACCGACCACTCGCCCCGGCTGACCGTCGCCAACGGCCTGTCGCCCGAGCGGCTGGTCGCCCAGCTCGACGAGGTCGGCCGGGTCAACCAGCGGCTCGCGGAGCAGGCCGCGGCCGGCGCCGCGCCGCCGTTCCGGGTCCTGACCGGGATCGAGGTGGACATCCTGGAGGACGGCAGCCTGGACCAGGAGCCGGAGCTGCTGGCAGGGCTGGACGTGGTGGTCGCCAGCGTCCACTCCAAGCTGCGCATGCCGGCGCCTGAGATGACCGAGCGCATGTGCGTGGCGATCGCCGACCCGCACAGCGACATCCTCGGCCACTGCACCGGCCGGCTGGTGGCCGGCCGGGGCCGGCCCGAGAGCGAGTTCGACCCGGAGCTGGTGTTCGCCGCGTGCGCGCGGTTCGGGGTGGCGGTCGAGGTGAACTCGCGCCCCGAGCGCCGGGACCCGCCCAGGCGGCTGCTGCGGCTGGCGGTGGAGGCGGGCTGCCGGGTGTCGGTCGACACCGACGCGCACGCACCCGGCCAGCTCGACTGGCTGCCGATCGGCTGCGAGCGCGCCGCGGCCTGCGGCGTGGAGCCGAGCATGGTGGTCAACACCGGGACGGCCGACGAGCTGCTCGCGTGGACCGCCACCAAGGGCTGACTACCCGGTTGCTCGCGCGGGCCTGGTCGGACCCCCCACCGGTGGCAGGTCCGGTCAGAGGGACATGAGCAGGAGATGCCGGGCCGGGGACCTCCGTCCCGGTGACCAGGTTGTCGCGCACGGCGGTCAGCCCGCCCTGCTCATGCTCGCCGGCCAGCCGGTGAGCACGCCGCCGGTGGTGGTGAGGATCGGGCCGCGGTCGGCCAGAGCGGCCAGGTGGTCGGTGAGCTCCTGGTCGCTCATCTGGTCGAGCACGGTGGCGATGGCACCTTGCAGGTCCTCGGCGGCGTCGTGGGCTGTGCAACCGCCGCCGTGCGCGGCGGGGAGCGTGGGGGTGAACGCCACCCACCCGTCACGGGTCTGGTAGCACAGGACCGGGTAGTCGATCTGCTGTCCCATCGTCACCCTCCTCTGAGCAGCCCAATGAACGCGGCGCGCTTCAAATGGAGCTGTTGCTGGATGCGACTGAGCTGTTCGGGGTGCATCGTCTTGTTGCTCTTGATGACGGTGGTGCTCCGGCCGTCGGCGCCGTAGACCACGACGTGGTCGCCTCTGCCCTCCCGGGTGGCGTACTCGGCGCGCCGGAGCACGTCGATGAGGTCCTTGCCGCTGATCCGTGGCATCCGCTCCGTCCTACCCCGGCCGGGTCCGGTGGCCTGGGCTGCGTCGGGCTGCTGGGGCTCGGCGGGGCGTGGGGTCGCCGGCGCGGTCGCCTGCCGCGGGCCCGCCTGCTCAGCCGGAGGCCGCACAGGCGTCCCGCTGGCCTGCGGTTCCACCAGCGTGCCCGGGATGTCCGAGGGCTGCTCCACGACGGTCGGCTTGGCGGTGACAGGTGGCCCATCGGGGATGCCTGCTGGCCCCTCGGGGATGCCGCGTGGATCGGGGGACCACTCGTGGGCGCGGCTCTCGGCGTGGGTGCCGTTCACGCGGGGCTCTTCCCGCCGGAATTGGTCGTGGCGCTTCAGGGCGCGCTCGGTGAGCGAATCCAGGCGCTTCCTTGCCCTGCTGCCGATGTCGACAGAGGGTTCTATTTCTTGGATCGTCTGAAAGACCTGCTCTATGCGTCGGCTGTCGCCCGCCCGCGCCGCCCGCTCCAGACGTTTCCGGGCGGCCTCTATCCGCTTCAGGATGGCCTGGTCGGGGTCCACGGGGGGCTCGGCGGGTCGGCCTCGGGGGGCGGGTGGTGCGGATGGGGCTGCCGCGGCTGCTGGTCGCCCGGTGGCATGGGTCGTGGCAGGGACCTGCGGCTCGGCGGGGACCGGGGCCGCCACCGTCTCCGGCGGCAGGGTCGCCTGTTGGACCGGTGGCGGCATGGAGGTCGCGTCGGCCCGTGGCGTCGCCGGCGTGCGGCTCGGGATGTTCGAGGACCGCTCCAGCTCGGCGATTTCTTGTTCCAGGTCGGCGATGTCCTGTCCGAGGCCGGCAGGTGAGCCTCTGTCCCTCCATTGTTTCTTGGCGTCTTCGAGCTTCGACCTGGCATGCCCGGTCCGGTTGGGGTCGGTCTCGTCGCTGAGCCTGTTCAGGGCGTCGTCGAGCTTGGTCTGGATGGTCTCCTCGCGGGCCGCTGTTATGGCCTGTTCGGGAGGGTGGTAGGTCACCTTGCGGGACCGCTGCGGCGCCTGCTCCTGGCCCGGGACGGGCTCCTGGCCCGGGACGGGTCGGCGGGCCGCGGGTGCGGGTTGCCCGGCGTTCGCCTCGACCGGGTCAGGCAGGGGAAGCTGGTCGGGGACCGGGGCCGCCACCGTCTCCGGCAGCGGGGTCGCCGGTTCGACCGGCGGCGAGGTCGCCGGCTCAGCGGAGCGTGGCGGCCGGGGTACGCCGTCCGGCGCGTTGTCCTCCCAGGGCTCCTGCATGGCGTCCCGGATCCTGACCCGCAAGTCCCTGACCTGCGGATTGGCCCGCGCGTTGCGCCGTCCTATCCTGGCCTCGATCTCGTTGAGCCTGGCGTCCGCCTCCAGCACAGCGTCTAGGTCGCTGGGATCGACCAGCAGGTCCCCGATCCCGTCGAGCTCCCAATCCAGCGTCCCGAGGGGCGCTCTCGCCGGTGGCTCATCGGCCTGCTCCATTTGGGAGCGGATCTTGCGGTTGTTGGCCGCCTGCCGTCCCAGATCCTGGTTCGGATCCATGGAGTCCGGGAGCTCTTCGTTGAAGGTCGGTCGTTCCCGGACGGTGGGGGGTCGCTCCACGACGGTCGGTCTGGCGGTGGTGGGTCGTGGTTCTGTGACGGCGGGGGGTTGGTCCGCGACGGTCGGTCTGGCGGTGACGGGTGGCCGCTCGGGGAGGTCGCGTGGAGAGGGGGGCCACTTGGGAAGGAGGCTCTCGGCGTACTTGCCGATCATCCACATGGCGGTGGTGCGGAGGGAGATGCTGGCCAGCGCCTCGGGGATGTTGCCGTCCCGGAGGTCCTGGTGGGCCTGGGGCCCGACGGTGAAGTCGGTGACCGGCTGAGCCCAGTCGCCGCGGAAGAAGCCGCCGATGAGGACACCGGTGGTGTCCATGGCCTTGCGCTGGGCGTCCGGATCCCCGCTCCACCACCACTTGAACCAGTCGGCGGCGTCGGTGGCCTTGTCGAGGTAGGGCTGGGTGGCCTCGGTGAGCTGTTCGTTGAGACGGCGCCACGCGTCGGGGTTGTGGTGGAGCAACTCCCAGGTGTCGTAGGTGATACCGCGGACGGATTGACCGAACTTGCCGAGTTCCTCGTTGAGCCTGATGGCGAACCGGCTGGCCAAGCTCAGCTGGCCGCCGGGGGCGGTCGGCCGGTCGGTGGGGGTTGGCTCCGCTCTCGGGTGGAGCTCGGCGGCGTCGGCGCTGGCGGGGCTGAACCAGCTTGCTCCCGCGGTTCGGGTGGCAGCCGGTGGTTTGGGCGCGTCCAGAGGGGTCCCGTCGGCGATTCGGAGCTGGCTGCCGTCGGGGAACTGCAGAGTCGTGGGCGCGGTGGGGGTCGGGTGGTCCTGGCTGGGGTTGCTGTCGCCGTCGGCTGCTGGCTCAGGGGCGGCTTCATCAGCGTCCTTCTGACGGTACCCGGCGGCCAGGAGGTACGGGGTCTGGGCGCCGGCGGGGGCGGACTGCTGTGAGTCGCGGCGGTCGGTCCCGGTGGGCTGCTGGTTGGCGGCCATGATCTGGTCGAGCTGCCCGGAAGCCTTGTCAACCGCTTCGGACGTGCGGTCGGGCGTGGCCGGCGGGCCTGCGGGCTGCACCGGCGGCGTGTCAGGAGTGCGCTCGGACGCGTCAGCGTCGACGGTCGGCTCGTCCGCGCTGGGGATCGTGTCGCTGTCATCGCCGGTCGGGTCGCCGAGGTCGCCGTCCAGGCTGCCGAGGTCGGTGGTGGAGCTGGTGTCCCCACCCCACCCTTCGGCGTTGACCGGCGGGGCGTGCATGAGCACCAGGACCGGGACGCCCATGGCCAGGAACAGCAGGGCTCCCAGGGCGAGGAGCCGGAGCGACCGGTGGCGCGTCCGCGCGCCCGGGTAGCGCGACAGTCCGGGGGCCAATGGAGCACCTCCTGGGGGACCCGGGCCGGAGGCGGGAATCACGTCATCTCTGACGCAATTTCCAGTGCCCAGGTTTGGGGGATCGCACAGTCACGCTATGCCCAGATTTGTAGCTGTGACCGCAGCGTATCCGTTCTGTGATTTGTCGACTCCAAATTGTGATGTCGCTCTCTCGGCTGGCGGATCAGTGGACGTGCTGCTCATGCCCTGTCGCGTCGCGCGACCGGCCACGTCGCACCCGGACCGCTGGTCGCGCCCGTGGGCACCGTGCCGGGAGCCCGCCGCACCCGCCGTTCAGCGTGAATCGGGCCGGAGCGCCGCCGGCTCGCCGGTCGAGAAGATGGCGCGCGCCGCCCGCGACCTCGGGCGCCGCCTGGACGTGGTGGTCGCCGGCGTCCACTCCAAGCTGCGCAGGCCGGCGCCTGACCGGCGCCCGAGATGACCGAGCGCAGGTGCGTGGCGATCGCCGACCCGCACGGCGACATCCTCGGCCACGGCACCGGCCGGCTGGTGGCCGGCCGGGGCCGGCCCGAGAGCGAGTTCGACCCGGAGCTGGTGTTCGCCGCGTGCACGCGGTTCGGGGTCTCGGCGTCCAATTCACGTGGAGCCGGTCGCGTATTCGCAGAAATCAACACTGTCGTCGCCCTCACCCGCCGGGGTATCTTTTGCATATGGCGTGCAGTCGGGCGCGGTCAGAGCTGGACGACCTCCGCTTCGGCCTGCCGGCCCCGGGCCGACCGGCCGGCCCGGGGGGAACGAGCCGCCCGAGGCCCGAAGCCTCGTAGGAGCAGGAGCGATGCGGATCCACCGGTCACGCCTTCGCCTGCAACCGCCACGATCGTGGACGCCCGCCGCGGCCAGGCCAGGCCCGACGACCTCCCCGGCGGCGCCTGGCGCAGCCGCGCCGCAGCCGGTGTGGCTGCCGTCCCGCACGGCCGATCCCGGCGCCCGGGCCGCGGCCCTCCACGACGCCACCGCCGGCCGCCTGAGCGGGCGCCCGGCGCCCGCAGGGTGCCCCGGACGTCGGAATAGCGCGAAAGGTGACGCGGACGGCCCCAATGCCCAAGAATCGCAACCGGGATCAAGGCCGCAACTCGAAAGGTCGTGGCGATGAGCGCAACACCTGCCCGCACGCGCGGCGAGTTCACGCGCGAAGAGCTCTCGAAAGAGCTGCAACACGACTACTCGACCACCGACACCGGTGTCGTCCCCGCGAACGAGCGGCGCTCGCTGTGGCACTTCACCGCGCTGTGGATCACCTTCGCGGCCGGGTTCACCTACCTGTTCCTCGGCTTCGAGTTCCACCGGACCGGCTACCCGCTGGGCAAGGCCGTCGCGGCCGGCGCCCTGGGCGCGCTCTTCTACCTGGCGTACGCGCTGCCCGCGGCCTACCTGGGCTCCAGGACGGGGCAGACGCACGCGCTGCTCACGCGCTCGATCCTCGGCGTGGTCGGGTCGGCGCTGGTGTCGCTGCTGCTCATCGGCGTGGCGGCCGGATGGACCGCGTTCGCCTTCAACCTCCTGGCGATCATGTACGACGGTCTGTTCAACTGGGGCCACATCATGCTGATCGGCGTGATCCTGGCGGTCGTGGGGATCTTCAACAACCTCTTCGGCTTCACCGGGATCACCGCGTTCGCGCGCTACATCGTGGCGCCGCTGCTGATCGTGTGGGTGTTCTACCTGGTCATCAAGGGCTTCGTGCAGATCGACCGCCTCGGCGCCACGCCGGCCGTCGGTGAGGGCGCCTTCCCGCTGCCGTTCTGGACCGGCGTCGCGCTCGCGATCGGGTCGGTCATGTGGGGCAACGAGCCGGACACCTGGCGCTACGGGCGGCCGCGCTTCTGGTGGCCCACGGTGCCGTACGTGATCGCGCTGGCCATCGGCCTGGTCCTGTTCGTCATCGGCGGCTGGATGATGGGCGAGGTCTCCCAGGCCGTGCTGTTCGACTTCGGGCCGGCGTTCCGCGACACCGTCGTGTTCGCCCTGTTCGGCGCGCTCTGGCTCGGCGCGGTGATCGCCACCGTCCTGCAGATCGCCATCAACGACGGCAACTACTACGAGATGATCAACGCCGGCCAGAACGTCGTCGGCGGCGTCCGCCGCTGGCGGCGCTGGTACACCTGCCTGATCATGGCCGCCATCGCCGCGGGCTTCACCTGGTGGTTCGTGCACAACCCCAACATCGAGCTGAACTTCTTCAAGGTCGCCGGCTGGTCGGCGCTCGCGCTGCCCTGCACCACCGTGGTCATGTGCGTGGACCACTTCCTGCTGCCGCGGCTGACCGGGCTGACCCGCCCGGTCGAGCCCGTGCCCTCCTGGCGCGAGGCGGGTCTGGCGAACTGGCCCGCGCTCGTGGCCATCGTGGCCGCGCTGCTGCTCGGCGCCTGGGGGCTGCAGCTGTACCCCGGCCAGACCTCGATGCCGTCGCTCGGGCTGGTCCCGGTGGAGGCGTGGATCCTCGCCGGGCTGCTGTACGCGGGCCTGGCCTGGATCGCGGCGCGGAGCGCGAACTCCCGTGCGCTGCTCGGGTTCCCGGCGGGTCTGCGCCGCCGCGACCGCGACGCCCCGGCCGGCGCGACCCCGGAAACGCCCTGATCGGGCGACCCCGCGTACGCCCCTGAGCGTTGACCCCGACGGCCCGGCCCTGATCCCAGGCCGGGCCGTCGGGTCAGCGCGGGCCCTCCCGCGGCCCGTCCCGAGGTCGCGCCGGGGGAGCGGCACCGGCGGCCCCGTCGAGGCGGCGCAGCAGCGCCCCCGCGCCGAGCACCTGCGCGCCGAGCGCGCCGACGCGCTCGCGCAGGGCGCGGTCGGAGGTGACCACCACCAGCGCCCGCGGCTCGCCGGCGTCGGCGACCAGCTCCACGATGCGGTCGTCCGCGGCGTCCCGGCCTCGCCGACGCGCGTACACCACCCGCACGCCGCGGTGGTCGCCCTCGGGCAGGCCCTCCACGACCGGCCCGTCCAGCACCAGCGTCAGCTCGTCCGCGCCCGAGGCGCCGAGGTCGCCGAGCTGCGCGGCGAACGCCCGCACGGCCGCGGCGCGGTCTCGCCACCACCCGCCCGCGCGGGCCCCGATCACGTTCATCCCGTCCACGATCAGCCGGGCCATCCGCACCTCGATCAGCCGGGCGGTCCGCACCTCGATCCGCCGGGCGGTCCGCACCTCGCCGTGCCTGCCGGCATCCGGCAGCATGGGGGGCGAGACGCTGGCCGGAGCCGTGCGCAAGTCTGGAGGTTGCCGTGACCGAACACCAGTCAGCCGGAGTGCCACCCGCCGCCGGCGCGGGAGGGGAGGCGGCCTACTGGCGGGCGGTCGCCCGGCTGCCCGTCGACCGGGCGGCGGCGCTCGGGGAGCTGGAGGCGGTGTTCGCCGCCGGCAGCGAGCCCGACCAGCTCGACGGCCGCTACCGGGGGAGGTACCTCGCCGCGACCGTGCGGCGGGGCCTGGACCCGGTGCTCGACGGGCTGGCGCGCCTGTGGCTGCCGTGGCGGGGCAAGGCGTTCGACGCGGCCGCCGCGCGCGGCCGCAACCTGTTCACCGCCGCCGGCGGGGCCGCCCTGCGCCTGGCGTTCCGCGACCACCAGCTCGAGCGCGACGTGCGCGGCGACGTGCTCGCCTTCCCGTTCCGGACCGGGACCGGCACCAGCGCGACGGTCCCCGGGCTGCGGGTGCTCAAGCTCGACTACGACCTGCCCGACAACCCCGCCCGGCCTGTGCGCAAGGTCCTCGACGAGCTGGTCCGGGTCGGCGAGGGGCTGTACCTGGGCCAGGCCCTGGTCCGGCGCGACGGCCGCCTGGAGCGGGCCGCCTGGTTCTCGTTCGAGCCATGACCGCGTTCCCGCCGGAGCCGTGACCGCCGGCCCGCCGCCGGGGGGACCCTCGACTCTCGCCATCCCCACCGGCCGCGGCGGACGATCGAGGCTGCCGGGGACGCCGTCCCGCCGGCGGGTGGCCACCGGCGCGGCGGGCGGCGCGGACGGCTCCGGCGCGGACGCGGAAGGGGTCGAGCGTGATCGAGCTGACCCGGCTGGCGCAGCTCGCGTTCCTCCGCGGGCTGCCGCGCCCGGCGCTGGTCCGCCTCGCGGAGGCCGCCGAGGAGCAGGAGCTGGAGCCCGGGCGGGTGGTGCTGCGCCAGTACGACCACGCGCGCAGCGCCTGGCTGCTGTGCTCCGGCGCGGTCCAGGTCCTCATCCGGGTCGGTGGCGAGGACCTGCTCGTCGCCGTCCTGCGCGACCAGGGTGAGCTGATCGGCTGGTCGGCGCTGCGGCCGCCGTACCGGTACACCGCCTCGATCCGCTGCGAGGAGCGCACGCGCCTGGTGCGCGTCCCGGCCGAGGCGCTCGCCGAGCTGTTCGAGCGCGACCCGGCGCTCGAGCAGCTCGTCCTGCGGCGCGTGGCCGCGGCGGTGGCCGACCGGCTGGAGCGCGCCCGCGGCGCCCTGCGCGGCCCGCCGGGGCCGGCCGCGGCGCCGGCCCCGGGGACGCCCGCCCGCGGTCGGGGCGGCGGCGCGGTGACCACGCCGGCCGCCGGCGCGGCGGGGCTGCTCGAGCGGTCGCCGTTCTTCGAGGGATTCGCCCCCGACGACCTCGCCGCGCTCGCGGCCGCCGCCCGGGTCGTGCCGTTCGGTGCCGGCGAGCGGGTCTTCGCCGAGGGCGAGCCGGCGACGACCCTGTACCTGCTGGTCGCGGGGGCGGTGCGGCTGGCGTTCACGCCGCCGGCCGGGGAGGCGCCGCCGGACGGACCGGTCGAGCGGCGCGGCGGCGGCCTGCCGCTCCAGCTCGTCGGGCACGCCGGCTACCCGATCGGCTGGTCGGCGCTGGTGGAGCCGTACGCCTACCGGGCGACGGCGACCGCGACCCGGCCGACCCGGCTGCTGGCGCTGGACCGCGCCTGCCTGGAGGAGCGCTCGCGGGCGCGGCCGGCGTTCGGGGTGGCGCTGGCACGGGCGGTCCTGGGGCTGGTGGGCGACCGCCTGCGCGCCACCCGGCTGCGCCTGGTCGCGCGCCGCTACGACGACCACGTGCTCGCCATCCGCGACCTGCTCGAGCAGAGCGGGACGCAGCTCAGCGTCGCCTCGCCGCTGCACAAGCTGCCGCACTACCTGCAGAACCGGCTGACGGTCGCCGACGCCTTCCACACCCTGGACCAGGTGGAGCTGCACGGCGACCCCGTCGAGCGGCACCTGGCCTCGCTGTGCGCCGACAGCCTCCGCGGCGTGCGCCGGGAGCTGTGGCTCTACCAGCAGCTCCAGGCCATCTACGAGATCGTCGCCGGCGCGCCGCCGGGGACGGCTCCCGAGGACCTGCGCCGCGACTGCGCGCTGGCGTTCCAGCGGCTGTTCGCGGGCACGCGCCACCGGATCCTCGGCACCGGGCGCCTCCCGCCCCGGCCCGGGCACGTGTTCGTCATGAACCACCTCAGCAACCACCCGGACAACCTGCTGCCGAACAACTTCATCCTCACGCTCGACACGCACTTCGTCTCGAGCATGATCCTGCTCGCCCGCTACGGGGAGGCGCCCATCAGGGTGATCCGCAGGTCCCGGCCTGACGAGCACGGCCACCAGCGCTTCTACGACCGGCTCGGGTACGTCTACGCCTCCCCGGGGTCCGCCGCGGGCGCGGACGGGCGGGACCCCCCCGGCACCCCCGAGGCGCGCCACCGCCACCTGCTGGACGCGGCCGGCGCGCACCTGGCGGCGGGCAGGAACGTGGTGATCTGCCCCGAGGGCTCGTGCACCTCGACCGAGCGGTCGCCGCTGCGCATGCGGCCGGGCGCGTTCCGGCTGGCCGCGCACGTGCGGCCCGAGCCGCTGATCGTCCCGGTCGCGGTGGCGAACTTCGACAAGCGGCTCATGCGCACGACCACGGTCGCGGTGGTCCACGAGCCGTTCCGGCTCTCGGACCACGTTCCCGACGCCGGCGACGCCCGCGCGCTGCTGGACTTCGTCAACGGCGAGGTCGGGCGCTGGTTCCGCGGCTGGGTCCGCGACGCCGCCGCGGTCGCCGAGGCTGACGGCGGGCCGGACCGCTGAGCCGCGGGCCGCGACCGTCGGCGGCCGGTGCCTGACGGCGGGCGAGCGGCCCGTCCGTGCGCGGGTCAGGCCGTGGTCGGGGCGGTGCCGAACTCGGCGGGCGCCCCCTCCAGCGCGAGCGCAAGCCAGCGGCGCTCGAACCGGGCCCACTCGCGCCGCTCGGGCGCGTCGGAGTGGCTGACGGGGAAGCGCAGCACCTCGTGCGGGCCGCCCAGGCGCGCCGCGATCGCGAGCACGGTCGGCGCGGGGACCACCTCGTCGGCCATGCCGACGCCGACGAGCGTGGGGCAGCGCACGCGCTCGGCGAAGTTCACCGGGTCGAAGTAGCGCAGCACCACCATCAGGTCCTCGGCGGCGTGCTGGGGTCGCCGCTCGAGGTAGCGGTTGATCTCCGCGCCCGATCCCGAGCGGGCGAAGAAGTGCCGCCCCTCCGCCCACCCGAGGCTCGGCACCGCGACGACGAGCAGGTCGGCGAGCGGCGCGACCGCCTCGGCCATGAGCGCCAGCCCGCCGGCGAAGCTGGCCCCGTGCAGCACCGTCCGTCCGGCCAGGCCGCCGAGGCGCTCGCGGGCGGCGCGCGCGGCGCGCAGGTAGTCGCAGACCGCGCCGCGCAGGACGTGCCGCTCGGGCGACTGGATCCCGGTGAGGACGTAGCCCCAGCGGGACCGCGACGGCAGCGCCGCGCGCGACCGGCCGAAGCCGCGCACGTCGACGCCGGCGACGTGCAGCCCCGCCCGCGCCCACGCCCACCCGGGCAGGCTGTGGCCGCCGTAGCCGTGGCCGTGCACGACCAGCGGGCGCGGCGGCCCGTCCCGCCAGCGCAGCAGGTGGCCGTGCACGCGGGCGCCGCCGAGCGACGCGAACGAGAAGCGCTCGAGCGCGATCGGCCCGCCGGCCGCCCCGGGCGCCCCGCCGGGCGGCTCCGGGCGCAGCCCGACCGGGACGCGCTCCAGCTCGGCGAGCGTGCCGGTCCAGAACTCGAAGAAGTCGAGCGGGCGGCTCAGCGGCGGGCGGCGCAGGGGCACCCCCGGCGGCCCGTCCGCTCCGCGCTCCTCCCCGGCCCGAGCGTCCCCGGCCCGCACGTCCTCGGCCACCGGCACCTCCCACCCGACCTGCACGAGTCTACGGAGACGGAGGCCGTCCTGCGGGTGCACCGGGCGGGGTGGCCGGGCCGGGGCGCGTCGCGGACGCCTTGGACCCGCCCGCACAAGACCCGGACAATGGTGTGCATGCACGCACCCGACGGTGACGCGGAGCGCAGGGGACGGACGCCCAACCGGCTGATCCACCAGACCAGTCCCTACCTGCTGCAGCACGCGTACAACCCGGTGGACTGGCACCCCTGGGGACCCGAGGCGCTGGAGCGTGCGCGGCGCGAGGACAAGCCGATCCTGCTGTCGGTCGGCTACGCCGCCTGCCACTGGTGCCACGTGATGGAGCGCGAGTCGTTCGAGGATCCCGCCACAGCCGCGCTCATGAACGCCAGCTTCGTGCCGGTCAAGGTCGACCGGGAGGAGCGGCCCGACCTGGACGGCGTCTACATGGGCGCGGTGCAGGCGATGACCGGCCAGGGCGGCTGGCCGATGACCGTCTTCTGCACCCCCGACGGGGCGCCGTTCTTCGCCGGCACCTATTTCCCGGCCACCGAGCGGCTGGGGATGCCCTCGTTCCGCCGGGTGCTCGAGGCGATCGCCGCCGCCTGGCGCGAGCAGCGCGAGGAGGTCGTCCGCCAGGGCGGCCGCGTGCTCGACCAGCTCCGGCTGGTGGCCCGCGCCGCAGCCTCGCCCGAGCCGCTGCAGGAGGGCCTGCTGCGGTCGGCGCTGGCGGCGCTGCGGCGGGAGCTCGACCCGGACTGGGGCGGGTTCGGCCAGGCGCCGAAGTTCCCGCAGCCGATGGCGCTGGAGTTCGCGCTGCGCCGCGCCGCCCGCGGCGACGACGGCGCGCTCGCGCTGGTCACGCTGACCCTGGACCGGATGGCCGCGGGCGGCATCCACGACCAGCTCGGCGGCGGCTTCCACCGCTACTCGACCGACCGGCGCTGGCTGGTGCCGCACTTCGAGAAGATGCTCTACGACAACGCGCAGCTCGCGCGCGTGTACACCCACGCCTGGCAGGTCACCCGCGACGAGCGCTACCGGCAGGTGGTCGCCGGGACCGTCGCCTACCTGCTGCGGGAGCTGCGCCACCCCGACGGAGGCTTCTTCTCCAGCGCCGACGCCGACTCCGAGGGCGTCGAGGGCCGGTTCTTCGTGTGGTCGCACGAGGAGCTGGTCCGCCTCGCCGGCGAGCCGGTCGCCGCCTGGTTCGGGGCCGTTCCCGAGGGCAACTGGGAGGGCGCGAACGTCCTGTGGACGCCGCGGGACGCGGCCGCCGTCGCCGCCGAGGCCGGGCTCAGCGCCGCCGAGCTGGCCCGCCAGGTCGAGGCCGGGCGCGCGGCGCTGTTCGAGGCGCGCGAGCGGCGGCCCCGCCCGGCCACCGACGACAAGGTCCTCGCGGCCTGGAACGGGCTCGCGGTCGCCGCGCTGGCCGAGGCGGGGCGGGTCTTCGGCGAGCGCGCCTGGGTCGCCGCGGCCACCGACGCCGCGGCGTTCGTGCTCGGCACCATGCGCGCCCCGTCGGGGCGGCTGGCGCGTGCCTGGCGCGACGGGCGGCGGGGCGGCCCGGGGTACCTGGACGACCACGCCCTCATGGCGGAGGCCTGCCTGACCCTGTACGAGACCACGTTCGAGCTGCGCTGGCTGGAGGAGGCCCACCGGCTCGCCGCCGACCTGCGGCGCCTGTTCGCCGACCCCGACCAGGGCGGCTTCTTCCAGACGGGCACCGACGCCGAGGCGCTCGTGGTGCGGCCCCGGGAGCTGCTGGACAACGCGGTCCCGGCCGGCAACTCGGTCGCCGCCGAGGTCCTGCTGCGGCTCGCCCTCCTCACCGGCGACGCCGGCCTGGAGGCCACCGGCGCGTCCGCGCTGCGCCTGGTCGCGCAGGCGATGGAGCGGGCGCCCACGCTCACCGGGTACGCGCTCGGCGCGCTGGACCTGTACCTCGGCGGGGCGCGGGAGATCGCGATCGTCGGCGACCCGGCGGCGGCGGGGACGCGCGCGCTGGTCGAGGTGGTGTGGGAGCGCTACCTGCCCGCCAAGGTGCTGGCGGCCGCACCCGCGGGGGACGGGCCCGCCGCGGAGCTGGCGCCGCTGCTGCGCGGCCGGCCGGCCGTCGACGGCCGCGCGACCGCCTACGTGTGCGAGCGGTTCGCCTGCCGCCGGCCGGTGACCACCCCCGCCGACCTCGCCGGGCAGCTCGCCGGATAGGGACGCCGGGCGTGCGGCCGCCGGGCGCGGGCCGCAATTTGCCACGAAGGTGCCGAATGTGAAGAATCTGTCTCCCGGTCCGGCTGCTGGACGGTGCGGCGCAGACGCCGCCGCCGCGCGGCGGGCGCGTCAGCCGCCCGTCCCCGCGCCGGCCGGGCCGCCCGCCGGGGCTGCACGCAGGCGCCGGCCCCGGTGGGCACTCCAGGCCCCTAGGCTCGCACCCGGCGCGTGATCAGCCAGGTGCCGACCCAGGTCCCGAGCAGCGCGCCCAGGGCGGCCACGCCGATCAGCACCGCGGGCCAGGCGGTCCCGGATCCCGTGAGCGGCGAGGCCGCGACCCCGAGCAGCGCGAGCAGCGCGAGCGCGCCCGTGTAGGCGGCCATCGTGGTGCGCGGCCACCCCCGGTCGCACTCGAACACCGCCGCCAGCGGGATCGTGAGCAGGGCGAACGCCCCGGCGCCGGCGAGGACCCGCACGCTGCGCAGCGGCAGGGCGAGCGCGGCCAGGGCGAGCGCGACCGCCAGGCAGCCGCCGAGCCAGTTCGACGCGACCGTCTCCTCGCGCGACAGGGCCAGCCGGCCGTACCGGCTCAGCCGCAGCAGCAGGTTGCTCATCGGCTCGGCGGTCCAGGTCAGCCACAGGAACAGCAGGTACAGCGGCGCCAGCGGGCCGAGCACGCGGGCGACCAGGAGCGCCCCGATCAGGACCGCCCAGCGGGTCCTGGCGGGCAGGCGGGACATCCACAGGAAGTAGCGCAGCAGCGCCCCGTACAGCGGGTTGCGAGCCTTGAGCGCCTTGACCAGCCCCGCGCGCGCCCAGTCCAGCTGCGGGTCCAGCCGCAGCGCCTCCTTGAACCGGTCGAGGGCGGCGCGGTGGTCCCCCGCATGCATCAGCGCCCACCCCTGGTTGGCGTGGGTGAGCGCGTTGTCAGGCTGATGGGCGAGCGCGCTGTCGAGCGTGGCCCGGGCGTCGTCGCGCCGGCCGAGCCGGACCAACGCCATCGCGCGCACGTTGGCGCAGTCGACCTCCTCGGGGTCCAGCGCCAGCCCGCGCTCGGCCGCCTCCAGCGCCGCCGGCCAGCGCTCCTGGTGCGCGCGGATCCAGCCGAGGGTGGCGAACATCCTGGCGTTGGTGGGGCTGAGCCGGATCGCCTCCTGGATCGCCTGCTCGGCCTGGTCGAGCCGCCCGCGGTCCAGGAGCACGTGCGCCAGCGCGTAGTGGGGGAACGACCAGTCGGGCGCCAGCCGGACCGCCTGGGCCGCGGCCGCCGTCGCCTCCTCGTGCCGCTTGCGCATCGCCAGCGTGAGCGCCAGCAGCCCGTGCGCGGTGGGGTCGTCGGGGCGGACCGCCAGCTCCTGACGCAGCTCGCGCTCGGCCTCCTCCGGGCGCGACTGGCGCAGCAGCAGCTGGGCCCGCTCCACCCACGCGGTCATGCCGCAGGCCTCCGGTCGGTCGGCTCCGTCAGCGCCCGCTCAGCGCCGCTCGAGCCACTCGAGGATCTCGTCGTACACCCCGCTCTGGTTGGCGTGGAGCGCGTAGTTGCGGGCGGTGGCGAACCACTCGCGCGTGGACGGCTTGACCTTGCGCACCACCCCCGCGAGGTCGCGGCTGGTCAGCGGCGTCGGCGAGCCGGTCCGCAACGCCTCGCGCAGCTTGTCCTCGACGCACCGGTCGACCACGGCCTTGAGGTCGGCCCCGGAGAAGCCGCGCGTGCGCGCGGCCAGGTGCTCGTAGTCGAGCGCGTCGACGGGCCTGCCCCGGCAGAGCACCCGCAGGATCGCGGCGCGCGCAGGGGCGTCCGGCGGCGGCACGAACAGCACCCGGTCGAAGCGGCCGGGACGGCGGAACGCCGGGTCCAGGTGCCAGGGCGCGTTGGTCGCGGCCAGGACGAGCACGCCCTGGTTGGACGCCTTCACGCCGTCCAGCTCCGCCAGGAACTGGTTGATCACCTGGCGGCCGTGCGCGCCGCGCATGTCCGAGCGGCTCGCGCCGAGCGCGTCCACCTCGTCGAAGAACAGCACCGCCGGCTTGCGGAAGCGGGCGCGCTCGAACACCTCGTGGAGGTTGCGCTCGCTGGAACCGATCCACATGTCCAGGATCTCGTCGAGCCCGACCGCGATGAAGTCCGCCCCGGCCTCCCCGGCGGTCGCCCGCGCGAGGTGCGTCTTCCCGCAGCCCGGCGGCCCGTACAGCAGGATCCCGCCGCCGATCTCCTTGCCGTAGGCGCGGTACAGCTCGGGGTGCTGGAGGGGGAGGAGGATCTTCATGCGGATCTCCTCCTTGACCTCGTCCATCCCGCCGACGTCGGCGAAGGTCACCATGGGACGCTCGGGCGCGGGCTCGGCGAAGACCGGCTCGGTCACCGCTGCGCGCAGCTTGCCGCCGACCACGAACGGGTCCTCGGGGCCGTCGTCGGCGTCGGCCGCGGGCTCGGCGGCGCCCAGCCGGTCGGCAAGCTCCGCGTCGGCCAGCTCCGGCTCCTGGGCCACCGCCTGGAGGTAGTGACGCGCCGCCTCCGCGGTCTCGCCGGTCGCCAGCAGCACCCGCGCGGCCAGCAGGCGCGCGCGGGCCGGGGCCTGCTCGGCCTCGAGCAGGCCCTCCAGGACGACCATCGCCTCGGAGTGCTTGTCCTGCTGGAAGAAGGCGGCGGCGAGCCCGAGGCTGACGTCGCGGTCGGCGGGCGCGCGCGCGAGCGCCTGGCGGTAGGCGTCCTCCGCCTCGGCGGGCAGGCCGGCCGCGAGCAGCATGTCGGCCAGGTGGCGGCGCAGCGGCACGTTGTCCGGAGACAGCCGGACGGCCTCGCGCAGCGGTTCGAGCGAGTCGAAGGGGAACACGGGCGACCTCTGGTGGCTGGTCCGATCGGCGACCCTCACCGGGAGCGGGGCGTGCCCTCTCGCCAAGCGTATCGGCTTCCGCCCGGATCGTGCGCGCCGCCGCGTCGCGGGCGGGCGGGTGCCCGCCGCCCGCGCGCGCCGATTCGGTCAGACGACCACCTCCCGGCCGAGCGCGGCACGCGGCTCGCGCACCGCCGCAGCGACGCCCGCCGCGGTCGTGCCCGCGCGGGCGAGCAGGTCCAGCCAGCCCGCGTCCTCCATGATCGACGCGAGGCGGCGCGGCAGGGTGCGGATGGAGAAGTGGCGGTCGGCGAGCCGCCGGTTGTGCTCCAGCAGCCCCTGGTCGGGGTGGTCCAGCCAGCGCCGCAGCGGCCCCGGGTCGTCCGTGCCGAACCAGCGGAAGCCGAGCCTGGCGATCTCGTTCAGGACCGGGTAGCGACCGACCGCGAGCGGCCGGCGGTGGATCGCCGCCTCGATCAGCGGGTTGCCGAACCCCTCCCAGGTCGAGCCGAACGCGACCGCGTCGGCGGCGGCGTACGCGTCGCGCATGTCCAGCCCGCCGATGCCCTGGATCACCCGCTGCCGGCAACCGGCCAGCGCCCTGGCCAGCTCCTGCCCGTAGCCGTCCTCGGCCGGTCCGGTCAGCCAGTACGCGGCGCCGAGCGCGTTGGCGAGCGCGACGCCCGCGGGGATGTTCTTGCGCCGGATCGCCCTGGTCGGCTGGAGCAGGAGCCGCTCGTGGCCGGCGATCCCGAGCAGCCGCCGCGCGTGGTCGCGGCGGCCGGGCGGGGCGCCGGTGTCGAAGGAGTTGTAGACCGTGATCGCGTGGATCCCACGCTCGGCCAGCTCCAGGCGGCTCAGCTCGTTGATGGTGACGTGCAGCCAGGCGGGGTCGTCGGGCGGCCAGCCGGGCCGGGGCCCGAGGTGCGGGCGCTGCCAGGGCAGGTCGTGGTGGTGCAGGATCGCCCGCCGCCCGCGCAGCGCCCGCGCGATCGCGGTCCCCGCGGCGGGGTGGAGCGGCAGCGAGCAGGCGTTCTCGACGACGACGAGGTCGCTGCCGTGGAGCGCCGCGCGCAGCGCGTCCTCGTCGGGGGCTTCGCGGGCGTCGATCCCGAGCCCGGGGACGACGGTCCCGGCCATGCCACCACCCGCGACGGTGCGGACGGTGAAGCCGAGCTGGGCGAGGGCGCGACCCCACTTGGCGGCCTCGACGGAGACCCCGTCCGGGCCGCCCAGACGGAACGAGACGATGCTGGCGTGTACGCGGGTCTGCAGCGTGCCCCCTCTCGGCCGGGCGAGGCCGGCGCCGGGTCCATCGGCTGCGGCGTCGTGCGGGGTCCGGGCACGCCCTGCAACCGTCGGTGGCGCGGACGAACGACGTCCCGCCCCGGGTCCACGAGCCTTTGCGTTCCCGGGCACGCCTCACCGCGACCGGGTGCTCCCAGGGTGGGGGTACCGCGGGAGACCTTCAAGGGTTGCGGTGGGGAATCGGCCGCGGCCGAGCGCATCCGGGATCGATCGGAGCGGTTTGCGCGCCGCGGCCCGCGCCGCCGGGGCCCGGGAGTGGTGGGCCCGCCACCTGCCGCGACGCTCACACCGACCGCCACCGCAGGATCAGGTCGACGGCGCCGGCGAGGTCCGGGGCGACGGCGGGCGCGGCGGCGACCTCCGCCGGGCGGGTCTGCGCGGTCGGCACCAGCACCCCGCGGGCGCCGGCGGCGCGGGCCGCGGCGAGGTCCGCGCCGACGTCACCGACGACCACGCAGGCCGCGGGCTCCACGCCCAGCTCGGCGGCGGCGCGCCGCACCAGGCCGGGCGCGGGCTTGCGGCAGGCGCAGCCGTCGTCGGGGCCGTGCGGGCACCAGCACCACGGCCCGAGCGGGCCGAGCAGCTCCTCGACCCGCCGGTTGACCGCCTCGACCTGCGCGGTGGTGACCAGCCCGCGGGCGACCGCGCTCTGGTTGGAGACGACCGCGGTCGCCACGCCCCCGCCGCGCAGGCGGTCGAGCGCGCGCCGCGCGCCCGGCATCGGCACGACCCTGGCGGGGTCGCCGTTGTACGGGACGTTCTCCACCAGCGTCCCGTCGCGGTCGAACAGCACGGCGCGCGGCGGGAGGTGCCGGCCCGCGGGCGACGGCCGCGCCTGGCTCCCCATCCCTGCCTCCTGCCGTCGTGGCCGCCGCCCGCCGGCCGGGACGCGAGACGCCCCGGAGCGGACCGCCGGCCGCGGCTGGACCGGACCCGCACGGCGAGGCTAGCGGTGCTCGCGCAGCGCCCGCTGCAGCTCCTCCTTGGTCATCCTGGAGCGGCCGGCGATGCCGAGCCGCCTGGCGCGCTCGTACAGCTCCCGCTTGGAGCCGCCGGACGGCCGGCTGCCGGCCTCGCCGGCCCGGTCGGCGGCGAGCAGGCCGCGCTCCAGCACCAGCGGCACGCCCAGCGTCCGGTAGGCGCCGTCGTCGAACAGCACGGTCACCCGGTCCTCGTCGTAGCGCAGCACCTGGCCGGCGCCCCATCCCGGATGCCGGACCCGGGACCCGACCGGGAAGGGCTGCGCGGCGCGGACCTGGGTGGCGCCGTGCCCCGCCAGGCAGTTGTCGCAGTCGCCGCACGGCCCCTCGAACGGTTCGCCGAGGTAGGTGAGCAAGAACTCCCGCCGGCAGTCGCCGGTCTCCGCGTAGGCGCGCATCATCTCCACGCGCGACCGGTCGGCGCCGCGCCGCGCCGCCTGCGCGGTCGAGGCCTCGCCGGCGGCCTCCGCCCATCCCGGGCCGTCGTCGACCCAGGCGACCTCCCGGGACGGCAGCAGGCGCACCGCTCCCGCGTCCTGCAGCCGGTCGAGCGCGGCCGTCACCCGGCCGCCCGGCAGCTCCGTCGCCCGCTCCAGCTCCTCCTGCCGGACCGGGCGGCCGGCGAGCTGGACGTACGCGGCGACCCGCTCGAGGTCGCCGTGGTCGAGCTGGCCGCCGCCCGCGAAGAAGCGGCGGATCCCGAGGTCCTGTGGGCGGTAGAAGAGCATCGCCTCGGCCGGCCGCCCGTCCCGCCCGGCGCGGCCGATCTCCTGGTAGTACGAGTCGGGCGAGTCCGCCACCTCGGCGTGCGCGACGAAGCGGACGTCGGGCTTGTCGATCCCCATCCCGAACGCGGTGGTCGCCACGACCACCTCGGTCCGGTCCTCCATGAACGCCTGCTGCGCCCGCTCGCGCTCGCCGGCGGCCATGCCCGCGTGGTAGGCGGCCGCCGCCACCCCGTGCGCGCGCAGGCGCGCGGCCAGCGCCTCGGCCGACCGCCGGGTCGCGGTGTACACCAGCCCCGGCCTGGGCGCCGCCACCACCCAGTCGACCACGGCCGAGCGCTTGGCCTCCTCGTCGCTGACCCAGCGCACCCCGAGGTGGAGGTTGGGCCGGTCGAACTCGCGCACCAGCACCCGCGGGTCGCGCATGCCCAGCCGCTCGATGATCTCCTCGCGCACCGGCGGCGCCGCGGTCGCGGTGAGCGCCAGCACCCGCGGGTGGCCGAGTGCCTCGACGACCCCGCCGATGCGCAGGTACTCGGGGCGGAAGTCGTGGCCCCAGGAGCTGATGCAGTGCGCCTCGTCGACCACGACCAGCGACGGTCGCGCGGCGCGCAGCGTCTCGACCAGGCGCGGGTCGCCGAACTGCTCGGGGGCGAGGAACAGCAGCTCCAGGTCGCCCTCCTCGAAGTCCTCGAGGGCCTCGCGCCGCCGGGCGGCGCCGACGTGCGAGTTGGCCTGCGCGGCGGGGATCCCGCCGTGCCGCCCGGCGGCGGCCACCTGGTCGCGCTGGAGCGCGATCAGCGGGCTGACCACGACCGTCGGGCCCGGCAGGAGCAGCGCCGCGATCTGGTAGATCGCCGACTTGCCCGCGCCGGTCGGCATGACCACCAGCGTGTCGTGGCCGCCCACCACGGCCTCGACGGCCTCCGCCTGGCCCGGCCGCAGCCGGTGGAACCCGAGGTGGTTGCGGGCGATCCGCCTTGCCTCGCCGCGCGCGGCGTGCACGCCGCGACGGCGGAAGATCCTGCTGTACAGGGACGCCATGTTCACTCCGGGCTGCAAGCGGAGAGGGACCGGGGGCGGCAGCGGGCAGGCACACGCGCCGGCTGGGAAGCCTACCGCGAGACGCCGCGCACCGCCGCGTCCGGGCCGGGCCGCGGGATCATCCCGCCGGGTGACGACCGAACCGCCGCCCGATCGCAAATCGACCGGCGGTCTTTCGCAATTCCGCCAACGGTGGCCGGGCCACCACATTTCTGCTCCGGGGGCCGGCCCGAGAACCTGCTGGTTCGTCCTCCTGGGGAGGGATGGTGTAGAAGTCTCACTTGCACCGCCCGTTCCCTGAACGAGGGAGAGTCCATACGTGGCCGGTCCTCTGCCGTCCCTGACCGTCAACTCGGACCCCTGGCTGGAGCGATTCCGAACCGCTTTGGTCGTCATCCTCGGCACCGCCGTCGGCGGCATCGCCTGTCTGGCGTTCTACACGAGCTTCGAGGCCATCCGTGCGTTCGCGGTGCGCTCGGACGGGATCACCCCCCAGCACGCGTGGGCGATCCCGCTGCTCGTGGACTCCTTCATCATCGTGGCGACCGGTGCCGACCTCTGGTTCGTCACGACCCGCAAGACCCGGGCATGGTGGGAGGTGCTCTGGCCGAAGGTGCTGCTCGCCAGCGCCGCCTCGGTCAGCTTCGTGCTCAACGTCGCGCACGCCGATCACACCCTGGCGGCCCGGGGCGTCGCCGCGATCCCCCCGGCGGCGCTCGTGCTCGGCGTCGAGCTGCTCATGATGGTCCTGCGCCGGGCGACCAAGATGCGCGCGGTCCGGGTTCGGCTGGCCTACGAGGCGGCCTACGGGGAGCAGCGCGACGGCCTGCCGGTGGCGGAGACGACCGTCGGCTCGCTCACCCGGCGCAAGCCGGCCGAGGTGGGCGCCCCCACCCGCGCCTCGGTCGCCGACCGCGACTACAGCGCGCTGCGGATGCCCGCGCTGCTGCCTGCCAGCGGCAGGTCGTCCACCCGGCTCAGCGCCGCCGGGCGGGCGAGCGTCGCGCTGGCCGGCCGGCCCCGCGAGCAGACCTCCATGCTCGTGGAGCCGGGCGACGAGCTGGCCCCGCGCACCGCGCCGCCGGTCGGCGGCTCCACCGGCAGGCTCGCGTCCGGCCTGCCGCGGCGCAACGGCGGCAGCAGGCCCCCGTCGGACTACGCGGTCGCCAGCCTGCTCGCCTACCGGATCCTCGACGAGCGCGCGGGCGAGCAGGTGAGCGCCGAGGACCTGGCGGCCGCGCTGGCCGACAGGGGGCTCACGATCGACCTGCGCACCGCCAAGCGCCTGCTGCGGGAGCTGGACGCGCCGGTCGGGCGCCGGCCGGGAGAGGCCAAGACCGCCGAGGAGCTGGCCGCGGCCCTCGCGGACAAGGGCATCACGATCGACCTGGCCAGGGCCAAGCAGCTCCTGCGCGAGTACGACGCCCCGTTGGCACCACGCGAGCGGCTGAGCAAGGTGGCCGCCGAGCAAGGAATGACCACGGTCCCGGCGGCGCCGGGGACCGGCTTGGACAACCGCGGACGCAACGGCGCGCGGGGTGAGCGCGCCGGCCGGCCCCGATAGCACCGTACGTTTTCGACGTGGGAGGTCACAGTGAGCGCCTTCGAGGCGGATAGGGTAGGAGAGTCCACCAGCGGCGCGCGCAACTTCCAGACGGCCATGCGCGGCTACGACCGTCAGCAGGTGGACCAGGTGGTGGGCGACCTGGTCGAGCAGCTGGAGCAGGAGCGCCAGCGCTCGGAGGAGACGACCCGCGCCCTCTACAAGCTGCAGCGCGACAGCAAGACCCGGGCCAGCCAGCCGTCGTTCGTCAACCTCGGCGAGGAGGCCGCCAAGGTCCTGGAGCAGGCGGGGACGGCCGCGGAGAAGCTGCTCGGCGAGGCCGCGGCCCGCGCCCAGGCGATCGTCGACGCGGCCGAGCAGAAGGCCGAGGACCGGATCGGCGAGGCCGAGGAGCACGCCGCCGAGCTGGAGGCTGCGGCCCGCCAGACCCTGGAGGACTCCCAGGCCGAGCGGGCGCAGCTCGAGGCGGACGCCGCCGACACCGCCGAGCAGGTGCGCTCGCAGGCCGAGCAGGAGGCCAAGGCGGTCGTCGCCGAGGCGCTGGACGAGGCGCGGCTGGCGTGGCAGAAGGCCGAGCGCAAGCGCCTGCTGGTCGAGACCGAGACCGAGCGGCTGGCGATGCTCCGCCAGGTCACGATCGAGCAGCTCGGTCGGGTGCGCTCGCAGCTCGGGCTCGCCCTGCTGGAGACCGAGGCGGAGTTCGAGGACGACGAGGAGGAGCGCGGCGCCGTGCGCGTCGCCCAGGCCGCCAACGGCGGCGAGACCCACCGGGAGCCCGCCGCGCCGCAGGCCCAGGCCCAGGGCGAGCGGCCCTCGGCGGAGGACGGCGAGGCCGGCCAGTTCCAGCAGCGGGAGGAGGCCGGCGCCGCGCAGCACGGCTGACCGCGCCGCCGCGCGCTCCCACACCGACCCCGGTCGACAGGCTCGACCGGGGTCGCTCGTGTCCGCACGACGTTGAGGGGGAACAGAAGGCGCTACGCGGCGATGCGCCGCGCCCGGCTTCCCCTGTGGGACGCGACGGAAGGGAGTGGTCGACGGCATGGAGACGGATCGTGCGCGCGCGCGGCTGGAGGAGGAGCGTGAGCGCTTGCGGCAGGTCCGCGAGCGGCTGACGTCGGAGCAGACCGACGGGAGCTTCGGGGCCTCCGGGGAGCTGTCCGGCTACGATCAGCACCCGGCGGACCTGGCCACCGACACGTTGGAGCGCGAGAAGAACGTCGCGCTGCTGGAGAGCGTGCAGGCGGAGCTGGAGGAGATCGAGGCCGCGTTCCGGCGGCTGGAGGAGGGTCGTTACGGCTTCTCGACGCTGACGGGCGTGCCGATCGAGGACGAGCGGCTGGAGGCGGTCCCCTGGGCGCGCCTGACCGTCCAGGAGCAGGCGCGCAGTGAGCGGGAGGCGGGCCTGCCGGGCCGCACCGCTTGAGCCCGGCCTGCCGGGCCGTGGTGCGGGAGCCGGCAGGCCCCGACGATCAGGAAGCCGTCAGGAAGGGGTGTCCATGCCGACCATCGACATGGTGCAGGACTGGCGCGGCCGGACGCTGCTCGACAGCGCCGGCGGACGGGTCGGCTCGATCCAGGAGATCTACCTGGACGCGCGGACCGACGAGCCCGAGTGGGTACTGGTGCACACCGGGCTGTTCGGGATGAAGTCGTCGTTCGTGCCGATCCAGCAGGCGGCCCTGGACGGGTCCGACGTGCGGGTGCCCTACCGGAAGCAGCAGATCAAGGACGCCCCCAGGGTCGAGCCGGACGGGGAGCTGTCGGAGACCGAGGAGGCGGAGCTGTACCGCCACTACGGCATGGACGCCGAGGGCGGCTCGGGAGCGCCGGCTCCCGAGGAGGCGCCCCCGCCCGCGTTCGAGGCGGGGGTGCCCGGCATCGGCATCGTCGGCGCGCCGCCCGGCGGCGGCCCGGATCTCGGCGGCCCGGATCTCGGCGGGGCGGATCTCGGCGGGGCGGATCACCCGGCCGAACTCGGCGAGCCTGCCCGCTCAGGTGGTCGCCTGCGCAGGTACGTCGCGACCGGGCTCCCACCCGACCGGGAGCCGGGCGCGCCCGCCGCAGCGGGCGGCGCCGCCGACCGGACCGCGGAGGAGGACCTGGCCGAGGACCGCCGCGGCGAGCGGGGCGGC
Source organism: Actinomycetes bacterium (assembly GCA_035263405.1). GTDB lineage: Bacteria > Actinomycetota > CALGFH01 > CALGFH01 > CALGFH01 > DATFRI01. The sequence continues at coordinate 78,723 of DATFRI010000074.1, read as the reverse complement.
CTCGACGGGTCCTGACGGCCCGCAGCGTTCCCACGGCCCCCGGGTGCGGCGCCCGGGGGCCGCTCGCGTGGGGCGGGCCGGAGCGCTCCGGCCGTCACCTGCCGTTGTCCAGCCAGCCCGCGACCACCTTGGTCCACACGCACACGTCCCGGTGGTGGTCGGGGCTGATGGTGCTCGCCTCCGCGGCGGACACCAGGACGAGCGCGACGCGGGCGAGGTCGTCCATGGAGGTGGAGGCGGCCAGCCGCTCGGCGGCGGCGCGCGCCCGATTGCCCGCGCCGCCGCCGGTGTCCTCCGCCACGGCCTCCAACAGCGCGCGGAGCTGTCTGGCGTTCTTGGCGCCGATCCGGACCACGACCCGCAACCTCCGGAGCGGGGGAGGGCTCAGGCGAACGTCTCTATCGTAACGATTCCCGCAATACCGTAGGCATCCCCAGCCCGGATGCGTCCCGCGAGCCGTGCCGCGAGCCTCGCCTGGACGGCTCCCGGTGGACGCAACGGCCTGTGGACAGAACGGCTTGTTTGCAACTATTCGCGCCGTATCGTAAGCATAACCCACGAGAAAGGGAGAGCAATGCGGCGCGAGGACGAGGAGGGCCGCGCCTCCGACGGCGATCACGCAGCCGCGGACCCGGGGCCGCGCAGGGCGGGCGCGCGATACGACGCCGCCGTCCGCGCCGGCCGGCCGCGCGACGCCCGCGCGCACCAGGCGATCCTCGACGCGACCGTGGCGCTGCTGGAGTCCACGGGCTACGCGCGCATCACCATCGAGGCGATCGCGGCGCGCGCCGGCGTCGGCAAGACCACCATCTACCGCCGCTGGCGCTCCAAGGGTCCCCTGATCAGCGAGGCGATCTCCGCCCGGCTGCGGCTCGGCCCGGTCCCGGACACCGGCGACCTGCGCGGGGACCTCGGCGCGTTCCTGTCGGCGGTGCTCGCGGCGTTCACCACCCCGGCGATCGGGCGATCCCTCCCCGGGCTCGCCGGCGACCTGCCGGACGACGCCGACCTTGCGGCCACGCTGCGCAGCGGCATCATCGATCCCGAGCGGACGATCGTGACCACCATCCTCGAGCGCGCGCGCGCCCGCGGCGACCTCCGGCCCGAGGCCGACCCCGAGCTGGTGCTCGACCTGCTCGTCGGCCCGATGCTGTGGCGGGCGCTGATGACCCGGGAGCCGCTGGACGCGACGCTGTGCGACCGGATCGTCACGCACGTCACGCGCGCGATCTCGCGCACGCCCACCGGGGACGCCCCCACCGCCCGCTGAGGCGGCGTCGCGTCCGGTGGGGAACCAGGGCGTCCGCGACCCCTCCTCAGGAACGCCCGCCCGCGGTCAGGGCCGGCATCGCGGACGGCCTCGCCGACGGTTCCGATCCGGACTGGCCAGCGGGCACCCGGTCGGGCAACATTGGCGCCGTGACGAACCTCCCTGTGCCGAGTCCGGCCACCCAGCTCGCCCCCGAGGCCCCCGAGCGGCCGGGCGAGGTCACGCTGGCACGCCGGGCGGTCTTCCAGGGCTCGCTGCTGCGCGTGTGGGAGGACACGATCCGGCTGCCCTCCGGGCAGGTGATCACGCGCGAGCTGGTCGAGCACCCCGGGTCGGCCGTGGTCGTGCCCGTCGACGACCACTGGAACGTCTGGCTGGTCCGCCGCTACCGCCGCCAGGCGGGCCGCGCGACGCTCGAGCTGCCGGCAGGGCTCCTCCAGGGTGACGGGCCGGTGGCGGCCGCCCGGCGGGGCCTGGCCGCCGCGGTCGGCCTGGCCGCGCGCACGCTCGACCACCTGGTCACCCTGTGGCCCAGCGGCGCCCATTCCTCCGAGGTGGCAGCGGTCTACCTCGGGCTCGGGCTACGGCCGGCGCGCGGCCCGGAGCCCGAGCCGGAGCGGCTCGAGGTCGTCAGGCTGCCGCTCGACGGCGCCGTCGCCCGGATCTGGTCGGGCGAGATCGACGACGCGCGCACGGTCGCCGGGCTGCTGCTCGCCCGCGCGGCCCTGGACGGCCGCCAGACCGGCGCGTCCGGCTGAGCCGCCGCCCGCCTGCGCCCACGCACCCGGGGGCGGGGAGTCCCCCTCAGGCGCGCCCGCCGCGTGCCAGCGCGACCACCCGGGCGAGCGCGTCGGGGTTGGCCAGGGCGCCCTCGCTGACGGCCTGGTCGACCGGGACCCCGGCGAGGATCCGCTTGACCGGGACCTCGAGCTTCTTGCCGCTCAGCGTCCGCGGCACCGACCCGACCGCGACGATGTCGTCGGGCACGTGCCGCGGCGAGAGCTGGTCGCGGATGACGGCCCGCAGCCGCCCGCGCAGCGGCTCGTCGAGCACGACCCCCTCGGCGGGCACGACGAACAGCAGCAGCCGCGTCCGCTCCCCCTCCCCGGCGGTGTCGACGACCAGCGAGTCGGCGATCTCGTCCAGTCCCTCGACGACCCGGTAGAACTCCGCGGTGCCCATGCGCACCCCGCCGCGGTTGAGGGTGGAGTCCGACCGGCCGCTGATCACGCAGCCGCCCCGGCGGGTGATCCGCACCCAGTCCCCGTGCCGCCAGACCCCCGGCCAGACGCCGAAGTAGCTCGCGCGCAGCCGCGAGCCGTCCGGGTCGCCCCAGAAGCCGACCGGCATCGACGGCAGCGGCCGGGTGAGCACCAGCTCGCCGACCTGCTCGAGGACCGGGCGGCCCCGCTCGTCGAACGCCTCCACCTTCGCCCCCAGGGTGCGGCACTGGATCTCCCCGGCGTGGACCGGCAGCACCGGGCAGGCCCCGACGAACGCGGTGCACACGTCGGTGCCGCCGCTCATCGAGCCCACCGGCGCGTGCGGCCCGACCCGCTCGTGCAGCCATCGGAACCCTTCGGCCGACAGCGGCGACCCCGTCGAGCCGATCCCCCGCAGGCGCGACAGGTCCATCACCCCGCCGGGCCGGATCCCGGCCTTCATGCACGACTGCACGAACGCGGCGCTGGTGCCGAAGTAGGTCATCCGTGTGCGCTCCGCGAACCGCCACAGCGCCGTCAGGTCGGGCCACGCGGGGCTGCCGTCCCACAGCAGCACCGTCGCGCCGGCGAGCAGCCCGCCGACCAGGAAGTTCCACATCATCCAGCCGGTGGTCGTGAACCAGAACAGCCGGTCGTCCTGGCCGAGGTCGAGGTGGAAGGTCAGGTGCTTGAGGTGCTCGAGCAGGATCCCGCCGTGCCCGTGCACGATCGGCTTGGGCAGCCCGGTCGTGCCCGAGGAGTACAGCACCCACAGCGGGTGGTCGAAGGCGACGCGCTCGAAGCGGAGCGGTCCCGGCTCGGCGACCAGCTCGGCCCAGTCCAGGGTCCGGCCCGGCCCGCCCACGGCGGCGCGGCCGCCCCCGCCGGTGCCCTCGGCGTCCCCTGCGACGGCGGGGAGGAGCACGGTCGCCTTCAGGCCGGGCAGCCCGGCGCGGATGTCGGCCAGCGCCCGGCTGCGGTCGTACCGGCGCCCGCCGTACCGGTAGCCCTCGACGGCCAGCAGCACCTTCGGCCTGATCTGGGCGAAGCGGTCGATGACGCTGGCGACCCCGAACTCCGGGGCGCAGCTGGACCAGACCGCGCCCAGGCTCGCCGTCGCCAGCAGCGCCACCACCGCCTCGGGGACGTTCGGCAGCCACGCCGCCACCCGGTCGCCGGCGGTCACCCCCAGGCGCCGCAGCCCCGCCGCCGCCGCCCCGACCTGGGCGCGAAGCTCCGCGTAGGTCAGCGTGCGCTCACCCCGGCCCTCGCCGCCGGCGATCAGCGCGGGCCGGTCGGCCGCCCCCCGCAGCAGCGCGTGCTCGGCGTAGCTCAGGCGGGCGCCGGGGAACCAGCGGGTCCCCGGCATCGCCGGGTCGGCGAGCGCGGTCGCGTCCGCCCTGGACCCGCTGATCGGGAACCAGTCCCACAGGGAGCCCCAGAAGCCGTCGAGGTCGGTCACCGACCAGCGCCACAGCTCGTCGTAGAGGCCGAGCTCCAGGCCGCGGCTGCGGGCCAGCCAGCGGCGGTAGCGCGCCAGGTTGGAGCGCTCCACCTGCGCGGGTGCGGGCACCCAGAGCGGTTCGGGCTCCGCGGCCGCGCCGGACCCCGCGGGCGTCGCCATCGCCTGCTCGCCTCCCTCGGCCGCCGGCTCGACTCTCGCCGGCTCACTTTGCCGCCCGGGCGCGCCGCAGCACAACCACGCCGGAGAGGAGGGGGATGCGGCGCCGGTCACGGCGGTGGCCCGGCGGGGACGTCCGTGAGGACCGCCATGGCGGCGTTGCGGCCGTTGGCACCGATGACGCTGCCGCCGGGGTGCGTGGCGGCGCCGCACAGGTACAGCCCGGGCACCGGCGTGCGGGGTGCGAAGCGCCGGTCCCACATCTGATCGGGCAGGCACTCGCCCTGGAAGATGTGGCCGCCGGTCAGCCCGATGCGCGCCTCGACGTCGGGAGGGCCGAGCACCTGGCGGTGCTCGACGACGTCGGCGACGTCCGGCGCGAAGCGGGCGATCCCGGCCAGCACCGCGTCGCCGATCTCCTCGCGGCGCGACGGCCAGTCGCCGCGCGCCAGCCGGTAGGGCGCGTACTGCGCGAACACGCTCATCGTGTGCCGGCCCTGGGGCGCGACGCCGGGGTCGTAGGCGGTCTGGAAGTACAGCTCGCACCAGGCGGGCGCGGGCTCGCCCGCGCGGGCCTGCTCGAATGCCGCCTGGGTGGCGTCGATCCCGGTCGAGATCGTCACCATCGAGCGGTGCGCGTCCACCTGGTCCGCGGCCGCGCTGAACCGGGGCAGCCGGCGCAGCCCGCAGTTGACCTTCACCACCGCGCTCCGGGTCCGCCAGGCCGCGACCCGCGCGGCGAACGCGCCGGGCACCCCGTGCTCGCAGAGCCCGAGCGTCCGCCCGGGGTCGGCGTTGGAGACCACGACGGGTGCGCGGAGCAGCTCGCCGCCGGCCAGCCGGACCCCCTCCCCGGGGAGGATCGCGGCGACCTCCACGCCGCCGGCCAGCACCGCGCCCAGCTCCGCCGCCGCGTCGGCGATCGCGAACGAGACCCGGCCCATGCCGCCGCGGACATAGCCCCAGACGCCGCCCTCGCCGCCGATCGAGCCGAGGTTGTGCAGCAGGTGGATCGCGGCGGTGCCCGGGTCGCGCGGGCCGGCGAACGTGCCGATGACGCCCTGGCCGTGCAGGGCGGTGCGCAGCCGCTCGTCGTGCACGTGGCGCTCGACGACCTCGGCGATGGAGTCCTCGAAGACGACCGCGACCGCCTCCGGGTCGTGCCCGAGCCGCTCGGCGATCTCCGCACGCGACGGCGCGTCCCCGAGCCAGGTGTCCCGCTCCGGCTCCGGCGGGCGCAGCGCCAGGCGGATCCGGTCGAACAGCGCCTCGTAGGCGAAGTACCCCTCCACGTCGCCGGGCGCGAGCGCGCGGATGCTGGCTGCGGTGCGCCCGGCGTCCGACCACAGGCCGACGCTGGTGCCGTCCTCGAACGGGCACCACAGCCGGGGGTCGGCGACGACGACCTCGTAGCCGTGCCGCCGGAGCTCCAGCTCCTCCACGACCAGCGGGTGCAGCAGCCCGACGACGTACGCGCACGGGCTCACCAGCCACGAAGGGTCGCCGAACGGCTGCTCCAGGGTGCAGGCGCCGCCGAGCTGCGCGCGCCGCTCCAGGACCAGCACCCGCCTGCCCGCGCGCGCCAGGTAGGCCGCCGCCGTGAGCCCGTTGTGCCCCCCGCCGACGACGACCACGTCCCACGCCCGCCCGGCCAGCTCCCTCGCCGGCATCGGCAGCCCGACCATGCCGAGCGTCTCCTGCGCGCTGCGCCCCACCATCCCGCCGCCTCTCCGTGACGACTCCGGGTAGTGTGCCGCCCGCCGGGCGGGTCCGGCAGCTCGGCCGGCGCGGCGACGCCGCCCGCTCAGGTCAGGATGCGGTAGTGGAGGTGCACCGTGCCGTTGCCGAAGCGGCGCTCGTCCAGCAGCTCCAGCCGCAGGCGGACGCCGTCGGGGAGGGAGGGGGTGCCGCCGCCCACCACCACGGGCACCAGCAGCAGGTGGCACTCGTCGACCAGGCCGGCCCTGATCGCCTGCGCGGCGAGATCCGGACCGCCCACCGAGAGGTCCCGTCCCCCCCGCGCCTTCAGCCGCCGGACCGCTTCGGGGTCGAAGCGTCGCTCGATCCGGGTCCTGGCGCTCGCCGCCGTCGCCAGCGTCGTGGAGTACACGATCTTGTCCGCCGCGCGCCAGATCTCCGCGTAGTCCTGCACGGATCGCCGGTCGCCACGGGTGTCCACGGTCTCCCACGCGGCCAGCACCTCGTACATCCGGCGCCCGTAGAGGTAGGTGCCGACCGGCCGCTCGAGGTCGTTGACGAAGGCGTGCACCTCCTCGTCCGGCGCGGCCCAGTCGAAGTTGCCGTCCGCGTCGGCGACGTAGCCGTCGAGCGAGCAGATCGCCGAGTAGATCAGCTTGGCCATGATGCGCCTCCTGCCGCCTGCGCCGTGCTCAGCTTCCGGGTGGGGCTGTCAGGCCGGGCGCCGCGGGGGTGGCGAGGACCTGCAGCGCGTTCGGGACGACCTCGATCCGGGCTGGCAGCTCGCCGGCCGGCTCGCCGTCGGCGTACACCGGGACGGGCCGGTCCGCCTGCACCGTGACCGCGGCGGCCCGGTGGACCGCGACGGCCGGGTGCCCGACGTGCCGGCCGGAGAAGACCCTGGGGAACGTCCGGACGAACGCGAGCTTGGGGAGCGCGCCGACCACGACCACGTCGAGCAGCCCGTCGTCCAGCCGGGCGGCCGGCGCGATCCGCATCCCGCCGCCGTAGCTCGGCCCGTTGGCGACCGCGACGAACCAGGCGCGCTGCTGGAGCACCCGGCCGTCCAGCTCCAGCCGGAACCGCGCAGGCCGCGCCCTTGCCAGCTCGACGAGCAGGGCGGCCACGTAGCGCAGCCCGCCGGGCAGGCGCAGCCGGTTGGCGAGCCGGTTGACCTGCGAGTCGAGCCCGGCTCCGGCCACGCACAGGTAGCGGTGGGCGCCGACGCGGGCGAGGTCCACCGGCCGGCGCGGCAGCGTGGGCAGCATCGACGCGGCGACCAGCGGCCGGTGCCTGGGCAGCCCGAGGGCCGCGGCGAGGTCGTTGCCCGAGCCGGCGGGGACCACGCCGAGCGCGGCCCGGGCCGCCGGCCCGGCCTCGGCGAGGGCCGCGGCGCAGGCCCCGACCGTGCCGTCGCCGCCGACCGCGACGACCGCGTCGACCTCGGCGGCCGCGCCCAGCACCACCCCGCGCGCGTCGTCCAGCGACGTCGAGGCGTGGGCCGAGTGCTCGACACCCACCCGGGTGAGGCGTTCCAGCACGCCCGGGATCAGCGACGCGGCCCGGCCGCCCCCGGCGGTGGGATTCCAGACGACGAACGCGCGCATCGCCGGCACGCTACGGTCGCCCGCGCAGGGGGTCAACCGGCGGCCGCTCGGCCGGCGCAGGCCCGCCGGCGGGCCGAGGGCGGCCGCGAACCGAGCCGGCGGCCGGCCCGGGCCGGGCGTGGACCCCGGGACATCGGCGTCGTTGGTGGCGCGTTAGCCGGCGCGCGTTTGATGTGCCCGTGGAGCTGGTCTTCGCCCCGCTCCCTGCCGGAGGCCCCCGGCGGGGGCAGGCGGGCCAAGCAGCCGGCCCGCGTCTGGTGGAGGGAGGGCCATCGGGCGTGGGCCGGTTTTTTTCCTTCGGTCCCCGACCTGCCGCAACCGCCCTGTGCCGACCGGCCGAGCGCCCGTTTGGGCTACCGTGCGGCGCACGAGCAGGCGGCGTCGCGAGGCGAGGGGGTGGCCGGAGGTGCGGCAGGCGGGCTGGCCGGCGCCGGCGGGACCGGCCGGGGCGGCGGCACCGGCGGGGGCGCTGCACGGGGTCCGCGTTCTGGACCTGTCGCGGGTGCTCGCCGGACCCTACGCCACGATGGTCCTCGCCGACCTCGGCGCCGATGTCATCAAGGTGGAGCGGCCGGGCACCGGTGACGACACGCGCCACTGGGGCCCGCCGTTCCGGGGCGACGACGCGGCCTATTTCCTGAGCGTCAACCGGGGCCGCCGCTCGCTCGCGCTCGACCTCACCCGGCACGACCACCGCGAGGTGCTCGGCCGGCTCATGGACGGCGCCGACGTGGTCGTGGAGAACTTCCTGCCCGGGCAGCTCGAGCGGCTGGCGCTCGACCCGGACGTCGAGCTGGCGGCCAGGCCCGGTCTGGTGTGGGCGTCGATCCGCGGAGCCGGCGGCGACGGACCCGACGCGGCGCTGCCCGGCTACGACGCGATGGTGCAGGCCCGAGCCGGCCTGATGAGCATCACCGGCCCGCCCGGGGGACCGCCGGTCAAGGTCGGGGTCGCGGTGGGGGACATCGTGGCCGGTCTGCACGCCGCCGTGGCCGTGCTCGCCGCGCTGCGCCACCGCGACCGCACCGGCCAGGGCCAGCGGATCGAGGTCCCGCTCCTGGAGACCACGGTCGCGCTGCTGGCCAACCAGGCCGGCAACTACCTGATCGGCGGGCAGGTCCCGGCGCCGCTCGGCAACCACCACCCGAACATCGCCCCCTACGGCGCGTACGCGTGCGCCGACGGGCTGGTCATGATCGGCGCCGGCAACGACCTCCACTTCCGCCGGCTCTGCGAAGCGCTCGGCCGCGACGACCTCGCCGCCGACCCGCGCCTGGCGAGCAACGCCGGCCGGGTGCGCAACGCCGGGCAGCTCGCCGCCGAGCTGGAGGCGACGCTCACCGGGCGCCCGGTCGCGCACTGGCTCCGCCGGCTGCGGGCCGCGGGGGTGCCCGCCGCGCCGGTGCTCACCGTCGAGGGCGTCTTCGCCGACGAGCACGTGCGCGCGGTCGGGCTGCGCGCCGAGGTCCAGCATCCGACCGGGCCGTTGCCGCAGGTGCGGTCGCCGGTGCGGCTGTCGGCGACGCCGGCGCGGCTGGGACCGGCCCCGCCACTGCTGGGCGAGCACACCGAGGCGATCCTGGGAGCGCTCGGCTACGACCGGCGCGAGATCGCGGCGCTGCTCGCCGGGCAGTCCTGAGCGGGCCACCGGGATCAGCCGCTCGGATCGGCGTCAGCTTCAACCGCCCACGGACGCCGGCTCGCGCTCGGCGGCGATCGCCGCCGAGACCTGCGCCACCGAGTCCACCACGACCACGCCGGGATGCCTCGCGTGGCCGGCCGCGGCCGGCTCGCGGGCGACCAGGCCGGCGGTGAGCAGCAGCGGGCGGTCCAGCTCCAGGCAGATGCGGGCCTGCCTGGCGATCTCGGCGCCGTCGCCGTCGACGAGCACCGTGCCGAGCGCCAGCCCCGCCGCGAGCGTGTCGCGCGCCGCCTCGGTCGCGTCGCTGGCCTGCGCGTCGGGCCACAGGGCCGACAGGTGCGCGCCGCCGCCGAGGACCCGGTGCGCGAGCCCCGTCAGGTCCGTCGGGTCGACCAGGTTGATGCCGGTCGCGAAGGTGGCCAGCACGCGGCCGCCGGCGTCCAGCGCCGCGACGCACGCCGCCGCGCCGACGCCCCTGGCCAGCCCGGCGACCACCGTGAACCCGCCCGCCGCGAGCCCGGCGGCGAGCTGTCGCGCCTCATCCAGCCACGCCCGTCCGGCCCCCCGGCCGCCGGCCAGCGTCACCGCGCGCTCGTCGAGGGCGGACAGGGCGCCGCGCACGAACAGGAACGGCGGCCGGTCCCAGGTCCTGCGCAGGTTCCGAGGGTAGGCGGGGTCGCAGATGGTGACCAGCCGGACCCCGCAGCCGTCGAGCATCTCGACCAGCTCGCTGTAGTCGTCCAGCAGGTCGGCGGTGACCCGGCGGCCGAGCGCGGCGGCCTCGTCCCGGTCGAACCACTCCAGCCGGTCCAGGTCCCCGGTGACCACGCGCAGCGCGCCGCCCGCCTCCTCGATCAGGCCCGCCGTCTCCGCCCAGGGCTGCGCGGCCCGAGCCGCCAGCGCGAGCGCAGCCGCCCGCTCCCGCACGTCCAGCATCCTCCAGACCACCTCGCTCAGCCGCCGACCACAGCCCGTCATCGAACGTACGTTCGAATACTACGACGGCCACACGGTCCCGGCCAGCCGGAGTCCGAGGCCGGGGATCGAGGAGGCGGGCCCGGAGCGGGCGGCCACCGGCGCGCGCCGCCCCTGCGGGGAGCGGCGCGCGAGCCGGCTGGCGCGTCAGTTGGTGGCGTGGGCGAGGTCCGGCGCCGGCGGGCGGGGGACCTCGGTGGGCTGGTGCCCGGTGGAGTCCGCCACGGGACCGGCGGCGGGCTGGGCGAACGGGTCCTGCCTGGCCTCGCCGCTCACCACGGCGGGATCGGCCTCGACCGGGGCGAAGCGGCTGATCGCCCGCCCGAGCCGCCGGTGGAAGCTGGCCACGGACCCGCCCAGCTCGCGCCGGATGCTCTCCAGCTCCCCCAGCTCGTCCAGCAGCGCCTTGCGACGGCGGGCCGCCTCCGCCAGGACCATCATCGCGGCCTCCCTGGCCTCGGCGATCACCAGCTCGGCCTCGCGCGCCGCGCGCGCGGCCAGCAGGTCGGCCTCGCGCCTGGTCTCGGCCAGGAGGTTGACGCGCCAGGCGTCGGCGTCGTCGAGCACCCCGCGCGCGGCCAGCTCCCGGTCGAACGCCTCGTGCTCGGCCTTGCGCAGGATCCGCCCCGCCTCGGCCTCGGCCTCGCGGATGACGTGGCTCCCGCGCCCGGCGGCGGCCCGGAGCAGCTCGTCGGCGGTGACCCCGGCGTCGCGGTGGACCCGCGCGCTGTGCGCGGCCAGGTCGCCGAGGCCCGGGGGTGGCCGGTCACGCAGCCCCGCGATCTCGGCCAACGTCTTCAGCAGCGCCAGCTCGGCGCTGTCGGCGCGGGCGCGATCGGCCTCGAGCTGCATGGCCATGTCCGTCAGGCGCGTGTCGACGTCCCGTGGCCGGTAGCCGGGTGAGCGCCGCTGGAACCGGAGGGGCTCCGGCGGGAGCCGGCCGGCCTGGGACGTGTCCGGGTAGGACACGCAGGACCTCCTTGACTGAAGGGTGGCCTCGGAGTGGGCCTCAGGGTCTCGCCTCGGGGTTGTCGCGAGCCGGACGGCGGCCGCTCGGTCAGATGCGAGGGGAGCGCCGGCGAAGCGTCCGATGACCGAGCAAGCCTAACCGGCCGCCGCCCCGGACCCAAATCCGGTCAGACCCGCCGCTGCATCCCCGCCGCGCGAGCGCGCTCCCGCATGATCCGGCGCTCGTTGAGCGGCCGGGCGGCGGCGATGTCGTCGTCCTCGTCCAGCTCGTCCAGCTCGGTGTCCTCGCCGATCGCCTCGGTCTCGGCCCCGGCGTCCAGCTCCCCGGGCCCCCGGTCTTCGGGGATGACGTCGCCGAGCACCGAGACGAGCTGGTTGCGGACCCGCTCGAGCTGCGCGAACACCTGCCGGCGCAGCCCGTCGAGCCGCTGGATCTCGGTCTCGATCGTCATCCGCTCGCGCTGCGCCTCCTGCCAGACGGTGTTGGTCGCGTCGCGAGCCTCGGCCAGGACGATGCGGGCCTCCTCGTGCGCGCGCGCCCGCTCCGTCTCGGACTCCTGCCGCGCGTCGTGGCGCGTCTGCTCGGCCTCGTCCTGGGCCTGCTGGAGGACGCCGGCGCTGGACGCCTCGAGGTCCCGGGAGCGCTGCTCGGCCTCGGCGACGAGCTGCGTCGCCTTGCCGCGGGCGTCCTGTTCGATCTGGCCGGCCCGGTCCTGGGCCTCGGCGACCAGCCGGTCGGCCGACTCGCCCGCCTGCTCCAGCAGCTTGGCCGCCTCGGCGCCGAGGTGCATGAACGACGGCGGCGGCTGGTCGCGCAGCGCGTCGAGCTGCGCGCGCGCGTCGCCGAGCTTGTCCTCCAGCTCCTCCGCGCGGCCGCGCTCGCGCTCCAGCTGGATGGTGAACTCCGCGAAGCGGTTGTCCACCTGCCAGCGGTCGTAGCCGCGCATGACCACGGGGAAGTGCGGCGTCTCGGGCTGGTGGAGCTCGGTGGTCGCCTCGGGGTCGAACTCGGTCACGAGGTCCTCCTGCCTGTCGGTGGCAACACGGCGTGCCGCCTCGATCCGCTCGGAGCTGCGGCAGGCAACCAGGGTATTGCCGACCTCCGGGCACGTGCTCGGCAATGCTCACCAGACACACCACGCGCAAGCCGCCAAGCCCGCTACCGGCCCGCAACGGTCTGCAGAAGCATACTGCGATCGCCACCTGGACCACCGGGGCGCCCACCGCGCCCCTCGGCCGGCGCCTACGGCCGCGGCGGCCGGGACCCCCGGCCGTTGTGGCCGAAGCGCGCGAGCTGCCGGCGCTCGGCCGGCTCCAGCTCGATGCCCGCGCGGTCGAGCAGGGCGAGCACCGCGTCGGTGTCGCCGCGCTCGCCCGCGTAGCGCGCCGCGCGCAGCAGCGCCGGGGCGAACGAGGGGTCCGCCTTCAGCGCCTGGGCGATGCGCTCCTCCGCCAGTCCCCGCTCGCCGCGGGCCTCGGCGCACACGGCCAGCAGGAAGCACGGCGCGGCCGCGGCCCGGCCGCCGCCGGCCGCCACGGCGACCGGCTCCAGGAACTGCTCGAGCGAGGGGTCCCTGCCGGCCTCGGCCGCGAGCGCCTCCGCCACGCGCGGGTAGCTCAGCACCCGGGCCAGGCCCTCGGCGTCCGCGCCGGACGGCACCTGGCCCTCCTGGGTGAACAGCGCGAACGCGCCCACGGCGATGGCGAGCGCCTCCGCGCCCACCTCGTCCAGCTCCTCGGCGGGATGGCCGCTGCGGCGGCCGGCCGGGTGCCGGCCGCGCTCGCCCGCGCCCGGGTGGCGGCGGCGAGCCTGGTCCAGCTCGGTCTCCTCGCCGGGCGGCCCGCCCGCGTGCTGGCCGGTGCCGGGCTCCCACGACGACCAGTCGGTGCCGTGGTGGCCGACGAGCCCGCCGCGGACCTCCAGGCCCGCCGCGTCCAGCAGCTCGCCGAGCGGGTCGACCGGCTCGAACAGCAGCATCGGCAGCTCCGCCAGCGCCTCGACCACCAGCCGCCACACGGGCGTCACCGGCTGCTCGAACAGCGGCTCCAGCCCCGCGAGCCGCGCCCGCGCTGCGGCGGCCAGCCGCCTGGCCGCCAGCCGGGAGCCGACCCCGGCCTCGGGCAGCGTGCCCAGCTCCAGGCGCCCGTCCCGCAGCCGGAAGCCCAGCAGGGTGCCGGCCGGCGCCTCACCGAGCCAGCCCGCGGGCCCGGCCGCACGCTGCCAGTCGTCCGCCAGGCGCCGCAGCGAGCCGCCGGCCACCAGCGCCAGCCCCGCGATCGCCAGGGGCGCGAGCGGCGCCAGGTCCGGCTCCAGGCGGACCGCCTCGGTCTCGGCCTCGTCGGCGCTGAGCCGGTGGGTGAGCACCGCCCCCTCGAGCACGGCGGGCAGCCACGCCCAGCGGTCGTCGTCCAGGCGGGTGAAGCGCGCGTCGGGGCCGAGCGCCTGCGCGACCGAACGCACCGGGTCGCGCGCGCGGACCACCCCGGCGGCGGCCAGGAGCCGGCCGAGCTCGCCGGAGGCCAGCGGGCCGTGCTCGGTGAGCAGCCGCGCGGCCGAGGAGGCGATCGTGGGTCTGGCCATCCGACCGTCACCCCCAAGGTTGCACGCGAGCGGCTCCGCTACGAACGGGTCGGAACGACATTCTCGCATTTCGGCCGCGAAGGGTTGGTCCGCCCCCCGCGGCCGGCGAGGAAGGTCGCCAACCCGACGAGCCGCCCGAGTATCCTCGACGGAGTGCGAGCGTGCGCGGGTGCTTCAATGAGGCCCGGGACCGGCGGCGGCGAGCGCGCCGGGTCCGGTCCGACGCAAGGGAGCGTCCCACGAGCACGACGAGATCCACGTCCGGCGACGGCGGGAGACTGCCCGATGAGGGGACGAGCGCCATGTCTCGACAGTCGGAGCTGACCAAGGCCGCGGCGATCGACGAGGTCGCACGCCACCTGCACGAGCGGCTGCCCGGTCAGGAGGCCGCCCTCGCCGAGCGGTTCGTGCGCGAGTACTACGAGGGCGCCGCCCCCGAGGACGTGCTCGCCCTCAGCCCGCTCGACCGCTACGGCGCGGCGGTCTCCCTGTGGGCGTTCGCGGCCGACCGGCAGCCGGGCGAGTTCAAGGTCCGCGTCTACAGCCCGCGGCTGGAGGACCACGGCTGGCACTCCACCCACACCGTGGTCGAGATCGTCTCCGACGACATGCCGTTCCTGGTGGACTCGGTGACGATGGAGCTGAACCGCCACGGCCTCACGATCCACCTGATCTTCCACCCGGTCATGCAGGTGCGCCGCGAGCACGGCCGGCTGGTCGAGACGCGCTCCTTCGACGCCCCCGGCGACGACACCTGGCCCGAGTCGGTCATCCACGTGCAGGTGGACCGCCAGACCGAGCCCGAGGTCCTCACCGAGCTGGTCGGCGACCTCGAGCGGGTGCTCGCCGACGTGCGCGCGGCGGTGGACGACTGGCGGCCGATGCGGGAGAAGCTCGGCGAGATCGTCGCGGAGCTGGAGGCCGACCCGCCGCCGGTCGACCCCGAGGAGCGGGCCGAGGCGGTGGAGTTCCTGCGCTGGCTGGGCGACGACCACTTCACGTTCATCGGCTACCGCGAGTACGACCTCGGCGGCGAGCACGGCGACGAGGTGCGCTCCCGCCGCCGGACGGGACTCGGCGTGCTGCGCCACCGCGGCGCCAGGCCCGAGCGCACCAGCGTCTCCCGGCTCAACCCCGACGCCGCGGAGCTGGCGCGCGCCCTGCACATCCTGGTGCTCACCAAGGCCAACTCCCGCTCCACGGTCCACCGGCCCTCGTACCTGGACTACGTGGGCGTCCGCCGCTTCGACCAGGACGGCGCCGTGGTCGGCGAGTACCGCTTCCTCGGCCTGTACACCAGCGTCGTCTACCACCACAGCCCGCGCGGCATCCCCCTGCTGCGCCAGCGCATCCGGCGGGTGCTCGACCGCGCCGGCTTCCCGCCCAGCTCGCACAACGAGAAGGCGCTGCTGGACGTCCTGGAGACCTACCCGCGCGACGAGCTGATCCAGACCGCCAGCGACGAGCTGTTCGACATCGCCATGGGCATCCTGCACCTCAAGGAGCGCCAGCGGGTGCGGCTGTTCGTCCGCCAGGACCCCTACGGGCGCTACCTGTCGTGCCTGGTGTTCGTGCCGAGGGACCGCTACGACACCGACGCCCGGCGGCGCATCGAGGCGGTCCTGACGCAGGCGTTCGACGGCGTCGTCGCGGACTTCTCCGTGCGGCTGTCGGAGTCGGTGCTGGCCCGGGTCCACCTGATCGTGCGGCCGCGCCGACGCGGGACCGAGCTGAGCCGCCAGACGCTCGAGGACATCAGCGAGGTCGAGGCGCGGCTGGTCCGCGCCACCCGCTCGTGGGCGGACGACCTCAAGGCCGCCCTGCTGGAGCAGCTCGACGAGGAGGGCGCCAACGAGCTGTTCCGGGTGTACCGCGACGCGTTCCCCGCCGCCTACCGGGAGGACTTCCCCGCCCGCAACGCGATCGCCGACATCCTGCAGATGCAGCGCCTGGCGAGCGAGGACGAGCCGGGCATGTGCGTCTACCACCCGCTGGAGGCGCCCGCCGACCAGATCCGCTTCAAGCTGTTCTGGTCGAGCCGGCCGCCGCTGCTGTCCGAGCTGGTCCCGCTGCTGGAGGACATGGGCCTGGAGGTGGTCGACGAGCGGCCGTTCGAGATCCACCCGCTCGGCGGGCCGGAGTGCTGGATCGACGACTTCGGCCTGGTCGCCGAGGGCCACACCACGCTGGAGGTCGAGAAGGTCAAGGACATCTTCCAGGAGGCGTTCGCGCGCGTGTGGCACGGCGACGCCGAGTCCGACGGGTTCAACCGCCTGGTGCTGCGCGCCGGCCTCGAGTGGCGGCAGGTGGCGATGCTGCGGGCCTACGCGAAGTACCTGCGGCAGGCCGGGATCACCTTCAGCAGCGCCTACATGGAGCGGACCGTCGCGGGCAACCCGCGCATCGCCAGGCTCCTGGTCGAGCTGTTCGCCGCCCGCTTCGACCCGGCCGGCGACCGCGCGCGCGCCGAGGTGCTGACCGCCGGGATCGAGGACGCCCTGGACGCCGTGGACAACCTCGACCAGGACCGCATCCTGCGCAGCTTCCTCACGGTGATCCGCGCCACCGTGCGCACCAACTGGTACCGGACGGACGCGGCCGGCCGCCCCAAGCCGGCGCTCAGCTTCAAGCTCGACCCGGAGGGCATCGCGCAGCTGCCCAAGCCCCGCCCCCTGGCCGAGATCTGGGTGTACTCCCCGCGGGTGGAGGCGGTGCACCTGCGCGCCGCGCGCGTCGCCCGCGGCGGCATCCGCTGGTCGGACCGGGAGGAGGACTTCCGCACCGAGGTGCTCGGCCTGATGAAGGCCCAGACGGTCAAGAACGCCGTGATCGTCCCCGGCGGCGCCAAAGGCGGGTTCGTGGTCAAGCATCCCCCCGAGGGCGGGGACCGCGACGCGCTCATGCGCGAGGTCCGCGAGTGCTACGCCACGTTCATGCGGGCGATGCTGGACCTCACCGACAGCTTCGTGGCCAGCCCCGGCCCGGACCGACCGGACGGGCGCGCCGCCCAGGTCGTGCCCCCGCCGGACCTGGTGCGCCACGACGGCGACGACCCGTACCTGGTCGTCGCCGCCGACAAGGGCACGGCCACCTTCTCCGACCTGGCCAACTCGATCGCCCACGAGTACGGGTACTGGCTCGGCGACGCGTTCGCCTCCGGCGGCTCGACCGGCTACGACCACAAGCAGATGGGGATCACCGCCCGGGGGGCGTGGGAGTCGGTGCGCCGCCACTTCCGCGAGATGGGCGTGGACCCCCAGACGCAGGCGTTCACCGTCGCCGGCATCGGCGACATGTCCGGCGACGTGTTCGGCAACGGGATGCTGCTGAGCCACCACATCCACCTCGTCGCCGCCTTCAACCACCAGCACGTCTTCCTCGACCCGAACCCCGACGCCGAGGCCGGCTGGGCCGAGCGCAGGCGGCTGTTCGAGCTGCCCCGCTCGAGCTGGTCGGACTACGACCGCGAGCTGATCAGCGAGGGCGGGGGGGTGTACGACCGCGCCGCGAAGTCCATCCCGATCAGCCCGCAGGTCAGGCGGGCGCTGGCGATCGACGGCCCCGCCGGGGCGCTCACGCCGGCGGAGCTGATCCGCAGGATCCTGCTGGCCCCGGTGGACCTGCTGTTCAACGGCGGCATCGGGACCTACGTGAAGGCCGCTTCGGAGGCCAACGCCGACGTCGGCGACCGCGCCAACGACGCGGTGCGCGTCGACGGCAGCCAGCTCCGCTGCCGGGTGGTCGCCGAGGGCGGCAACCTCGGCCTCACCCAACGCGGCCGGATCGAGTACGCGCTCGCCGGCGGGCGCATCAACACCGACTTCATCGACAACTCCGGGGGCGTGGACTGCTCCGACCACGAGGTCAACCTGAAGATCCTGCTGGACGGGGTGGTGGCCGCCGGCGACCTCACGGTCAAGCAGCGCAACGAGCTGCTGGCGGAGATGACCGACCAGATCGCCCGGCTCGTCCTGCACGACAACCACCGGCAGGCGCAGTCGCTGAGCGTGTCGGAGTCGATCGCGACGCAGACGCTGGACCGGCACGAGCGCCTCATCCGCTGGCTGGAGCGCCACGGCAGGCTCGACCGGCGCCTGGAGGCGCTGCCCGACGCCAAGGCGCTCGCCGAGCGGCGCGCCGGCCGCCGCGGCCTCACCCGGCCCGAGCTGGCGGTCCTGCTCGCCCATGCCAAGAACGACCTGCAGGCGCGGCTGCTCGACTCCGACGTCCCCGAGGACCCGTACCTGTCGGTCGAGGTCGAGCGCTACCTGCCCGCACCCCTGCAGGAGCGCTTCGCC
Organism: Actinomycetes bacterium; assembly: GCA_035263405.1. Lineage (GTDB taxonomy): Bacteria > Actinomycetota > CALGFH01 > CALGFH01 > CALGFH01 > DATFRI01. The sequence continues at coordinate 60,860 of DATFRI010000074.1, read as the reverse complement.
GAGCGCATGCACCAGCACCGGCTGCGCCGCGAGATCATCGCGAACAACATCACCAACAGCATGATCAACCGGGTCGGCCCGACCTTCGTCACCCGGCTGCGGGAGGAGACCGGCGCCGAGGCGCCCGACGTGGCCCGCGCCTACACCGTCGCCCGCGAGGTGTACGACCTGCGCGAGCTGTGGACCGACGTCGAGGCGCTCGACGACCAGGTGCAGGCGCACGTCCAGCTCGCGATGCTGCTGGACGGCCGCCGCCTCGCCGAGCGCGCCACCAACTGGCTGCTGCGCAACCGCCGCCAGCCGCTGGACGTGGCCGCCGAGGTGAGCGCGTTCGCGCCCGGCGTGTCAGCGGTCGCCCAGAACCTCCCCAAGCTCCTGGTCGGCAACGACCGCGAGCTGCTCGACCGGCGCATCGGCCGCCTGGCGGCCCAGGACGTCCCCGAGGAGCTGGCCATCCGCGTGGCCGCGCTCGGGCCGATGCTGTCGGCGCTGGACATCGTCGAGGTCGCCACCCGCGCGGGCAGGCTCGTCGAGGAGGTGGCCGCGGTCTACTTCCAGCTCGCCGCGCGCCTGGACATCGACTGGCTGCGCCGCCAGATCACCAACCTGGCCGGCGGCGGCCACTGGGACGAGCTGGCCCGCGCCGCGCTGCGCGAGGACCTGTACGTCCAGCACCGCGGGCTGGCCGCGGCGGTGGTCCGCCAGGACGCCGACCGCGACAGCCCCGAGGCCCTGGTCGACGCCTGGCTGGACGCCAACCAGATCCCGGTCCGCCGCTGCCTGGCCACCTTCGAGGACCTCAAGGCCAGCGACACCGTCGACCTCGCGATGCTCTCGGTCGGCCTTCGGGAGCTGCGCAACCTCGTCCAGACCGGCACGGCCGTCCGCTCCGGCTGACCCTCAGCGCGCGAACGTGCCGGTCAGGCGGCCGCGCGCGGTGGCGGCCCGCTCGATCGCGTCCAGGGCCCGCTCCAGGCCGGCGCCGTCGGGCAGGTCCGGCCGCGACCCGAGCGCGTACACGGTGAACCGGTAGTGGTGGGCCGGGCCGGCCGGCGGGCACGGCCCGCGGTACGCGGTCCTGCCGGCGCTGTTGCGGGCCTGGGCGGCCCCGACGGGCACCTGGCCTTCGTCCAGCCGCGTCAGCTTCGGGTCCAGGTGGAACAGGACCCAGTGGACGAACGTCCCCCGCGGCGCGTCCGGGTCGTCCACCACCAGGGCCAGCTCGGCGGCGTCGTCCGGCGTGCCCGACCAGGTCAACGGTGGCGAGACCTCCGCGCCGGTGCAGGCGTACCTCGGCGGGATCGGGGCGCCCTCGGCAAAGGCCGGGCTGCTCACCTTGATCGACTCGGGCACCGTTGCCTGCACCTCCCTCCCGCCGCCGCCCGAGCAGGCGGCGGCCAGGCTGACCACGGCGGCCAGGACCACCATCCAGCGCGGCATGGCGTCACCGTAGTGCACCCGGAGCCCGGCGCGAAACCCGGCCGGCTGCCGGCTGCCCGGCCCTTGACAAGCCGATGGGCCGGCAAGAAGGTGCCCCTTGACGTGAACTGCCCGCTTCACGCGCCGGCGCAGCCCTTCAGGAGGCCGACGATGGCCGAAGACGACACCGGGCCGGCCGGATGGTGGCCGCCTCCCGGCGCCGAGCAGCCCCCGGCCGGCCCGGCCCAGGGGCCGGAAGGGCCGGATCCCGCCACCGCACCTCCCGGGCCGCCGGCCGGCACCTGGGCGCCGGGCCCGCCGCTGTGGCCGGCTCCCCAGCCGGAGGGCCTGGCCGGCGCCGCGCTGGCGCTGGCGCTGGTCTCGTTCGTCGTCCCGGTGGTGCCCGCGGTCATCGCCCTCGTGCTGGCCGCGCAGGCCGCCGGCCGCATCCGCGCCTCCCGCGGGGCGCTCAGCGGCGCGGGGCTGGTCACCGCCGCCCGGGTGGTCGCGGTGGCCGGGCTGATCCTGGTCCCCGGTCTGCTCGTCGCGGCCGGGCTGCTGATCGCGCAGCGGGACGAGCGCACGGCCCGGCCCGCCGTGGCCGGCGGCCAGGTCCCGGCGACCACCCTGGTCAGCCCGCCGACGAGCGCGCCACCGACGACCGCGCCGCCGACCGAGCCCACGGTCCGCGGCCACCGCGTCCACATCACCGACGCCCGCGTGGGCGACTGCGTCAACCTCCCCGACCGCCAGGCCGACGAGGTCGCCAACGTGCGCATCGTGCCCTGCCGGCAACCGCACGACTTCGAGGTGTTCGCGCTGGTCGAGCTGCCCGGGACCGCGTTCCCCGGCGACGCCCGCCTGCAGCGCCTCGGCGACGCCGCGTGCGCGCACCGCCTGCAGGCCTACACCGGCAGGACCCTGGACGAGCTGAGCGACGACGTCGACTTCGGCCACCTCACGCCCGACCGGGCCGGCTGGCTGGCCGGGGACCACGAGGTGACCTGCACGCTGGAGAGGACCACGGGGGAGCGGCTCACCGGCTCGCTGCGGCGCGCCCCGGCCTGACCGGCCACCCACTCCCGGCCACGGCCGACGGCACCTTCGGCTATCCTGGCCGGCGGCGCGCCGGGAAGCCTGGTCGGCAACCGTAGCCCCTGCCGACCGGAGACCGCGATGCCGCCGGGTGAGGACCAGCCCCTCGGGCGCGCGCCGCTGCGCGTCCCGCGCCCGCTGCGCGAGTTCCTGCGCGAGGAGACCGCCGGCGGCGCCGTCCTGGTCGTGGCGGTCACCGTGGCGCTCGCCTGGGCGAACTCGCCGTGGCGGGCGGCCGCCGAGGCGCTGTGGCACACCCGGCTCGCCGTGCGGCTGGGCGACGCCACCCTCGACGACGACCTGCGCGGCTGGGTGAACGAGGGCCTCATGGCCGTGTTCTTCCTGGTCGTCGGCCTGGAGCTGAAGCGCGAGCTGGTCGCGGGGGAGCTGGGCGGCTGGCGGCAGGCGGCCCTGCCGGTGGTCGCCGCCGCCGGCGGGATGGCCGTCCCCGCCGCCGTCTACGCGCTCCTCAACGCCGGCGGTCCGGGCGCCCGCGGCTGGGGCGTCCCGATGGCCACCGACGTCGCCTTCGCCCTCGGCGCGCTCGCCCTGCTCGGCACGCGGGTGCCGGCCGCGCTCAAGGTGCTCCTCCTGGCGCTGGCGGTCGTGGACGACCTCGGCTCGATCGTCGTCGTCGCGGTCTTCTACCGCCAGGACGTGCGGCTGCCGGCGCTCGCCGCCGCCGCCGGCCTCCTGCTGGCCGCGGCCGGGCTGCGCCGCGCCCGCATCGCCTGGGCGCCGGCGGTCGCCGCCGTCGCGCTCGGCCTGTGGCTGGCCCTGCGCCAGGGGGGCGTGAGCCCCGCGCTCGCCGGGGCGGCCGTGGGCCTGCTCGCCCCCGCCCGCCCGGTCAGCCGCCCCGGCCGGGTGCGCGAGCGCAGCGACGCGCTCGCCGGGACCCCCGGCCCGGGGCCCGTCCGGGACGTCGTCCGCGAGGCGCGCGGCACGGTGTCGGTCGCCGAGCGGCTGGCGCACGCGCTGCACCCGCTGTCGGCGTTCCTGGTCGTGCCCTTGTTCGCCCTGGCCAACGCGGGCGTCGGCGTGGAGGCGGGCGCGCTCGGCCGGCCCGGCAGCACCGGCGTGCTGGCCGGGATCCTCGCCGGCCGCGTGCTCGGCAAGCCGGCCGGCATCCTGCTCGCCGCCTGGCTCGCGGTGCGCTGCGGGCTCGGCCGGCTGCCGGCCGGGGTCGCCTGGCGGCACCTGGCCGGGATGGCCACGGTCGCGGGGATCGGCTTCACCGTGCCGCTGTTCGTCGCCGACCTGGCCTTCCCCGCCGGCGAGTTCGCCGCCGCGGTCAAGCTCGGCCTGCTGGCCGCGTCGCTGCTGGCCGGGCTCGGCGGGCTGCTGGTCCTGCGCACCGCCCGGCCGGCCGGCGGCCGCGCGCCGGCCGGCCCGCCGCGCCGCGGCTGACCGGCCGGCCGGGGCCGCGGATGTGCCCAGGTCGTTGCCGACTCGTGACCGGCGTTACCGCCGCGTGACGGGCGCGTGACGGGCGCGTTCCCTGCGCGCGCTAGGGTGCGGCCGTGGACGCCCCGGCCACGGTGGGTCCACCCTGCCTGCTGCGGCGGGTGCCCCGCGGCCGGCGGCGACCCGTCCCTGGCAGCGCGAAGGAGCGACCCCATGCCGCCGGAGCCCCGCGCGGTCCCGTCCGCGGCCCCGCCCCCCGCGCGCCCGGCGCTCACGACCGTCCTGTACGCCCTGACGGCCGCGGTCCTCCTCGCCACCCTCGTCCTCGTGGTCGCCCTCGTGGGCCAGTCGGGCGCCGGCGCGGGCGAGCCCGCCCTCGCCTACGACCTGGCCCGCCCGGGCGACCCGCCCTGGGCGCTCGAAGCCGCGGTGCGGATGGCCCAGCTGCGGACCGGCGACCCCGACGGCGCCGGGCGGTGGGAGCGGGCGGTGACCGCCGCGCAGGCACCGCGCACGCCCGGCCCCGGCGGCCCGCTCCCGGCCGGGACCGGGACCGGCGCCACCGCCCCGAGGCTCGCGCAGGCGCTCCCTGGCGAGCAGCGGGTCCGGCCGAAGGACGGGCCGCGGTCCGCCAGCCCCGGCGAAGCCGACCCCCCGCTCTTCCTGCCGCCCCCGCTGCAGCCCGGCGAGCCACCGGCGAGGATCCCCAAGAGCGACCGCGGCATAGAGCTGTGGAACCAGATGGTCGAGAACGACCAGGAGTTCTACAGGGTCTTCAACGACAAGGACATGCTGTTGGGGGAGCAGCTGGAGAAGCTGGAGAAGCTGAGCCGGGAGTTCTCCGAGCTGAGCCGGCTGGTGGAGGAGGAGCGGAAGCGGCTGGGCCTGGAGGATCCTCCGGCGCCCGGAGAGGAGCAGGACACACCGGACGCACCCTCGCCTGTTCCCCACCTGAAGCTGCCGAGCAAGCCCTGGGAGCTGCGTGACGACCGGCCGGTCCCTCCGTTCGAGGTGCCGCGCCTGCCCACCAAGCTCCCCTGGGAGCGCGACGGGGCGAACCCCGACGCGCTGCGGCAGCCAGCCGAGGAGCAGCTCGCCTCCACGGCCGTGGCCGGGTCCGACGGGCAAGAGGGCCGCGCCGGCGTGGACGCCGCCGCGGGTCCGCCGGCCCTGGCCTTCACCGGTGGCGGCACGCCTCTCGAGGTCGCCGGCTTCGAGCCCGAGCCCCTGCCCACGGAGGTCGGCGGCAGAGACGTCGACGACACCGAGATGGCCGACGTCCAGCTCATGCCGGCCAGGGCCGCTGAGGGGATGGAGGTCGCGGACGCCCCCGAGATCTCGGGCGACGGCGGCCTCGGCGGCAGCTGGTTCGGCGCCTGACACGCCCGGCCGCCGCCACGCGGGGGGCCCGCTGGCGCCGCTCCACCCGGCCGTCCGGCCTCCCGGTGCTGGACAGCTCGCGGTCCAGGGCTACACGATGCGAGGTCGCACCCGAGCGAGGAGGAAGCCGATGGCCACCGGTTCCAGCGGCCGGTCAGGTACCGACGACGGCGACCCCGCCCGCGGCGCCGCCCCGGCCGGGCGGACGAGGCGCACCACCGCCCCCAGGAGCCGCGCGCCGGCGGCACGGGCGGCCGCCGGCACCAGGGGCACCCGCTCCAGGGCGCGGCCGAAGGCCAAGGTGGCTCCCACCGCGCACGCGCATACGGCGCCCGACGAGCCGTTCCGGCTCGTCGACATCGAACCCGGCAGGCCCGACGGGCTCAAGAAGAAGGCGATCGCCGAGGAGCTGGCCCGCCACCGCGGACGGATCGCGGCCCTCCAGGCACGGCTGTACGCCGAGCAGCGCCGCAGCCTGCTCATCGTGCTCCAGGCGATGGACACCGGCGGCAAGGACGGCACCATCAAGCACGTCTTCCAGGGGGTCAACCCGCAGGGCTGCCAGGTGTGGTCCTTCAAGCAGCCGAGCGTGGAGGAGCTGGCGCACGACTTCCTGTGGCGCTACCACGCCAAGGTGCCGACCAAGGGCATGATCACCATCTTCAACCGCTCCCACTACGAGGACGTGCTCGTCGTCCGGGTGCGGCAGCTGGTGCCCGAGGAGGTCTGGGCCGCCCGCTACGACGCCATCAACCAGTTCGAGCTGGCGCTCACCCAGGCCGGCGTGACCGTGCTCAAGTTCTTCCTGCACATCTCCAAGGACGAGCAGAAGCGCCGGCTCGAGCGGCGCCTGGACAACCCCGACAAGAACTGGAAGTTCAGCAGGGCCGACCTCGCCGAGCGCAAGCGCTGGGACGACTACCAGGTCGCCTACCAGGACGCGATCATGCGCTGCTCCACCCCGCACGCGCCCTGGTACGTGGTGCCGAGCAACAGCCGCCGCTACCGCAACCTGGTGGTGGCGCGGGCCATCGCCGGCGCCCTGGAGGCCATGCAGCCGCAGTTCCCGCCGGCCGAGTCGAGCCTCGGCCGCGTGCACGTGGACGACTGAGACGCCCGAGGGAAGCGCCCACGCGGCGGCACGCCTGACCGGCGCACCGGCGACCGTGGAGCCCGGCCGGGCGCGGCGCTACGCTGGGGCTGGTCCCCGGCCCTGGCAGGAGGTGGCGCGATGCGACTGGTCGCGGTGACGGTGTACGGCGGGCTCGTGGCGTTCGCCTGGGGCCTGGCCGGCGCGAGGATGGGGATGCTGCTGCTGGGCTGCTTCCTCGCCCTGACCGCGCTGTTCAGCCTCGGCTCGCCGGCCGACGCGATCCGCGGCTGGGCGAGGTCCCTCTACCCGCCGCGCTCGCTCGGCTCCTCCTGACCGGGGCCGCCCGTCCCGCGGCCGTCGTCACCGGTCGGGCGGTCGCGCGGGCGCGCCGGCGCCGAGCAGCGCGGGCGGCGGGGCGACCCGGGTGTAGCTCTGGACGAACAGCCCGCGCCAGGGCGTGCGCCGGTTGGACGCGTGGATGTGGGGGCTGGACGGGTCGGCGGTGAGCACGACCTCCTGGTCGTGGGTGTTGTTGTCGTAGATCTGGACGCGGGTGGTCCGGGTGCCCTGGTCCAGGTCGTAGCCGTAGGCGACGACCTGGTGGTTGCCGTCGCCGACGTCGCGCAGGTCGCGGGCGCCGACGAGGCCGAGCGGGACCGGCTGGCCGCGGTCGAGGAAGCCACGCAGGCGGGGGAGCTGGTCCTCCCGGGTCCAGCGGGTGACGCCCTTGAAGAACCAGGTGCTGTGGTCGGAGTGGAGCGTCCAGGAGACGAACTGGATGGCGCTCGGCACCAGGAAGCTGTCCAGCAGCCGCCGGGAGATGAAGTCGGAGAGCGGGCTGCCGTCGGGCGGCAGGGTGGTGTCCGCGGGGACCGGGACGCCCGCGTGGTAGAAGTCGAGCGCGGCGTAGGCCATCCCGCCGCAGCGGCCGCGGGTCTCGATCTGGCCGAAGCCCGGCAGCGTGGCCACCTTGTTGACGAAGTCGTTGTCGAAGTGGAAGCCGTGCTGCTGCGGGGTGAAGCCTGTCCTGGGCATACCCGCCTCCTCGGTCAGGGCAGGAACCACTCCGTGGCGACCACCGCCGCCCCGGGACGCCGGCAGCACAGGCTGAGCGGGCCGGGCTCGAGGTCGGCGATGGCGAACCGGCCGGCGTCGTCGGCCTGGACCGTGCGCGCCAGGCCCGACCGCTGCCGCAGCTCCACCTCGCCGGGCTGCGCCGGGACGAGCTGGCCGACCAGGCGCCGGTCGCGGCCGCTGCCGCTGATCTCCAGGTCGAACCGCAGGCCCTCGGCGTCGAAGGTGAGCAGCCGCGCGTCCCCGGTGCCGCGCACCGACGCCAGCGGCCGGTCGGCGTCGGAGTCCCAGGCCAGCGCGGCCAGCTCGGCGTCGACCGTGCGCCAGGTGTAGCTCTCCCTGGCGGCGCGGGTGACCTGCTCGGGCATCGGGTCGGTGCGGTCGAGCACCCGGCGCAGCTCGTCGAGGAGCCGCTCGTCCTCGGGTGAGTCGCGCATCCTGCCTCCTTCCCTGCCCGGGCGGCCTCAGTCGGCCAGCCTGCTGACGCTGATCCCGCCGGCCGCCAGCCGCTGGCGGAGCCGCTGCAGGCAGCGGCCCCTGGTCGGGCCGATCGCGCCGACCGGCATGTCGAGGGCGCCCGCGACCTCCTCGTAGGACGCGCGCACGGCCAGCATGCGCAGCAGCTGCTGGCAGCGTTGCGGGAGCTGGGCGAACGCGTGCGCGAGCAGGGTGCTGCGCTCGGCCCGCAGCAGCGCGGCCTCGGGGGTCGGCTGGTCGCTGGCGCCGCTGTCCAGCTCCGCCTCGCCGGTCAGCACGATCCGCCCCTGCCGCCGCAGGAGGCGCAGGCACTCGTGGCGGACGGTGGTCGCCAGCCAGGAGCCCACGCGGGCGGGGTCCTCGATCCGGTCGAGCCGCTCCAGCAGGCGCATCCAGGCGGTGTGGATGACGTCCTCGGCGTCGGGCTGGCTGAGCCGGTAGCCCCGCGCGACGGACCAGAGCAGGGGACTGAGGCGGTCCACCAGCGACTCCCAGGCGCGGTGGTCGCCGTTGGCGGCGTCGCCGAGCAGGACGGCGACGTCCCGATCCACCAACCGGTTCCTCTCGGTCGTGCCAGTACGCTCGAACTGCGAGAACGTAGCACAGCGGCCCGGCGCGATGGCACCCCCCATGCGAGGCGTGGCCGGGGCCGGCGGGCGTGGCCTCCGCCACGCCGGCGCGCACGCTCCCGTCCGCATCGATGCCCTCCGCCGCCGCTCGACCTCGTCTGCGGGAGCAGGCGCGGGCCCCCGCTGATACCGCGGCCTGCGGACGCCCGGCCGCGCGCGTCAGCCGGCTCCGAAGCAGACGAAGCTCACCGACGCGGCCCACGAGCTGGCGCTGGCCGCCGCGCCGGCCTGGACGCCCGCGAGCGCGTCGGCGGGCTCCAGCCCGGCGCGCAGCCGGTCGTGCAGCGCGAGCATCAGCGGACGGGTGGCGGTGTCCGGGACCGGCAGGACCGAGGCGATCATCGTGCGCATGCCCAGCGTGAACAGGGCGGCGGCCAGCCCCATCAGCTCGTCGCCCGGGCGGACCTCCGACAGCCCCGCGTCGCAGGCGGCCAGGACCAGCCGCAGCGGCGCCGCGCGCAGGGCCTCCAGGTCGTACACGGTGAGCGGCCCGTCCGCCAGCTCCAGCGCCGAGAACAGCGGGTTGTCGGTGCGGAAGCGGCCGTGCGCGGCGACGTGGGCGAGGGCGACGCCGTCGAGCGCGCCGGCGACCGCGTGGACGGTGGCGGCCTCGCCGGTCAGGCGGCGGGCGCCGGGGTAGCGGTCGTGCAGGTCGGCGACCTCGGCGGCGGCCTCGGGCAGGCCCGGCCCGGCGACCAGGACGGTGCGGTCCGGCGCGGCCGCGGGCCGCGTCCCGGCGGGGGCCCCGGGAACGGGCTCGGGCGGGTGGGGGCGGGAGGTCGCCGCGCACCACAGCGCGGCGGAGGGCGCCACGGCGACCGGGCGGCCGGCGCAGCTCGGCAGCGCGGGCCAGGGGAGCGCGTGCAGCGCGCCGGTGGGGACCACCACCAGCGGCCGGTCGCCGAGGTCCGGCCGAAGCGGGTCGAGCAGCAGGTCGTCCAGGCCGCGGGCGGCGGCCGCGAGCGCCTGCGCCGCGGCGTCGAGCGAGGACGGGCCGCCGTGGCCGTGCGCGATGCGCCGCAGCGCGAAGCGCAGCCCGTCCAGCTCGCCGGCGACCTGGCCGACGGGGCCGAGGGGGCGCAGCCGGGTGCGCCCGGCCGTGACGACCACGGCGTGGAGCTGGCCGTCCAGCTCGACCAGCTCCACCAGCGCGCGCTCGCCGAGCGCCGCCCGCAGGGACCCGAGGGCGGGCTCGACGCCGGGCTGGTAGAGGCCGGCGGCGGGTGCCTGGCGCGCGCGGCGGCGCACGGCCTCCTCCAACGCCGCCTGCCGGGCGCGCAGCCGCGCGGTGTCGCGGCCGGCCTGGACCGCCTCGCCCAGCTCGCCGGCGACCCGGCGCAGCTGCGCCAGGTCGCCGGCCAGCTCCCGGTCCCCGGGCGGGCGCACCGGGTGCGGCTGCAGGCTGCTGGCGCGCCAGCGCTCCGCCCAGCGCAGCACCCGGCGCGCGTCGCCGTCGGCGAGCGCCAGCCGCAGCCCCAGGCGCGCCAGGCCGGCCGCGTGCATCGAGGAGCTGGCGCGCAGCTCGGTGGCGCCCAGGGCGGCGCGGTAGCGGCCGAGCATGCGGACACCGGCGCGCAGGGCCGACTCGGCGCCGGCGCGGTTGCCGCCCGCCAGCCGCAGCAGCGCCTCCGCGTGCCACGCGCGGGAGCGCAGCTCCACCGGGCCGCGCTGGCGCGCCGCGGTCGCCTGGGCCAGCTCGGCGCGGGCGGTCCTGACGCGCCCCAGGTCCAGCGCGAGCTGGGCGGCGACCAGCCGCGCGTCCAGCGCGGGCACCGTCCAGCCCGCCACGGCCAGCGCCCGCGCGGTCCGGCGGGCGTCGGCGAGCAGCCGCGGCGAGCGCTCCCCGCTCGCCCAGGCCACCCGCAGCAGGGCTGAGCGGGCCAGCGCGAGGAAGCGCGCCCGGCGCTGGCCGGCGAACCCCTTGCGGGCGGCCGTGGCCGCGTCGCGTGCGGCGGCCACGTCGCCGTCCAGCAGCGCCGCCTCCGACAGCAGCAGCTGCGCCTCGGCGAGGAACGGCGCCAGCCCCCGCGCGGCCAGCCCGGCGACGGCCTGCTCGGCGGTCCGGCGGGCCTCGGCGACCAGGCGCGCGGCGAGCAGCGCCTCGCAGCGGTCGCGCAGGCCCACGGGGTCGAGGATGCCCTTGGCGGCGAAGTACGCGTCGGCGCGGTCGAACCGGGCCAGGGCGTCGGGCAGCCGGCCCTGGCGGACCAGGACGCAGCCGAGGTTCTGGTCCGCGTCGGCGGTCTCCCGCTGGTTGCCGAGGCCGGTCCACAGCTCCGCGGCGCGGGCCAGGTCCACCTCGGCGGCCCCGAGGGCGCCGAGGTGGTAGTGCAGCAGCCCCCGGTTGTGCAGCGCCTTGGCCTCGTGGAACGTGTCCCCCGAGCGGCGGAAGGCGGGCAGGACGAGCCGGTAGCCCTCGAGCGCGTCGGCCAGGCGGCCCTGCATCTGCAGGATGAACGCGCGCTGCGCCTGGAGCAGGGCCAGGTCGCCGCCGCGCAGGGTGGGGCTGGCCCGGTCGGCCTCCCGCAGGGCGGCGGGGAACTCGCCCCGGACGGCGAGGATGCCCGACAGCTGCACCCTGGCCTGCGCCGCCTGCAGGACGAGGCCGCCGCGCTCGGCGATCCTGACCGCGCGGCGCAGGTGCCCGAGCGCGCTGTCGATCTCGAAGGCCTGCCTGGCCGCCAGCCCCAACGCCCGCTCGGCCATGCAGGCGGCGGCGGCGTCGTGCTCGGCCCGCGCCTCGCGCAGCGCCTCCGCGGCGGTCACGCGCGCCCGTCCCGGGTCGACCCCGGACAGCTCCATCGCCCGCGCGGCGATGCTGGCGGCGGATCCGGGCACGGCGGTCCTCCCCACGGGAACGGGAGCTGGCAGGCGTCGGGACGGCTCGGCGCGGCTCAGGAGATCATCCCACCCGGACGACGCGATCTGGACTGCTCGGGTCCGAGATTGTACGAAGGAGACAAATTCGGGCGCAGCCCACCGTGAAAGCGAGGAGGCCGGGATGGAGAACGAGCCGCAGGGCCACGGCGAGCCGCACGAGGTGTCGTTGCCGGCCGACGTCGAGCAGGCGCCGCACCACCTCGGCGGCGGCTACCTGTACCGGCCGCGCCAGCTCCTCACCGGCCCGCGCGACCTGGAGCGCGTGCGCGGCGAGCTGCGCCGCCTCGGCCTGGCGCAGTGGGCCGAGGAGCGGCTCGAGGCCGGCGGCTTCGTGCGGCTGCTGCTGGACGCCGAGGAGCCGACCGTGCCCGAGATCGTGCAGCTCATCCGCGGGCGCGAGTTCGACCTGGAGCTCGGCGAGCGGCCGGTCGGCGTCCACCCCAACCACGTGCTGTTCGGCGGCACCCACCCCCTGCCGTTCCCGGCCACGTCCCCCCGTGGCGCCGGCCCGCTCGGGGCGCTGTCCAGCCAGATGAGCGAGCAGCCCGGCGCCGGCGTGCGGGTGGCGGTGTTCGACAGCGGCCTCATGGAGGGCCATCCCTGGCTCGGCCCCCGCGCCCGGACGCTGCGCCCCAACCCCCAGGCCGACACCGAGGCGCCGGTCCTGCGCGCCAACAACCAGCTGGCCCACTACGCCGGCCACGGCACCTTCGTCGCCGGCGTGATCCTCCAGCACGCGCCCGGGGCCGAGGTGGTCGCCCGCAAGGTGTTCGGCGGCGACGGCGTGTGCGACGACGCCGCGCTGGCCGGCGCGCTCGCCGAGCTGCCGCCCGAGGTCCAGGTCGCCAACCTGTCGCTCGGCGCCTACACCCACGGGGACCAGGAGCCGCCGCTGACCGCCGCCGCGCTCACCGAGTGCTTCCGGCGCAACCCCCACCTGGTCGTGGTCGCCGCGGCCGGCAACGACGGCCTGGACCGGCGCACCTACCCGGCGGCGTTCAAGCGCGTGCTCGGCGTGGGGGCGCTCGGCCCGGACGGCCGGCGCGCGTGCTTCAGCAACTTCGGGACCTGGGTGGACGCCTGGGCGCCGGGCGTGGACGTGCACAGCACGTTCTTCGACGCCGACTTCGACCCCGAGCCGGGACCGGGCCCGCACTGCCTGGGGCAGCCCGCGTCCGGGACCCAGCAGTTCCGGCTGTGGGCCTCCTGGAGCGGCACGTCGTTCGCGGCGCCACGGGTGGCCGGGGCGATCGCGGCCCTGGCCGGCACGGGCATGGACGCGCCCGAGGCCGCCTTCCGCCTGGTCGGCGCGCCCGCCGCGCCGCGCCTGCAGGAGCGCGGCTGCGGCCTGGGTGCGGTGGTCAACCCCGCGTCGTACGGCTGACCCGCGACCGTTACTCGGAACTTCAACGACGATCTGTGATCGTCGCGGTCCGGGCAGCCTGGGCCTTGCGACCCGGCGGTGCCGGTCTCACCCAGCCTGAAGGCTCAGGCCGGTGCCGGCTTCCCGCTTCGCCGACCGGTGCCCCGCGCGGACGCGGGGTCTTACCTGGCCTCCACGGGCGGTTGACGGTCCCGGGCCACTCCCGGCGCCGGCCCTCTGCCCCGCGTCACCGATGACGGTGACGAGGCGGCTGCTCGCGAGGGCGGCGAGGTTCAACGCGGCGTTCACGTCCCGGTCGACGACCAGACCGCACGCATCACAGCGAAACACCCGCTCGGTCAAGGGCAGCGTGGCTTTGACCACCCCGCAACCAGAGCAGCTCTTGCTGGAGGGAAAGAACGGGTCGGCTTCCAGCAGCACCGACCCCGCCCACGGGCACTTGTAGCCAAGCAGCCGGCGCAGCTCCGCCAGCGCCGCGTCGGCGAGCGCCCGGTTGAGCCCCCGCTTGCCGCGAGCCCTGCGCAGCAGATTGGCCACTCGCAAGGCCTCGACGACGACCAGGTCATACTCCCGCGCGAGCCGACTGGTCGCCTGGTGCAACGCGTCACGGCGCAGGTTGGCCACCCGCGCGTGCGCCCGGGCCAGCTCGGCCTTGGCGTCCAACCAGTTGGCGGATGGCTCGCGGTAGCCGCCCGCAGGGGTGCGTGGGCCCTTGCGCCGGGCGAGCTGCCGGTTCAGCCGCCGTAGCCTGACCAGCGCGTGGCGGAGCGCGGCGGGGTTGGGAATACGCTCGCCGGTGGACAGGGTCAGCAGCTGCGTGACCCCGGCGTCCGCGGCGACCACCCGCGGCGGCCGTGCCGCCCGGGCGGGCACCGTGCGGGTCACCTGGCAGGTGAAGGAGACGAACCAGCGGCCACCCGTGCGGCTGACCGTGGCGCTGAGGATGCGGGCGCTGCCAGCCTCCAGCCGCCGGGCGAGCTTGCGGGTGGACTCGTGGGTCCTGAGCGCGCCCAACCGCGGCAGGGTCACATGCTTGCGGTCGGCCTCCACGCGGATCGTCCCGGTGGTGAACCGGACCGCCGCTTTGGTGCGGCCCCGCTTGCGGAACCGCGGGAACCCCACCCGCGGGCCCTTGCGCTTGCCCGAGCGGCCGTCGGAGAAGTTCTTGAGCGCCCGGGCAAGGCCGTCCAAGCCGCTGTTGTACGCCTCCTTGCTGTTCTCCGGCCACCACGGCGCGACCTCGTCCTTGGCCTGATTCCACGCCCGCCGCAGCGCGTACAGGCTCCAGGGGACCTCGACCGGCTCGCCAGCGGCACGCCGGTCCAGCAGCTGCTTGACGTGCTCCAGGCCCCAGTTGAAACAGAACCTGGCGCCGCCAGCCGAGGACGCCAGCGCCCGCTGCTGCCTCGGGGTGGGGTCCAGCGCGAACCGGTAGGCCTGCACGCAGCCCAGCGGCGCCGGCTCGCGCGCGGGCGCGGCAGGGACGTCGGTGGGTGCGGCGATGGTCATCCCCAGAGCATGGCGGATGCTCCCGACAGCGCACCCGGCCGCAGTGCTCCCCGACTGACAGATGCGGACAGAACGCGATGGACACCGACACCCCCGCGAACAGTTCAGAACCCCGCGGTATCAGGCGTTCCCGGCTGCGCTCTCGCTGACATCGGTGGCCGGCGGCCGGGCGCCGCCGGCCCGAGGAGGAGGCGGCGGCCATGCGTACCAGCAACCTGCTCAAGTCGATGACGATCCGGGCCGCGCGGACGTTCGTGCACACGTTCGTCGCGGTCCTGCTCGCCTCGCCGGTCCTGTCGCTGGCGGGTCCGGCGCTCAAGGCGGCCGCGCTCGCGGGCGTGGCGTCGGTGCTGTCGATGCTCAACCGGCTGCTCGACGAGACGCCGGTGCCGAGCCTGCCCGAACCGGCCGCGCCGGCCCCGCCCGCCGCGGCCTCCGCAGCCTCCGCACCCTCCGCGGTCGCGGCGCTCGCGGCGGCGCCCGCGCCGTCCGGCACGAGCTGAGCCCGGTCGCGGCCCGGCCCTTCAGCTCAGGCCCGGCCCTTCAGCTCAGGAGGGTGCTGCCCAAGGAGCTGTCGTCGGTCCAGGTGCCGGCGCCCACGCCGTCGACGGTGGGGTCGTTGTCGAACAGGGTGGCGTCGCCAGCCTCCGTCGGTGACAGGACGACCGCTGGCTCCGACGCCACGACCGCCGGGGACGGTGCGGGCGACGGCTCCGTGGCCAGGACCGCCGGAGCCGGAGCAGGCGCTGAGCCGGGGTTCAGCCCCTGGCCGGCGGTACCGGTCTGGCCGCCGACCAGGCCCGCGACGGGCGTCCCCGGCGGCAAGGGGTCGCCCTCGACCAGCTCGTGCACAGGTGCCGGCGGCGGCGTCAAGGCGTCCACCTGAGCGGCCTCGACCGGGGCACCAGGGGCCGGCTCGCCGGCGAGCCTGGTGGCCGACGGGTCGGTGCCGGTGTCCAGGTCCGGCGGCGTCAGCTCCCCGCCCTTGTCGGTCGGCGTGCCCACGTCCTTGACCGAGTCCAGGCTCCTCTTGATGAAGCCCAGCTCCCGCTTCATCGCCGCGTTCTGCTTGAGGATCTCGATACGCTGCGCGTCGGACTCCGGGGCGGCCAGCCGCTGCTCGTTGGCTTCGATCGCAGCTTGGAGGGACTTGGCCTGTCGTCCCTGCTCGACCCAGGGGACGTGGGCCAGGCGCGGCGGGTAGGCCGGGGTCTGGTCGAGCCTGTCGTACGTGGCCTGGAGCTGCCGGACCTCCTGAGTGTCGACGCCGCGTGCCGTCAGGTCGTCCAGCTTGGCCCCGATCGCCTCGCGGACGTCGCTGAGCAGCCTGGGGTACCAGTCCTCCCGGTCGAGGGTGAGCCTGGCCCAGCGCTCGACCTCCGCCGGGTCGTTGGACCTCGGGCGTCTCTCCGCTCCTCCCTCGGCGACGTTCTTCTGAACCTCGGCATCCAGGAGTCTGTCTCGCTCGAGCAGTTCGGCCGGTGTCATGGCGTCCAGCTCCGGCGGGTAGTGCGTCTCGGTCCTCAGCTCGCCGTAGCGCTCCTGCTTCGCCTCCAGGTCGCGGACGAGCCGTCTCCACTCGGCATGGTGGGCGTCCAGCTCCTGCCGCTGCTGGGCTGCAACCTTCGGCGTCGCCTGCGGGTCGACCGGCGGGGGGCGCAGCCGGTCCATCAGCGTCAGGCGAAGCTTGGCCTCGTACATGTCGGTTTCGAGCTGCGAGGCCTCGGCCTCGCGCTGCTCTGGGGTCATCTCCTTGGCCGGCCTCGCGCGACTGCTGGGTGAGGGCGTGGGCGCGGGCTGCGACGGCTGGCGGCCAGGCCCCTTCCGCGCGGCCGCCATCGTCACGTACGGCGCGGTCGCCACGAACGGGACCGCACCCGACGCCGCCGCGACCCGCACGCTCTCGGGTGGAAGGTCGCTGTCCACGCCCTCGCCCTGCCCGTCCTGGCCGTCCGGCGCCCGGGCGACCTGCACCCGCTTGGAGGGCAGCGCCCGGCCCAACGACTCGGGCTCGAGCGTGCTGCCGCTGCGCGGGTCCCCGGGAGCGCCGGGCTGCGCCGGCGGGCTGGTGGCGGCGGCGGTGCCCCCGGCCCGGGCGCTGTCGGGTGGGATCCGGCGCAGCAGCGTGTCCGCGTCCGCCCTGGCGTGCTCCAGGGCCGCCGTGCCGGCCGGGTCACCGGTGACCGGTCGTGGTCCCGGCAGGCTGCCCGGAGCCTCCTGGTCCGGCGCCCGGACCAGCCCCCTGGCGCCTGCGGTGCCTTGGCCGACCAGCGCGACGATCAGCAGGGCCGTGCCGAGCAGCACCACCGCGGTCAGCAGCCGGACGGTCCTGGCCAGTCCGGCCCCGACACGTGTCGCCCTGGCGGGGGCGTGGACGACCGGACCAGCGTGACCACCCTGCATCGTGGACTCCTTACGACGACCGGGCGCGGTGCTGCCCGAAGCAGGAATCGGGGCGAGGGTCGGTGCCGCGGGCACGCCCGTCGCCGGGGGTACGGCAGGCCCTGCCCCAGGTGGCCACTGCGAAGCACCGTAGCAGCGGGCCGGCCGCGTGGGGTCACGGCCCCGCAACGAGAGGATCACGAGGTCGGCGCGCCCACCGGCGGGTGCGCGCCGGGACCCCTTCAGCTTGTGAAGATGTCCAGTGGCAGGAACGCCGAGACGACGAAGTTGGGCACGTCGACGACCTGGCTGACCTTCAGGTCGACCGCCACCGAGCAGATCGCGTACGCCTGCTGGCGGCTCCAGCCGCCGTGCTCCATCAGGTGGTCGATCATGTTCAGCAGCGCGTTGCGCGCGGCCAGCGTGAGGTCCTCCGGCCGGTTCTCGCCCTCGCGGGTCACCGAGATCCCGGTGGTGGCGTGGAACCGGCGCGGCCCGGCGAACTCCGGCGCGACGAACCAGTCGTCGCGGGCGAACTGCAGGTCGCGGATGCCCTTGGCGCTCGCCGCGCCCGGATGCACCCGGAACCGCACGTGCAGGGTCGAGCGCATCTCGATCGCGGTCCCGCAGGTCTCGCTGTCGCCCTGGGCGAAGTGCGCGTCGCCCGCGCTGAACAGCGCCCCGGGCACCTGCACGGGGATGAACAGGCGGGCGCCCCTGCCGAGCTGCTTGATGTCGACGTTGCCGGCGTTCTCCCGCGGCGGGATCGTGCGCAGCGCCTCGTGGGCGATCGCCTCGGCGGCCGGGACGGCGCCGTCGGCCAGCGGCGGCAGCACGAAGCCGCCGCGGTCCAGCGCCGCCTGCTCGCGGGCAGCGCAGGCGGCCATCAGCTCGTGGCTCGGGGCGACCCCGATCGTGCCCATGAACGCGTGGCCGGGGACGCGCACGCCCGGCAGCTCCTCGGAGGTCGCCCAGCCGTCCGCGAGCGCCCAGCGGGCGATGTACGGCTCGGGGAAGGCCTCACGCAGGAACCCGAAGCCGGGGACCTGCACGGTGTAGGCGTACCCGTCCGGGGCGACCTCGAGGATCTCGACCTCGAGCAGGTCGCCGGGCTGGGCGCCGGCCACCGCGACCGGCCCGGTCAGGGGGTGCACCACGTTCAGGTCGGGGGCGCCGACGGTCTCCAGGGTCGCGTCCGGGCCCATCTGCCCGTCGAACGCGTCGCGGGTCTGGAGGACCACCTCGTCGCCGGGGTCGCAGCCGACCACCGGCGGGATGTCCGGGTGCCAGCGGTTGTGCCCGGTCTCCGGCTGCTCGCCCAGCGTCCGGGACTCGTCGATCAGCACCTCGCGTGTGGGCATCGCGGACCTCCGTCGGCTCGACCGGTGGCGTCGGGTCCCGATCGTCACGCATCGACGGGGTCGCGTCGAGGGGTCGGGTCGCTGACCAGATCCGCGGGATCTGGGGCGGCATGCGATAGTGGCCCTGGCGGCTGGCGCCACCTGCCGCGCGGCGCCGACCGCGCCGCGCGGCGCCGACCAGGAAGGGAGCGGGTGGAGGATGCAGCCGGCGCTGCGGCTCGCGCAGGACCCCGACGCGGACGCGCTGCTCTCGCGCGACCCGCTCGCGCTGCTGGTGGGGATGCTCCTCGACCAGCAGTTCCCGCTGGAGTGGGCGTTCAGGGCGCCCTGGCGGCTGGCGCAGCGGCTGGGCTGGGAGCGGCTGGACGCCGCCACGATCGCCGCCTACGACCCCGACGGGTTCGCCACGGCCATGGCCGGACCGCCCGCGCTGCACCGCTACCCTGTGGCGATGGCCGGGCGGGTGCAGGCGCTCTGCCAGCACGTCGTGCAGACGTACGACGGCGACGCGGCGGCGCTGTGGGCCACCGCGGCGACGGGCCGGGAGCTGCTCGCGCGCGTGCGGGCGCTGCCCGGCTTCGGCGAGCAGAAGGCCCGGATCTTCGTGGCGCTGCTCGGCAAGCAGCTCGGCGTCCAGCCCGACGGCTGGCGCGAGGCCGCCGGCCCCTACGGCGAGCCCGGCTCCCGCCGCTCCGCCGCCGACGTCACCGACGCGGCCTCCCTCGCCGAGGTGCGCGCCTACAAGCAGGCCGCCAGGCAGGCCCGCCGCGGCTGACCACCATTTGGGTGGCCGCACCACGGCGTCAGCGGGGGTGGCGGTCACGCTCCGGTCCTCTTGCCGCCTTCGTCCGCTGGGAGGGATTACCCCGGGACCCGCAGGTAGGCCAGCACCGCCAGCACGCGGCGGTGGTCGGCGGTCGTGGTGGGCAGGCCGAGCTTGGCGAAGATGCTGCTGACGTGCTTCTCGACGGCGCCCTCGGTGACCACCAGCCGCTCGGCGATCGCGGCGTTGCTGCGCCCCTCGGCCATCAGCGCCAGCACCTCCCGCTCCCGGGGTGTGAGCGGGGTGAGCGGGTCGTCGCGGCGGCGCCGGCCGAGGAGCTGGGCCACGACCTCCGGGTCGAGCGCGGCGCCGCCGTCGCCCACGCGCCGCACGGCGTCGAGGAACTCGCCGACCTCGGCGACGCGCTCCTTGAGCAGGTAGCCGATGCCCTGCGCGCTGCCCTGGATCAGCTCGACCGCGTAGCGCTCCTCCACGTACTGCGACAGCACCAGGATCCGCACCGACGGGTGGCGGCGGCGGACCTCCAGCGCGGCGCGCAGGCCCTCGTCGGTGTGGGTGGGCGGCATGCGCACGTCCACGATCGCGAGGTCGGGCCGGTAGGCGCTCACCGCGTCCACGAGCGCGGGCCCGTCGCCGACGGTCGCCACGACCTCCAGGCCGCCGTCGGCGAGCAGGCGGGCGAGGCCCTCGCGCAGCAGCACGGAGTCCTCGGCGATCACGACCCGCATCGCAGCCTCCGCCTCCCTCAGTCGGCGGCGGGCAGCTCGGCCCGCACGACGGTCGGCCCGCCCGGCGGGCTGGTCACGGTGAGCCGCCCGTCGACCCCGGCGACGCGGTCGGCCAGGCCCGTGAGCCCGCTGCCGCCGTGCAGGTCGGCGCCGCCGACGCCGTCGTCGGAGACCTCGACCACGACCCGGCCGCCGCCGCGACCGACCCGCACGGTCGCCTCGGTCGCGGCGGCGTGCTTGGCGACGTTGGTGAGCGCCTCGGCGACGACGAAGTAGGCGATCGACTCGACCGACTCCGGCGGCCGCCGGTCGAGGTCGACCCGCACGTCGACGGGGACGGGGGAGCGGGCGGCGAGCGCCGACAGCGCCGCGTCCAGCCCGCGGTCGGTCAGGACCGCCGGGTGGATGCCGCGGGCCAGGTCGCGCAGCTCCGCGAGCGCGCGCTTGGCCTCCTGGTGGGCCTCGTCGACCAGGGACCTGGCCGCGTCGGGGTCGGTGGCGAACTTCTCCCTGGCCATGCCGAGGTCCATCGCGAGCGCGACCAGCCGCTGCTGGGCGCCGTCGTGCAGGTCGCGCTCGATCCGGCGGCGCTCCACCGCCGACGCCTCCATCGCACGGGCGCGGGTGGCCTCCAGGGTCTGGACGCGCTCGGCGAGCGCGCCGCCGCCGGGCCCGAGCAGGCCGCGGGCGATCGCGGCGTGCCCCGTGGCGAGCGCGCGGACCACCGGCGGCACCACCGCCAGCAGGAGCAGGCCGGCGGCGAGCGCGAGCAGCGCCTCGCCGAGCGTGTCGATCACCACCAGCGGGGTGTCGCCCACGGTGAACAGCGACGCCTGCGCGCCGGGCGGGACCCGGTACCAGGCGGGCGCGCTGATCAGCCCGATCGGGATCGACCAGGCGACCGTGACCAGGACCGTCCAGACCACCCCGAGCGGCATCAGCAGCAGCAGGTAGACCAGGTCCTTCCAGGTGGCCGGGTCGGTCAGCAGCGCGAGCGCGTGCTGCCACGCCGAGCCGCGGCGCGGCGGCCGGTAGGGGCTGGCGATGTCCACGCCCAGGGTCGCCCGGATCAGGGCGCGCTCGGCGCGCGCGCCGACGCGGGCGACCAGCAGGGTCGCGGCCAGGACCGGCAACCCCACCCAGATGATCACCAGGCCCAGCCCGACCGAGACCCCGGTCACCAGCACGGCGAACCAGAACGTGCCCACGAACAGCGTGAGCACCAGGTAGCCGGTGGCGGCCCAGGTCTCCAGCGCGAACGGGGCGGCGAGCCACGGGCGCAGCCGGGCCGGCACGCGCCGCGCCGGGATGCCGACGTCCACCGCTGGCCACCTCCCCCTGCGCGTCGCTCCACCGGCCGGCGTCCGCCACCGGCCGGCAGCGGACCGGGCCTGCCCGGTGGTCCGCCGCGCCGCAACCATAGGCTGGGCGTCGGGCCGCAGGCCATGGCGCCTGCTCCCGTCCGCGGGGTGGGGGTGGCCCCACCCCTGTGATCGCGCTGGCCCGACGCCCGGACTCGGGCTGGCGGGCTGTCGGGTCCACCCGATCGCGGTCAGCGTTGCCGGCGAGCAACCCCGGACCGACGGGAGGACCCGATGACCAACCTCGCCGCACGCTGTGGACGCTGGAGCGCGGCGCACTGGAAGACCGCCGTGCTCGGCTGGCTCGCGCTGGTCGCCGTGCTGTTCATGGTCGGCAAGACGGCCGGCATCCGCGAGCTGGACGACGCCGACACCACCACCGGCCAGAGCGCCGTCGCCGAGCGGATCCTCCAGGACGCCGGCTTCGACGAGCACGCCGCCGAGAGCGCCCTGGTGCAGCCGCCGCCGCGCGCCACCCGGGCCGAGCTGCACGCGGTGCTCGCGCAGGTCGCCGGGCGCCTGCGGGCGCTGCCGGACGTGCAGGCCGTCCGGTCGCCGCTGGACCCCGGCGGCGCAGGCCTGGTCTCGCGCGACGGGCGCTCCGCGCTGGTCCGCTTCGAGATCGCCGGTGACCCCGAGGACGCCTCAGGCAGGGTCGCCCCGATCCTCGCCGAGGTCGCCGCGCTGCAGCGGTCGCATCCCGGCTGGACGATCGCGCAGTTCGGCCCGGCGAGCGCCGAGCACGAGCTGGACGCCACCGTCGGCGCCGACTTCCAGCGCGCCGAGCGCCTGACGCTGCCCGTGACCCTCCTGGTGCTGCTGGTCGCGTTCGGCGCGCTGGTCGCCGCGGCCGTGCCGGTGGTGCTGGCGTTCTCGGCGGTGCTCGGCACCCTCGGGCTGAGCGCCCTGGTCAGCCACGTCTTCCCGACCACCGACACCACCGCCTCGGTGGTGCTGCTGATCGGCATGGCGGTCGGGGTCGACTACTCGCTGTTCTACCTGCGCCGCGAGCGCGAGGAGGCCGCAGCCGGCCGGGACGGCCGGACGGCGCTGCTGCGCGCCGCCGCGACCAGCGGCCAGGCCGTGCTGATCTCCGGCGCCACCGTGGTGATCGCGATGGCGGGCATGCTGCTCGCCGGCAACCCGGTCTTCACCTCGGCCGGGGTGGGCACGATCCTCGTGGTCGTCATGGCGGTCGCCGGCTCCCTCACCGTGCTGCCGGCGCTGCTGGCCAGGCTCGGCCACCGCGTCGAGTTCGGGCGCCTGCGGCTCCCCTGGTCCCGGCGCTCCCGCCGCGGGCGGCGGGCGGCCACCGGCCGGCTGTGGTCGGCGTTCCTCACGCCCGTGCTGCGCCGCCCCGCGGCGGCCGCGCTGGCGGCCACCGCCTTCCTGGTCGTGCTCGCGCTGCCGGCGCTGGGCCTGCGCACCGGGCTGCCCGGGTTCGCCGACCTGCCCTCCGACCTGCCGGTCGTGCGCACCTACGAGCGCTTCCAGGCCGCCTTCCCCGGCACCTCCTCGCCCGCGGCGGTCGTGGTCGAGGCCGCCGACGTCACCGCTCCAGGCGTGCGCGCCGCGATCGGCGAGCTGCGCTCCCGCGCGGTCGCCACCGGCATGATGTACGAACCGGTCGTGGTGCGGGTCAACCCCGCCCGCACGGTCGCCGTCGTGGAGGTCCCCATCGCCGGTGGCGGCGACGACGCCAGCTCGCACCGGGCGCTGGAGGCCCTGCGCGAGGACGTCCTCCCCGCGACCGTCGGCCGGGTGCCCGGCGTGACCGCCGCCGTGACCGGCGAGACCGCCGGCGCCGCCGACTTCGACGACCTGATGCGCCGCCGCGCGCCCCTGGTGTTCGCGTTCGTGCTCGGGCTGGCGTTCGTGCTGCTGCTGGTCACGTTCCGCTCGCTGGTCGTGCCGCTCAAGGCGATCGTCCTCAACCTGCTGTCGGTGGCCGCCAGCTACGGCGTCCTCGTGGCCGTCTTCCAGAAGGGCTGGGGCGCCGGCCTCGTCGGCGCCGAGGCAGGCGGCACGATCGCCTCCTGGGTGCCGCTGTTCCTGTTCGTGATCCTGTTCGGGCTGTCCATGGACTACCACGTGTTCATCCTCAGCCGCGTCCGGGAGCTGGTGGACGCGGGCGTGCCCACCCGCGAGGCCGTGGCCCGCAGCATCAAGCTCACCGCCGGGACCGTGACCAGCGCCGCCGCGGTCATGGTCGCCGTGTTCGCGATCTTCGCCACCCTGCGGACCGCCGACATCAAGCAGGTCGGCGTCGGGCTTGCCGTGGCGGTGCTGCTGGACGCGACCGTCATCCGCGCGATCCTGCTGCCCGCCACGATGGTGCTGCTGGGGGAGCGGAACTGGTACCTGCCGCGCTGGCTGTCCTGGCTGCCGGGCGCCCGCCCGCGCCGAGACGCCGGCGCCGCCGCGGCGGCCGCGCAGCCGGACCCGGTGCCGGCGGGCGCGGCCGCGCGGCCAGGCGGGCCGACCGGGTGACAGCGGCGCCTGCGGCGCCCCCGGCGTGCAGTCGGGTCGGCGGGCGCCGCAGGCGGTCCCGGTGGTTCAGTGACAGCGGGCCGGCGCACGCGTGGGCCGGCCCACCGAGCGGGGAGGATCCGCAGATGAGCACCAGCGGCAACGAGCAGACGGGCACCGGCGGCACCGACCAGGGCGCCGGCCAGACGGGTACCGGCGCCGGCCAGACGGGTACCGGTGGGAGTGGGCTGGCAGGCACCGGCGGCGCCGGGCGGGCCGCCGCCGGGCCGGGGCGTCCGCGCAACCGCGGCGTCGCGATCGCGGTCGGCATCCTCGGCCTGGTGTTCGTCCTCGCCGGCTCCACCGCCCTCGTGGGGCAGGCCATCGGGCGGACCGAGCGGTCCACGCGCACGTTCTCCGGCGTTCGCGACATCCGCGTCGACACCGAGTCCGGCGACGTCAGGCTCGTCGCCGGCGCGCGCGAGGACGTCCGCGTCGAGGTCGCCGCCGAGCAGTCCTGGCGCCGCCCGAAGGTCGAGCAGACCTTGGACGGCGGCACCCTCCGCCTGCGGGGTGACTGCCGGCTGTGGCTCGGGCGCTGCTCGGTGAGCTTCCGGCTCGAGGTCCCGGCGCGGACGCCGGTCGACCTCCATACCGGCTCCGGGGAGGTCCGGATCGCCGGCCTCGCGGCAGCGGCCGACCTGCGCAGCGGCAGCGGCGACGTGACCGCCCGCGACGTGACCGGCCCGGTCGCCGCGCAGACCGGCTCCGGCGAGATCCTCGTCCGGCGGGTCCGCGGCGACGTCACCGCCTCCAGCGGCTCCGGCGACGTCACCGGCGCCGACGTCGACGCCCGCCGCGTCCAGGCACGCTCGGGCAGCGGCGACGTCGAGCTGGTCATGGTCGCCACCGTGCCCGACCAGGTCTCCGCCACCAGCGGCTCGGGCGACGTGCAGGTCACGGTCCCCGACGCGGTCTACCGGGTCGACGCGCACAGCGGCAGCGGCGAGACGAGCCTGTCGCTGCGCCAGGACCCCGCCGCGCCACGGACCATCATCGCCCGCACCGGCAGCGGCGACATCTCCGTCCTCGCGAGCTGACCAGCCAGTCCCCAGGCCGGCCGGGTCAGGACGGGAGGCTGGCCCCGCCGAAGGGCAACCCGGGGCCCGCGTCGCCCTCGACGTCGGCCATCTGCACCGGCCCGACGGCGCCACCGGCCCCGTCCTCTGGCGCCGAGCCGTCCGCTTCCACCAGCTCCCCCGGCGCTGCCAGCTCCGGTGCCGCCGGCGCCGTCTGCGGAGCCTCCGCGACGTGTGTGGGCTGGTCCGACGGCGGCGTCGGGGGCCACCCGGCCACCGGCCCGGACGGTTGGCCGGACACCACCGGCGGCGCTGGCGAGGCCGCGGCCGCCTCCGCCGTCTCCGCCGGCCGCACGGCGCCCGCCATGGGCGTCGCGGGCGTGGCGGGCGGGGTCTGGTCCGGCGGACCGAGGTCGGCCTGCAGGGCCTGCCGGGGCGCCTCGCCGCCCGGCTCCTGCGCTCTCGCAGAGGTGGTCGCGCCCGCGGGGGTCCCGAGGTCCGCAGGGTCCGTGGGTGACTCCAGCTCGGAGCGCTGCTCCCTGAGCTCCCGCGGCGGCGGACCCTGCGGGTTGAACGCCCGCTGTGCCGGCACCAGCCCGTCGAACCGCCCGAAGCTGCGAATGGTCCCGTCGGCCTCCGTGTGCACCTGCATCGGGATGACGAGCGTGGAGCCGTCCTCCTTCTCGATCGAGAACCAGCTGTAGGTGCGCGAGTGGTCGACGGCGTCCTCGGTGTAGGCCCCGACCGGCCCGCTGCCCCGGAACGCCCGGCCGTCCCTGGTCACCTGGATCAAGAACTTGGCCGTCATCCCGCCGTAGTCGGCCACGCCCTCGACCAGGTGTCCACCCCACAGCGGGCTGGGCTGCGGCTTCACCCGCAGCTCCGGTTCGGTCGGCACCGCGATCCTGATCTCGTAGCCCGACTCGCGCTCGACCCACGTGTCGTCGGAGTAGGCGCTGCGGAACGAGACCTCCCGGTCGTTGTACGGCGTGACCTTCGTGTCCAGCCGCATGTCCATGTGTTCACCGTCGGGGCCGTACAAGCGGTACCACCTGTACAGCTGGGTGCCGTCCGGCAGCACCTCGGGCGTGCCGACCGGGCCGGGGCCCTCGCCGAACGTCACGCCGTCCGCTCGGCTCACCCGCGTGGTGATCGGCAGCACCGTGGCGGCGTCGAGGTTGACCTTCACCGACTCCACCTTCCAGTCCGGCGGCGGCGGCTGCGGGTGCGGGTCGGTCGTTATGGTCACCTGAAGCAGGTTGCCGAAGTCCGCCAGTCCGTTCTCGTACAGCACCGTGGGTGGGGGGAGCGTGACCTCGGCGACCTCGACCTCGTTGTCGAGCACGCGCGTCCGGAGTGGGACGAAGCCGTCCCGGGTCTGGAACCACTGGTACTCCTCCGTGCCGTCCGGCCACCTGAAGGGTTCTCCCCGAGGCCCGGTGCCCGGCGCGAACTCCACCCCGCCCTTCGAGCTGCTGCGGGCCGTGAACGAGACGCTCTCGCCGGTGCGGAGCAGGACGGTGTGCTGCTCCCAGGGTCCTGGAAGCCCGGAGGCCGGCCGCTTCGCCTTCCCTTCCGGCGGGAACGGGCTGGAGGAGAAGGTGATCCAGCGCGAGGTCTCGGGCGCGACGGTCCCCTCCTCCCCGACGTCGCCGGCGGTGGGGTCGGGGATGCGAGGCGGGTTGCTGAGCCGCTGGCGCGCCTCGTGAGCCCTGGCCCCGGGCCAGGCGAGCTGCAACGGTGGCGGCACCCCCGACGCGTCCCGCCCGCGACCATCAGGCTGCGTGCCGGCTTGGAGCGCGGCCACCTCGACCGGTCCGGGCGGAGCATCCGCGCCGCGGGGCAGCTGGCGCGCGGCCGCCTCCCACGCCCGCGCATACCGCTCCACCACGGCTTGCGGCGCCCCTGAGCTGCCGGCCGCCCCGGGGGTCCGCGGTCCGCCGGCCGGCGTCCGGGTCGCCTCGACCTGGGCGCCGGCCGAAGACCCGCGGGCGGCGACCGCCGCGCCCGCCACACTCTGGTCGACCAGCGCGAGGATCAGCAGGACCGTGCCGAGCAGCAGCGCGGCCACCAGCAGCCGGACCGCTCCGGCCAGGACCGCGGCGGCACGCCCGAAGCCGGCGGCCCCACGGTCCAGGGAGACCCGATCAGACTCCACGCCACTCCTCCCACCCGGCAGCACCATCGAGCCGGCCGGGGAGGCGGCAGGATGACGCCGGGTCAGCGCACGCTGCCCGCCGTCAGGGTTCAGGGCGCCGCACAGGGGGACGTCCGGCTCGCGGGCGGGTCGCCGCAACGCGCCGCGGGCGACCCTCCGGAACCATCGTGACCTGCTCCCGTCGCATGCCCGCCACGGGCCAGTAACGATTCGGAGCTAGCCTGTGCCGCCGAACCCGTAGCCGCCGGGAACGTCACCGAACTCGTTGCCGAGGGGATCGCCGTCGGAGCCGCCGGCGGCGGCGGTGCGGTCGCCGCCATCGAGCGCGCCGGTGACCGTCTCCGGCACCGGCGCGGTGGTGTCCGACGGCGTCGACGGCGGCAGCGCGGGCTGCCCGGCCGGACCGGGGGCCGCAGTGGCCCCGGCCTGGTCCGTGTCGCGCACGACGGCCGGCTGGCCGGCGGCGAGCTGGCCGAGCGGGCCCAGCACGGTGCCGCCAGGGGCGATCACGTTGCGGTCGCGGTCGATGACCGTGCCCGCCTCGACGTGGACCCCCTCGATGTCGGTGGGTTCGAGGAGGGTGAGCGCACCGTCGGCGTAGACGAAGCTCGCTCCCTGCGCCGACTCGATGCCGAGCGTGAAGCCGCGTGCGCCGCCGGCGGGCCGGGTACCGGCGGTGCCGGCGGGCGGGCGGCCGGCGAGGGCCCGGGGGGACGCCGCGGCGGTGGTGGTGCGGGCCGTGGTCGTGGCGGGCTGGTCGGGACGCTGTCCGCCCTCCGGTCCCGTCTCCGCATCCGGCTGGAGCGCGCCGTCGCGTTGCGGGTCCCACCGGGGTCCGGGCACCGGCATCGGCGGCGGCCAGGACGGCGCGGGCGGGTCGAAGACGGGCCGCAGCGGTTCCTTCAGCTTGTTGACGGTTTCCAGGTACCGCTGCACCAGCTTGCCGTGGTAATCGACCCTCACCACCTCACCACCGCCGGAGAAGGTCCTCCTGTGTTGAAAGTCCTGGTTGAGGCCCGTCACGAGCCGCTCCAGCAGCTTCAGAGCGCGCTCGCGGGCGATCGTCTGGTCCAGCGGCTCCCGGGCCGGTCGGGCCTGTCCGCCGGCGGCGGTCCGCGGCGGTCCGGGACCGTAGCGGATCAGGTAGTCCCAGTTCCTCGACCCCGACATCCCGAGCATGAACGAGTCGGGCATCATCTCCGTGGCCAGGAGCATCACGTCCTGCGCCGCCGAGTACCAGAACTTGGTGAGGTCGGAGTGGTAGGTCTGCACGACCGCCGACGGGATGCCCTTCTTCGCCAGCAGGGTGTTCGCCGTCTCAACCGACCAGTACCCGAGGTGGCCGAAGCCGACCAGGATGGCGATCTTCCTGCGCGGATCCGCAGCAAGTCTGGCGACGGTCTCGGCAAAGTGCTGGTCTCTCCTGGGCGCCGAGTGCGCAAAGATCTTGTCGCGGTCCTTGCGCTTGCCGGGAAGCGCGGCGGAGATCCTGTGCAGGAGGCCAGCGAGCCTGCGTCTCGGCAGCTCCAGCCCGGAGACGTTGAACCCCAGCTTCCTCGCGGATTCATAGACCCTGTGGTTCGCGGCGATGAGGCCGGGCTGCAGCTCTTCCACAGTCCGCTTCATGAACCGGAGGACCGCGGCGCTGTCCGCCGGGTCCACGTCACGGCGGTCGTGCGAAAGCCCCTCGAGCAGCAGGTCCGTGAATCCCGCCTGCCGGAGCTGCGCCAGCAGCAACGGCAGCTGCTCGCGCATCTGGAGGGAGCCGTGGTCGTCACCGATCCAGACCACGCGTCTGCCCGCGAGGATCCTCGACATGTCGATCGGCTCCGGCAGGCCGATCTGGTGGGGGCCCTCCTCCGGCCGCGCCGGCGCGGGCGCCAGCACGCCCTGGCCGGCGCCGCGCGACCGGGCTGGCGCCTTCGTCCCACCGCCCGGCGGGCGCGGGGCGCCCCGGCTGCCGGGCGCGGCCGCCCGCCGGTGGGCCGGCTCGGCCCGGAGCCTCGCCGGGCGCCACCCGGCGTGTGCCAGCCTGGGCGCGGTGTCGCCCGTCGTGCCTGGAGGCCGCCTGCCGCTCGCGGGGGCCGGTCTCCGCGTCGACGCGGCCCCGGCCGTCCCCGTGCCGTGCGGGACCGGGAGCGCCCGCGGCTGCTGCGCCAGCCGGTCGGACAGCCCTGCGGCCTGCGCCACGGCGGCCTCGTAGCGCCCCAGCGGGGTGCGCACGGGCCTGCTCCGGCCCGCCGTCACCCGGCCGCGCGCCCCGGCCGCCGGCGTGCCTGCAGCGGGTCCGCCGGCGGCGGGGCGCCCGCCGGTCAGCTCGTGCGCGCCGGCGTCGGCCTGGCGCACGACCGCGACCAGCAGCAGGACGCCGGCCAGCAGCAGCAGCGTCAGGAGCAGCCGGCCCGCAGCCGTGACGCCGATGACCGCGGTCCGCAGCCTGCTCGGGAACCGGTCGCCCAGGCTCGGGGGTGCGACCTCCACCGCTCCTCCGATCACCGAACCGGCGACCACGAACGCCTGCCCGCCGAGCCGGGTCGCGCCCGCCGCGTGCGCGGCGACGCGCGGTCGTGGGGATCCGCGACCGCCGAAAGCGCCACCACGCTAACCCCGCCGCGACAAGGATCTGCGACGGGCAGGCAACGAAACGCTCCTCATCGGGACAGGGCCGGCCGACCGCTTCTGGACGCGGACGGTGACCCGCCCCGGCAACCAGCGGCCGCCAGGCGCGCCGGGAGCTGGGCCGGCCGCCCGGATCGTCCCGCCCGGGCGGCCGGCGGATGCGGATCAGGCCGCGATCATGCCCCCGCCTGGGTGCCGGCTACGGGGCCGGAGGCAGCGCCTGGACGCCGGTGGCGTCCTCGGCGGGTTCGGCGCCGTTGGCGGCGGGTCCCGTGGTGGCGGCGGGTCCCGCGTTGGCGGCCTGCCGGGCGCCGTTGCCGGCCGAGAGGAGGCCGCGGGCGAGCTGGAGCCCGGCGACGCCCTGGCTGAGCGCCTGCGCGAGCGCGTCGGAGAGGCCCTTGGCGCCGTTCAGCATGATCATCTGGTCGACCGAGCCGAACGGCTTGGCCGCGGCCTCGACGATCTCGGGCCAGTGTGCCGCCAGCTCCTGGCCGATGATGGCGTCCTCGTTGTCGGCGAGGGCCTCGCCGCGGGCCTTGATCGCGGCCGCCTCGGCCATGCCGCCGGCGCGGGCGGCGGCGGCATGGGCCTCGCCGCGCGCGCGGGTGGCGTCCGCGTCGGCTTCGCCGAGCATCCTGGTCGAGTCGGCGTGCGCGCTGGATTCGGCGCGGACCCGGTCGGCCTCGGCGCCGGCGACGACGCGCAGCCGCTCGCCTTCGGCGTCGGCTTCGGCCTTGACGCGGTGGGCGTGCGCCTGGGCCTGCAGCTCGACCTCGCGGGCCTGCGCCTCGGCGGTGGAGATGCGGGCGTCGCGCTCGGCGCGGGCGAAGGTGGTCTGCTCGTAGGCGCGCGCGTCGGCGGGCTTGCGGATCGACGCCTGGAGGCGCTGCTCCTCCCGCTCCGCCTCGAGCTGGGCGACCTTGGTCTCCTCGACCACGACCTGCTGGCGGGCGGTCGCCTCCGACAGCGGCCCGGCCTGGCTGGCCTGGGCCGCGGCGTGGTCGATCTCCGCCTGGAAGCCGGACTGCTTGATCATGCTGTGCCGGCGCGACTCGGCCTTGAGGGCGTCGGCCTCCTGCTCGGCCTGGGTGGCGGCGCGGTCGGCACCGGCCTGGGCGATGCGCGCGTCGCGCTTGACGGCGGCGGCGTGCGGCAGCCCGAGGTTGGTGATGTAGCCGCTGGGGTCGACGATCTCCTGGATCTGCAGGGAGTCGACGATCAGCCCGAGCTTCTCCATCTCGACCCCGCTGGACTCGCGGGTGAGCTGGGTGAGCTTCTCGCGGTCGCGGATCATCTCCTCGACGGTCATCCCGCCGACGATGGCGCGCAGGTGGCCGGCGAACACGTTGTGGACCCGCGCGTTCATCTGGTCCTGCTGGTCGAGGAAGCGACGGGCGGCGTTGGCGATGGAGACGTAGTCGTCGCCGACCTTGAAGATCACCACGCCGCGGACGCCGAGAGGGATCCCCTGGTGGGTGACGCAGTCGATGGCCAGCTCGGCCTCGCGCAGGTCCAGCGACAGCCGCCTGACCATCTGGATGCCGGGCAGGACCAGCGTGCCCTTGCCGGTGACGATCTTGAACCCGAGGCTCTCGCCGACGCCCTGGGGGTTGTGCTCGCGCAGCCCGGAGATGATCAGCGCCTCGTTCGGCTCGGCGACGCGCCACATGAGCTTGAAGACCACGAACAGGACGAGCAGGCCGACGGCGGCGAGGCCGGCGATGAGGATGGTGGTCGCGGAGAGGTCCACGAGAGGTCCCTGCCTTCGGGGTCGGAGGATGACCGTCGACCGGATCGTCGTCCGTCGGGGATCAAGGCCGTGTCAGACCGGGCTCACCACGACCGTCCGCGGCGGGAAGTACTCGACCACGACGACGCGGGTGCCGAGGCGGATGGTCTCCTCGGGGTCGGTGCTGTAGGCGTGGAACGCCTCGCTCCCGCCGCGGATCGGCACCATCACCTCCCCGAGCCGTCGGGGGCCGATCGTCCCGGTGACCCGCCCGACCCTCCCGATGACGCTGGCCTCCGCCAACCGCCGCCTCCTGGTCCTGCCGCGACGCCTGGGCGCGACGGCGACGACGCGAGCATCCTACGCCCGGCATGCCCCGCCGCCGTAGGCGGCGGGCGCGCGCGGCGGGTCTCAGCTCCCGTAGTCCAGGGCGGCGCCGGTGCGCGGGTCGAACAGGTGCACCCGGTCCAGGTCGACGGCGAGCCGCAGGGGCCGGCCCGGTCGCAGGTGGCTGCCGGGCGCCAGGCGTGCGAGCAGCTCGGCGGTCGCGGTCGGCGCGGGGGGCGGCTCGCCGGGAACGTGGACCGGGGGCGCGTCGAGCGTGCAGGCGACGCGGTCGTGGTCGCCGAGCGCGGCGACCTGCGCGACCACGGCGGCGAGCGCCGCCTCGCCGGGAGCGCCGGTGGCGGGGTGGACGTGCTCGGGCCGGACGGCGAGGACGACCTCGCGGCCGGGCCGGGAGAGCAGCCGGCGGCCGCGGCCGGCCGGCAGGGGCAGCCGCTGCGGGCCGACGGCCAGGACGGCGTCGCCGCCGGCGCGGTCCACCAGGGCGGGGAGCAGGCTCGCGGGCGGGTCGCCGACGAACCCGGCGACGAAGAGGCTGCCCGGCCGCGCGTACAGCTCGCGCGGGGCCGCGGCCTGCTCGAGCCGGCCGCCGCGGAGCACCCCGACGCGCTCGCCGACGGCCATCGCCTCGGCCTGGTCGTGGGTCACGTACAGGGTGGTCACGCCGAGGCCCTTGACGAGCCTGGCGACCTCGCTGCGCAGGCGCGCCCGCTCGGGGGGGTCCACGTGGGTGAGGGGCTCGTCGAGCAGGTACACCCTGGGCACGCGCACCAGCGCGCGGCCGAGGCCGACGCGGCGGCGCTGCCCGGAGGACAGGGCGGCGGGCAGGCGCCCGAGCAGCCGGGTGAGCCGCAGCACGCGGGCCTCGGCGCCGACGCGCTTGCGGATCTCGCCGGCGGGGACCTTGCGCAGGCGCAGCCCCAGCGCGATGTTGTCGGCGACGACCAGGTTGGGGGAGAGGGCGCCGTGCTCGGACACCATCGCGACGTCGCGCTCGCCGGGAGCGAGGTCGTTGACCAGCCGGCCGCCGATGCGGATCTCGCCTTCGGTCACGCGCTCCAGGCCCGCGGCGACCCGCAGGGCGGTGGTCTTGCCCGACCCGGAGGGCCCCACGAGCGCGACCAGCTCGCCGTCGCCGAGGTGCAGGGTGAGGCGCGTGAGCGCGCGGGCGCCGTTCGGGTAGACGCAGCTCACGTCGTCGAAGCGCAGATCGGCCACGGCGTTCCCCGTCCCTGGAGCGGCCCGCCCGGCGGTGGCCGGGGCCTGCCGGTGCCCATCGTGCCCGATCCGGGGCGCCGCCGCCGGGCGGCGGTGGTGGCGCGTGGCGCCGGCTGAGGGCGCGGCGCTGTGCGCGCTGCTGGAGCCGAGCGGCCGGGAGCTGCTCGAGCGGCTGCCGGACGGGCCGCTGGAGGCGGCGCGGGCGCTGGCGCTGGGGGCCGAGCTGCGGGCGGGGTACCCGGCCGAGCTGGTCGCGGCGGCGTTCACCCTGCACGAGCTGCGCCGGCACGCGGCGGGGAAGTTCGCGCTCGCCGGGCGGATGTGGTTCACGCGCGAGGGGCTGGAGCAGGCGTCCTCGCAGCGGGCGGCGGCGCACCGGGCTGCGCGCTTCGGCCCCTTCGAGGTGGTGGCGGACCTGTGCACCGGGATCGGCGGGGACCTGCTGGCGCTGGCCGCCGGGCGCGCGGTGGTGGCCGTGGACCGCGACCCGGTGCACCTGCGGCTGGCACTGGCCAACGCCGAGGTCCACGGGGTCGCCGGGCGCGTCCGCCCGGTGGGCGGCGACGTGCGCGAGGCGCCGTTGGAGGGGGTGGGGGCGGTGTTCGTCGACCCGGCGCGGCGCGCGCGAGGGCGGCGGCTGCCGGCCGGGGTGAGCGAGCCGCCGTTGGACTGGTGCCTGGAGCTCGCGCGTCGCGTCGCGGCGGTGGCGGTCAAGGCCGCGCCCGGCCTGCCGCTCGGACGGGTCCCCGCGGGCTGGGAGGTGGAGCTGGTCAGCGAGGGCCGGGAGCTGAAGGAGGCGGTGCTGTGGTCGCCGCCGCTGGCGACCGCCGGCCGCCGCGCGACCGTGCTCCCGGCGGGGCGCACGCTGGTGGCCGCGCCCGGCCCGCCGGTCCGCTGCGGCCCGCCGGACGCGTGGCTGGTGGACCCCGACCCGGCGGTCACGCGCGCCGGGCTGGTGGAGGAGCTGGCGCGGGCGCTGGGGGCGTGGAAGCTGGACCAGCGCGGCGCGCTGCTGTCGTGCGCGGACCGGCCGGAGACCCCGTTCGGGCGCACGCTGCGGGTGGAGGCGTCGCTTCCCTGGCAGCTCAAGCGGCTGCGGGCGCTGCTGCGCGCCCGCGGGGTGGGCGCGGTGGACGTGCGCAAGCGAGGCTCCGCGGTGGACGTGGAGGAGCTGCGCCGGCGCCTGCGGCTGCGGGGTGACGCGCGGGCGACGGTGGTGCTGACCCGTCTGGCGGGCCGCCCGTGGGCGCTGGTCTGCTCCGACCCTGTGCGGGTTTGACCCTGTACGTGGATCCGTCGGATCCGTAGAATCCGTCACCGGACGGTAACGATCGTGACTCCATGCGGTCTCGAACGGCATCTTTCGGCGTGACTGGAGCGACTATTCGTGTAGCGGCGCGTTAGCGGACGGCGGGAGCACCAAGGGGGCCCTGATGAACGACTGGATGCAGGAAGAAGTCCGGCGGCAGGCGTACGAGGCGGGCGACCCGACGGCGCAGACCGGGAGCTGGGCGCTTCCGGCCCCCCGAGGCGGCGGTGAGCGCAGCCTGCTGGGCTGGACGGTGCTCGTGCTCGGCGTCGCGGTGGCGCTGGCGGCCGCGCTCGCGTCGCTGATGTCCTAGGACGCTTCGGGGCGCTTCGCCGCAGGGCCCGGCGGCGCCGTCAGGACTCGGCGGCGAGCGCCTCGGCCTCCTCGCCCGGTGACCGGTCCAGGCGGATCACGCGGAACGCCTCGCCGTAGCGGAACGCCTCGCCGCGGGCCACGTGCTCGGCCCAGCGCCTGACGGAGCCGGAGGTCTCGCCGTTCATGGGCTCGCCGACCTGCGTGACGTGGCAGGCGAGGCTCTCGAGCTTGACGTCGATCTGGTCGCTGATGTCGACCACGAGGTTGGGGCTCGGGCCGAACATGACCCACACGGCGGTGAGCTTGACCGGCTCCAGGCCCTCGTCGAGCAGCTCGGGGTAGGCCAGGCGCGTGTCGGCGCCGGGGATCACCGCGGCCAGCGTCGCCTCGCCCGCCGCGAGGTGGTCGGGGTGGTTGATGTAGGCGTCGTCGACGTAGCGCATGGTCGGGTCGGTCGTCACCACGACCTCGGGGCGGACGCGCCGGATCAGGCGGACGATGTCCTTCCGGACCTCGAGGGTGGGCTCCAGCAGGCCGTCCTCGTAGCCGAGCAGCTCGACGCGCTCGACGCCAACGACCTTGGCGGCGGCGCGCTGCTCGGCGGCGCGCAGCTCGGCCAGCCGCTCGCGGGTCATGTCCGGGGCGGTGGACCCCGCCGCGCCGTTGGTGACCAGGCCGTAGGTCACCCGCGACCCGCCGGCGACCCACCGCGCCACCGTCCCCGAGCAGCCGAACTCGATGTCGTCGGGGTGGGCGGCGACGACGAGCGCCGAGGCCGGGGTCCAGAAGTCCACGGGCTGCCTCCTGGGATGGTCGATACCCTTGCGTCAGCCTACCGGCTCGCGCGCCGCCCCCGCAGCCCGTCCGGAGCCGGTCGGGTCGGCACGGTACAGTCCGCGGATGGACTATCCACCCGCCCCCCGCGCGGACGTCGTCGAGGTGCTGCACGGCGTCGAGGTCGCCGACCCCTACCGCTGGCTGGAGGACCCCGACGCGCCGCGGACGCGCGCCTGGGGCCAGGCGCAGGACGCGCTCGCCCGCGGGCACCTTGACGCCCTGCCGGGGCGCGGGCCGCTGCGCGAGCGGCTGCGGCAGCTGTTCGCGGCCGGGTCGGTGTCGGCGCCGTCGCCGCGCGGCGGCCGGGCCTTCCTCTCGCGGCGCAGCGCCGAGCAGGAGCACGCGGTGCTGCTGGTACGCGAGGCCGACGGCGGCGAGCGGACGCTGATCGACCCGAGCACCCTCAGCGACGACGACACCGTGACCCTGGACGGCTGGGTGCCCTCGATCGAGGGCCGGCTGGTGGCCTACTGGACCAGCGAGCGCGGCGACGAGGAGGCGTCGCTGTGGGTGCTGGACGTGGACAGCGGCAAGGTCGTCGACGGGCCCATCGACCGCACCCGCTACTGCCCGCTGGCGTGGCTGCCGGGCGGCGAGGAGCTGCTCTACGGGCGCCGGCTGGCCCCCGGCGAGGTGCCGGCCGGCGAGGACCGCTTCCACCGGCGCGTGTGGCGGCACCGGCTGGGCGGCGACCCGGCCGGGGACGAGCTGGTCTTCGGGGAGGGCCGCGACAAGACCGAGTACCACGCCCTGGACGTGTCCCGCGACGGGCGCTGGCTGGTGATCGGCGGGTGGCTCGGGACCGCGCCGCGCAACGACCTGTTCATCGCCGACCTCACCGGCGACGGGGCGCCGCGGCCGGTCCAGGAGGGCGCCGACGTGGAGACCTGGGGCGGGGTCGAGGACGACGGGCTGCTGTGGCTGCGCACCAACCGCGACGCGCCGCGCTACCGCCTGGTCGTCGCCGACCCGCGCCGGCCCGGGCCCGAGCACTGGCGCGAGCTGGTCGGCGAGTCCGACGCGGTGCTGGAGGGCTTCGCGCTCACCGACGACGCGGTGGTGGTCGCGGGCATCCGCCACGCCGTCGGGCAGGTGCGCGTCCACGACCGCGCCACCGGCAGGCTGCGCGGCGAGGTCGCGCTGCCCGGGCCCGGCTCGGTCACCGGCCTGACCTCCCGGCCCGAGGGCGGCGACGAGGCCTGGATCGGCTGGACCGGGTTCACCACCCCGCCGCGGGTGTACCGGTACACGGCGTCGGCGGGGACGCTGGAGCTGTGGGCGCGCGCCCCGGGGGAGGCGGAGGTCAAGGGCGTGCTGACCACGCAGGAGACCTACCGCTCCGCCGACGGCACCGTGGTGCGCATGTTCGTGCTGCGCGGCGAGGGCGTGCCGGCGGACGGCGGCCGTCCCGCGGTGCTGTACGGCTACGGCGGCTTCGACGTCCCGCTGACGCCGGTGTACTCGCCCCAGGTCATCGCCTGGGTGGAGCGCGGGGGGACGTGGGCGGTCGCCAACCTGCGCGGCGGCTCGGAGGAGGGCGAGACCTGGCATCGCGCGGGCATGCGCGAGCACAAGCAGAACGTCTTCGACGACTTCCACGCGGCGGCGGAGCACCTGGTCGCCGCCGGCCACTGCCGGCGCGGCGCGCTCGGCATCGCCGGTGGCTCCAACGGCGGGCTGCTGGTGGGCGCGGCGCTGACCCAGCGGCCGGAGCTGTACCGGGCGGTGGTGTGCAGCGCGCCGCTGCTGGACATGCTGCGCTACGAGCGCTTCGGGCTCGGCGAGACCTGGAACGACGAGTACGGCCGCGCCGAGGACCCCGTCGAGTTCCGCTGGCTGCTGTCGTACTCGCCCTACCACCGCGTGCGGCGGGGCGCCGCGTACCCGGCGGTGCTGTTCACCGTGTTCGAGTCCGACACGCGCGTGGACCCGATGCACGCGCGCAAGCTCTGCGCGGCGCTGCAGTGGGCGAGCGCGTCGGGCGCGCCGGTGCTGCTGCGCCGCGAGCTGAAGGTCGGCCACGGCGCCCGCTCGGTGAGCCGGTCGGTCGAGCTGCACGTCGACACGCTCGCGTTCCTGGCCTCGGAGCTGGGCCTGGACGGCTGACCGGGCCGCGCCGCTGGCGGGCGGCCTGGCGTAGTGGTTCCCTCTGCGGCGTGATCCGCGACAGGGAGGATGTTGTGACGGACACGATCGAGGCCTTTCGGCGCGCCACCGGCACGTTCGGCCGCCACGTCCACGCGGTCCGCGACGACCAGTGGGACCTGCCCACCCCGTGCAGCGACTGGGACGTGCGCGCGCTCGTGAACCACCTGGTCGGGGAGCAGGTGTGGATCCCCCCGCTGGTCGGCGGGGCGACCGTCGCGGAGGTCGGGGACCGCTTCGACGGCGACCTGCTCGGCGGCGACCCCCGGGCCGCCTGGGACGCGGCCGCCCTGGAGGCGGTGGCCGCGTTCGAGCGGCCGGGCGCGATGGAGGCGACCGTGCACCTGTCGTACGCGGACGTCCTCGGCGAGCACTACGCCTTCGAGGTCATGAGCGACCTGCTCGTCCACGGCTGGGACCTCGCCACCGCCATCGGCGCCGACCGCCGCCTGGACCCGGACCTGGTGGAGGCCGTCTACGGGCACTGGCTGCCGCGCGCCGGGGACATGGCGGCGTCGGGCGCGTTCGGCACCAGGCTCGACCCGCCCCCGGGCGCCGACCGCCAGACCGAGCTGCTCGCCCTCTTCGGCCGCCGCGCCTGAAGGGCAGGCTCCCGGGGACCGGCGGGCCTACCCGTGAAGGGGTCCGCGATGCCCTGCTCCGGGGCGTCCACCCGTGGTCGGAAGGCATCGCGGACACCTTTCCTCAGGGGTCCGGCCCTCAGGGGTCCGGCGCGGACTCCTCCAGCTCCAGGCCACGGGTCTCGCGCAGGGCCGCGAAGCCGGCGCTGGCGAGCGCCACCGGGACCGACACCACCACCGCGGCGCCGGCGAAGCCGCCCAGGTCGTCGGCGAGCGCGCCGAACACGACCAGCCCGGCGACGGCGCCGACCACCCCGAGGGCGTTCAGCCAGCCGCTGACCGAGCCGCGCACGCTGGTGGGGAACAGCTCGGTGGGCAGCGAGCCGGCGGCCGGCGCGTACGCCCCGCCGGCGGTCATCGCCAGCAGCCACCCGCCGACCGCCCGCGGCTGCGAGCCGCTGTAGGTGAGCGCGCAGGCCAGGGCGATGAGCACCTGGGTGCCGGCGGCGGTCACCCGGCGCCCGGCCCGGTCGGCGAGCGCGCGCCCGGTGACCAGGCCGAGCAGCCCGCAGGGCGCCGCGGCGGCGACCATCGCCGCGGTCGCGGCCCTGCCCATGCCGAGGATGCTCTCGGTGTACAGGAACACGAACGTGTTGGCGGGCCCGGTCACGAACGCGATCGCGAAGGTGAGCGACCCGAGCACCGCCAGCCGGCCGCGCAGCCCGCGGCGCAGCGGGCCGAGGACGGGCGCGCCGAGCCTGGCGGCGCCGCTGGCGCTGGCGCGCCGCAGCCGCTCGAAGCGGTCGGACTCGCGCAACGCGCGGCCGATCAGCGGCACCAGCAGCAGC
The DNA here is from genome assembly GCA_035263405.1 of Actinomycetes bacterium. GTDB lineage: Bacteria > Actinomycetota > CALGFH01 > CALGFH01 > CALGFH01 > DATFRI01. The sequence goes on along the minus strand of DATFRI010000074.1, from coordinate 22,248 downwards.
GGCACCGCCGCGAGCAGGAAGACGCCGCGGAAGCCGAGCGTGTCGCCCAGCAGCGAGCGCACGATCGCCACGCACCCGGAGCCGACCCCGTAGCCGGCGGCGACCAGCGCGACCGCCCTGGCCCGGTCCGCGCTGCGCGTCTCCTCGCCGGCGACCAGCAGCGCGAGCGCGTTGCTGGCGGTCAGCAGCGGCCGCGCGCACGCGAACAGGGCGACGAACATCCAGAAGCCGAGGCTGCCGCCGGCCGCGACCGTGACCGCCAGGCCGGCCGCCGAGCAGCCCAGCAGCATCCGGCGCCGGCCCACCCGGTCCGCCCATCCGGCCAGCGGCAGGGCGCCGAGCGAGGCGAGCCGGATGACGCCGAGGCCGAGGCCGATGACCGTGCCCGACAGGCCCACCTGCGCGGCGATCGAGCCGCCGCCGGTGTGCTCGCCGAACGCCTCGGCGACGTCGGCGAGGGTCGCGGCGACCCCGAACTGCGCGAAGCCGGCGGCGACCGCGAGCGCCGCGACGGCCAGGAGCGCCGGGTCGCGCCAGCGGTACAGGCGCACCGGCCCGCCGCCGGCGTCCTGCTGGACGGCCGGCCGCCGGCCGGGCTCCGGCTCGGGATGCGGCTGGATGCGGGCCTCCGATCCGATCGCGGCGCGCCGCGCGGCGCGCCGTAGATGCTGCCACGCCGGCGGCGGCGGAGTCGCCCGCCGACGGTGAGATAAATGGGGGGTTTTGGCGGTCCGCGACCACGGTTACGCTCAGGCCCATGGCCGTGGCTCCGCATCATCGCGCGACCTTCGACGGGCTGGCGCGTTCGCTCGCCGAGCGCCATCCAGGGCATCCCTTCCCCACCCCGACCGCACGCACGATCGTGGTGGTCCCCTCGCTCAGCTTCCCCGCGGTCGAGCTGCGCAAGATCCTCGGGATCCAGTACTACGAGGAGCGCATGCTGTTCGTCCTGCTGCTCCTGGACGACCCGGACCGGCACCTGGTGTACCTCACCAGCGCCCCGGTCGAGGAGGCGATCGTCGAGTACTACCTCGGCTTCCTCCCCGACCCGCAGGACGCCCGCCGGCGCCTGCACCTGATCTCGCTCGGCGACGTCGCCGCCCGGGCGCTGTCGTCCAAGCTGCTCGCCCGCCCCGACGTGCTGGAGGAGGTCCGCGACGTCGTCGACGAGCTGGACGACGCGGTCATGATCGTGTTCAACGTCAGCCGCTTCGAGCAGGTGCTCGCCGAGGAGCTGGGCATCCCCGTGTTCGGCCCGCACCCTGGCCTGGTCGCGCTCGGCTCCAAGACCGGCTCGCGGCAGGTGGCCATGCAGGCCGGCGTGGACGTGCTGGAGGGCGCCGAGGACCTCTGGTCGCTCGCCGAGGTCGAGCGGGCGGTCGAGCGCCTGCGCCGGACCGCCGGGGGCGCGGTCGTGGTGAAGCTCAACAACGGCTTCTCCGGCCAGGGCAATGCGATCGTGGAGCTGGACCCGGGGTCGCCGCCGGGCCGGGCCGGGTGGCGGACCACCTTCTGCGCGGCGGAGGAGTCCTGGCCGTCGTTCGCGGGCAAGATCGCGCGCGAGGGCGCCGTGGCCGAGGAGCTGGTCCGCGGCGAGGGCATGACCTCGCCGAGCGTGCAGATGAGCATCTCGCCGGCCGGCGACGCGCAGCTGCTGTCCACCCACGACCAGGTGCTCGGCGGCCCGAGCGACCAGGTCTACCTCGGCTGCCGGTTCCCCGCCCGCGCGGACTACCGGCTGGAGATCCAGCAGCGCGCGCAGGCGATCGGGGAGGTCCTCGTCGAGCGCGGCGTGGTCGGCGCCTTCGGGGTGGACTTCTTCGTGGTCCCGACCGGGAGCGGCCGCCGCGTCTCCATGTGCGAGATCAACCTGCGGGTGGGCGGGACCACGCACCCGTACTGGATGGCGCGGCTGGCGGCCGGCGCGGACTACGACGCCGGCACCGGGGAGCTGGTCGCCGGCGGGCGGCCGATCGCCTACACCGCGACCGACAACCTGAAGTCCCCCCGGCTGGTCGGCGTCGAGCCCGTCGAGGCGATCCGGGCGATCGCCGACCGGGGCCTGGCCTGGCGGCGGGGCAGGAGCGCCGGGGTGATGCTCCACCTGCTCGGCGCGCTGCGCGGCCACGGCAAGATGGGGATGACCTGCGTGGCCTCCACGCCCGAGGAGGCCGAGCGGCTCGACGCCGAGGTGCGCGCCCTGCTGCTGCGCTGAGGCGGCGCACGCGGGTCGCGGCGCGGGCGTCAGCGCGCGAGCGCGACGTCGAAGCCCGCGGCGCGCAGGCCCTCGAGGATCTCGTCGGAGTGCAGCGCGTTGCGCGTCTCGACGGTGAGCAGCACCTCGACCGCGGCCATCGGCAGGTCCAGCCCGCTGCGGTGGTGCTCGACGGCCAGGACGTTGAGGCCCAGCCTGGCGACCTGCCCGGTCAGCCGTGCGAGGCTGCCCGGCTGGTCGTCCAGCAGCACCCGCACGGCGAGGTAGCGGCCGGCCGCCGACAGGCCGTGGTCGATCACCTTGGTGAGCAGCAGCGGGTCGATGTTGCCTCCGCCGAGGACCGCGACCACCGGGCCGGAGCCGGGCAGCCTGCCGGCCAGGACCGCCGCGAGCGCGGCGGCGCCGCTCGGCTCGACGACCGCCTTGGCGCGCTCCAGCAGCAGCACCAGCGCCTGGCTGATCTCCTCCTCGCCGACCGTCACCACGTCGTCCACGAACGCCTGGACGTGCGCCAGGGTCAGCTCCGAGGGCGCTTTGACCGCGATCCCGTCGGCCATGGTCCGCATCCGCCGCAGCGTCACCGGCCGGCCGGCCCGCAGCGAGGCGACCATCGAGTCCGCGCCGGCGGCCTCCACCCCGATCACCCTGGTCTCCGGGCGCAGGTGGGCGAATGCCCCGCCGATCCCGGAGATCCAGCCGCCGCCGCCCACCGCGACCGCCACGACCTGCGCGTCGGGGACCTCGTCGACCAGCTCCAGCCCGGCGGTGCCCTGCCCGGCGATGACGTCCAGGTCGTCGAAGGGGGGGACGAACGCGGCGCCGCGGTCCTCGGCGTCCTCGCGCGCCGTCTGGATGCAGTCGTCCACGCTGTCGCCCAGGGACTGCACGGTCGCGCCGTAGCCGCGGGTCGCCTCGACCTTGGGCAGGGGCGCCTGTGCGGGCATGTAGATGGTCGCCTTGCGGTCGGTGAGGGCGGCGGCGAGCGCGACCCCCTGGGCGTGGTTGCCCGCGGACGCGGCCACGACCTCCTGGCCGGGTGGCAGCCGGCAGACGTGGTTGTAGGCACCGCGGATCTTGAACGAGCCGGTCCGCTGCTGCTGCTCGGGCTTGAGCCAGACGGTCCGGCCGGCCAGGCGGGAGAAGCTGTCGGAGCGGTCCACCGGGGTCGGGCGCAGCACCCGCGCCGCGCGCAGGCGCTGGCGGGCCTCGAAGAGGTCGTCGAGGGTGACCAGCTCAGCCCGCTCGCCGCCCCCCTCGTGGTTGCGCTCGGGTCTCATCGGGACAGTCTGCGCGCCGCTCGCCGGCCGCGCCAGCCAGGGCGATCGGCGCGGATCAGGGGCTGAAGCCCGCGGCCGGCGCCGCTAAGCTCATGGCCGGTCCCTGCGGGGCGGACCGCCGGCCGATCGAACCTCGGCGCCGGACCGCCGAGCGGTGAGCAGGGCGAGGAGCGGCAAGGAGCGGGAACCAAGGAGCGGGAACATGATCAAGCGGTCACGGGTAAAGAGCGGTGTGCGCGTCCAGTTCGTCCTGCCCGAGGCACAGGTGCCCGGACCGGTGTCGGTCGTCGGCGAGTTCAACGGCTGGGATCCCGGCGCGTTGCCGCTGCGCCGCCGGGCGGGCGGCGTCCGCAGCGCCAGCGTGGTCCTGGAGCCGGGTCGCCAGTACGCCTTCCGCTACCTGACGAAGGACGGCCGCTGGTACGACGACGAGGCGGCGGACGGCATGGTGCCCAACGGCCTGGGAGGGTCGAACTCCCTGCTCAGCCTGTAGGCGCCCGCCCCGCGGCGGCGCACGGATACCCAACCAGTACGTATTGACCTCCTCTGCTACGTCTGATACGTAGAGAGCCGATCCTGGTTCCCGCTGCCCGGTTGAACCATCGGCAGGCGCGACCGCTCCACGAGGCGCGCGGTGAGGCTGATCGCCTCGGATCCGGGCAGCAGGGTCGCTGTCCACCCGGCGGCACGTTGGGGGGACAGACGCCGGACCTGGGTGCCCGCAACGGCGCGGGCGCCCTCGTCCGCGCTACCCGCCGCGGCCGAGCGCCCCCCATCACCCCGTCACCGGTCGCGGCCGGCGCGCGCTGGTCGGGGGCTTCCGCGGACGATGACGGTGGCTATCATCGTGAGCAGAGTGCCCGCGATCCCGTTCGGCGGACGACAGCAAAGGCGCAGCCGTGACAGACACCGAACACGCCGTCAGCGAGCAGCAGTCCCGCAAGGTCGCCGAGGCCGCACGCGAGCAGGAGTGGCGCCGGCCGAGCTTCGGCAAGGAGCTGTTCCTCGGCCGCTTCCGGATCGACCTCATCCACCCGCACCCCCGCCCGACCGAGGAGGACCGGCGCAAGGGCGAGGCCTTCCTGGCCAGGCTGGAGGCGTTCCTGCGCGACGCCGTCGACCCGCTGCTGATCGAGCGCGAGGCCAAGATCCCCGACGCCGTGGTCCAGGGGCTGGCCCGGCTGGGCGCGCTCGGGATCAAGGTCGAGGAGCGCTACGGGGGCCTCGGGCTGTCGCAGCTGTACTACAACCGCGCGCTCGCGCTCGCCTCCAGCGCGCACTCCTCCCTCGGCGTGCTGCTCAGCGCCCACCAGTCGATCGGCGTGCCCGAGCCGCTGCGGCTGTTCGGCAGCGAGGAGCAGAAGCGGCACTTCCTGCCGCGGGTGGCCTCCGACGAGATCAGCGCCTTCCTGCTCACCGAGCCGGACGTCGGCAGCGACCCGGCGCGGATGCGCACCTCCGCGGTCCCCACGCCCGACGGCTCGGCGTACGTCCTCAACGGCTCCAAGCTGTGGACGACCAACGGGGTCGTCGCCGACCTGCTGGTGGTCATGGCCGTCGTGCCCAGGAGCGAGGGGCACCGCGGCGGCATCAGCGCGTTCATCGTCGAGGCTGACTCGCCCGGGATCACCGTGACCCACCGCAACGCGTTCATGGGGCTGCGTGGGATCGAGAACGGCGTGACGGTCTTCCGGGACGTACGCGTCCCGGCCGAGAACCTCCTCGCCGGCGAGGGCCGCGGCCTGAAGATCGCGCTGCAGACGCTCAACACCGGGCGGATCTCGATCCCGGCGATCTGCGCGGCGGCGGGCAAGTGGGCGCTCAAGATCTCGCGCGAGTGGTGCAACGAGCGCGTCCAGTGGGGCCGGCCGATCGGCAAGCACGAGGCGATCGCGCACAAGGTCGCCTTCATCGCCGGGATGGCCTTCGGGATGGAGGCGATGGTCGAGCTGGCCGCCGGGCTCGCCGACGACGAGCGCAACGACATCCGCATCGAGGCCGCGCTCGCCAAGCTGTTCGCGTCGGAGATGGCCTGCCTGGTCGCGGACGAGCTGGTGCAGCTGCGCGGTGGGCGCGGATTCGAGACCGCCGAGTCGCTCAAGGCGCGCGGCGAGCGGCCGGTCGGCGCCGAGCAGCTCCTGCGGGACCTGCGCATCAACCGCATCTTCGAGGGGTCCAGCGAGATCATGCGGCTGTTCATCGCCCGCGAGGCGGTCGACCAGCACCTCGCCGTCGCGGGCGGGATCATCGACCCCCGGGTCAGGCTCGCGGGCAAGGCGCGCAGCGCCGCGACCGCGGCCGGCTTCTACGCGCGCTGGCTGCCCCGGCTCGCGGTGGGCAAGGGTCAGGTGCCGGCGAGCTACGACGAGTTCGGCATGCTCGCCAGGCACCTGCGCTTCGTCGAGCGCTCCAGCCGCCGGCTCGCCCGCTCCACCTTCTACGGCATGGCGCGCTGGCAGGGCCGGCTGGAGCGCAAGCAGGGATTCCTCGGCCGGATCGTCGACATCGGCGCGGAGCTGTTCGCGATCAGCGCCGCCTGCGTGCGGGCCCGGATGCTCGCCGCCGACGGCGCGCCCGAGGCCGCGGCCGCCGCCGAGCTGGCCGACCTGTTCTGCCGCGGGTCGCGGCGCAGGGTCGAGCGGCTGTTCACCGACCTGTGGTCCAACGACGACGCCGGCAACTACGCCGCGGCGCAGCGGGTGCTGTCGGGCGCGTACCGGTGGGCCGAGGGCGGGGTCCTCGACCCGTCGGGCGGCGGCCCGATGGTGCCCGCCGGCGCGCCGCCCGCGGGGATCGCGGGCGGCGGGGAGGGCGAGACCGTCCGTGTCGCGGCGACCGGCTGACCCGCTCGAACCGGTCGGTTTGCGGCACGGTCCGTACTAGATGTCCCACGTCCCGTAACCGAGCCGGTCCGCCCGGCGCCTAGCTTGACGACAGCCTGATCGACGGTGGCCGACGGTTCGATCGAGGATGGTGCCACGTGCCCGTGCCAGCCCACGTGATCTGCCGGTACGCACGCCGCTCCAACGCGGCGGCAGGGGAGTTCCACGCCATCGCCGCCAGCGAGCAGACCTCGGCCCGCGAGGTCTTCCAGCTCGCGGCGCGCGCCGAGCTGCTCCGGCGCTGCCTGGAGCAGGACCACCAGCCGGTCCCGGTCGCGCTGCAGCGCGCGATCGGGGCGCTCCTCACCGCGGCCAAGGAGATCGACAGGGAGACCGATCAGGGCTGAGCCCGCCGCCGGATCGTGCGGGGTGACATGTGCCTGGACAGCGAGTAGCCTGTGCAGGTGAGCGAGCAAATCTCTACCTCCCCGCCGTTCCCGACGCCTGAGCAGGCAGCCGAGGCGCGTGAGTACGCGGAGCGTGTGCGCCGTGGTGACGAGTCTGCATTCGTTCCCTGGGAGGACGCCGGCAACGGTCATCCCCTATAGGGTGCTCGTCAGCCGTCTACTCAGGGAACGTCTCCGCGGTGCCCCCCCGCCGCTGCGCGGGTATCTCGCCGGTGTCGTCTCCGTCCTGCGCGTCGACCCGTACGCCAGCACCGTCGCCTTCGAGACCTACGCGATCGGCGAGGCCTACCGGCTGGCCATGTTCCCTGGAGGGCACGGCTACCTCGGCTACACCGTCGTGGTCGAGCGCGGCACCGTGCTGCTCACGCACCTGGCCTGGGCCTGACCGCCCGACGCCCTCGACGCCGGGTGCCGCGGCAGGGGTCTCACCGGCGCGGCGGCTGGTCCCCCGGCCACCACGGCGGCTGCTGCGCGCCCGGCCAGACCGGCGGGCGGGGGGAGACGGCCACGGCGAGCTGGTCCCGCAGCCTCTGGATGACCCCGCGCTGGCGGGCCAGGTCGGGGTGGTCCTGCGTGCCCACCCGCGTGCGGATCATCGCGAGCTTGATCTGCTCGCGCTGGACGCGCTTGAGCAGCGTGGCGGCGACCGGCCCGTGGCTGCCGCGCATCTGCCGGCGGGAGGCCCGCCGGCGCCCGGGGTCGACCAGCACCTCCAGCTCGCCGGGGTACAGCCCGGGACCCCCCAGCTCGGTCTCGATGCTCTTCTTGAGCCAGTACAGCTCCCGCCGGTGGGCCAGGCGCAGCATCAGCGCCAGGAACACCAGGAACGGCAGGCCCTTGACCGCCATCGCGACCGGGAACTGCACCAGCGCCGCCAGCGGCGGCGTCTGTGGCCCCGGGAAGAGCTGGCTGAGCACCGGGGAGTTCCACAGGAAGTGCGCGAGCACCGCCGTGAGGCACAGGCCGGCGGCCACCAGCAGGCGGCGCCCGAGGCCGGCCTCCTTCGCGCGCGTGAGGAAGTAGGCGATCCCGATCCCCGCCAGCCCCGTGTACAGCACGTGCCCGTACAGGCCGGCCGCGATCACCCGGACGAAGAACCCCACCAGCACCCCGCCCACGCCGCCGGCGAACTCGGCGACGAAGTAGTAGACGTCCTCGACGACCGCGAACCCCAGCCCGATCATCGCCCCGTACACGAAGCCGTCCATGATGTCGTTCAGCTCGCGGCGGGCGATCAGGTAGATCAGCACCACGCCGGTCGCCTTCATGGTCTCCTCGATGAGCGGGGCGGTGAGTGCCGCCGACCAGTTCGCGGCGAAGTCGGGCCCGCCGAGCCTGGCGATCACCGCGCCCCAGGTCGTGTTCGCCACCGCCGACAGCAGCGTGGCCGCCACCGCGCCCCACAGCAGCGCCCCGATCACCAGCGACAGCGGCTCCCGCTCGTAGAAGTCGAGGAAGTAGATGACCAGGAACATCGGCAGCAGGTAGAACAGCAGCAGCAGCCAGGACAGCAGCCAGCTCGCCGGGGAGCTGACCAGCAGCGCCCCCTGCTGCATCGCGGTGAGGATCCCGGTCACCACCAGGAGCAGCAGGTAGCCGTAGAACGCTGGCTCGGTGGGCTGGAACAGCGACATCTTCGGGCCCCGGGCGGGCAGGCGCAGCCCCCTGGTGACCGGCCCCGGCCTGCTCGCGCCGCCCGCCATCAGCGCAGCTCCGCGGTCTGGATCATGCGGTGGACGTCGCCCTCCTGGTAGCTGAAGACCTCCGGCGGGGACGACCAGGCGTCGAAGACCGCGCCGGTCCCGTCGGGCACGGCGACGGCGGTCACCTCGCCGCGCACCCGCGCGGTGCGGCCGCCCTCGCCGAAGTCACCCTCGTACTTGAACCGCTCGCCGGGCAGGCCGGAGCGGACGTGGACCGCCTCGATCCCGCTGACCACGAGCGGCCCGACCGCCCCGGCCCTGATCTGGCGTGCCAGGTACTGCTCGGCCAGCTCGGCGGGGTCGGAGACGCCTTCGCTCGCGGTCACCGCGAGGTTCGCGCTCCCCCTGGTCAGCAGGATGCCGCCGGGCTCCGAGCGCGCCTGCCGCCAGCCCGACAGGGGCTGGATCCGGACGTCGGTCGCGACCCGGATCGGCGGGCCGGCCGACGCCCGGGTGACGATCGCGCTGGAGACCACGCCACCGAGCACCACGGTCAGGATGACCGCGAACACGCCGCCGACCTGCAGCAGGCGCGTGCGCAGCGGGAGCGTGGGGGTGCCGCCGGCGGGGGAGGACCGCAGGCCGACCCGCCCGGGGACCGTCCAGCGGCCGGTCGTCAGCCCGAGGCCCCGCGCGGGCCTGGGATCGGGCGCCGGCCGGCCGGCCGCGGCGGGCCCGGCGGCCGGCGGCGGCCCGCCGCGGCCGGCCGGCGCGTCCGGTGGCGGGTCGCGCTCCCGCCGGCCCTGCCTGACCACCTCGCCGGTCCAGCGTGACCCGCTCCACCATCGCAGCTCCGAGTGTCCGGCCGGGTCCGGATACCAGCCCGGAGCCGGCCGCCGTCGCTCACCGGACCCCGAGGTGGTCATCGGGCCGTCCTCGCCTCGTATCCGCCGGTCGTCACGGCGTCGGACTGTCACGCGCCAGGGTGCGCTCGCCTGCCATCCTCGCAGCAGCGTGCCGATCACACCAAGGAGGCGAGGCGGCGACCGCGGGCCGGACGGCGCGGTCGCAGCCGGGGAGGGCGCCGCGGTCCGTCCCGTCGGCGGGTTGGTCACCCGCTTGGCCACAGCAGGACCAGCACACGCCGCGGACCGGCGACGAAACGGCGGCGGGGTCGGCCGGGCCGGTGCGTCAGGAGTGGATCGTCACCGGCGACCCCAGCGACAGCGACGCCGCCAGGGTCGAGATCGCCCGGTTGTCCAGCCGCACGCAGCCGTTGGAGACCGCGTGGCCGAGCGCCGCCGCCTGCTCGGTGCCGTGCAGCGCGATCTGCCCGTCGCCGGTGCCGAACTGGTCCAGCTCGCGCGAGTAGGCGGACAGCCCGAGCGCCCAGGCGCCGAACACCCGCGCGATCCGCGGTGGCCGCAGGCGGGTCGTGACGAAGAAGTGGCCGGTCGGGGTCGGTGTGCCCGGTTTCCCGATCCCGACCGGCCAGGTGGCGAGCGGCCGGTCGTCTCGCAGCAGGGTGAGGCGCCGCTCGCCAAGATCAATCTCCACCCGGTGCGCGCGCGGCTCCACGCGCACCTGGTCCCCGCGGACCCAGCCCGACAGCCCGTTGGGCCGGTGCGGCAGCAGGACCCGGTACCAGGTGGCGCCGGCCGGGTCGCGCCGCCGCCCGCGGACGAGGAACACCGTCGGCTCGCCCCACGGCTGCCGTGCGGGGAAGAACAGCTCCCTGCCCTTGCCCCCGGGCTGCGCGAACGCGCTCACGTCCGTCCTGGCCAGCGCCGCCGCCGGTCCCGGCGGCGGGGTGGGGACGCTGGCGTCCCCGGCGGCCACCGGGACCGTGTGCCGGGGGACCGGCGCGGGGACCTCGGCCGTCCTCGGCGGGTCCCTGCGGTCGGCGCAGCCGCTGCCTGCGAGCGCGAGCGCCAGCGCGAGGCCGAGCGACCGTGCCGCCGGCGGGCACCCGGACGTCCCCGTCTCCCGTCGGGGCCTGGGCGTCCGCGTCGCAGCCGGCAGCCTCGCCGTCACGGTTGCCGGGCCCCCCTTCGCGTCGACCGTCCGCCGTCCTGCGGTCGGATGTCCGTGGTCCTGCCGTCGGTCGTCCGTTGTCCGTCGTCCTGCGTCCGTCGTCCTGCGTCCGTCGTCCTGCGCGGGTGAGCGTCGCCGCCGGCGGTAACGCGTGGCTAACACCCCCGCGCGGCCCGGCGTCCGGATGCGCGGGGGAGCGGACGGCGGATGCGGGGGACGTCCTCGTGAGAGTTGTCCCGGAATTGACTTGCCGACGGGGCGGAGTACAGTTGGTCCCGTGGGGACCCCCATCCCCGCCATCCAGGTTCATCGCAGGTTCGACTGTTCTGCCCCATGCGGCTCCCCCAGCGCGTGGTTGACGATGCTCGCGACAGGCGAGTGTGTTCGCTGCGGCTGCCCAGGCGCTCGCCATCGCTGGAGGCCTGCGGTGTGCCCCCATGGTGCGACCCGGCCCGGCCGCACCCTCGGGAGAAGGGGTGAGCGACAGGCGTGACCGACACGAGGAGTAGCCCCAGCAGCTCCGGCTATGACCCGTTTGATCCCTGGCAGAGCCTCTCGGGAGAGGGCGCCGCACCGCTGCCGGAGATCCCCCTGGTGCGGGAGTGGGCCGAGGAGCCCAGAACGCTCCCGCCCCCACAGCGCCCCTCCTTGTGGGAGCTCGGCCCGGACGCGGCGGCCCGGCCGGACCCCCTGCACCCGCCGCAGCCCGCGTGGCCGGACCCGTCGTCGCCGCTGTCGGACCCGGGGCATCCGTCCTGGCCCGGCGGATCGCCGCCACCACCGCTGACCGACGCGGCCTACCGGCCCTGGGGGGACGCGCCGCCACCGCCCGACCAGAGCTACCAGCCCTGGCCCGAGCAGCCCTGGCCCGAGCAGCCCTGGCCCGGGGGGGCTCCCGCCGCCGGTCTGCCGCCCGACCCGCAGCAGCAGTCGGCGGAGCCGTGGTTCGACACCTCCTCGGACCTGGAGCCCGTGCCCGCCGCGCCCCAGACCGGCGGGGGCCACGCGGAGCAGGTGCCGTTCCCCGGCGCCGCGGCCCTCGAGTGGCCCGCGGCGCATCCCGATCCGGCCGCGACCGGAGCGGGCATGCAGCTGCCGTTCCATCCTGGCTCCCCGGCCTATCCGCCCGGCGCCGGCTGGCCCGCCGCCGCGCCGCCCGCGTACGCACCGGCCGCAACCCCGGTGCCGGCGATGCCACCCGCGGAGCCGTACGCGCCCGCCGGCTGGCCGCCGGTGGCCGTGGCCGACCCCGCCACGACCGGCGGGCAGGTCCCCGTGGAGCCGGTTCGCCCCGACTGGGTCCCGCGCATCACCGCCGCGGACGTCCAGCACATGCAGTTCGGCCGCGCGATGCTCGGGTACGCGGTGCACGAGGTGGACGCCTTCCTCGACACGGTGGCCGAGCGCCTCGACCAGCTCCACCGCTCGGTCATGGCCGGACCCGCCGCGGTGTGGGAATCGCAGCCGCACGCGCTGCAGCTCCTGCAGGAGATCCGCCACACCCGGTTCGGCAGGAGCCTCAGCAGCTACGCGCAGCTCCAGGTCGACACGTTCCTCGACGAGCTCGCCGAGGACCTGGAGCAGCTCATCGAGCAGTTCGGGTTCGAGCGCGTCGCGGCCAGGGTGGCCGCCGGCGCCGGGCGGCAGGACCCCGCCGCCGCGGTCCGGCTCACGCCGCTGGACATCGAGCAGCAGGAGTTCAGCAAGGTGCCCGGCGGCTATGCGGTGGCGCAGATCGACGCGTTCCTCGACGAGGTGACCGCGAGCTACGCCGCCGCCATCGACCGGCGCGACCACCTGCGCAGGCTGGTCGGTCACCCGCTCGGCGACGACCAGCGGCGGCCGCGCAGCGCGACGCTGCAGAAGACGCCGCTGCTCACGCCCGCCGACATCGAGCAGCAGCAGTTCGACACCGCCATGCGCGGGTACGACCGGCGCGAGGTGGACTCCTTCCTCGACCAGCTCGCGGCCGCCCTCTCCGCGGTGCTCCAGGAGTCCGCCGACCTGCACCGGCAGCTCGACCTGCAGGCGGCGCAGCACCGCGGCGTCGCACCGCACCCCTACGAGCACAGCCAGCCCGGGCTCGCGCAGCCCGGCCACCCCGCCTACGCGACCGGGGAGCAGCCTCGCCTCGGGTACCCGGACCCGTCGTTCGTTTCGGGGGAGTTCCCGCGGGTGCCGGTGCCGCCGTCGTTCGTTTCGGGGGAGTTCCCCCAGGTCGCGACGCCGGTGTACGGACCGCCGTCGTTCGTTTCGGGGGAGTTCCCGCGGGTGCCGGTGCCTGGGTACGGCGAGCCGTGGCGGCCGCAGACCGACCGCCCCGGATACCCGCCGTCGACGGGCCCGCAGCCCAGGCACCCGTACCCGGGGGGGCCGCCGGCCTGGCCGGGCCACCAGCCGCCGTCGCCGTCCTGACCGCCGAGGCCGGGCGGCCGCGGCTCCGGCGGACCCGGCCGGTGGTGACCGGGACGTCCCGGACCAGCGCCCCGTCGGCCAGGTAGCCCGGGCGCGCCGGCGCGCTCGATGCGGCCCGCCAACCTTCCAGTCGTCCAGCAGCGCGTGGCGGTCCGGCGCGTCCGCGTAGGCCGCGCCGGCGTCCTCGCGCCCGGTGGCGAGCGCCTCCTCCAGGTCGCGCAGGCCGTCACCGTGCCGGTCGCCGGCGCCCTCTCACAGCGGATTCCCAGCGGAGGCTGCCATCATCTGGGGGTGGAGGTGGAACGTGACGGGACGGCCGCGGGTGCTGGTGGTGGACGACGAGGCGTACATCACCGACCTCGTCGGGACCGCGCTGGGCTACGAGGGCTTCGAGATCGGCGTGGCGGGCACCGGGCGCGAGGCGCTGGCCGAGGCCGGCTCGTTCCGCCCCGACCTGGTCCTGCTCGACGTGATGCTGCCCGACCTGGACGGGCTGGAGGTCTGCCGGCGGCTGCGCGCCGAGGGCGCGCGCGTCCCGGTGATCTTCCTGACCGCCCGCGACGCGAGCGAGGACGCGGTCAAGGGGCTGACGGTCGGCGGCGACGACTACGTGACCAAGCCGTTCAGCCTCCAGGAGCTGATCGCCCGGGTCCGCGCGGTCCTGCGCCGCACCCGCCCCGAGCAGGGCGACACGAAGCTGACCTGCGCCGACCTCACGCTGGACGAGGACACCTACGAGGTCGAGCGCGGCGGGGTCCCGATCGAGCTCACCGCGACCGAGTTCAAGCTGCTGCGCTACCTGCTCAGCAACGCCGGCCGGGTGCTGTCCAAGGCGCAGATCCTCGACCACGTGTGGCGCTACGACTTCAACGGCAACGACAACGTCGTGGAGACCTACATCAGCTACCTGCGCAAGAAGGTCGACGCGCTGGGGCCGCCGCTCATCCACACGCTCCGCGGCATCGGCTACACGCTGCGCCCGCCGAGGCGGTGACCGCGTGCGCTGGTCGATGCTGTCGCTGCGGAGCCGGCTGCTGGTGGCGATGGTTGCGCTGGTCACCCTGGGACTGGTCGTCTCCGACGTGGCGACCTGGGCGGCGCTGCGCTCGTTCATGCTGCAGCGCGTCGACAGCTCCCTGACCAGCGCGGCGGCCGACGTCCGCGTCGACCTGTTCCGCCGCGGGCGCTTCGGCCCGCCGGGACTGCCCGACCGCTTCGTCGGCCCGCGCTCGCTCGGCCTGGTGGTGGTGGTGCAGCTGCGCGACGCCGACGGCCAGGTCACCGCGCGCGGCCAGGACGCCGGCAGCGACCGGGAGCTGACCGCGCTGGTGGACGCCGAGACGTTCGAGCGGCTGCGCTCACAGCCGGGCGTGCCGGTGACCGTGGACGGGGCCGGGTCCGGGCGCTTCCGCGTCCTGTCCCAGCCGCTGCCGGGGACGAACGTGCTGCTGCTGGCCACACCGCTCGGCGAGGTCCAGCGCACCCTCGGCCGCCTGGTCCTGATCGAGCTGCTGGTGACCCTTGCGGTCGTCGGCACGCTGGGGGTGGTGGCGTGGCGCCTGGTCCGCGTGGGGCTGCGGCCGCTGGACCAGATGACCAGCACGGCGGCGGCGATCGCCGCGGGCGACCTGACCCGGCGGGTCCCGGCCAGCGGCGAGCACACCGAGGTGGGCCGGCTCGGGCGCGCGCTCAACACGATGCTGGCCAGGATCGAGACGGCGTTCGCGGCCCGGCGCGCCTCCGAGGACAAGCTGCGCCGGTTCGTCGGCGACGCCTCCCACGAGCTGCGCACCCCGCTGACCGCGATCCGCGGGTACGCCGAGCTGTTCCGGCGCGGCGCCAGCGAGCGGCCGGCGGACCTCGCGGTGGCGATGCGCCGGATCGAGGACGAGGCCGAGCGGATGGGCGCGCTGGTCGACGAGCTGCTCCTGCTCGCCCGCCTGGACCAGGGCCGGCCGCTGGACCTCGGCCCCGTCGACCTGCGCGAGGTCGCGGTCGACGCGGCCTTCGACGCCAAGGCCGTGGAGCCCGGGCGGCCGGTCGCGGTCGACGCGGACGGCCCGGTCGTGGTCCTCGGCGACGAGGCGCGGCTGCGCCAGGTCGCCGGCAACCTGCTCGCCAACGTGCGCATGCACACCCCGCCCTCGGCGGCGGTGACGGTCCGGCTGGCGGCGCGCGATGGCGTGGGGGTGCTGGAGGTCGCCGACACCGGCCCGGGCCTGGAGCCGGAGCAGGCAGAGCGCGTGTTCGAGCGCTTCTACCGGACCGACCCGTCGCGCTCCCGCGAGCGCGGCGGCGCGGGGCTGGGGCTGTCGATCGTCGCGGCGATCGCCCGGGCGCACGGCGGGCGCGCCAGCGTCAGCTCCCTTCCGGGCGAGGGGGCGACCTTCCGGCTGGAGCTGCCGCTGGCGCCGTCAGGCCCGGCGCCGGACGGGTCCGCGCCCGGTGCCGGACCGTCGCCTGCCGGTGGTCCGGCGGGATCCCCGCCGGCGGCTGGCGAGGCCGGACCGCCGCCCGCGGCTCCCGGCCCCTGACGGCGTCGCCGGGCGGCGGCGCGGGCGCCCTCACTCGGCGGTGATCGTGCCGGCCACGACCTCGCCGGCGGCGGAGCTGGCGCCGAGGTCCGGCTGCACGCTCACCTGGCGGCCGGTGGTGAGGTCGCCGCGGCCGCCCGCGGTGGTCTTCTGGATCCTGGTCGAGGCGTTCAGGCGGACGCGGATCTGGCCCGCGAGCGTCTGGATGGTCAGGGTGTCGCCGTCGACGGCGGTCACCTGGCCCTGGATGCCTGCGCCGCCCCGGCCGGGCAGCAGGCCGCGCCGGTTCCCGGGGCCCCCGGGGTCGTCCGGCCCGAACGGCAGCCGGCCCCGGCCCAGGCCGCGGCCGCCGCGCAGGTCGCCCGGCGGCAGCTCGCCCCGCTGCGCCTGCCGGACGGCGTCGGCGAGCGTGTCCGGACCCGACGGCGCGGTGCCGCGGCCCAGCGCGAACCCGCCCACGAGGCCAATCACCAGCGCGGCGACGCCGGCGACGACGACCCCCGCGGTCGTGCGCCAGAAGGCCCCTCGCGGCCGCGGCGCGGGGACCGCCCAGGCGGGCGCCGCGCCGGCGGCAGGCGGAGGCGGTGGCGGTGGCGGTGCGGCCGCCTGCTGGCCCGCGGGCGGCGGCGCGGCGGCGGCCGCCGGGTCGGGTGCGCCGGCCTGCCCCGGCGGCGGCGCGGCGGGCGGTGGCGGTGCGGCCGCCTGCTGCACCTGGGGCGGGGCCGCCGCGGGCTGCGGGACGGTCGGCGCCTGGTCCGGCAGGGGCGCGCCGGCCTGCTGCCCGCCCGGGTCGGGCTGCTCGCCCGGCTCGGGGTTGCGGGGTGTGGTGGTCATGAGGCCGTCCTTAGCGGAGGGGCTGTCGCGGCCCAGTCTCCGGCTCCCGCCTGTGAGCAGCCTGGGGGCCGCCTGGGAGCAGGCCGAGAGTTCCGGTCGCGCAGCGACGTCTCGGGCAGCCTGCGGAACAGCCGCCGCGGAAGGTCGATCGGTCCGCCGGGGCGGCGGCTACGGCAGCACGAACGTGAACGCGGCCGTGCGGACCTGGCCCCGGTGCCGGAACTGCAGGAACATCCGGTACGCGCCCGCGGAGGGGAAGCGGGCCGCGAACGTCACCGGGCCGCCCGCCCGCGCGTCGCCGCCCCGCCCGGAGTCCCCGGCCAGGTGGTCGTGGCCGCCGCCGGCGTGCCCCTCGGGGTGCACGTGCAGGTACGCCAGGTCGCTCGCGCGCAGGATCACCAGGTGCCCGCGCGCGCCCATGTACGGCTCGAGGTCGGTCACCGGACGCCCCCCCACCGACACCTGGAAGCGCAGCTCGGCGGCCGTGCCCACCGCGGCCGCGTCGAGCGCGACCGTGTACGGGCCCACCGTGGTCGCCGGGCTCGGCGGCGGCAGCGGCACGTCGGGGGAGTGCCCCGACGCCCGCAGGTCGAGGTGGAGGGTGAACGGGCCGCGGCCGGTGGCGGTGTCGACGAACACGCGGTAGGCGCCCGCGCGGGGCAGGCCGAGGGTGATCGACCAGGTGCCGTCGCGGCCGAGCGCGGGATGCAGGTGCTGGTACTCCGTCAGGTCGTGGCGGACCACGATCATGTGGAGCAGGCGCTCGTGCGTGCGCCGGAACGCGGTCACCGGCCTGCCGTGCTCGAGGATCCGGAAGGAGAACCGGCGCGGCAGGCCCGCGCGGAACCTGGTCGTGGCCGCCTCGACCGCGTAGCCGTCGGGCGGGGGCCGCGCCGGCGCCTGCCGGGTCGCCTGGGTGATGCCGCCGACCGGCAGCACCGGGCCGACCTGCGGACCGCCGCCGTCCGCGACGTCCCAGCGGCCCGGCGAGGTGCGCAGGCTCGCCGCGTCGACCCCCAGGAGCACGAGCGCGGCGACCGCCGCGGCGGTCAGCGCCAGCAGCGCCATCGAGCGGACCGTGCGCATGCGGCCTCCCCGCCGGTCGGGTCCCTGCCGGCGCCGCGGGCGGCGCCGGGCAGCCGCGGCGCGCGGTCGCCGCGGCGCGCGGACCGGCGCGCCGGTTGTAGGCGGTGCCGCTAACCGGCCGCCAACCCTGGACGGCTCCCCGCGCCGCCGGTAGCGTCGGTCGACGACCCGCCGAGGGGAGGAGGCCACGTGCCGGCCCAGGTTCCGCAGGGAACCAGCGCCTCCGCCGCGATCAGCCGCGAGGAGCTGCAGCTGGCGACCCGCAACCACGGCATGCCGCTGGAGGCGCTGCGTTGGCCGGTCACCCCGGTCGGCCTGCACTACCTGCTGATCCACTACGACATCCCGATGGTCGACGCGGGGGCGTGGCGGCTGGAGGTCGGCGGTCTGGTGCGCCGGTCGCGCTCCCTGACGCTCGCCGAGCTGAAGTCCCGGCCGCAGGTGACCGTCCCGGTGACGATGGAGTGCGCGGGCAACGGCCGCGCCCGCCTCAGCCCACGGGCGGTCAGCCAGCCGTGGCTGGTCGAGGCGGTGGGGACCGCGCGCTGGACGGGGACGCCGCTGTGGCCGCTGCTGGAGGAGGCGGACGTCGCCGCGGACGCCGCCGAGATCGTGTTCACCGGGCTGGACCGCGGCGTCGAGGGCGGTGTCGAGCAGCGCTACGAGCGCAGCCTTCCGGTCGCCCAGGCCCGCCGCGAGGAGGTCCTGCTGGTGTGGGAGGTCAACGGGCAGCCGCTGCCGCCCCAGCACGGCCACCCGCTGCGGCTGCTGGTCCCGGGCTGGTACGGGATGGCGAGCGTCAAGTGGCTGGCGCGGATCACCGTGGTGGCCGAGCCGTTCCAGGGCTATCAGCAGGCGCGCGCGTACCGCTGGCGGCAGGACCCCGACGAGGCGGGCGTGCCGGTCGGCCCGATCGCCCCGCGGTCGTTGATGATCCCCCCCGGGATCCCCGAGTTCCTCACCCGCCGGCGCGTCGTCCCCGCCGGCCCCTGCCTGCTGGAGGGCCGCGCGTGGTCGGGCTGGGGACCGGTCGTCGCCGTCGAGGTCGACACCGGCGACGGCTGGCGTCCGGCGCGGCTCGACCCGCCGGAGGCGCCGCACGCCTGGCAGGCCTGGTCGTACCCGTGGCGGCCGCCGGCGTCCGGGGAGTACGAGCTGCGCTGCCGGGCGCGGGACGCAAGCGGCCGGGAGCAGCCCCCGGAGCCGCCCTGGAACCTGGGCGGCTACGCCGACAACAGCCCCCATGCGGTCCAGGTCACGGTCGCCCCCGCCGGGGCGTCCGGGTGACCGCCACGGGCGGGGCCGGCGCGCCGCGGTCGGCGGTCGTGGTCGGCGCCGGGATCGTGGGCCTGTCCACCGCCCGGGAGCTGCTCGCCCGCCAGCCGGACCTGCAGGTCACGGTGGTGGAGAAGGAGCAGCAGGTCGGGCTCCACCAGAGCGGTCGCAACAGCGGCGTGATCCACTCAGGCGTCTACTACGCGCCGGGGAGCCTGCGCGCGCGCACCACGCGGCGCGGGATCGAGCTGCTCGACGCGTTCTGCGCGGAGCACGGCGTGGGGCAGGTCCCGCGCGGCAAGGTGATCGTGGCCGTCCGGCCGGCCGAGCGTCCCCGGCTCGACGAGCTGCTGCGGCGCGGGCGGGCCAACGGCGTGCCGGGCGTCGAGCTGATCGGCCCGGAGCGCCTGCGCGAGCTGGAGCCGCACGCCGCCGGGCTCGCCGCGCTGCACGTCCCCGGTGTCGCGACGGTCGACTTCGCCGCGGTCACCAGGGCGCTCGCCGCCGACGTGGTGGCCAGGGGCGGCCGGGTGGCGTGCGGCCGGCGGGTGACCGGCCTGGAGCCGTCGGCCGACGGCGCGCTGGTCGCCACGACGCGGGGGCCGCTGCGGGCCGACGCCGTCGTGGTCTGCGCGGGGCTGCAGGCCGACCGGCTGGCGCGGCTGGCGGGCGACCGGGCCGAGCCGGCCATCGTGCCGTTCCGCGGCGACTACTGGCTGCTGCGGCCCGAGCGGGCCGGCCTGGTGGGCGGGCTGATCTACCCGGTGCCCGACCCGCGCCTACCGTTCCTCGGCGTCCACGCGACCCGCCGCCACGACGACCAGGTGTGGATCGGGCCGGGCGCGGTCCTCGCGCTCGCCAGGGAGGGCTACCGGCGTGGCAGCGTCGATCCCCGGGAGCTGGCCGAGCTGGCGCGCAACCGGGCGCTGTGGCGGCTCGGCCGGCGGTTCTGGCGCTACGGCGCCTCGGAGCTGGCGCACAGCCGCAGCCGGTCGCTCACCGCCCGGGCGCTGCGCCGCTACCTCCCCGAGGTGGTCGCGTCCGACCTCCTGCCCGGCCCCAATGGGATCCGCGCGCAGGCGCTCGGCGGCGACGGGCGCCTGCTCGACGACTTCGTCGTCACCCGCCGCGGGCCGATCACGCTGGTCCGCAACGCCCCGTCCCCGGCGGCCACCGCGTCGATGGCGATCGCGGAGCTGATCGCGAGGGAGATGGCGCACGCGGGCTGACCGGCGGTTGCGGCGCTCACCCCTGCAGGTGGCCAGGGACCGGGGTCACTTGGACGCCGCGCAGGGCGGGACGCACAGGGGGACCGGTCACGCAGCCTGCGTGTCATGAACTGCCAGCGAGCGTGCGGCCGCACCGCCAGGATGCGGACAGCCGGCCGCACGCTCGCATAGGAGCAGCCTGGGTGCACGGCTTGTGAAAACCATGAGAGCAGCCTGTGGCCACCGAAGCGGTTCGTCACAGCCGTCAAGGGTGTGGCCGGGCGGCCGGGATCGGGCTGAGGCGGCCGGGATCGCCCGCCCCAACCACCGCCACCGCCACCGCTCACCGCTCCTGTGTGGCGCCCTCGGCCCGGATCGAACGGGCGACCTACCGCTTAGGAGGCGCCTCGTGGGAGTCTGGCTAGGATGCCGGAGGGCCATCGCCGCAGGTCAGGTCCACTGCTCGTGCTGGCGAGTACGCCTGAGTTGCAGCCAGTGGACTGCCACGCGGACTAACAAGCAGCATGCTTCGCTGCAGGTTCCGGCCTCGGGCAAACGATCCGCGTCGACCACTCATCCGATCAGGATCAGCCCGCGGACGGGTCGGTCGGCACGCCGACCGCCTGCCGACCATCGCTGGTGTCAACGGGTGTCTGCTCCAGGCCGCTGTGCTGCTGGCCGGGCGTGCCGACCTCGGTTGCCGCCTGCTCGGCCGGCGGGACGACCGCGGACGTGGGGGTGCCCCCGTCGCGTTCCCCGCGCTCTTGTCCGGTGAGGCCCGCATCGACCGGCGGCGGCGCAGCATCCGACGGCTGCAGCGGCGGCAGGACCACGACCTGCCGCTCGCCGTCCTCGCCGGTCACCGTCGCCTCCATCCCCCCGATGTGCCAGCGGCCCGCAGGGACGCCGGCCATGCGACCGGCGTCTGGCTGTGCCGTGGGCCGTGGCGTGCTGGCCAGCGTCAGCTCGCCGGCCAGGACGGGCGGCTCTGCCGTGCCGCCGCTCTGCTGGGCCGCGGGAGCCTCCGCTTGCGGCTGCAGCTGGGTGTCGGTCGACCAGGGCAGGCTGGCCAGGGTGGCCGAGGAGCCGAACCCGGGGTCGGGCGGCAGCGGCGCCCGGCGGCCGGTGGTGGGCGAGGCTGGCGGCGTGACCGGAAGGTCAGCCGCCGAGATGGTGGTGGGAGCGCGGTCGGGGAAGCGGGTGCCGCCGCGGGGATGCACGCTGCGGGAGTCTCCGCTCCTTGAGGTGGCCGGCCCCGGCGTGCCCTGGTCGGCCGGGTCGCTGCGGGGCGGCGCGGGGACCCTGGGCGCTGGGGTCGGCGGGCCGGCCTGGGCGACCAGCTCTCCGCCTGCGGGCGGGGTCGGCGCGGGAACCGGCGGCTCCAGGGCTGGCGGCTGGTGCGCCGGGGGCCGCTGCGCCGGGCCCCGTGGGATGAAGTGGCCCACCAGGTGCTTGGACGCATACCCCATCCGCGACTCGGCCACCACCGAGGCCACCTTGGCGTCCTGCCCCATCAGCCCGAGCCCGGGTGCGCTCGCCAGCCCCTGGGCAAGCTTGTGGGCGCCGAGCAGCTCCGCCGCGCCGATCCCGGCCGACAATCCCAGCCGGTACACCGTCAGCGGCACCAGGAAGGCGGCGTTGCTGAGCGCCTCCAGGGTCGTCAGCCCGGCCCAGTGGCCGGCGTTGAGCAGCAGGCTGGCCGTCAGCTCCAGCGGCGCCTCGCGCGAGGGCGCGGCCATCACCCGGCCAGTCTCCTGAGTAAACCAGCGTATCAGGTCCCCCATCGCGCCTGGTGGCGGGTCGGTCACCAGCACCGACCCGACCCTTGCGGCGGCGTACACCAGCCCGGCCCGCAGCCCATACGCCAGCGGCGACAACCGCGCCCACGCCGGCCAGGCACGCAGCTCCGCCCATTCCGTGGTCTGCCGGAACGCCCTGGACTCCTGGAGCCACTGCAGGTACCCAATTCGAGTGGTCTGCCGGAACACCCTGGACTCCGGGAGCCACTGCAGGTACCTAATTCGATCGAAATGCAGCCTCCAGCGCAGCCACGAGTCCAGCCCGCCCATGAAGACCGCTGCCGGGATGAAGTGCGCGGCCCCGTCGTAGACGAGGTTCGCGAGATAGTGGGGATCGTTGTCCGCGTACGGCAGGATCCCGTTGCGCTGCAGCTTGGTCTTGCGCCAGCCGTCGAGGAAGACCTGCCCACCGGCGATCAAGCTGATCACCGACGGATTCCGTGGCGCGAACATGAACAGGTCGCGGTCGCGCAGGGTGCTGAACCGGACGGTAGCCATCGATGGGTCGGCCCATACGCTGAACACATCCACTAGGCGACCCCATGCTCGGTTGCCCCAGTGCATCCCGTACGCCAGGGCGGCGAGCCCCACGGCCTCGTCCCGGGCGGACGTCCAATCGCCGTCACCATGCGTCCTCCT
>DATFRI010000073.1:0-17130 GCA_035263405.1 Actinomycetes bacterium | reverse complement strand
CCCCCGTCCCCCCGACGCCCTCTACCGGCTGTACGTGAACGTCCTGCCCGACGACGCTCCGATCGTCATACGCAGACTGGTCACCAGGTTCGTCGAACGCCGGCAGTCGGGGGTGCCCGCGGCCAGCCTGGCCGCCCCGCTCACCCCGAGCGCTGTCCGCGATCCCCAGAGGCTGTTCAACGGCGTCCAGACGCTGCGCAACCCCGTCCAGGTCACGGTGGCGGACCTCCGAACGGCGGAACGCGTGGCGCTGGACGTGAGCAGGTACCCCGTGTGGCTCTTGGACGACCGGGTCCCGATGGCCGACCCTCTCCGCCCGGGCATCAGCATGGCCGTGGAGCTGCCCGGCCACGCCAACTTCGGCGCCGTACGCAGCGACGCCATCGAGGCCGCCCTCCGGGCCGCGCCATTTGATGACTTCGGCACGTTCTACCGCCAGGCCCATGAGCACCTGCGCGCCGCGGGCGTGAGCCCGGACGCGCCCCACACGCAGATCGACCCCTACACCCAACTCACCGCCCCGACGTTCTCGCCCGAGCGCCGCGCCTGGCTGCAGGCCGAGGGCAGCGTGACCGTGGGCTACCACCTGGGCGGGCCACGCAGCCCGGCAGTGACCAGCATCGCTGTCGGCAGCGGCCTGGGCGTGCTGCTGACCGGCATGACCATCCTGGTCAGCCCCCTCGACTACCCCCACGCCGCCCGCGACCTGGCCGTCATGGCCGGCACCGGCGCCGCCGGCGGATACCTGGGCGGCCAGATCGAGTTCGGCCTCACCGCGGCGCTGGCGCGGGCGGAGCTGACCTGGGACAACGCCTCGTTCGCCCGCGGGTTCGTCAGGATGGTCCTCCCGCGCATGCTCTCCGGCGGCGTGGCCGGCGCGGTCACTGCGCTGCTCATGACCGGGGGGGTCATGGTCATCGACGAGGTGTACTTCGGCGCCGACCACACCGCCGCCGACTACGCGGCCATCCCTGCGCGGGCCGCGGCCGGTGGGGCCGTCGCAGGCGGCGTAGGCGCTGGCAGCGCCGCGCTGACGATCTACCTGCTGGGCGGCGCCGCCGCCGGGGGGTGGGTGCCCATCCTGGGCAGCATCGCCGGTGCGGCCGCCGGGCTGGTGGCGTACATCGTCGTGGACCGCGTCTGGGGTGACGACATCGAGCAGGCGGTACGCCCCGAGGTCGATGGGCAGCGCCCGACGGGCCGCGCGCCACGCAGGTGACCCGCGGGCACGGCCGAAGCCATTATGCTGGCGACGACCGGTTCTTCCGTTCCGCCAGCCTCCTCCGGGGGAAGGCGGCGCGGTCGCGGAGGGCTGATCCCATGAGCGAACCGACGATCCCGGCGGTCGACGACGAGCCGCCGGTCCCCGCGGCGGTCACGCGCGGCGACCGTCGTGCCGGCGCCGTGCCGGCCGGTCGGGTCGCCGCGCGTCACCGCCAGGCCCTCCCGTGATGCGCGCCGACGACCTCCGCCCGCTGCGCATCTTCGACGGCCTGCGCGACGACCAGCTGGCCGAGCTGGTGGCGGCCGGGACCGAGGTGCGCATCGAGCCCGGGGTCGTGCTGTTCCGCGAGGGCGAGCACGCG
Organism: Actinomycetes bacterium; assembly: GCA_035263405.1. Classification (GTDB taxonomy): domain Bacteria; phylum Actinomycetota; class CALGFH01; order CALGFH01; family CALGFH01; genus DATFRI01. Next base: position 15,544 of record DATFRI010000073.1, on the reverse strand, counting down.
GACTTCTGGTGGCTGCTGGTCGACGGCGCCATCGACCTCGTGCGGCACATCGGCCGCGAGGACACCGTGGTCGCCAGGATGGACGTGCCGGGCCGCTGGGCCGGCGGCTTCCGCGCCTGGGACCAGCACGGCGTCTACCTCGCGACCGGCCGGGGGGTGACCGACGGCCGGGTGCTCCGGGTGCCGGCCGAGGTGCTGCGCGAGCGGTCCGACGCCTGGTTCCCGTTCGGCGGGCACCTCATCCAGGGCCTCTACCACACGGCGCGCTCCATCGAGTCGACGGTGCGGCAGCGCGAGTCCCTGGCCACGCTGGGCACGCTCGCCGCCGGGCTCGCGCACGAGATCAACAACCCGGCGTCGGCCGCCACCCGCGCCGTCGACGCCCTCCAGGGCGCGTGCACGGCGCTCGTCTCGTCCCTGGGCCGGCTCGCCCGCGGCGAGCTGTCGGCCGGGCAGTTCGCCGCGCTCGACGCGTTGCGCGCCGAGGTCCAGCCCGAGGCGGGGGACCGCGACCTGGATCCGCTGGTCCTCGCCGACCGCGAGGACGCGCTGTCGTCGTGGCTCACCCGCCACGGCATCGAGCGCGAGTGGGTCATCGCCCCGCCGCTCGCCGCCGCCGGCGCCGATCCGGCCTGGTGCGAGCGGGCCGCGGCCGTCCTGGAAGGCTCGGCCCTGGAGCCGGGCCTGGAGTGGGTGGCGAGCACGCTGTCGGTCGCCACGCTGCTGGCGGAGGTGCAGGACTCGACGCGGCGCATCTCCGAGCTGGTCGCCGCTGTCAGGTCCTACTCGCAGCTGGACCGCGCGTCGATGCAGGACGTCGACGTGACCGACGGCCTCGACAGCACGCTGGTGATGCTGGGGCACAAGCTGCGCGACGGCGTGACGGTCGTGCGCGACTACGGCGCCGGCGTCCCCCGGGTCCAGGCCTACGGCGGCGAGCTGAACCAGGTGTGGACCAACCTGATCGACAACGCGGTCGACGCGATGGAGGGGAGCGGGACGCTGCGGCTGGCGACGCGCGTGGAGGGGGACGGCGTCGTCGTCGAGGTCGGCGACACCGGCCCGGGCATGCCGCCGGAGGTCGCGCGCCGCGCGTTCGAGGCCTTCTACACCACCAAGGACGTCGGCAAGGGCACCGGCCTCGGCCTCGACATCGCCCGGCGCATCGTCGTGGAGCGCCACGGCGGTGCGATCGGCATCGACTCCCGACCGGGCGAGACGGTGCTGCGCGTCCGCCTCCCTCTCCGGCCGCCCGAGCCCGGGTCGCGAGCCGCCGGCCGCCCTTCATGAGCACGCGGCAGGATCGGACCCGGCGGCGCCAGACCATCAACTCCATCGAGACCGGCCGCTACACCCCCTCGCTGGCCGGGTCGTGGGCCTGGTCACCGTGCTCGGGTTCGGCCTCGCCGCGGCGCTGTCGGCGCTGGAGTGACGCCCGCCGGCGGCGTCACGGGTTCGCCGGCCAGCCGGTCAGCTCCTCTTCCCGTCGGGGCCCACGCGGCGTCCCGACCACCGACAGCTGGACCTTGCGCGTCCCGGCCACGACCAGCGCGTCGTCGTCGGTGACGGTGACGCCGACCTGGCCGAGGCGGACGCCCCCGGGCGGCGGCGCGGCGAAGCGCACCGTCACCTCCGCGCCCGAGCCGTGCACCTCCACCTCACCGTCGCTGGTCCACAGGTAGCTGAGCGGAGCGCGCAGGTCGTCGACCTCGGCGCGCCAGCGCCCGGTCACGGTCCCCTGGCCCTTGGCGGCGACGAGCGCGGACGGGCCGACCAGCCGCATCGACGGCGTCCGCGGCACCTCCTCGCCGACGAACCCGCCGGCGAACACGCCCTGCGGCTTCACGACGAACCTGCCCGTGTAGCTGACCGGCCGCTTCCTGCCACCCTTCACGGCGATCGCCGGCGGCATGAAGCGGCTGACCATGGCGCCGCCGACGCCGCCCGTCCTGGGCGCCTGCGTGCTGGGGAGCTGCACCGTCTGGTAGACCGCCAGCCCGTGCAGCGGGGCCAGCCAGGGGGTGACGAACATCAGCTCCGCCAGCGCCACGGTCAGCACGTCGCCGACGGCGGTGTCCACGTCCAGCTCCTGCCTGCGCGCCAGGACCAGCGAGCCGGTCTCGACCTGGAAGGTCTCGTCGATCGTGACGCTGAAGCCCGCCTCGGCCGGCGGGCGGCCGTCGAAGCCCTCGACGGTGGTGACCAGCGTCGCGGGCGGCTCCAGTCCGACCCGCAGGGCGGTCAGGTGGACGGGGCCGTCCGCCTGCGGCCGCCCGTTGCCGTCCAGGCGCCTGGACTGCCCGTTCCACGCCCGCTCGGCGAGCCGACGGTAGAAGCGCCCGTTGAGGAAGAACGCGATGGTCTGGCCGGGCGCCCGGTCGATCGGCCGGGCGAGGCCGGCGCGCATCGCCTCCCGCCCGGCGTCGGTGAGCGGGTCGGGGGGCCTGACCCAGATGCCGAACGCCGCCGCCTCGCCGGCCGGCTGACCCTCGCCGACGCAGCCGCTCTCGACGTGGGCGCCCGGGAAGTCGGCCTCGACCGCCCTGCGGATCGCCGTCTCGACCTGCACCCGGGCGTCGCCCGCGAGGCACGGCGGCCGGCCCGTGCGGGGGTCCTGGATCTGGACGCAGACGTCGGGCAGGAGCACGCCGGCCGGGTCGTCCCCGTCCCGCGGGGCGGGCCCGCCGCCGGGCCGGGAGGCGCCGCCGGGCGGTCGGGACCCGTCGGCCGCCCAGCCGGGCGTCGGGGCGTCACGGTCCACCATCACGCTGCCTCCTCGCGCCGCGTCGGGTCCGAACGGGTCCGAAGGGCGGGTCCGAACGTGTCCGAAAGGTCGAGCGTGCGCCGGCCCGCCTGATACGTCCGCCCGGCGCCCTCCGGCCGGATCGGGGGGAGGGCTCGGCTCCGGTGCCGCTCGCGAGCGACCCCGAGCGTCAGGGAGACGGCGGAGCTGCAGGCCCAGATGGACGCGATGGACGCGTTGAGCGTCGGCACGCCGGAGTTCTTCGACCTCAGGCAGCCCCTGGCTGCACACCGCCCGGTAGCGGCCGGGCCGGCTCAGGCGGTCGGCGGCACCGGCTCCAGGACGTCGAAGCGCACGCGCAGGGCCGGCGGGGTGAGCAGGGGCATGCGGCGGCGCTGGGTCCACAGGACTGGGGAGGCGTCGGTGCGGCGGGCCAGGATCGTCCTGCGCTCCAGGCGCACGCCCTCGAACGGGATCGCCGCCGGCTCGATCTGGTGGACGGGGTGCCTGCCGCCGGAGGCCGGGTCGCGGAGCAGGTCGCTCTCGGCCGCCGGCAGCAGCACCGCCTTCGGGCCCGACAGGTCGGCGGCGCGGCCCTGGACGAAGCGGCGGCGGCCGTTGACCTCCTGAACCGGGTAGGGGTGCCAGCGCGGGGGGACCCGGGTCGCGGCGCGGTAGGCGTACCCCTGGCGGCCGGAGGCGTCGAGCACGGCGGGAGGCTCGGGCGGCGCGTCCTCCGGGGTCGGCAGGTCGCGGCCGTGGAGGCGCTGCTCGACCGCCCAGACGAGGTTGGCGTCCTCGTCCATGCCCACGGCGACGTCGTCGAGCACGTCGCCGACCAGCGGTGACGCGGCGCTCGCCCAGACCACCAGCGACTCGCGGCCGAGGCCGGTGGTGGCGAACATGCTCCAGCCGTCGGCCGGGGGCGCGAGCGTCCAGTCGTCGCCGAACGAGTCGGTCACCACCACGTCGCTCAGGGTGACGACGTGCCCGGCGCGCGCGTCGACGGGGAAGGTGAACCAGTCGTCGGACTGGTTGACGATGAGGTCGATCAGCAGCAGCGTCGCGAAGTGGGCGCGGTCGGGCCCGTACCCGCCGATGTCGACCTTGCCGTCCTCGATCTGCCACCAGCGCGGCAGCGGCGCGCCCGGGTAGCTGACCCGTCCGGGGAAGACCGTGCGCGCCTCGACCGGCTGGGTCGGCGGCGGCAGCGCCGCGGTCGCGTCGACCCCGTACCAGTCCAGGTCGCCGCCGTCGTGGCGGCGCAGCCGCAGGGTCACGCCCTGGGCGCTGAAGTCGGCGTCGTAGGCCAGCTCCGCCGGGTTCCACAGGTCGGCCGGCTCGGGCTCGGGCGGGCGGAAGCGGCCGAACCAGGCCGGGTCCAGCCCGAGCTGCGACCGCCGCGCCCACAGCACCCGGCCGTCGAAGCCGCCGCCGTCGAGCAGCTCGTAGGGCGCGGGCAGCCCGGCCAGGCGCAGGGTGGGATCGCCCGCGGGCAGCGGGCGGCCGGCCGCCGCCGCCGCGGCCTCGACCGCGCGCCCGGCGCCGACGCGGCGGCCGGCGGTCCAGGAGTCGCCCGGCTCGGACTCGACGATCGCCTCGGCCGGGGTGGTCGCCGGGTCCTGACGCGGGTCGCCGCCGAGCGGCGCGACCGGGGTCAGCCGCGCCCGGTAGGCGACCCTGACCGGGGACGAGGCGTCCTCGCCCTGGTGCTCGCCCATCTGCCACTGGCGGCCGAGCAGCCACGCCGGGTCGGCGACCTCGGCGCTGAAGCCGCGGCCGAGGTCGCCCAGCGCCGGGTACGCCTCGAGTCGGGTGACGACGTCGTACACGGTCGCCATGGGTCCTCCGTTCAGGCTCGTCGGTCAGGCCGGGTTCAGCGGGATGCGGGTGCGCCCGGTCGCGGGCACGATCACGGTCGGCAGCAGGCCGCTGACGCCCGGGCCGAGGTCGTCCGGGCGCGCCATGCGGGCGTGCGCCAGCTCGCGGGTCTCGGCGACGGCGTCGCGCACCGTCTCGGGGTCCAGGCCGGCGTCGAGGTCGGGCGGCACGGCCAGCAGGATCGCCTGCGGGGCGCGCGCCGCGGGCGCGTCGAAGCCGAACGCGGCGGCGGTGGTGTGCCCGGTGTCGGGCACGACCTCGGTCCAGCGGTCGAGCAGGGCGGCCGCGACCGGCGCGGTGGGCGCGAGCGCGCCCGCGTCGAGGCCGGCCGGCGCGTACGCGACCACCAACCGCCGGGTGTCGTCCGTCCGCGCCTGCCAGGGGTCGGCCGGCTTGTTCGCCCAGGCCGTCAGGGCGGTGCCGCCGAGCCGGCCGGTGGCGACGAGCTGGTGCAGCTCCAGCCGGGCGAGCGGCGCCTTGGTCGCCGCGACCAGCGACAGCCAGTCGGCGTCCAGGTTCGCCGCGCGCTGCAGCGCCGGCAGCTGGCCGCCGGTGGCCCGGGCCAGCAGGGCGAGCTGACCGGTGGGGGAGGCCAGCGCGGTCAGCGCGTCCAGCAGCGCCGGGCGGTCCAGCTCCGCCGCGTCGGTGACCGTGGGCGCGGCGGCGACCCTGCCGCCGAGCAGGGCGTGCGCGCGGGCCGCCCGCCAGGGCAGCACCCCGGGCGTCTCCGGCGGCGGGTCGGGAGCGATGCCCCAGCGGCGGCAGGCGGCCACCAGCCGCCCGACCGTCACCGGGTCGGCTGCGCCGATCGTGCCGTCGGGAGCGAACAGCGCGATCTGGCCCGCGAGCTGCTGGAGCAGCAGCTCCGCGACCCCGCGCAGGCTCGCGTAGCGGGCGCGCAGCTCGTCCTCGAGCGTGTCCGCGCCGGCGGGCTCGGGGTCGTCCGGCCGGTCGGTGGTGGCGTCGCGCCCGGCCGGGGTCCGGCCGAGCAGCGCGACCGCCCGGGCCGCGGTCTCGTAGCGGGCGCTGCCGTCGCGGGCGGTGAGCCCGACCTCGCCGACGGGCACGCCGAGCGCGAGCGCGCCGGCCTCGGCGGCGAGCCGCTCCAGGTCGGCCAGCGACAGCGCGAGCGCGTCCGCCGGGGACAGGCCCAGGCCGGCGAGGTCGACGGCGGCGGTCGCGGCGCCGTGCGCGACCGTCCAGGCCCACGCGGACGCCTGCCCGGCCTGGGCGGCGACGAACGCCGCGGCCGAGGCGTCGGCGAGCGCCGCGGGGGGCAGCTCGGCGTGCTCCAGCCCGCCGGCCGGGATCGCCGGGGCGGGGACGAAGGGCAGCAGCGCGAGCACGCTGCTGGTGACCGCGCGCCCCTGGCGGGGGGTGCGCAGCACCTCCAGGTCCGGCGGCCGGGACAGCCCGGCGGCGGCGTCCATGGCCGCGCCGGCGACCTCGGAGCGGCCCTGGGTGACGTGGTGGACGGCCTCGGCGACGAGCAGGTCGCCGTAGGCGTCGATCGCCAGGCGCAGGCGGTCCAGCTCGGCCCGTTTGGCCGCGTCGAACCCGAGCTTGGTCGGGTCGGCGGCGAGCACGGCCTGCCCGTCGCAGACCCGCCGGCCGGCGTGCTCCTCGCGGATCGGGAAGGCCTTGCGCAGCTGCTCGACGAGCGCGCGGCCGGCGGCGATCCGCTCGACCTCGCGACCCAGCGCCTCCGACAGGTGCACCCCGGTGCGCACGTGCGCGGCCAGCCGCTCGGCGTCGCGCACGACCCGCGAGCTCAGGCTCAGCTGCCAGCGCTTGGGCTCGGGGTCGTTGAGCGCGCGGTCGCGCAGCACGGTCGCGGTCAGCGCCTGCGCCGGGGAGGGGGCGTGCAGCAGGCCGCCGGCGGTCGGGCCCGGCTTGCCCGGCCGCGGCTCGTCGACCCAGCCGTAGGCGCCCAGCCGGGGCGCGGCCTCGCCGCGGTCCAGCAGCGTCTGCAGCCGCCGCGCCGGCGCCGCGGTCAGCCACGGGTCCAGCCGGTACTGCGCGCTCTCGACCGTGGCGCGCAGCAGCCGCTCGAGGCGCTCGGGCTCGAACCCCGACAGGAGGTCCACCGCCGTGACCACGCGCTGGAACGCCAGCGCGGCCGGCGTGCTCCCCGCGACCATGGCGGGCAGGACCTGCTTGATCCACTGCTCCAGCCGGCCCGGCTGGGTGTCGGGGCGGCTGAGCGGCTCCGGCCCGGGCGGGACCTCACCGGCGGCCTCGCGGCCGACGTCGCCGATGGCGAGCTGCAGGGAGCGGACGACCAGCCGCAGCAGCAGGCTGTTGGCGCGGAACTGGAGGATCTCCAGCTCCGCCTGCGCGGTGTCGGCGAACAGGCTGGGGACCTGGCGGGCGAGCTGCGCCAGGCGCCGCAGCACCGAGGGGATCGTCCGGTCGGCGGGGAGGTTGTCGGGCACGACCAGCGGCATGGGCATGAGGTCGGGTCGGTGGTCGCTGCCGTAGCGCCGCTCGGGGTGCAGCCCGAGGCCGGCGACCAGCGGGAACTGCTGCGTCCATGCGGCGTCGAACTCGGCCCAGGTGAGCGGGTAGCCGAGCGACACCAGGATCATCCACCAGACCTCGAGCGCCTCCGCGCGGCGTTGCTCGTAGAACGGCGCGGTGGGGACGTGCCCGAGCAGGTCCAGCAGCTGCTCGGTGGTGGCGCCCGCGACCGTGCCGCGGCCCTCGGCGGCCTGCGCCCACAGCCCGCGCAGCAGCAGCAGGCTCTTGCGCAGCCGCTCCTCGACCGGCGGGTCGTCCTTGGCCGGGACCCAGCGCGACAGCGCGGTCGCCGGCAGCAGCCCGTAGGGCTGCGAGCCGATTCGAAGGGTCGGGAGGGGACCCTCGGGCATGAGGGCCAGCGGCGCCCACGCGGCGGCCTCGGCGGCGCCGCCGGTCGCCCAGGTGTCGGCGGCGACGAAGCCCCACAGCGCCGGCCACAGTGCCGCGACCAGCGTGCCGCCGGCGTCGCGGTGCGGCTCGCTCGGGCCGGGGAGGTTGCCGAGCAGGGCGGGGTCGCCGGTGAGGCTCTGGCTCACCAGCCGCTCGCTGTCGTCGGCGGGCGACTGCAGGACGTCCAGCCACTCCGCGGGGTCGTGCCCGAGGCTCGCGGCGGGCGCGCCGTCGACGCTGTTGGTCGGCGTCCCCGTGGCCAGCAGCCCGAGGCGGCCGCCGTCGCGGTGTTCGGCGAACAGCTTGGCCGGCACGCCCTCGCCGAGGCCGGTGACGTACAGCACGTCGATGTCGGACGGGTCGCCGTCCAGGGTCAGCTCGGCGGCGAGCCCGAGCTCGACCGCCCGCGGCCAGCTCTCCCACCAGCGCGCGTCCCCGGGGGAGGTGGGGTCGGGGAAGTCGACCGCGAGCTTGTGGGCGGCGACCTGCAGGGTGGCGGTGAGCTTGGGCGGGCCGCCGCCGCGGGCGAGCCAGACGTGCAGCTCGGTCGGGAAGCCCGCGATGCGCGGGAACGCCGCCTGCGTCTGCAGCTGCGAGGGGTCGGGGCGGACGACGACCGCGCCGCCGGGGGCCTGCTGCACGAACGTGCGCGCCAGCCAGACCGCGCGGCCGCCGCCGAGCGTCCGGACCAGCTCGGCCCAGGCCAGCTCGGTCGCCGGGTCGCCCGGCCCGCCCTTGGACGCGGCCACGTAGCGCTCCAGCAGCGTCAGCTCGGCGTCGCTGGCCTTGGGGTCGTGGCGGGCGAACCACGGCTCGTCGGGGACGATCCGCAGGCGCAGCCGCTTGTCGTCGAAGCGGGTCTCCAACCGCAGCGGCAGCAGGACGCCGACGGGCACGCTCGCCGGCTGGGCCGCCGCCGCGGTGGCGCTGTCGCTCATCGTCGAAGCTCCCGTCTGCTCGGTGAGGCGCCCTCAGGCCATGGACAGGGACAGCGAGGTGGCATTCGGGCGCCTCACACCGGTGGCGCCAGGTGATCGCCGCGGATCAGCACGCGCAGGGCGTCGCCGAACGCGTTGTCGGCGAAGCGCGCCCCGTCGGGGTCGCTCGCCGGGGTCGGGGTGTAGGCGTTGGCGTTCCAGAAGCGGAAGCCGGCCGGGGGCTCCTCCAGCGCGACCCAGTGCTTCACGACGTCGGTCGCCGGGAAGCCCTGGAAGCCGAAGAACATGACGTCGGCGCCGATGCGGCCCTGGAAGGTCGGCAGCACCTTCGGCGCGGCCGGGTCGGGGTTCTGGCCGAAGTCGACCTTCCCGCCGTGCAGGGCCGAGACCAGGTAGAACGCGGTCTTGGGGAAGCGCAGGAAGAGCTGCCCGCGGAACACCAGCACCAGGTCGTGCGCTGCGGCGTCGCCGGGGCGGTGCGACGGGGCGCCGAGGTCGCTGGTGTCGGGCCAGGTCTCCAGCCCGACGATGTCGTCGACGCGCGCGCCGGTGCCGGTGTGCGCGCGCTCCCAGAACACCTTGAGCGGCGTGCAGTTGGTGGCGATGCGCAGGTTGCGCCAGCGCAGCTCGCTGACCACCTGGGTGTTGTAGCCGGCCAGGAACGCGTCGGTGAACACCGGGTTGGCCTCCAGCGCGATCACCGAGTCGTCGGGCAGGTTGCCGACGCCGGGCAGCAGCCAGTCGCTGAAGTGCTGGTTGAGGTCCCGCCAGACCGGCCGGTCGAGGCCGACGCAGACCTCCGGCGGCGCCAGCGGCGGGTCGACCCCCTCGATCGTGGACAGCACCTGCGTGGCGGCGGGGGCGTCGGGCCTGGTGGGGTCGAACACGACGATGATCGGGCCCGGATCGACCGGGGTGCAGGGCTTGGGCGCCGGCGGCGGCTCCTCCAGGCTCTTGATCACGTCCAGCACGTTCTGCGGGTTGGGGATGGTGGGGAGCCCCTTGCCGAGCTGCTGGAGCTGCTGGGCGATCTTGGCGGTGTCGATGCTGCCGGCCCCTTGCAGGTCGCCGAGGCGCTGGTCGAAGTCGTCGGGCAGCGGGGGCAGGCCCTCGGGCCCGGGCTCGGGCGGCGGGTCGGGGCATTTGTTGACGATCGGGACCACGACCTTGGGGTCGCCGCCGCCAGACAGCGCGGTGCGCGCAGGGCCGGGGCGCAGGATGCGCCGCGCGGCGGTGGAGAACACCCCCGGCGGCAGCGGCCGGCCCTCGGCGGTGACGAGGTCGGCGACGGGTCCGTCGTCGGTCACCACCCGCCGCAGCGCCGGCCCGACCAGCCACAGCTGGCGGTCCGGGTCGCTCGGCAGGCGGCGGCGCCACAGCGACCCGGCCGCCTGGATGCCGAGGACGAGGTGGCGGATCCGCTGCGCGGCGACCTCGAGCGCGCCGGCGCGGGCGGCGGCCTCCTCGGCGAGCTCGTCCTGCAGCCGGATGCCGAGCTCCAGCCCGATGCCCGCGGCGCCGCGATGGCGGGGGTCACGGTTGAGGGTCTTGCCCCAGGTGGTCGTCCCCAGCGGGTCGGGCTTCCAGGCGTCGCCGTAGCGGGGCAGGCCCATCACCGGGCGGCCGGCGTCGTCGGTGGCGGGGGCGATGAGCGCGTTCATGTCGGTGGCGACCGCCGCCGGCAGGGGTGCCTCGGCCGACCCGACCGGCGCGAGCGCCCCGCGGACCAGCAGCTCGGGCCCGCCGGGCAGGCGCGGGTAGTCGGTGGCGGCGCCGCCGGTGCCGGGCGCGGCGCTGCCGGGCTGGAGCCGCTCGGCCAGCTCGCGGAAGGTGCCGCCGGCCTCGGTGTGGAACCGCCAGGAGTCGTACACCGGGACGGTGACCGGGGCCGCGCCGGTCCACGCCTTGCCGAAGGAGCTGTCGTCCCCGCGGTAGGCGGGCACCAGCACCGCGACGTAGTCGGTGCCGGCCGCCAGCGGCCGCCCGGACAGCAGCCGGGCGACCCGCTGCCCCCCGGTCTGCTGCACGTGCGCCCAGATCGAGGCCTGGTCCGGGTTGCCGATCGGGTGCAGCTTCTGCACCTCGACCCCGAGGCCGGCCTCCTGGCCGGCGAGCGTCAGCTCCTGCCCGTCCACGCCGACGACCAGCATCAGCCAGGGGTGCAGCGTGCCGGTGCCGGCCGGCGGGTTCGCGGCGGGCGTGTAGCGCCACGGCAGGGACGGGTCGCGCAGCTCCACGTAGGGGCAGTTGTCGGCCTGCGCGTCGATCGCGCCGGGCGCCGGGTGGCGGCCCGAGACCACCCCGGGCTTCAGGCCCGTGACGTCCTGCGGGCCGGCGAGCAGGAACTCCACCTGGCGGGTCTGGGTGGTGGTGACCGCGCCCTTGGCGGTGTGGCCGGTGAGGGTGACCTCGGTGGCCGCGCGGGCGCGGCCGTGCTCGGTGCCGCCGATCAGCTCGCCGACGCGCTCGCGGACCCAGCCGAGGAAGGTGAGGGTCGGGGGCATGGGCAGCCTTTCGTCTAGACCGGCAGCGAGGGAAGGTGGTCGGACTCGGGCAGCGCCGCGACGCCGACCCCGGCGGCGACGAGCTGGTGCGCCTGGCTCTGGCTGATCCCGCCGACGACCACGCCGCCGTCGGCGCCGCGGACCTCCCAGAGCTCGTCGGTGACGCTGATCACGCCGTCCACCGGTGCCGGGGTGAACACGCCGACCCGGTGCTCCAGCAGGGCCAGCAGCCACGGCGGCAGCAGGAACGCGAACGTCGCGGGGACGTTCTCGGGCAGGCGGACGACGTCGACGGTGACGTCGTGGGTGCGGACCGGCCCGTCGGCGATCCCGCTGCTGCCGATGCGCACGCCGCTGTGGAGGCGCTCGAACGCCTTGCGGTTGAGCGACTGGCTCTTGGACAGCTCCGCGAACCCGCCCGGCGCGAACCAGTCCTTGGCCTTGCCCACGACCTTCGGGCCGCTGGCGGCGACGGTCTCGGGCGTCTTCAGCGGCACCGTCTCGAAGCGCTGGAGGAGCAGGTCGAGCGGGGCGCGCTTCTGGGTCCAGACGACCTGGCCGAGCGGCGGGACGACCGGCATCGGCAGCTCGGCGGTGCTGGGCTCGACGACCGCCCAGGGGTCGCTGCCGCCGGCGGCCTCGAGGTTGTCGGGGTCGTCCAGCTCGCCGGCGAGCTGGGCGACCGCGCTGGCGACCGGCTTGACCTCCTTGGGAGCCTCCTTGCCGATGCTGAACGAGCCCGACCAGCAGATCTCGAAGAACAGGATCTCGATGCAGAAGCGGCCGCTGATCGTGACCGGGCCGGGGCCCGACAGCGTCCCGTCGATGCTGACGCCCGCCAGCGTGAGCCCCAGGAAGGTGACCTTGAACGAGGCGTGGAAGTCGAACTGGAAGAAGAACGGCTTGAAGCGGATCAGCGCGTCGAAGCCGAGGTGGCCGCGGGCGCCCAGCGGCCCGGCGTTGACGGCGACGTCGATCGCCGCGCCGAACTGCAGCGTGTTGGTCGTGATCGCGAAGTAGCCCTCGAAGCGGAAGTAGAGGAAGTCGTCGGGGTGGCCCCTGGTCATCGCCACGCGCGTGAGGCTCGGCGGGAACACCAGCGGCGCGGGCGAGTAGGCGGGGTGGAAGCCGCCGACGGTGAACACCACGTAGGGCTCGTCGCCCCAGCTCAGCCGGAACGCCACGCCGCCGGAGATCTCCAGGATCCCGAGCAGCTGGCTGTCGATCAGGACCGCGTCGAACTCCAGGACCCTCCGCGCGAAGTCCAGCAGCCCGATGATGTCCAGCCGCAGCCGCAGCAGCGGCTTGCCGCCGGCCGGGTTGGCGATCTCGGCCCTGGCCGACCCGAGCAGGACGATCTTCGTCGGCCCCGGCAGCTCGATGAACACGCCGACGTCGAAGCGGACGATCTGCACCCACTTGAGCTGCAGCGTCGGCCCGACCACGACCACACCGCCGGCCGGCGGGAAGACCGCGCCGAGGTCGGCCAGCAGGACGGGTGCGTTGCGGATCGGGTCCTCGGGCGCGAGGATGCGGCCGACCGTGCCGCCGGCGAAGCGCGCCCGCAGCGCGTCCACGTCGACGCGGCGGTTGAGGGCCAGCAGCCCGCCGACCGCGGTCAGCGCGAAGCCGAACCCGAGCTGGATCGGCGGGAACTCGCCGTGCAGGACCACCAGCAGCGCGAAGCCCGTGGCGCCCTGGGGGAGCTTGGTGTCCAGCAGGCCGATCGCGGTCACGCCGATCGCGCCGATCGAGACCTGGAAGACCCCGGCGTAGCGGCCGGCCGCCTGGTCGAACAGGATGAACCCGCCGCCCTTGACCGGCCCGGCGTCGATGGTGAGGCCGAGCCCGTCGGGCGGCAGGAACGAGAACGCGAGGTCGACCGGGCCCAGGCTGCCGTCGTGGAAGGCGAGGTCGCTGCGGACGCCGACGCCCTCGACCGCGGCGGCGAGCGGGCCGAGCGCGATCCCGCCGGTCACCCGCACCAGCAGGGCGAGCCCGTCGCCGCCGGGCGCGACCCCGACCTCCAGCCGGTCCAGCCGCAGCGGGCCCAGCTGCACGGTCAGCGGCACCATGACCGACAGCGCGGCGCCGCCGCGCAGCGAGATCCCCTCCGCGCTGGTCCAGCGCACGCCGGTGTCGAAGTCGAGCTTGGAGGACGACGGCAGGAAGGTGGCGAGGAAGCCGTCGGCGCCCTTGAAGGACACGACCAGCCGGCCGCCGACGACCCCGGCGTCGACGACCAGCTCGGCGGTGGCGCCGCCGCCGCCCGCGTGGAACGCGGCGCCGACCGCGGCCTGCAGCTTCTTGGCGGTCAGGCGGGTGCCGTCGGGCTCGCCGAACAGCAGCATGTCGGCCCCGCCGGTGCCCGCCCGCTCCAGCGACACCAGCGCCTCGCCGTCGACCGAGCCCGTGGGGGCGAGCGGCTTCAGCTTGGCGGGCGGCTCGATGCGGATGCCGGTGCCGAGCTTCAGCGTCCCGCTCGCCTTCAGCCGCGCCGACCACTTCTGGCTGGTGACCGGCAGCGGCAGGTCGACGCCGGTGAGGTCGTCGAGGTTGACGGTGAGGTCGAGCGGGGTCGGCAGCGGCGCCCCGGCCGCCGGCCGCAGCAGGAGCACGAACGTCGCCAGCGACGGGCCGGCGGGGTCGTAGGCGGCCGGCGGGGCGAGCACCTGCAGCAGGTCGCGCAGGCGCTGCAGCAGCAGCGCGGCGTCGAGCGCCTGACCGGCGTCCCCCCAGCGGTACAGCTCGCGCAGCACCAGCGCCGGGTCGTCGAGCAGCGTGGCGAGCCGGTCCAGTCGCAGGCGCCGCCGCAGGTAGGCGGGGCGGCCGCCGCTGGCGGGCAGCGGCAGGGACTCGACCGCGCCCAGCAGCGCCAGCGTGCGCGCCAACAGCGGCCGGTCGCCTTCGAGGTAGGCGACGACGAGGTGCTCCAGCAGCCGGCGGGGCAGCTCGGCCAGGATCTCCAGCAGGTTGGTGTCGGTGGTCGAGTAGGCGCTCTTGACCGCCTGGGCGAGCGCCGACACCGCGCTGAACGTGTCCTTCAGCTTTGGGACCAGCGCGGCGAACTTCTGCGCGATGGCGGGCTCGCTGCCCGACGCGATCGCCCCGGCGAGGTCCCCCACGGCGCCCGCCAGGGCGGTCAGCGCCGTCCCTGCGGCGGCCGCCTTGCCCTTCACCTGCGCGTCGTTGGCGACGGCCGCGGGCACGGGCAGGCCGAGCTCCTCGAACACCACCGCGAGCTGCCCGGCGGCCAGGCGGCTGCGCAGCGGTTCCAGCAGCTTGCCGAGCTCGACGGCGAGGAGCGGCGCGCTGCCGGGCATCAGCGGCCTCCCTCGTGCCCGCGGCGGCGCAGGCCGTCCGCCAGGGGCTCGAACAGGCGCCGGCGCAGCAGCCCGCAGAGCCACGGGCTGCGCTCGACGGCACGCGCGAGGGGCGGCCCGAGCCGCGCGTACGCCGCGGCCAGCGCGCGCATCGCCAGCCGGCCGCGGGCGCCCGGGGCCAGACGCGCGTCGCGCCAGCGGCGCAGCTGCTCGACGTCGGCGTGGGACGGGTCGCGGTAGACGGCGCCGGCGACGAAGCAGAGCTTGGACGCGGGCGGCGGGGGCGACGGCGCCACCGGCGTCACCGGCGGTGGGACGCTGACCGCCAGCCTGGTGCGGATGGCGTCCTTGCAGACCGGGCAGAAGGGCTGCTCCTTGACGCGCATCTTGCAGTTGAACACCGGCCGGTAGAGCCCGCAGTGGAAGTACCTGGCGCCTACGAACGCGCCGACCGCGCCCGCCGCCACGGGGCTGGACGCCGGGAGGCACTTGGTGCAGTCGGGGTTGGTCGTCGTCGGCAGGTTCAGGCCCGGGGTGAGCAGGTGGCGCCACTTCAGCGTCGCCTTGTTGAAGTCCTTGGTGACGTTGGGCTCCTCCGGCTCGGGCCCGGTGTAGGTGTCGTGGTCGGGCTCGCCCTTGGTGCAGCCCTGCTCGCTCAGGAACTCGTACTCGTCGGCGAGGTGGAAGGCGGAGTGGCCGAGCTCGTGGATCGCGATCTCGACCGCGCCGTCGGCGAGCGAGTAGACGGCGACGCTCCCGCCCGAGCCGCCGAACTCGCGATGGTTGACGACCACGACCGGCTGGGAGAACTCCACGTTCGGCACCACCCCGGCGATGGTGAGCACGACGCCCTCGTCGACCACCAGCCGCCGGCGGTCCCCGCCGCTGCAGAACTCGGCGTCGAACATCGTCAGCGCCGACGTCGGCCCGTTGAACGGGCCCGACCCGTCCGCACAGAGCTGCGGGTTGTCGGCGCCCGACTGGGTGGACCACGCGTCGACCCGGTGCACGTTGATGCGGCCCCAGACCGTCGCCTCGTTGAACGGCGCCGTGGTCTTGAGCGCGTTCACGAAGGCGTCCGCCGCGTCCCGGTACTTGGTCTTCTCGCCCGTGGTGAAGCCGTCGCCGAGGATGATCACGTTCCAGCGCTTGTCGTTCGGTCCGTTGTTGACCAGCGTCTTCGACGGCGGGGTCTCGAGCGTGCCGTCAGCGATCCCCATGCGTCTCCTCCCGGAGGGGGAAGCG
>DATFRI010000072.1:0-52151 GCA_035263405.1 Actinomycetes bacterium | reverse complement strand
CCCGCGGCGCCCGCCCGACGGCGGTGCGGGCGCCGCTCACGATGACAGCCTGCTTCATGGTCTCAGTTCCTCAGTGGCGTGCGGGTGGTGAGCATGTGCTGGATGCGGTCGAGGGTGGGCTGCTGGACGGCCAGCGCGCTGAACGCCTCCAGCTCCAGGTCGAGGATGTGCTGCTCGCTGACCCACTGCGGGGCGGACAGCTCGCCGCCGCAGAGCACGCGGGCCAGCGCCCGGCCGATCACCCCGTCGTGCCCGCTCGCCCGGCCGGCCCACTGGAGGGTCTGCACGCCCAGCTCCAGCGCCGCGAGCGTCGGCGCGCCGGCGGCGAACACCCGGGAGGTCGCCGGGTCGGGCGGGCGGTAGCCGTCCGCGAGCGCGAGCGCCGTGCGCTTGGCGGCGGCCAGCAGGTGGTCGGGGTGCAGCACGATCCGGTCGTCGGCGTCCAGGAACCCCAGCTCGCGCGCCTCGACCGCGCCGGCGGCGACCTTGGCGGTCCCGATGGTCTCGAACACGCGCCGCACCCAGGGCAGCGGCGGGGCGTCCCCGGCGGCCGCCATCGCGGGCGACACCACCCGGCGCAGCAGCTCCTTGCAGCCGCCGCCGGCGGGGACCACCCCGACGCCGACCTCGGGCAGGCCCAGGTAGGTCTCGCCGGCGGCCACGATCCGGTCGGCGGCCAGGCACAGCTCGGCCCCCGCGCCGAGCGTCCGGCCGTGCGGGGCGGCGACCACCGGCACCGGCGCGAACCGCAGTCCCTGGACGATCCGGTGCAGGCTCCGGACGACCTGTGCGAGCTGGTCGGGGTCGGCGCCGCCGTGGGCGACCTGGGCGCCGAGCATCCCGATCTCGAACAGGTTCGCCCCCACCGAGAAGTCGGGCGTGCGGCTGGCGATCACCAGCGCCTTCCAGCGCCCGCCCGCCAGCTCGTCGAGCAGCTCCAGCCCCAGCTCGAGCACGGCGCCGTCGACCGACGCGGAGGGCCCGTGCAGCTCCAGGCAGAGCACGCCGTCGCCGAGGTCGACGAGGCTGGCCGAGCCGTTGGCGGCGACCACGCCGCGCTCGTCCCGGACGCGCCCGAGGTCGAGGACCTCGGGGTCCACCGGCACCGGCTCCAGGCCGCCGCTGACGGGGCTGACGACCTGCTCGCCCCCGTCGCCGGGCACGTAGAAGCGCTCCCCGCCGCGGTCCAGCAGCTCCTGGACCCAGCCGCCGACCTCGAGCCCGAGCGCCCGCATGCGCTCGGCGGTGGCGCGGACCCCGAGCTGGTCCCACAGCCGGAAGGTGCCGAGCCGCTGGCCGAACCCCCACTCCATCGCGTGGTCGACGTCCACCAGCGAGCCGGAGATCTCCGGCACGCGGCGCGACGCGTAGGCGAGCGCGGGCAGCAGCGTGTCGCGCAGGAAGCGGGCGCCGCGGTCGTCCTCGGCCCGCTCCATGATCAGGCGCAGCCGCGCGCCGAGGTCGCGCTCGGCGTCGGCGGCCTCGACGAGAGGCAGGTCCGGCTCGCGCGCGGGCCGGTAGGAGAGCGTGTCGGGGTCGAGCACGTCGAAGGCGGTCCGGCCGTCGCGCCGGGTCCGCTTGTAGAAGCCCGCGCCGGTCTTGATGCCGAGCAGGCCCGCGTCGAGCATCCGGCGCAGCGGCTCGGGCGCGCGCAGCGACTCGCGCGCGTCGTCGTCGGGCACCAGCCGGTGCAGGTTCTCCGCGACCGCGACCATCACGTCCAGCCCCACCTGGTCGAACAGCCGGAACGTGGCGGTCCTGGGCCAGCCGATCAGCGGCCCGGTGAGCGCGTCGACCTCCTCGACGGTGAAGCCGTGCTCGAAGGCGTAGCGGACCGTCGACATGCCGGCGAGCACGCCCAGCCGGTTGGCGATGAAGTTGGGGGTGTCCTGGGCGCGCACCACGCCCTTGCCGAGGACCTGCTCCAGGAACGCCTGCATGCCCGCGGCGACCGCCGGGTCCGCCTCGGGGGGGACGATCAGCTCCACCAGCTTGAGGTAGCGTGGCGGGTTGAAGAAATGCGTGCCGACGAAGCGGCGGCGGAAGTCCGGGGAGCGTCCCTCGGCAATTCGCGCGAGCGGCAGCCCCGAGGTGTTGGTGGACACGACCGTGGCCGGGCCGAGCGCCTTCTCCACGCGCTCCAGGAGCTGCTGTTTCGGCTCGACCCGCTCGACGACCGCCTCCACGACCCAGTCCGCGCGCGTGAGCCGGTCGAAATCGTCGTCGAAATTCCCCAGGCGGATGCGCGCGGCGAGCGCGGGGGACATGAGCGCGGCCGGCCGGGCGGTGAGCATCCGCTCGAACCCCGCGCGCACCGTTGCGTCCCGGTCGGAGCCCTCGCCGGGCACGTCGAGCAGGTCGACCGCGAGCCCGGCGTTGGCCGCGTGGGCGGCGATGGCCGCCCCCATGGTCCCCGCGCCGAGCACGGCGACCCGGCGGATGCGGGTCTGGTCTGGCATCGCTGCCTCCTGTCGTCGCGGTCCCGGCGCGGGTTCCCGACCACGGTACTCCATCCGGTCGGTGCGTTAACGGCCCTATTTGGCCGGGTATCCGGCGACGCCGACGTCGGTATCGATTGCCGACGCGATTGCCAATTCGACGCCGACGTCGGTGTCGCCCATTGCCAAATTCACGATCACCTGTATCGTGGTGGTAATCACGTTGCCGTACGGCGGGCGCACGCGTTTCCGCGACCAAAAGCCGCGGGGACCGGCCCGCAGGAGGACATGGCCTTGACTCCGATCGCCGAGCCGGCCGACGGCGCCGACTTCTACCGGATCGACGACCTGCTGACGCCCGCCGAGCGCGAGGTCCGCGACCGTGTGCGGCGCTTCTGCGACGCCGAGGTCGTCCCGGTCATCAACGACTACTGGGAGCGGGCGGAGTTCCCGTTCGAGCTGGTGCCCAAGCTCGCGGCGCTCGGGGTCGCGGGCGGGGTCGTCCAGGGATACGGCTGCGCCGGCCTGTCGCACGTCGGCGCCGGGATGGTCGCGATGGAGCTGGCCCGCGGCGACGGCAGCGTGTGCACGTTCTTCGGGGTCCACTCCGGCCTGGCGATGAGCTCGATCGCCATGCTCGGCAGCGAGGAGCAGCGGCGGCGCTGGCTGCCCGCCATGGCCACGCTGGACAAGCTCGGCGCGTTCGCGCTCACCGAGCCCGAGCACGGGTCGGACGTGGTGGCGCTGCGCACCCGCGCCCGGCGCGACGGCGACGCCTGGGTGCTGGACGGCGCCAAGCGCTGGATCGGGAACGCCTCCTTCGCCGACCTGATCGTCGTCTGGGCCCGCGGCGAGGACGGCGAGGTCGGCGGCTTCGTCGTCCCCAAGGGCACGCCCGGCCTGGAGACCAGCCTCATCACCGGCAAGACCGCCAAGCGGGCGGTGTGGCAGGCCGACGTGAGCCTCGACGGCGTCCGGGTCCCGCTCGACCACCGCCTGGAGGGGGCGCGCACGTTCGCCGACACCGCCCGGGTCCTGACCGCGACCCGCTTCGGCGTCGCCTGGGAGGCCGTCGGGCACGCCGCCGCCGCCTTCGAGTCGGCGCTGGCGTACGTGGCCGAGCGGGAGTCGTTCGGCACCCCGCTGGCCGCCTACCAGCTCGTGCAGTCGCGCCTGGCCAAGATGCTCGCCGACCTCACCACCATGCAGCTCGTGTCGCTGCGCCTCAGCCAGCTCGCCGCCACCGGGCGTATGACCGACGGCCAGGCATCGCTGGCCAAGATGCACAACGCGGCGACCGCGCGGACGATCGCGGCCGAGGCCAGGGAGCTGCTCGGCGGCAACGGGATCCTGCTGGACAACCACGTCGCCAGGCACCTGGCCGACCTGGAGGCCGTCGTCACCTACGAGGGCACCGACGCGATCCAGTCCCTGATCGTCGGCAAGGAGATCACCGGGCGCAGCGCGTTCGCGCTGCCCCAGAGCCCGAGGCGGGCGCCGTTCGCCCGCCCGCGGGTGCCTCGGGCCCGGGCTTCCTGACCCGTCCCGCGGCCCGGCGGGCGGGCGCGGCGACCGGCCGACCCGCCCGCCCCCCCGGCCCGAGCCGTGCCCAGGCACAGGGCCCGGGCCGGGGCCCATGGCCGGAGCGCCCGCCCCGTGGCCAACGGCGGTCAGGGGCGGGCGCTCCGAGCCGCCGGGCGGTGACGCTGCGTGGGCTGCGGACCGCTTGCGGGCGCCGTACGATCGGTGCGGGATCGTGGCGATCGTCCGCCCGGCCCGACTCCTCCGGCCCTGATCCTCCGGCAGGGACCGCTCCGGCAAGGAGGGCGCGACATGCTGTACCTCGTCCGACACGGCCACGCCGGCAACAAGCACGCCTGGCAGGGCACCGACGAGCTGCGCCCGCTGTCCCCCAGGGGGCGCCTCCAGGCGGAGGGGCTGGTGCGCCTGCTCGCCCCGTACGCGGTCCGCCGGATCCTCAGCAGCCCCACCGAGCGCTGCCGGCAGACCGTGACGCCGCTGGCGCGCGTGCGCGGGCTGCGCGTCACCGACGAGCCGAGGCTCGGGGTCGGCGTCGACCTGGACCGGGTGCTTGCGTGGCTGGGCGACCGGGGGCTCGAGGGCGCCGTCGCCTGCACCCACGGCGAGGTGATCGGCGCCGTCGTCGAGCGGCTGGCGGCGCAGGGCGTCAGGTTCGGCCCCGAGCGCCGCTGGCTCAAGGGCTCGGTGTGGGTGCTGGACGGCCTCGGCGGCCAGGTCGCCCGGGCCCGTTACCTCGCTCCGGTGCCCGTCCCGGACTGACCGCCGCGGCGCCGGGGTAGCCTGGCCGGTGTCGCCGAACCGCGTCCCTGAGCCCGACGAGGGGCTCCCCTGGGGAGGGCATCGACCCATGTATTACCGCAGCGCCGGCCAGATCCCGCGAAAGCGCCACGTCCAGTTCCGCCAGCCCGACGGCAGCCTGTACGCGGAGGAGCTGATGGGGCAGGAGGGGTTCAGCTCCGACGCCTCGCTGCTGTACCACCGGCACCTGCCGACCGCGATCATCGCCGCGCAGAGCGTGGAGCGGCCCCCGGACGGCCTGGTGCCCAACGCCCCGCTGCTGCCGAGGCACGTGCGCACCCACCAGCTCGACACCGGCGGCGACCTGGTGGAGGGGCGCCGCCTGCTGCTGGCCAACGACGACGTGCGCATCTCGTACGTGGCCGCCGACGCGGCCAGCACCCTGTACCGCAACGCCGCCGGCGACGAGCTGGTGTACCTGGAGAGCGGGTCGGCCACGCTGGAGAGCGTGTTCGGCCGCATCGGGGCGACCGCGGGCGACTACGTGTACGTCCCCTGCGGCACCACGCACCGCTGGCTGCCCGCCGCTGGCGCCGGGGGCGACGGCCAGGGGGCCGGGGAGCCGACCCGCGCGCTGGTGATCGAGGCGCGAGGCCACATCACGCCGCCCGGGAAGTACCTCTCCGAGCGCGGCCAGTTCCTGGAGCACGCACCCTACTGCGAGCGCGACATCCGCGGTCCCGAGGGCCCGCTGACGGTCGACGACGACGGCCCCGCCGACGTGCTGGTGCGCCACCGCGCCGGGCTGACGCGCTACACCTACCAGCACCACCCCTTCGACGTCGTGGGCTGGGACGGCTGCCAGTACCCCTACGCGCTGTCCATCCACGACTTCGAGCCGATCACCGGGTCGCTGCACCAGCCGCCGCCGGTGCACCAGACGTTCGCCGGCCCGAGGTTCGTGGTCTGCTCGTTCGTGCCGCGCCTGTTCGACTACCACCCCGACGCGATCCCGGTCCCCTACAACCACCACAACGTGGACTCCGACGAGCTGCTGTTCTACTGCGGCGGCGACTTCATGAGCCGCGCCGGGTCGGGGATCGAGCTGGGGTCGATGTCCCTGCACCCCAACGGGTTCACACACGGGCCGCAGCCCGGTAGCGTGGAGCGCGCGCTCGGCGCGAAGGGCACCGACGAGCTGGCCGTGATGGTCGACACCTTCCGGCCGCTGGCGCTCGGCCCGGAGGCGATCGCCGCCGAGGACGCCGAGTACGCGTGGACCTGGGCCGGCGGCCGCCGTCAGCCCTCGAAGGTGTGAGTGCCATGGCCCGCCAGCCCCTGCAGCCCCCGCCGCGGACGATCGCCACCACCGGCTGGTGGCTGTTCGCCTTCGCGCTCCTGATCGCGCTGTCGACCTGACCGCCGTCCGCGGTCGACGGCGGCGACCCCGCCCGGAGATCCCGCCGGAGATCCGGGTCCTCGCCCGCCGCCGGCCCGGCGCGCCCGGGAGCGCCCCCGGCCTGTCCGACCGCAGGTCGCACGGCGCGGACCGGTGCGCGAGCGGGTACGACCGCCCCGGCCGTCTGCCATACTGGCGAGCGCCCCACTGAGGTGCCCGCGACCGCCCGGCGCCGACACGCGCGGCGCGCGAGCGCGGCGCGGACATCCTCGGTCACGCCGAGCAGCAGGGGTCGACATGCCGAACGTTCCCGACCTGCCCGCCGCCGGAGCCGCTTGCGCTTCCCCGGGCCGCGGGCGACGGGCTGCCGAGGGCCGGCCGGAGCCGCCCCGGTGAACCTCGCGACCACGCTGGCCGAGCAGGCCGAGCGCGGGGGCTGGAGCGACCGGGTCGCGTACGCCGGCCCGGCGGGCACGGTCAGCCACGGCCAGGTGCACCGCGGGGCGGCGCAGGCCGCCGCGGTCCTCGCCGAGCTGGGCGTCGCCCGCGGCGACCGGGTGCTGATCGCGCTGGAGGACTCCGTCGAGTTCGTATGGTCCTTCCTGGCCTCGCTGTGGCTCGGCGCGATCGCGGTCCCCGTCGACCCCGAGCTGCCACCCGGCGACCACGCGTCCTCGCTCGCCCACGCCGAGCCGCGCGTGGTGGTCTGCGCGCGCGAGCTGGTCGACCGGTTCCAGGAGGCGGCGGCGACCCTGGCGCCCGCGACGCTCACCGGTGAGATGGCCGGAGCCGCCAGCGTCCCCGCCGCGGCGGTCGGCGGCGAGGCGCCCGCGTACGGCCAGTACACCGCCGGGACCACCGGACGGCCGAAGCTCGCGCTGCACCGCCACGACGACCCGCTCGTCTACCACCGGACCGCGGGCTCGGGGGCGTTCGGGATCGGGCCGGACGACGTGCTGCTCAGCGCCTCGCGGATGCACGTCGCCTTCGGGCTCGGGAACTCGGTGTTCTTCCCGCTGCTGTCGGGCGCGTGCGCGCTGCTGCACCCGGGCGGCGCGCAGCCCGGCGCCGTGGCCGAGACCGCCGCCCGGCGCCAGCCGACCCTGCTGTTCGCCGTGCCGACCTTCTACGCCCGGCTGCTCGAGGCGCTGCCGGCGTCGCCCCTGACGGCGCTGCGCGCGGCGGTGTCGGCGGGCGAGCCGCTGACGCCGGCGCTGGCCGGCCGGATCCGCCGGTGGGCGGGCTGCCCGGTCCTGGACACGCTGGTGTCGACCGAGGTGGGCCACGCGTTCTGCGCCAACACCCCGGCCGCGGCGCGCGACGGGACGCTCGGGCGGGCGCTGGAAGGCTACGAGGTCCGCATCGCCGACGCCGCCGGCCGCGACCTGCCCGAAGGCACCCAGGGCCTGCTGTGGGTGCGCGGGCCGACCCTGCTGATCGACTACTGGAACGAGCCCGAGGCGACCGCCCGGGCGCTCACCGGAGGATGGCTGCGGACCGGTGACCTCGCCACCCTCGACGGCGAGGGCTTCATCCGCCACCACGGCCGCGCGGACGACGTCGAGCTGGTGCGCGGCATCGCGGTCTCCGCGCTCGAGGTCGAGCGGGTCCTCGCCGCGCACATCGGCGTCGCCGAGGTCGCGGTCGCGGCCGTGCGCGACGAGCTCGGCGCGTCGTCGCTGCACGCGTTCGTCGTGCCCACCGACCCGGCCAAGGCGGGCGCGGCCCTCGGCGACTCGGTGATCGCGCTCGCCCGGGAGCGGCTCGCCAGCCACAAGGTGCCGCAGGCGGTCACGTTCGTGCCCGAGCTGCCGCGGACCCCGCACGGGCGGCTGCGGCGGTTCCTGCTGCGCGAGGGTGGCGTCGAGCCGCTCGCCGCCGGCCGGCCCGGCTGACCGCGCCAGGCCGCCGCATCGCGTGCAGGGGTGGACGGCGGCGGACGCGGGGGTGCGAGCGCGCGACCGGCCACGGAGCGATGATCGAGGGACCAGGAGTGAGGCAGCGGGGAGCGAGGGAGCGTCGATGGCGGTTGCAGCGGATCCGGCGGGCGGGCGGCCCGGCCCAGCCTCCGGCGCTTCCAGGGCGCAGCCCTCCACGGCCTGGTGCGACTGGGGCGCGTTCGCGGTCGGCGCGGCGCTGGCGGCGACGCCGCTGCTGCGGCGCGGGCACGGCGACGGCGTCGGCGCGGCCGAGGCCATCCTGATCGGCCTGGCGATCATGACGACCGCGGTGGCCGCCCGCGTGGCGCGCCTCGACCGCTGGCACTTCCAGGGGCTGCTGGTGGCGTTCGGCCTGTGGTCGCTGCTGATGCCGGTGGTGTGGACGTACGTCGCGGACGTGTACCGGCTCGCCTCCGGTGTGGCCGGCGCGCTGGTCGTGCTGCTGATGGTCCCGCCGCTGTGGCTCGCGTGGCGGGCGGCCAGCCGCCGCCGCGCCGAGGAGCTCGACGCCGCGGCGGCCGGCCCGACCGTCACCCTGCGCGGGCTGCGTCCGGCCGGCGGCCCGCCGGAGCGCGACGCCCCCTGACGCCGCCGGGCCGGGCACGTGAGCCAGGCCCCGCTGCGGGCTACCCTCGGGGTCGCGGCGAGGAGGCGGCGCACGGCGACGGGCAGGCACGGGCAGGGGACGACGGTGCCGGATCGGGAGCGGCGATGGCTCGCTCGCGGGGCGAGCGCGGTCGCCGGTGCCCTGCCCGCGCTCGCGTTCCCCGAGCCCGGCATCTGGCCGCTCGCCTGGATCGGGCTGGTGCCCCTGCTGCTGCTCGTCGCCCGCGCGCGGACGCCACGGGAGGCCGGCGTGCGCGCGTGGCTGGGCGGCGCCGGGCTGCTGGCGGCGGTGCACGCGTGGCTCGCGCCGGTCCTCGGGCCGGCGCTGCCGGCGTTCGCGCTGCTGCTCGGGGCCGCCCTGATCCCCTGGGGCGTGGCCGTCCGGGCGCTCCTGTCCGGCCCCGTCACCGTCGCGAAGCTGCTGGCGGCGATCGCCGTCCTGCCGGCGGGCTGGGTGCTGGCCGAGGCCGTCCGGTCCTGGGACCGGCTGGGCGGGCCGTTCGGGCTGCTCGGGTCGAGCCAGTGGGCGAACCGTCCGCTGCTGGCGCCGGCCGCGCTCGGCGGCGTCTGGCTGGTCAGCTTCCTCGCCGTCGCGGTCAACGCCGCGCTGGCCGCGGCGCTCGCCCCCGGCACCCGCGCGGCCGTGCGGCTGGCGGCGGTCGCGCTCGCCGCGGCCGCGTTCGCGTCCGGCCCCGCCTGGGACGCCGTGCGCAGCCACCCGTCCGCGGGCCGCACGCTGCGCGTCGGCCTGGTCCAGCCCGGGGTGATCGGGTCGCCCGGGGCGCGCTTCGACGCGGGCGAGCGCGCCACCCTGCAGCTCGCCGCGAGCCGCCCCGAGCTGGTCGTCTGGGGGGAGAGCAGCGTCGGGTTCGATCTCGACAGCCGCCCCGACCTGCGCGCGCGGCTCGTGCGCCTGGCCCGCGTGACCGGCGCGGACCTGCTGGTCAACGTCGACGCCCGGCGCCAGGCCGGCCGCGGCATCTCCAAGAGCGCGGTGCTGGTGCGGCCCGACGGCATCGACGGCCGCTACGACAAGATGCGGCTGGTCCCCTTCGGCGAGTACATCCCGCTGCGGCCGCTGCTCGGCTGGGTCGCGCGGATCAGCAAGGCGGCCGCCGAGGACCGGGTGCGCGGCACCGCCCTGGTCGAGCTGCAGGCGCGCGCGGTGCGGATCGGGCCGCTGGTCTGCTTCGAGTCGGCGTTCCCGGACCTCGCCAGGCAGCACGTCGCACGAGGCGCCGAGCTGATCGTCGTGCAGTCCGCGACCACGACGTTCCAGCACAGCTGGGCGCCGGAGCAGCACGCGAGCTTCGCCCCGCTGCGCGCGGTCGAGACCGGCCATCCGGTCGTGCACGCGACCCTGACCGGCGTGACGACGGTCGCGGACGCGCGCGGCCGGGTGCTGGCGCGCTTCGGGACCGGATGGCGCGGCGCCGCGGTCGTCACCCTGCCGCTGGGCGCGGCGGACACCCCCTACGTCCGGCTGGGCGACTGGGTGCCGCGCGGCTGCCTGGCGATCGTCGTCGCCGCGGCCGTCGCCGCGCTGGCGCGCCGCCGAGGCCCGGGAGGGCAGCGATCCGGCCGTCCCGGCCCGCCGGCTCCGGCCGCCCCGGCCCGGGAGCCCGCCGGCTCAGGCCGCGTCGCCGACGTTCATCAGCCGCACCCGGCCGCGGGCGACCGGGCGTCCCCGCTCGTCGGTCACGCTGACCTCCCAGAGCTGCAGGCTCCGGCCGCGCGTGACCGGCCTGCCCTCGACCCGTAGCTCGCCGTCACGGACCGGGCGGAGGAAGTCGGTGGTGTTGTCGATCCCGACGGCGACCCCCCGGCCCTCGAGGGCGAGCGTCGCGCCGACGCTCGCCACCGTCTCCACGATGGTCGCGTACACCCCGCCGTGGACGATCCCGGTCGGCTGGTGCAGCCGGGCCGTCACCGGGAGGACCCCGGCGACCCGCTCGGGACCGGTCTCGGTGAGGTTGAGGCCGAGCAGCTCGTCGAACGGGCTCTCGACGCCGTGGGGAAAGCCGGGCATAGGGAGGCTCCTGGTCGAGGGACCCAGCCTGACCTGTGCAGATCCGGCCTGGTCCGGGCTGGTCGAGGCTGATCGAGGGTCGATGCCGTCGGGTCGTGGCGTCAGCGGGGCGCCACCGCCATCCACGCGTCGCGGACGATCCGCTCCATCGACGACCGCACCGGCTGCCAGCCGAGCCGCTCGCGGATCCGGCCGCTGTCGGCGACGAGGGCCTGCGGCTCGTCCGCGGGCGGCCCGTTGGAGACCGGGACCGCGCGCCCGGTCACCCGCGTGACCATCTCGATCACGTCGCGCACGCGGACGCCGGTGCCGCTGCCGGCGTTGAGCGTCTCGTGGGTGCCCGGCTGCGCCGCGTCGAGTGCCAGCGCGTACGCGCCGGCCAGGTCCGCGACGTGGACGAACTCACGCACCGCCGAGCCGTCGCCGTTGACCTCCAGGACCGGCGCCCGGCCGGCGGCGACCGCGAGGGCCCTGGGGATCAGGCGGGTCGGGTCCGGGTCCCCGTGGTCGTCGACCGCCCCGGCGACGTTGAAGCAGCGCAGGCTGACCGCGCCGATCGAGCCGTTCGCGGCGTGGAAGGACAGCAGGTGCTCGACCGCGAGCTTGCTGGCCGCGTACGGGCTGGTCGGCGCCGCCGGCGCCCGCTCGTCCACGGGCATCGGCGCGTCGGCCCAGTACACCGCGCCGGTCGAGGCGAACACGAAGCGGACCGGCACGCCGGAGCCCGCCAGGGCCTCCAGGAGGTGGAGCGTGCCGCCGACGTTCGCCGTGTACGTGCCGACGGGATCGGAGAACGACGCCCGCACCCGGGTCACCCCGGCCAGATGGCAGACCCCCTCGAACTGCCCGGCGGTCACCACCTCGCCCACCCGGTCACGGTCCAGCAGGTCCGCGAGCGCGAACGTGACCCCCTCGGGGAGCGGCCGGTCCGGCCCGGGCGCCGACCGGGACAGGACCGTCACCTCGTGCCGGTCCACGGCCAGCCGAGCCGTCACGATCCGACCGACGTAGCCGAGTCCACCGGTCACCAGCACACGCACGTCGAGCCTCCCGGCGCTACCGGTCGGTGACCGGCTCGGGGACGATGGGCGGCGGGTCCGCGGTCTCGACCGGTGCCATCAGCCGCGGCTCCCGCAGGGTTGCGGTCAGGTCCGATCCGCCGGCAGGTCCCGCCGGCACCCAGACGATACTCGATCCTGCCGGCGGGGCCCGTCGCGCGATCGTTGCCGTCGCGTCACCCCGCTCTCAGAACGGTCACAACGTTCTCACAAGCCGGCCGTCGAGACTGCGCCGGCAATCTCGCCGGCACCCGCGCAGGACAGCGGCCATGCACCACCCCCGGTGCTGTGCCGAGCGGGCGGCGGCAGGCGCGTGCCATGGCCTGCCGGTCCGTCGCCCGCCCCCGCCGGCTGCGGGCCGTGCCGGCGCTTCCCCGGAGCATCCCGCCGAGCCGGATCCCCGAGCCGTTCACGCCACAGCAGGCCGCAACCCGGCGGCCAGGCACCGGAGGGAGGCGCCCGGGCGGGACCCCGGACAGGCACCCGGACCGGCACCCGGACAGGCACCCGGACAGGACACCCAGGGAGGCGCGATGCCGCGGCGGCGCGGACGGCACGAGGCGCGACCTGCTCCTGCCGTGCCCCCCACACCCGGCGGGCGCGGCGCAGCGGGCTCGGACGCCGCGCCCGGCTCGCGCGGCGCATCCGGTCCGGCCGGCCGGCCCCCCGGCGGTCGGCTGACGGCGCTGCTGCTGACGCTGACCTTCGTGGTCTCGCTGCTGGTCGCCGGCGGCGCCACCATCGCCCTCGCCACGCGGACGCCGGCCGTCCACGCGGACGAGGGCGGGGGCGGCGAAGGCGGCGGCCAGGGCGACGGCGGCCAGGGGGGACAGGGGGCGGACGGGCAGGACGGGCAGGGCGGGCAGGGCGCCGACGCCGGCGCGACCGGGGACGGCGACGGCGGCGACGGCGGCGGGCAGGCAGGCCGGGCGGCGGATCCAGCGGGCTCCGTGTCGATGATGCTGCTGCTGATGAACGAGCGGCTCGCCCGGCAGATCCTGGAGGATCAGGCGCGCGGGCGGCTCGCCCTCGCCATCGATCCGGCCCCCGCCGTCGGCGGGGCGGCCGTGGCCACCGCCGGGGTCCCCGGCGACGAGCCCCACCCCGGTCCCGGCACCTACGCCACGATCCCCAAGTTCTCGCAGGTCCGGTTCCGCGAAGACGGCCGGGAGGGCGGGGCCGTCCAGCTCTCGGACGACCAGGCCGGCACCGGCGGCCAGCCCTCCCCCGAAGACCCGGCCCGCGCGCGCGACCAGGCGCCCGCCGCCGAGCCGCCCGCGGTGGAGCCCCCCGCCGAGCGGCTCCCTGACGGGATCGCGCGGCTCCTCGAGAAGGCCGAGGCCACCGGGGTCGACGGGACCACCACGCGCGCCCCGACCACCGTGACCGCCCCGACCCCGGTCGCGACCCCGACCCCGGCCGGCGTGACCACACCGGCCACCACGGGCGACCTTGCCACCGCGAGCGTGGGGACCGGCAGGACCGAAGGGATGGAGGGGACCCGGATGGTCGGCGGGACCGGGGACCCCGTGGGGACCGGCAGGACCGAGGGCGGCGCGCCCGGTGAGCCCGGCCCGGCCGGCGGGATCCCCGTCCGGGCGACCCCCCTGGGCGCGGCCCCCGCCGGCCAGGTCCTCCAGGCGTGGCGGGCGAACCTGGGGTCGTTCCACCCCTCGGTGCTGCAGCTCGAGCAGGCGATCGCCGAGGAGCCCGACCTGCGGCTGGCGGCGCTGGGCGTCCCGCTGCCGCCGGAGATCCCGACCTCGGCCGGCGACGGGCCGGCGGCGCTCACGGTCTCGGCCCCGGGCGCGCCGCCCGCGTTCCTCGCGTCCGCGGCGCCGGTCGCGTCCCCGGCGCCGCCCACCGCCTCCCTGTCGCTCTCC
Source organism: Actinomycetes bacterium (assembly GCA_035263405.1). Taxonomy (GTDB): domain Bacteria; phylum Actinomycetota; class CALGFH01; order CALGFH01; family CALGFH01; genus DATFRI01. Next base: position 38,518 of record DATFRI010000072.1, on the reverse strand, counting down.
CTGTCGCTCACCGACCCGCCGTCGCTGCCCGAGGAGGTCGTCGCCGACGCCGGGCAGGGGGGGACGCCCGGGCTCTCGACGGTGGCGCCGGCGACGGACGTGATGCCGGCGCTGTTCGACGAGGCAGGGATCCCGGCGCTGGTCGCCCCGTCGTACAAGGGCCTGTGGCTGGCGGTCGCCAGGGACCAGCCGGTGGCGGGCGCGCTGCAGCCGGTGCCGGTCGTGGCGGGGATGGCCGGCCTGCCGCGGATCGCCGGGGACTTCCCCAACGCGGTCTACCAGGGGGTGGTGACCGGCGACCCCGCCGCGGCGGGGGTGGAGCTCGGGCCGGGCGCGGCGGCGCTGGCGGGGCTCCCGCCGCTGGCCGGGGCCGTGCCCAAGGCGGTCTACGAGATGACCGAGGACCAGCCCGTCGCGGGGATGATGGAGCTGGTGGCGCCGGCCGCCGCCACCTGGCTGGGCTGGTCGCCCGTCGAGGCCATCCTGCCCAGGGCCGCCTGGGACGCGGAGCAGACCGACATGGGCGCGGGCGCGATGCTCCCCGCCTACGTCGTGGGCGGCCCCTGGGCCGCGGCGGCCGTCTCGGCCGGGCCCGGAGTGCTGCGGATGGCCGCCGAGATCCTCCCCGAGCCGCTGGACGCGCCGTTCAAGTTCGCCGCCGACGTGACCCACGACGCGGTGAAGTTCGTGTCGAAGGAGGTGATCGGGGGGGCGCTCGAGCTGGTCGGTCTCGACAAGCCGGCCGACTGGGTCATGGACAAGGCCAAGGACGCCGTGAGGGACGTCGGCAGCTTCGTCGGCGACGTCGCGAAGGACGTCGTCAAGGGCGTCGGGAAGGCGGTCAAGGCGGTCGGTAAGTTCCTCGGCGGCCTCTTCTGAGCCCGGCGGCCTCCTCGCGAGGCCGGGTCCCCCGCCCGCTCGCTCAGTCCCGCTCGCTCAGTCCCGCCTCGGCACGGTCAGCGGGGTCGCCGTGGCGCTGGGATGGTCGATCGCGGGCCGGCGGCGGACGGCGAGGAGCGCGATGTCGTCCCGCCGGGCGGGAGCGTCCAGCGCCGCCAGCAGCCCGTCGCAGGCCGCTTCGAGCCCCGCGCGGGCGCGGGCGGAGGCCTCGGCGGCGAGCAGCTTGAGCCCGTTGTCGAGCTGCTCGTCGCGGTCCTCGACCAGGCCGTCGGTGTACAGCAGCAGCGTGCTCCCGGTCGGCAGCGGCAGGCTGACCTCCTGCCGGTCGGTCTCGGGGGCGACGCCGACCAGGACGCCGCGGCCGCCTTCCAGGTAACGGGTGCCGCTGGAGGCGACCAGCAGCGGCGGCGGATGGCCGGCGTTGGCGTAGGTGATCGTGGTGCCGCCCGGGGCGATCCGGGCGCAGACGGCGGTGGCCAGCTCGCCGGGCTCCAGCCGGCCGACCAGCCGGTCCAGGCGGCGCAGGACCGTGGCCGGCCGGTCGTCCTCGATCGCGAAGGCGCGCGCGGCGCTGCGCAGGCGGCCCATGAGCGCCGCGGCCCGCAGGTCGTGGCCCATGACGTCCCCGACCACCAGGATCGCGGAGCCGTCGGTGCCGGGGATGACGTCGTACCAGTCGCCGCCGACCTCCACACCGGCGCTGCCGGCGACGTAGCGGCCCGCCAGCTCCAGCCCGGGGACCGAGGGGAGCTGATCGGGCAGGAGGTGGCGCTGGAGCGTCTCGGCCACCTGCAGCTCCCGCCGGTAGGCGCGGGCGTTGTCGACCGCCAGCCCGGCACGGCGGCCGAGGTCCTCGGCCAGCCGCAGGTCGGCGTCGTCGAAGCGGCGGCCGGCGCCGATCGAGATCAGCGTGAGGGCGCCGAGCACGCGGCCGCGTGCACGCAGCGGGACCGAGATCGCCGAGCTGGCCGGCCCGGCGCGGCGGTAGGTGGCCATCAGCTCCGGTGAGCGGACCCAGCTGGAGACCCACTCCTCGGTGATCTGGGGGAGCAGCACGGCCGGGCCGCCGCGGAGCACGCTCGCGCTGGCGCTCGCCTCCTGGAGGTTGAGCGGGTACTTCTGCTCCAGCGTGCGCAGGCGCGCGGCCAGCCCGGGGTCGAGGTGCCCGACCCCGACGCGCCTGGGCCGGCCCTCCTCGTCCAGCAGGTCGACGATGCTCCAGTCGGCGAGGATCGGCACGACCAGCTCGGTCAGGCGCTCCAGGGCCGAGTCGACCTCCTGGGAGGCGGTCAGCAGCGCGGTCGCCTCCGCCAGCAGCCACAGCCGGTGCTGGGTCTCCTCGGCCTGGACGCGCGAGGCCTCGGCGGCGGCGCGCAGGGTCTCGGCCTCGGCCCGGGCGCGCTGCTCGGCCTTGAGCAGCCGCTCACGCTCGCTCTGGGCGAGCACCCGCTCGGTCACGTCGGTCTGCACCCCGACGTAGTGGGTGAGCTTGCCGTCGTCGCCCAGGACCGGCGAGACGGTCAGCTCGTTCCAGAAGGTGCTGCCGTCCCTGCGGTGGTTGAGCAGCGTCACGGTGCAGCCCCGGCCGGCCCGCAGCGCCTCGCGCAGCTCGCCGACGGCGTCGTCGTCGGTCCCGGGGCCCTGCAGGAACCGGGCGTTGCGGCCGACCGCCTCCCCGGCGGGGTAGCCGGTCATCCGCTCGAACGCGGGGTTGACGTACACCAGCGGGTTGTCGGGCTGGTGCGGGTCGGAGACGGTGATGCTCCGGTCGGTCGAGCGGATGGCCCGGTCGCGCAGCTCCCGCAGGCGCGTCTCGCTGAGCGGGCGGGCGGTGGGCACCGGGCGCAGCCGCCGGCCGTCACGCCGTGTGGCCGAGCGGCCGCCCGCGCCGCCGTGCGACGGCCTCGCGCGCCGGCCCCCGGAGGAGCCGTGCCCGCCGACGGCCACCGGCGCGGTCTGGCGGCGGCGCCGCTGGAGCTCGAACCAGACGCACTTGCGGCCCTCGTCGTGGCGGGTGCCCCAGCGCTCCGAGATCGCCTCGACGATCGCCAGGCCCCTCCCGCCGGTCGCCTCCCGGTCGGCGCGGCGCAGGCGCACCCCGGAGGGACTGCGGTCCCACACCTCGACCAGCAGGCGCTCACCGTCCAGCTCCAGGTACAGCCGGATCGAGGTGCGCGCGTGCAGCACGCCGTTGGTGACGACCTCGCTGACCAGCAGCACCGTCGAATCCAGCAGATCCGGGGCGCCCCACGCCGCCAGGGTGCGCTCGGTGAACCGGCGCGCCTCGCCGGCACTGAGCGGGTCGGAGGCGAAGATGCTCTCGGCGGTCAGGATCATCGGTTGCTGCTGTGGCGGGGGTCGTGTCGGGCAAGTCTCCACCTTTCGGCCCGGAGTTCGCCATCGGGCCTGGCGGCCGGGCCGGCGGCCGGTGTCACAATCGACGCGCCGGTGGTGTTGAGAGCGTGAGAGGCGCGCGCTCTCGCACCAGGTCCACCACGACACCGATCCGAAGGAGCCGCCGGTGGTCGCCCCCGCACGGTCAGCCAGCCCGCGGTCGGCGCCCGCGGACTTCGACGAGCTGTTCCGCGGCAGGTATCGCGAGCTGTACTCGCTGAGCCACCGCCTGCTCGGGGACGCCGCGGAGGCCGAGGACGTCGTCCAGGAGGTCTTCTGGAGGCTGGCGGGCACCACCATGCTCGACCGGCCCGACGAGGAGATCGCCGCGTGGCTGCGGCGCGTGTGCATCAACGCCACCTACAACCGCCTGCGCGGCCAGCGGCGCGCCGCCCGCCGGCTCGAGCGGGCCGCGCGGCTGGACCCGGGCGGGCCGGCCGAGGACGCGCTCACCGGCGTGCTCCGCGACGAGCGGCGGCACGCCGTGCGCCGCGCGCTGGCGGCGCTTCCCGAGCGGCAGCGGGCCTGCCTGCTGCTGCGGCACTCGGGCTACTCGTACGCGGAGATCGCCGCCGCGCTGGAGATCGCGACCGGCTCGGTCGGGACCCTGCTGGCCCGCGCCGAGCGGACCTTCCGGCACAACTACCAGGAGCACGAAGATGCCTTGTCCTGACGAGGGCACCCTGCGGGCCTGGCTCGACGACGAGCCGTCCGCGGCCGGCGCCGGCGAGCACCTCGCCGGCTGCGCCGGCTGCCAGGACGCGGTGGCGCGGCTGCGGCTGGACGCGCGCACCGCCGCCCACGCCGTCCAGCTGCTGCACCCCGCCGTCGAGCCGGACGCCGAGGCGGTCGAGGTCGCGCTCGAGCACGCCACGGCGCGGTCGCGCCTGCGGGCCGCCGTCGCACCGGCCGGTGCGCGCGCGGCCGCCACGACCGTCCTGCCGCCTGCGGACGGCGCCGCCGCGGCCACCCCGCCGCGGCGCCGCCGGGGCACGCCGCGGGCGCGGCTGGGCGCCGCCGCCGCCGCGGCCGCGCTGGCGCTGGTCGCCGTGGTCGCGACCCCCGCCGGCCGGGGCGCCGCGGCCGCCTTCCTGGAGCAGTTCCGTAGCGACCGCTTCCAGCCGATCGAGGTGGACCCCGCGCAGGCAGAGCAGGCGTTCGAGCAGCTCGACCAGCTCGGGACCGTGAGCGGCGACCTCCAGGGGGCGCAGCCCCGGCCGGTCGCCTCGCTGGCCGAGGCGAGCCGCAGGGTCGGCTTCACGGTCCGCACGCCCGCCCCGGCGAGCCTGCCGGCCGGCGTGGGCGGCGACCCGGAGATCATGGTCTCGCCGGCGCACGAGGTGCGCTTCACCTTCGACCTCGCCAAGGCCCGCCGCAGCCTGGAGCGCGACGGCCGGGCCGGGGTGGAGCTGCCGGCGCGGTTCGACGGGGCGTCCCTGGTCGTGTCGATCCCGGCCGGCGTCGTGCTCGTCTACGGGGAGCAGGACCTCACCCGGCCCGGGATGCTGGTCGGCCAGGCCGGCAGGCTGCGGGTGTCCGCCGAGGGCGTGAGCCTGGGCGAGCTGCGCGAGTTCCTGCTCGACCTGCCGGGCCTGTCGGACGCGACCAGGCGGCAGCTGCGCGCGATCGACGACTGGCGCACCACCCTGCCGCTGCCGATCCCCGCGGGCCAGGTCAGGTGGAGCCGGTCGACCGTCAACGGCGTCGAGGCGCTCGTGCTGGCGCAGCCCGGGATCGGTGCCGGCCTGCTGTGGCAGCAGGACGGCCGGATCTACGGGGTCGCCGGCAACCTGCCCGTCCAGGAGGTGCGGGGTGTCGCAGAGCGCCTCCGCTGACGGCGACGGCCGGCATCGACAGTCCGGGGACCCGCAGGTGCCGGGGTCGCCCCGGGGACCGGTCGTCCGCACGGTGGCGCTGCGCAAGGAGTACGGCCGGCGGGTCGCCCTGCACGAGTTGACGCTCGAGGTGGGGCGCGGGGAGGTGTTCGGGTTCCTCGGACCCAACGGTGCGGGCAAGACCACCGCGGTCAAGGTCCTCACCGGCCTGGTCCGGCCGACCAGCGGCACCGCCGAGGTCCTCGGGCGCCCCGCGGGCGACTCCGAGGTGCGCCGGGCCGTGGGCTACCTGCCCGAGCACTTCCGCTTCCAGGAGTGGGCGACCGCGGAGGACCTGCTGCACTTCCACGGGCGCCTGGCGGGGATGCCCGCCGCGGCCCGGCGCAGCCGGATCCCCGAGGTGCTGGAGCTGGTCGGGCTGAGCGGCCGCGGCGGTGACCGCATCAAGCGCTACTCGAAGGGCATGACGCAGCGGATCGGGCTCGCCCTGGCGCTCCTGGCGCGCCCCGAGCTGGTCCTGCTCGACGAGCCGACCTCGGCGCTGGACCCCGTCGGCCGCCGCGACGTGCGCCTGATCGTGCGGGCGCTCGCCGGCGGGGGCGTCACGGTGTTCCTGAACTCCCACCTGCTCAGCGAGGTCGAGGCGGTCTGCGACCGCGTGGCCGTGGTCGACCGCGGCCGGGTGGTGGCGAGCGGCCGCCTCGGCGACCTCGTCGGACCGGTCGCGCAGCTGCGGATCGCGGTCGACCGGGTGGACCGCGAGCTGCTGTCGGCGGTGGCGGCCCACGGCGAGGTGACCGAGGTCGAGGGGACCACCGTCACCCTCGCGGTCGACCAGCTCGACGTCGGGCCCGCCGTCGCCGAGCTGGTCATCGCGCGTGGCTACAGGCTGTACGGGCTGATCCCGGTCACCGCCTCGCTGGAGGACGTGTTCGTCCGGCTGGTCGGCGGCGAGACCGCGCCGCCGGACGGCCGGCCGCCCGCGCCCGGCGCGGTGACCGGCCCGGCCCGGGGCGGCGGCTCACGCGCCGAGGTCGCGTCGTGACCGGGGCGCTCACGGTCGCGAGGTGGACCCTGAAGGAGGCCGGGCGCCGCCGCCTCCTGCTCGCGGCGGCGATCGCCAGCGCCGCCTTCGTCGCGCTGTTCGCGCTGGCCTTCTCGTTCCTGTACGGCAAGGCGAAGCAGGCCGACGACACCAGCGGGCTCCTGACCCTGTTCGCCGTGGTCTCCCAGACCGTGCTCGGGCTGTACGCGGTGCAGTTCCTGGGCGCGTTCCTCGCGCTGTTCCTGTCGGTCGGGTCGATCTCGGCGGACGCCGACTCGGGTGCCCTGCACGCGATGCTGGCCAGGCCGATCCGCCGCTCCGCGTTCCTGGCGGGCCGCTGGCTGGGCTACGCGGGCCTGCTCACGGCCTACATCGTGGCGATGTCGGTGGCGCTGTTCGCGGTCGCCGGGATCATCGCCGGCTACCACCCGATCGACCCCCTGCGGACGGTGCTGCTGCTGGTCCTCGAGTCGCTGCTGCTGCTGTCGGTGGGGATGTTCGGCAGCACGGTGCTGCCGACGCTCGCCAACGGGGTCGTGCTGTTCGGCCTGTTCGGGCTGGCCTGGCTCGCCGGCGTCGTCGAGTTCATCGGCAACGTCCTGCGCAACGACCCGATGGTGAACCTGGGCGTGGGGGTCAGCCTGGCGTTCCCGAGCGACGCGCTGTGGCGCGGCGCGTCCTACTTCGCGCAGTCGCCCGCGTTCATCAGCGACACCACCGCGGGCGGCGGCGGCATCCCCTTCTTCGGGACCGCGGCGCCGGCGGGGCCGATGCTCGCGTGGGCGATCGCCTACCCGCTGCTGTTCCTGGCGGCCGGGCTCCTGGCGTTCCGCCGCAAGGACCTCTGAGGCGGCGCGGCCCGGCGCCCGCCGCCGCGCGGGCCTGCCTGGACGCGCCCGCCGCGGGCGGTACCATGGCGGCGGTGCGGCCGGGGGCACTGAAGGAATTTGCCCAGCCGTCGGCGCCCCGACGAGGCGTCGACCCCTGCATCCTTGCGAACGCCCCGGCCGTACCACCCTCCGCGCCGGCGTATCACGAAGAGTGCGCCAAATCGACGCAGATGGGTCTCCACGCGACGCGCAGTTCGTGAGATCCTGGCACGAGCCGGTGTCGGCCCCCCAACGGCACGGTCGCCTGCAACCAGTTCGCCGAGGTGGGCAGACGCCGACAGCGTCCGAACGGATGCCACGCCGCAGTGAGGCCGAACGCGGGCTGGAGGGTGCGGATGGACGACCTGGCGTTCCGCGTCGGGATCGACGCCGGGACCACGCTCACCGGTCTGTGGGCGTGCGCGAGCGACGGCCGCTGCACGGTGATCAAGGTCCCCAGCGGCGAGGACGTCGCGGCCACCGTCACCGACGCGCTCCGCCAGGTCGCCGACGCCTTCGGCATCGAGCTGGGCGAGCTGTGCAGCAGGATCGACCGCCTCGCCCACACCACCACCACCGGCCTCGCCGAGCTGGCGTCCGGCACCGGCGCACGGACCGCGGTGATCACCACCGAGGGCTTCGGCGACACCCTCGAGATCGGCAGCATGCGCCGCCAGACCGCCGGCCTGGTGGGGCTGGAGCTGGGCGACTACCTGCGGCGCAGCCGCCGGCCCCCCCTGGTGCCGCGGCGGCTGGTCGCCGAGGTCCCCGAGCGGGTGACCCGCGACGGCGCGGTCGTGCACGGGCTCGACGAGGACCTGGTCCGGGACGTCCTCAAGCAGCTCGTCGAGGACGAGGTCGAGTCGGTCGCGATCTGCACGCTGTGGTCGGTCGCCGACCCGCGCCACGAGCGGCGGCTGCGCGAGCTGGTCGCCGAGGCGCTGCCCGAGGCCGAGGTCTCGCTCTCCAGCGAGGTCGCGCCCGTCGTCGGCGAGGACGTGCGCATGACCACCACCGCCGTCAACGCCGTGCTCGGACCGGTGCTCCGCCGCCAGGCCGAGCAGCTGGAGGCCGCGCTCGCCGAGGCCGGCATGCGCACGCCGCTGCTGGCCGGGACCAGCCTCGGCGGTGTGCTCCCGGTCGCCGCGCTCGCGGACCGGCCCGTGGTCGGGCTGCAGGCCGGTCCCGCGGCGGCGGTCACCGCGGCGCGGGTCGTCGGGGAGCTGCTCGGTCGCCGCGACCTGATCGTGGTCGACGCCGGCGGCGAGAGCGTGGACGTCGGCCTGGTGCTCGACGGCGCGCCCGTGCTGCGGCCACGGCACGAGGTCGGGGCACTGGAGCTGGCCGTCCCCTCGGTCGAGGTGCGCTCGATCGCCGGAGGCGGCGCGAGCGTCGCCGCGGTGCGGGACGGGATGCTGGAGGTGGGGCCGGCCAGCGCCGGGGCGAGGCCCGGGCCTGCCTGCTTCGGGCGCGGCGGGACCGAGCCGACGCTCACCGACGCGGACCTGCTGCTCGGCACGCTGGACCCCGAGCACTTCGCGGGCGGCCGCATGACGCTGGACCGCCAGGCCGCCCAGCGGGCCGTCAGCGAGCGCGTCGCGGAGCCGCTGGGCCTGGAGCCGATGGTCGCGGCCTGGGGCATCCGGGAGCTGTACGCGGCGCAGACCGCCGAGCGGCTGCGCCTGGTCACCGCCGAGCACCGGCGCGGGGCGCGCGACCTCACCCTGATCGTCGCCGGTGGCCTCGGTCCCTCGCACGGGTGGCTGATCTGCCGCCAGCTCGGCATGGACTCGTTCCTGGTGCCGCCGTCCGCCGCCGCGCTGTCGGCGTGCGGCGTGGCCGTGGCCGACCGCCGTGCCGCCGTGGAGCACGCCGCCTACCTGCGCATCCGGCCGGGGGTCCTGCCCCGCGAGGAGGACCTGGCCGGGCTGCGGGCGGCCGCCGAGGAGGCCGGCCGGCAGGCCGCGGCCGCGCTCGCCGGAGCGCCCGAGCCGGTCGACATGCGGCTGGAGCGCTCGCTGGCGATGCGCTACCGGGGGCAGGCGCGCCAGCTGATGGTCCCGCTCGGCGACGACCAGCTCGACGCGGCGACGTTCCCCATGGTCCTGGACCGCTTCGAGCTGCAGCACGCCGCCCGGTTCGGCCCCGAGGCGGCGCTGCCGGGCGCCGGCTTCGAGGTGCTGAGCGTGCTCGCCGACGCCACCGGCGAGCTGTCCGGCTTCCTGCCGCACGGCGAGGGCCGGCCGCTGGAGCGGCTCGGCACCCGTGCCGTGGTCTTCGACGAGCCCCACCGCCCGCTCGCCACACCCGTGTTCGCGACCGAGCTGCCCACCGTCGGCCAGTCGGTCCAGGGGCCCTGCCTGGTCCACCTGCCCGGATGCACCGTGGTCGTGCCGCCCGGAGCGCGCGCCACCGCCGACGGCGAGGGCAACCTGCACGTGCGCCTGGCCGTCACCGACCCGCCCAAGCGCGGGGCCGTCCCCGCCGGGGAGCGCGAGGCCGGTCCCGGCCGGCCGGAAGCCGCTGCCGACCCGGACGAGCGGCCGGCCTCCCGGCTGCCGGACAGGGACCTCGGTTCCGGTGGGAGGTCGACCCCTTGAGTGCGAACGGGTGGCGGTTCTCGCTGACGGGGCGGGGAGGGCGGCGGCCGGTGGGGGAGCTGCCGGCGCCGGTAGCGAGCGGGCGGGTCCGTGCGGAGCTGCCGGGTGGCGAGGACGACCCCGGGTGGGTGCGCGACCGGGCGGTCATCGCCGAGCAGGTGATCCGTCACGGCGTCGCCGCAGTCACCGAGCACATGCGCGTGGCGCTCCAGGGCGTCTCAGGATCGAGCGCGGTCATCGAGAGCGGCGAGTACTTCAGCGGGCTGCACCTGCCCGACGGCTCGCTCGCGGCGACGGGCTTCCACCTCACCACCAAGGCGGCGCCCGCGGGGATGCTCATCCGCCACCTGCGGGAACGGGCGGAGATCGGCCCCGGGGACATGTTCGTCGCCAACGACCCGTTCATCGGGGCGATCGACCAGTCCGACCTGTACCTGGTCGGGCCGGTGTTCGACGGTGACGAGCTGGTCGCCTGGGCCGGCGCGATGGCGCACCAGGCCGACATGGGCGGGATGGAGTTCGGCGGCCTCTCGGCCCGCGCTCGCGAGGTCTACCAGGAGGGCATCCGCCTCCCGGCCGTCAAGCTCGTCGACGGCGGGAAGGTCCGGCGCGACGTGCTGGAGCTGATCCTGGCGGCGACGCGGCTCCCGGTGGCCGTCGGGCTCGACCTGCGCGCCCTGATCGCCGCGGTGGACGCCGCCCGCGAGCGGCTCGGCGAGCTGATGCGGCGCCACGGGGCCGCCACCGTCCAGGGGGTCATGCGCCGGATGATCCAGCTGTCGGAGGATCGGCTGCGCGCACGCCTCCGGGAGCTGCCCGACGGCATCGTCCACGCCGCGGACTTCCTGGAGCACGACGGCCACGAGAACGAGCTGTACACCGTGGACCTGGTGCTCACCAAGCGGGGCGACAACCTGCGCCTGGACTTCTCCGGCTCCAGCCCGCAGGCGCCGGGGTTCATCAACGCTACCCGCGCGGGGCTGCACGGCGGCACCGCCGGGGCGCTCCTGCCCACCCTGGGATTCGGGATCCCCTGGAACGACGGGGTGCTCCGGCCGGTCGAGATCGTGGCCCCCGACGGGCTGGTGTGCACGGCCCGGCCGCCCGCGCCGGTCGGCCTGGCCAGCTCGGAGGCCGCGTGGGTGGTGACCAACGTGGTCGCCGCCGCGGTCAACAAGCTGCTCGCGTGCTCGCCGGCGCACCTGCACCGGGCCCAGGCGGTCAGCTCCGGCACCCGCTCGACGTTCGCGCTGGGCGGCGTGGACCGGGATCGGGAGCGGTTCGGCGTGCAGCTCGGGGACCCGCTCGCCGGGGGCGGCGGGGCGTGGGTTGCGCGCAACGGCGTCGGCGCGGGCGGGCCGGTGTGCACGCCCCTGCCGGGGATCGCCTGTGTCGAGCGCGTGGAGCAGCAGTTCCCGGTCGTGTACCTGTACCGGCGGCTGGCGCGCGACAGCGGCGGGGCGGGGCGCACGCGGGGCGGCCACGGCGCCGAGATCGCGATCACCCCGTACGGGGTGGCCAGCGCGGACGCGCTCGTGCTCACCCACGGGCTGGAGGTCCCCAACGCGGCCGGGCTGTTCGGCGGGTGGCCGGGCGCGACCGTCCGCCAGCGCTTCGGGCACGCGGTCCTGCGCGGACGCGCGCCGGTCCCGAGCGTGATGCCGGGCCGCCCCGAGGCACCCGAGAGCGGCTGGGAGGAGCTGGGGCCCAAGCCGGGTCGCATCCCGATGACCGGTGCCGACGTGTTCGCGGTGAGCTGGCAGGGGGGAGGCGGCTGGGGCGATCCGCTCGAGCGCGACCCGGCCGCGGTCTGGCGCGAGGTCAGCGAGGGCGTCATCTCCGCCGACAAGGCGCGCAGCATCTACGGGGTGCTCGGCGACGGGGAGCGCGTGGACCTCAAGGCGACCGGCGACCTGCGCCGGGGGATCCGGACCGCCCGGATCGGTCAGACGGTGCAGGCGGACGAGCTGGCGGGTCACCGGCCCGTGGCCGAGCGCGACTGGCCACTCGGGGGCTCGCTGCGCCTGGTGCGCTCGGCCGGGGAGTGGCGGGTGGTCACCCGGCACGGCGCGGTGCTGGCCACCGGGACGACCGCCTGGCGGGCGGGCGCTGTCCAGCAGCCGGTCATCCCCGACCGGCGCGGCGACGGCATGCTGCTCCACCACGATCTCGCGATGACCGGGTTCTACTGCCCGGTCTCGGGCGAGCTGCTGGCGCTCGACATCCATCGCGTCGGCCAGCAGCCCGGCGACGACGTGCTGCTGGACCTGGACTCCGTCGACCACCTGCTCGCCCGGACCCGCAACCTGCCGCCTCCCGGCATGCTCGCCTCGCCCCGCTCGGCCACCGCCCTCGCGCTGGCGGCCCGGGGCGGGGTGCCCGCGCCGGCTCGCGCGCTCCCCCGGCCGGTGTTCCCGCGCTCGACGCCGGTGGCCCAGCCGGCCGCGTCCGCGGCGCCCGAGTCCGGTCGAGCGCGGGTGGACGCGCCGGAGGGCGAGCCGCCCGGTGGCGGGACGGCGCGTGCGGCCCGGGTCGACGCGCGTGCGGGTGAGCGCCCAGGCGAGGACGAGGGTGCGCCCCGGGCGGACGCGCCGGAGGGCGAGCGGCCCCCTGCCGGTGCGTCGGAGCAAGATGCGCCCCGGGTGGACGCGCCGGAGGGCGAGCGGCCCCCTGCCGGTGCGCGGGCGGAAGGCACGCGCGGCGGCGCGGATGCGAGGCCGGGCGCGGCCGACGCCGCGGACGTGGAGAAGAGCGCGGACGGCGGCCGGGCGACGGCCTCTGGTGAGGAGACGGCCGTCGCCGCCGGGGAGCCCGGGTCGGACGAGGGCGCCAGTGCCGGCTCCGGCGCCGCCGGTGGCGCTGACGCCGAGGCCGACGTGGGCGACGGCCAGGACGCGGCGGGGCTGGCGGATCAGGCTGTCCAGGCGGGCGCGAAGTCCGCTGGTCCGGGCGATGCCGCTGGTCCGGGCGATGCCACCGGTCCGGACGAGGAGACCGTCGCCGCGGGTGACGAGGATGCGGTGGAGGCGCCGGCCGCGGCCGGCGAGGCGGAGGGGGATGCGCCGGACGGCGGCGGATCCGGCCCCGATCGGGATCGCGACGGCAGGTGACGGCGGCCGCCGAGCGGCGTCCCGCCCGGCGGCCGCTCAGGAGGAGGCGGCCACCACCGCCCGGCCGCGCCGCAAGGAGCGCGGCCGGCGGCCGTCGACGTCGCTGAAGCCGTACTCGTCGGCCAGCTCGGCCGCGAGCAGGACCTCACCGGACCTCGCCAGCACATGGGGGTCCGCGGCGAGGGCGGCGACGGCACGGCCCGCGAACCGCGGCGACTCGGAGTTGCCGAGGTCGACCAGGCGCGCGACGCGCAGGATCCCTTCGGTGCGGACCAGGCCCGGGTACAGCGTCACCGCGGCGACCCCGTGGGGCCGGAGCTGGTCCGCCATGTCGGCGACCATGCGGTCGTCGGCGACCTTCGCCACCCGGTACGCCACGCTGGCGTCGTCCACGGGGAAGAACGAGACCGTCACGATCAGCCCCGAGCCGAACGGCACCATCAGCTGGGAGGCGAGCGCGGAGGTCACGTAGTGCGCGCGCACGCCCGCGGCGAACATCGAGTCCCACAGCTCGAGCGGCTGCTCCCAGAACGGCGACCGCCACTCGTGGACGCGGCCCGCGTGGAGCCCCTCGTACCCGCCCCACACGTTGTTGACCAGCAGGTCGAGCTGGCCGTGGCCGCGCTCGATCCCGGCCAGGAGCGCGGCGACCGCGCCGTCGTCGCGGTGGTCGCACACGACCGGCACGGCGACGCCGCCGAGTGCGCGGATCTCCGCCGCGGTCTGCTCGACGGTCCCGCCGACCGCGACGGTCGAGTGGTTGCCGCTGGACCGGGCGGTCAGGTACACGGTCGCGCCGGCCGCCCCCAGCTCCAGGGCGATGCCCTTGCCGACGCCCCGGCTCGCGCCGGTGACCAGTGCGGTGCGGCCGCGCAGCGGCCGCGGGACGCCGTCCGGGCGCCCGTCGGGGTGGTGAGCACGCATCGATCACTCCGCGAAGAGATGCCCGTAGCCGATGTGGATGTGGTCCTGGTGGCCTTCGTCGGTGAAATAGGGGCGGTGGCCGAGGCGCCACGGGCTGCCGACCTCGGCGGGGCGCAGCGGGCCGTCGAGGCGGTCGAGCCACAGCGCGAGGTCGCGCGCGGCGGTGTTGCCGTGACGGACGGGCGCGTGGTCGACCTCGTCGATGTCGACCGCGCGCCAGACGGTGTGGTTGGACACGCGCCGGGTGCCCTTGACGTAGGTGGAGTGGCCGCTGCGGGCGCAGGAGATCCGGATGGCCCAGCGGTCGGCGAGGGCGGCCAGCAGCGACTGGACCCGCAGGTCGAGGTTGCCGGAGGCGAGGTCGGGCGCCGGGTCGCAGCCGCGGCTGGTGGTGGTGGTGATGCGCGGGTTGGCCAGCAGCGCCCGCACGAACGGGTCGCGGCCGGCCGGCGGTGGCCGGTCGAGGGTGTAGCGGCTGGCCAGGGTGATGACCTCGTGCACGTACCAGCAGGCGTTGTTGTAGCGCTTGAGCGCGCGGTGCTCGGCGGGGGTGCCCTCGACGTGGGGGCAGGGGTCGACCCCGCCGGCGAGGGTGGCGAGCCCGTTGGCGCACAGCTTGCGGGCGGCGGCGGGGATGGCGTCGGCGGGCTCGTACACCGAGTCGCCGGGCCGCTTGAACGCGTCCCAGGTGCTCGGCGGCCCGTTGTTGACGTTGAACTGCATGGGCCCGGCGCAGCAGCCGTGGCGGTTGACCCCGGCGTGCACGCCCGGCGCGGGGGAGCGGCCGTGGTCGGACTCGATCTTGCCGATGCCCGCCAGGAGCTGCCAGGTGAGCGCCGGGCAGGCCAGCTGCTCGTGCTCGTCGGTGCGGATGTAGTAGGCGAGGTAGTCGCTCGGGATGTCGCCGAGCGCGTAGCGGCTGGCGGCGACGCCGGGCAGCTCCCTGAACGCCGGCGCGGAGCCGCCGTCGAGCAGGCGTGCCAGGTGGTCGCCCAGGGCGCCGCGGAGGCTGGGCAAAGGGAAGCCGGGGGAGGCCCCGCCGGCCAGCAACGCGAGCAGGCACAGCACGGCCACCGCGACACCCAGCCTCCAGCGGCGCCCGGTCGTCATCGCACCGTCCAGCCGTCCTCGCCCCGCGCGACCGTGACCAGGGCGGTGGTCAGGCGCGACGAGCCGCGGTCGGCCATCACCAGCACGCGCATCCGTCCGCGGCCCTGCGACTCGCGCTGCAGCGCGCGCACCTTGCCGGCGGCGACCTTCAGGTGCCGCGCGTACCAGGCGGTGGCCGCGGCCTCCGGGGTCGGGGCGGCCGTGGCGCGGGCGCTCCGGGCCGCCGGCGCAGGGGGCGCGCCGACCTGCCCCGCCGCGACCTGAGCCGCGACCGTGCGAGCCGTGCCGTCGGGGGCGTCGGCGTGCTGATAGATGCCTGCGACGACTCCCTGAAGGGAGAGCGTCAGGGCGCCCGCGATCATTACGCGCCGGCCGAGCGGAGTCTGCAACAGGCGCACGGGCACCAGCAGCAGGGTGCGCGCGGCCTGGATGCCGGCGCCCGGGACGAGCGCCTGCCGGGGGATGCTCATTGCGAGGTTCCTCCTGAGGGTGCGGCGGAGTCGGCGGCTCGGCGGCGGCGCCGGCGTGCGCGCCGCCGCAGCAGGACGGCGGCGACGAGCGGCCAGGTGGACCCGGCCAGCAGCACGCCCGCGTACTCGTCCGCCCGGTGCAACGCCTGGCCGGCGCGCAGCAGCACCAGCGACGCGAGCGAGCTGACGGCGAGCACGCCGGCGGTCATCAGCAGCGGGAGCAGCCAGTAGCGCACCGCGGCCGGCCGCCGGCGCCGGTCGATCGCGATCGGGATCACCACCAGCCCGGCCATGCACAGCACGAACAGCAGCGCCTGCGCAGCGGTCGAGACCATCGCGGAGGTCGTGACCGCGATCGAGAACGGCACCACGTACGCCAGCGCGGTGGTGGCGATGAACGCCCGCTCCCAGCCGCGCCGGCCCACGGCCCAGTCGTTCACGGCGCCCACGCCGCGCCGCAGCCCGGCGAGGATGCCCGCCTTGCGCTCCGGCTCGGCGCCGACCAGGACCGGGCTGCCGGTCTGCATGCGCGACAGCGGGTTGCCGACGAAGCTGTTCCAGTAGGAGCCGACCAGCTCCTCCTCGGCCTGGCCGGGGCTGCGCCCGCGGCCGGGCGGCACGCCGGGGTCGAGCTGGTTGAAGACCCCGAGCATCACCTGCGGCACGCCGGTGCTGGGCGCGCCCGCGATCCGGACGGTCGTCTGCGGCTTGGCCAGGAACAGGGTCAGGCTCAGCAGCAGCAGGATCACCAGGATCCAGGACCGTCCCGGCGGGCGGGCGAGCACCCCGAAGGCGACCAGGAGCAGCATCGCGAGCTGGGTGCTGCGCTCGAGCGCCATGCTGTTCGCCTCGCGCCAGCCGCTGACCTGGGTGGCCGCCGGCGCGCCGATCAGCAGGTCCAGGAGGTTGAGCCGGTTGACGTCGCGGACCCGCTCGATGGAGCTGCGCGTGAGCCAGGCGGTCGCGCCGACCGTCCCGCGGGCGTACCCGTTGAGCACGCCCCGGCCCTCGACGTCCACGGTCTCCCGCTGGTACTGCCACGGGCGGCTGCCGCGAGTGGCGGCGTCGTCGGCGTCGTGCGGGTCGACGGCCAGCGCGACCGCGAGCAGGACGACCGCGGCGGCCATGTAGCGGATGACCAGGACGCGCACGCTGGCGCGGCCGGACCCGGCGAGCCGCGTGAGCGGACGCAGGGGGCGCAGTGGAGTGGTCTGGTGCCCGGCGGCGCCGGATCCCAGCTGCTGGTCGAGCAGGCTGCGTGGAGTTGCCATTCCTCACCGATGCCTCGACGAGCGCCGCAGGCGAGGCGGTCCCCGGCTGGAATCGGTGGACGGCGGCCGCGGGCGGCGACGTACGCGTGGTGCTGCTGCTGTCGTTTCGGGATGCCGGTGCCGGCAGGTGCCGAACACACGTTCGAAGGTACGCTCGCCATTGAACCCCGAACACACGTTCGATGCAAGTGCGCCGGAGGGAAGACCGCGCAGGTCAGCGCGTGTTCACGAAGGCCGGACGAACGCCATCATCCGGTCAGGCGGACCGGCGCCGGCGCCGGTCCGCGGCGCTGTCACACCGCCGCGGTAGCGTGCGGTCACGGCTGGAACCGGTGGGGCGGCGACCAGGTGGAGCTGGCCCCTCGCGCACCGACCCGATCCCGTCATCCCGTCGGGCGGCGCGCGTGCGGGGCGGCGGCACCTGGTCGGGCCCATTCTGATAGACCTTCTCTGCAGGACCCTGGAGTGTGCTCCGACCGTCGATGGGGTGGTCGCCCGTTGCTCACGAAGCTCGCGCGCACGGTCGTCCGCCGGCGCGGCCTGGTGGCGCTCGCCTGGCTGGTCGTCGCGCTCGCCGGCCTGGGCCTCAGCGGCCCGGTGTTCGACCGTCTCGGCCAGACCGAGGGCCTTCGGCCCGACGCCGAGTCGGTCCGGGCGCAGGCGCGCATCGACCGGCTGCTGCCCGGCGGCCCGGTGATCGTCGCGGTGGTCGACGGCCGTTTCGCGTACGACCCCTCGCTCGCCGCGAGCGTCACCCGCGCGACCGAGGATCTCGCCCGGACGGCGGGCGTGACCGATGTCGACAGCATCTACACCAGCCCGGGCGGCCAGGTCGCGCCGGACAACCGGTCGTCGCTGATGCTGGTGGAGCTCGCCGAGGGACTCGACGAGGCTCGGCTGCACGCGCTCCAGGACACCGTGGTCGCGCGGCTGCACCGGATCGACGCGCCGCGGGTGCTGGTCGGCGGAAAGGAGCTCGCGGAGCGCGAGTTCGCCGAGCAGGCGGTCCACGACCTCGCCCGCGGCGAGGTGCTCGCGCTGGCCGTCCTGCTCGTCGTGCTGCTGGTCGTGTTCGGCGGGGTCGTCGCGGCCGCGCTGCCGCTGATCGTCGCCGTGGCGTCGATCAGCGGGACCCTGCTCGTGCTGCTCCCGGTGGGCCTGGTGACCCCGGTGTCGGAGTACTCGGTGAACGTGGTCACGCTGCTCGGCCTGGGCCTCGCGGTCGACTACTCGCTGCTGGTGCTCGCCCGCTTCCGTGAGGAGCGCGCGGCCGGTCACGAGCCGGCCGGGGCGGTCGAGCTCGCGGTGGCCTCGGCCGGGCGGACGGTCGTGTACTCGGCGCTGGTCGTGGCGCTCGCGCTGGCCGCGCTGCTGGTGTTCGCCGAGCCCCTGCTGCGCTCGATGGCGCTGCCGGGCGCGGCCGTCGTGCTGCTCGGGGCGCTGGCAGCCGTGACCCTGCTCCCGGCGCTGCTGGCGCTGTGGGGGCGGCGCGTCGCCGCCGCCCGCCCGCCGCGCCCGGCGGCGCGCAGGCTGCTGCCCCGCCTGGCCGCGTTCGCCCAGCGGCGAGCCGCCCAGGTCGCGCCGCTGGTCGCGCTCGCGCTGGTCACGGCCGCGCTGCCCTTCGCGCACGCGAACCTGGCGGACGCCGGGCCCGAGTCGCTGCCGCGGGGTTCGCCGTCGCGCCAGGTCGACCAGCTGGCGCGCGAGCGCTTCGGCCGCGGCGTCGACCCGGTGAGCGTGCTGGTCGACGTCGACGACAGCGAGCCGGCGTTCGTCGAGCTCGCCAACCGGGTCAACCAGCTCCCCGGCGTCCGGCTGCTGGAGAACCGCCCCGACGTGCCCGGCGGGCACGCGATCATCGACGTCACCCCCGACAGCCGCGCGTCGGCCGGTCCCGAGGCGCGGCGCCTGGTGTCCGAGATCCGCGCGCTCGACACGCCGTTCGCCAAGCAGGTGGCCGGCACCGCGGCGGAGGTCGTCGACTACCGCGCGTCGGTCGCGGCCCGCCTGCCGTTCGCGCTCGGCCTGATCGTGCTGGTGACGTTCCTGTTGCTGTTCCAGCTCACCGGATCGCTCGTCGTGCCCGTGAAGGCGCTGGTCATGAACCTGCTCTCACTCGGCGCGAGCCTCGGCGCCCTGGTCTGGATCTTCCAGGACGGGCACCTGTCGGGGCCGCTCGGGTTCGATCCCGTGGGCGCGATCGACCTGACCACCCCGTTGCTGCTGCTGGTGCTCACCTTCGGCCTCTCCATGGACTACGAGGTGTTCCTGCTCGCGCGCATCAAGGAGGCGTGGGACCGGACCGGCGACAACGCGGGGGCGATCGAGGTGGGGCTGCAGCGCTCCGGCCCGGTCGTCACCGCCGCCGCCACCTGCATCGTCGTGGTGTTCGTCGGCTTCGCGGCGGGCGCGCTGCTGCCCCTGAAGGCGCTCGGCGTCGGGATGACCATCGCCGTGCTGCTCGACGTCACGGTGGTCCGCGGCCTCCTGCTCCCGGCGACCATGCAGCTCCTCGGCGACCGGAACTGGTGGGCGCCCGCGCCGCTGCGCCGCGTCCACGGGCGGCTGCTGCGCCGCGGCTCGGCCCCTGCGCAGGCGCCGCGGCCCCCGGCCGCGCCGGACCCCGGTGTCCGCGCCGGCTGACCCCGCCAGGCGAGGACCCCCCGGGGGGGGTCCCCGCCTGGCGCTCCGGCCTGCCGAGGACTCCGTGTCCGCGCGCCGGCCGGCACCTCCGCCGGGCCTCGCGCGCAACCGCGCGGCGCGCCGCGACGGCCCGGCGGCGGGCTGTCCGGTTCGCGTGCTACCGCTGCGTTGGCTGCCCTGCCCGAGCGGCGCGCTTGCTGTCGATCGTTCGAGGCGATGGCGTAGAATACGGCCCTCGCGTGACCGGTCCCAGCCGCCTCGGCTACGGGCCGCTGGTCAGGGCCTTGCCCAGCGGCGCAGACGCGTCAGGACGACCTGCCGTCGATCCCTCTCCAGCATGCTGGGCGGGCGGCAGGACAGCCAGCCATGGCAACGCCGCAAACAGCGTGAGGAGGGCCTGAATGCGCTCGCTGGCCGTGCTCTACGCCCTCGCCGACGGCAGGGCGACCGCCGGCAGCCCTGCCCACCCCGACTGGATGGAGTCCGGGCGGATCTACGACCTGAACGGGCTGCGCCTGTTCCTGCTCGGCCGGCTGTACGGGCAGCTCAGGGTCGATCGTGCGCTCACCACGGAGACCTGCCGCATCGGCCCGGCAGGCTTCGAGCGCATGGCCGTCGAGGCTGACGCCAGGGCCGACTCGCTCGCCGCCCGTGACGTCTCGGTCGCGAGGGGACAGCACCTGCTCTGGCTCGGCCGCCGCGTGTGGCAGGACCCCTCGTTCTCGATCCCGGAGGCGCTCCCCGAGCCCGTCGCGCTCGGCGCGCTCGCATGGCTTGCGGGCGCCGGGCCCGACGACGCCGACGCGCTCGCGCTGTACGCGGGGATCGCCGCTCCGGCGTGGGCGGTGGCCAGGCGGACCCGGCTGAACCCCTCCGAGGTCGGCGCGCTCGTCGTCGACCTGTGCGCGGCGGCGCCCCCCGCCTCGCCGGCCGGGACGATCCCGGCCAACTCCGGCCCGCTCGCCGAGGCCGCCGCCCGCATGCAGGCCCACAGGCAGGTGAGCCCGTTCGCCTCCTGACGCCCGGGGCCGGGCGTCTCAGCCGGCCACGCCGGTGCCGTGCAGCAGCACCACGATCTGGCGTGGCGGTCCGGTCACGCTGATCCGTAGCCGCGCCTGCCGGGCACGCGCCGCGCCGGGTGTGAAGCGGACCGCCACGCCGCAGCGGCCGCCCGCGGCGAGCGTGAGGCCGGTGCAGCGGGAGGCCGCCCGGAAGTCGCCGCCGCCTCCTCCCGAGACCGTGATCGCGACGATCGCACCCGCCCGGCGGCTGCCGTTGCGGATGCTCACGATCCGCTCGCGACCGGCTCGGCCGACCGGTTGCCTGCCGAAGTCCAGCCGCGTCGCGGCGGCGGACCAGGCGCCGGCGGCCGCGGGCGCGGCGGACCGTGTCCCGCCGCCGGGTGGCAGGGCCGCGTCCGGCGCCGCCGGGCGGCCGCCCGGCGAGGTGATGGCCCCGGTCCCCTCCGAGCGCGCGTCGGGTGATGTGACAGCCAGCACGACCAGCAGGACCGTGACCACCAGCCCCGCGATCACGGTCAGGATCCGGGCGTGGTTCCCTCGCCGCCACCAGGAGCGGCCCCCGGCGGCCCCGGCCCCCGGCCCGACCTCGTCCGCGACCGGCTCGGCGGGCGCCGGCGGCTCGGCGCCGGTCGTGGGCTGCCGGTCGGCGGCACCCCGCGCCTGCCTGCCGCTCGCCTCGGGCACCACGGGCGCGTGGACGAACCTGCCGTGGGGACGCTCGGCGCCGGCGGCCGCCGCGGCCGCGCCCGGGAGCGGCCGCTCGTCGCCCGCCGCGGGCACCCGTGCGGTGCGGTCGTCGTCGACTCCGGGGCCCGGCCCGGCGGTGGGACCGGCCCCCGCCCGGCGCTGCCCGGCCCGGCTGACGGGTCGCGCTCCGCGCCCGGCGTGATCGCCGGCGGCCGGCCCCAGGTCGCCACCGGCGTCCGAGGCCCCGCCGGCCTCCTCCGGTGGACCCGACTCCTCCGTCCGGAACGCCTGCAGCTCCGCGACGGCCTCGTCCGGTGACAGCCCGCCCGCGCCGAGGTCGGCGCCAGGGCCGGCGCGGTCCGGGCCGCCCAGGCCGCGGCGCGCCCCGTCCGCTCCGAGGTCCGAGCCGCCCGCGCTGCCCGGTCCTTCCGCCCGGTGGGGGCGGCCCGCCCCATCGGCGGCGGGGGACCCGACCGGCTCGGGATCCGCCGGGACGACCCCCCGGACGAACGTCGCCCGGGTCGCCGGAGCGCGCGGCCGCGGGGAGGCACCGCCGGGGCCGGGGGCTGAGCCGGGGCTCTGGGCGGGCGTGGTCCCTGGTCGGACCGGCGGCTGCGGCGGGAGCGCTCCGGCCGCGTCGCGGGGAGCCGGGCCGGCGGGGCCGCCGGGGCGGGCGAGCCCGGCGCGGATCTCCCGCGCCGACAGCTCCGTGGTGACGGCGTCGGCGGCGACGGGCCTCGGGGCCGCCGGGGTGGTGCCGTCACCTGCCGCGGCATCCGCGTCGGGTCCGCCGGCGGGGGTCGTGGCCGGTGCGGCGCCGGCCTGGTGCGCGGCCTGCGCCCGCCGGGTGCGGCGGCGCCGGGACCTGCGGCGCTGGCTGCGGGAGCGGCCGGTCCCTCCGGTCGCCGTCGCGGGGTCCGCCGCCGGCATGGTCGGATCCCCGCCGGGCGGCCCTGGCTCGCCTGACGGGGCGGCCGCCGGGCGGGCGGGCAGGGGCAGGTCGTCCAGGCGTTGCCGCCCCGGCGGCAGCCGCAGGGTGCGGCCCAGCCTCGCCAGCCCGGAGTCGCGGCTGAGGGCGAGGTTGTGGCTGGTCACCGCCACAGCGCGCTCGTCGCCGTGGCCCCGGCGCGCGCGCAGCGAGCCGGTGAGCAGCTCGCGCGCCTCCTCGGCCTCGCCGAGGCACAGCTTCAGGGTGCCGAGCTGGTGCGCGAAGTCGGCCTCGGCGAACCGGTCGCCGCTGGTGCGAGCGGCCTGGAGTCCCTGCTCCAGGGTGTCCCCCCAGGCCTCCCAGCGTCCTGTCAGCCCGAGCACCGGCTCGATCCCGCCCACCAGCCGGATCACGGTCGCCCAGTCGCCCTGCTCCCCCGCGAGCGCGATCATGGCCATGCACGCGTCGCTCGCCGCGCGGGACTTGGCGCTGGTGATCGGCCGCTGCTCCAGCCAGCCGGCCAGCGCGCGCAGCGCGTCGCCGGTGTCCAGCCGCCCGAGCAGCTCCCTGCGCCCGTTCTCCCGGTGCCAGGGCGCCAGCGCGTACCCCTCCTCCTCCCGCTGCGCCAGGCCGCGGCGGCCCAGCACCGCCAGCCGGTGCCCCGGGTCGTCCACACCGCTCATCGCCGCGACCAGCTCCCCGGGGACGGGCGTCCCGGGAGCCAGCGCCAGCACCGCCAGCACCTGGCGCTCCGGTGGCTCGAGCACCTGCAGGCTCAGGCGCTCCACGATCGACGGGTCGTCGCCGGCCCGGTCGGCGAGCGCGTCCAGGGGGGCGCCGAGGTCCCGCACGAGCGCGCTGGCCAGCCGCAGCCGCAGCGGATGGCCGCCGAGGGCTCGGCAGAGCCTGACGACGTGCTCGTGCGGGACCTCGCCCTGCGCCTGCTGCAGCTCCGAGCGGACGATGTCCGCGGCGTCGTCCTCGGGCAGGCCGCCGAGCCGCATCCAGTCGCAGTCGAGCCCGGCGAGCTTGCGCCGGGCGCCGAGGATCAGCATGCAGCGCGGCAGCGCGCCCGCCAGGTGCGCCAGCGCGCCCGGCCCGAGCGCGACGTCGTCGAGCACCACGATCGACTCGGCCCGGGCCAGCAGCCGGGCCCGCTCCGGCTCGGGCGGGTGCACGGGCCGGGCGGGCTGGTAGATCGCGGTGAGGAGGCGCTGGAGCAGGTCGTCGACGCGCCCGTCGCGCAGCCGCAGCGCGACCACCGCGCCGTCCGGCTGATGGTCGGCGAGCAGTCGGGTCAGGTGCCGCAGCAGGGTGGTCCTGCCGTAGCCGGGCGGACCGAAGAACCCCAGCGGCCGCCACCGGGCGACCGCGCGCACGGCCGCGGCGACGTGATGGTCACGGCCTGGCAGGGTCGAGGCGGGGACGGACACGAAGCGTGGGAGCGCCACCGGGGCCTGCGCCGGCGGGTGGGACGAGCGCTCGAGCGTGAGCCTGGCGCCCTGACCACCGCCGATGGCCACGCGCAGACCACCGGAGACGATGCTGTCCACCACGTCAGCTCCCGAGTCGGCGCCAGGTCCGGACAGCGGTGGGTGGAGCGCCACCGCTTGGCTCCTCGGCACTGATGGTATTCGCACGATCCCGTCACGCCCACCGTCAGGTTCCGCCCGGTCCGGGCCCTGGCCGGTGGCGCCGGCCGCGACCGGGCCGCCGCGCGGTGCCTGCCGCCCTGGAGGAGGACCGGACGGTACCACCACCAGGCGGTACCGTTCGGTCCTCCTGGTGTGGCATACTCGCGGCATGGCCCAGCAGCTCACCTTGAAGCTTCCCGAGGAGGACCTCGCGCGGCTGGACGCCCTCATCCGCGCCGGCAGGTTCCCCAACCGGCACGCCGCCCTGCGCGCCGCGTTCGAGCGCATGCTCGACGCGGAGGGCGAGGCGCTGGTCGACGCGGCGATCGTCGCCGGCTACCGGCGGGTGCCCGACGGCGACGACCCGTTCATCGCCGCCCAGGCCGACGCCGCGGCCCGCCGCTCGATCCTCGACGAGCCCTGGTGAACCGCGGCGAGGTCTGGTGGGTGGAGGAGCCGGACCTCGGCCGCCGCCCGCACCTGATCCTCACGCGCACGGCCGCGATCCCGCTGCTGCGGGCCGTGCTCGCCGTCCCGGCCACCCGGACCGTCCGCGGCATCCCGACCGAGGTCGTCGTCGGCGAGGACGACGGGATGCCCGACCGCTGCGCCCTGCTGCTCGACAAGGTGACCACCGTCCCCAAGCCGTTCTTCGTCGGGCGGATCACGACGCTCGGGCCGGACCGGCTGCACCAGGTGTGCACGGCGCTGCGCCTCGCCGCGGGCTGCTGAGCGGTCAGGCCAGCTCGGCCAGCCGGTCCCGCGCCGCGTCCAGGCTTGCCGCCACCGCGTCCATCCCCGCCCACGGGTCCGCCGCCCCGGCCAGCCGGTCCGGCACGGTGCGCAGCGTGTGCCGGTCGGCCGACCAGCCCGGCTCGTCCAGCTCCTCCCACGCCAGCGGCACCGACACCGGCGCGCCCGGCAGCGCGCGGACCGCGTAGGGCGCGGCGATCATCTGCGCCCAGCCGTTGCGGCGCGTGTCCAGCAGCAGCCGCCCGTGCCGGTCGGCGAGCAGCCACTCGGTGGTGAGCCGCTCGGGGTCGCGCGCGGCGAGGACCTGGGCGCTCACCAACGCGAACGCGTCCGCCTCGCCGGTCGTGGCGCTGCCGTCGAGCGGCACGGCGATGTGCAGCCCGCGCGAGCCGGTGGCCTTCACGAACGCCGGCAGCCCCAGTTCGTCCAGCAGCCCGCGCAGCGCCCGCGCGGCGGGCACCACCATGCCCTGGTCGTCGCCGGGGTCCAGGTCGTAGACGAGCAGGTCGGGCCGGTCGAGCGCCGGCCCCGGGCGGCCCTCGGGGCGGCCCTGCCCCTGCCGCCCGCGCCCGCCCGCGCGGCCCCCGCCGGGCGGGGCCGCCCGGCTGAGCCACACGTGCGGGGTGATGCAGCTCAGGTTGGCGAGGTAGACGAGGTCCTCCGGGGCGCGGCAGACCATGTGCGTGACCCGCTGGCTCCTGCCCTTGCGCACCTCGACCCGCTCGATCCAGTCGGGGAACCCCTCGCTGGCCTGCTTCTGGTAGAAGCCGTCGCCGCCGTGCCGCGGCCGCGGGCCGGCGGAGCGCGCGGCGATGCCGCGCGGGAACCGCTGCAGCGTGACCGGGCGGCCGGCGATCAGCGGCAGCATCGCCGGCGCGACCGCCTCGTGGTAGGCGGCGAGGTCGGCCTTGGTGATGCCGTCGTCGGGGAACAGCACGCGATCGGGATGGGTCAGCTCGACCTGCCGCCGCGTCATCCCCTCACCCCCGGTCAGTACCGCTGCCCGCCCGGGCGCCCGACGAACAGCCGGCGCAGCAGCAGCAGCGCGATCGCGCCCAGCACCGAGCCGAGCAGCCCGGCCGGGCGCAGCTCCAGGTGGCCGGTGTCCAGCCAGCTCGCGACCGCGCCGCCCAGCAGCGAGCCGAGGATCCCGAGCAGGATCGTGCCGAGGCAGCCTGTCGGGTCCCGGCCGGGCAGCAGCAGCCGCCCGAGCGCGCCGGCCGCCAGGCCGATCAGGATCCAGCCGAGAATGCCTCGCTCCACCCCGGACCTCCCTCGCCGCCCCGCGACCCTGCGGCCAAGCGTGCCACGAACCGGGCCGGGGCGGTGGGAGGCGGTCGTCAGCGCTCGGTGACCACCACCGTCTGGAGCATCTTGTCCTCGAGCGTCTGCCGCTTGGGGTCCCACAGCGGCCACAGGCAGGTGAGGATCAGCCAGACGCCGCTCGTGATCGCGCTCAGCGTCGCGCGGATGAAGTACCTGAGCAGCCCGATGCCGCCGCCGGGGGGGACGCCGTCGGCCTCGCGCACCAGCCGGATCCCGACGATCGCCTTGCCCCAGGACTGGCCGCGCTGGCCGTTGAGCCAGCCGCGCTGGTACACGCTCACCACGACCGCGGCGATGAACAGCAGCACGGCGAGGCCGAGCAGCGCGCCGTTGACGCCCTTGGTGCCGTCGTAGTTCGTGGGGCCGAGCGCCAGACCGAGTGGGAACACGATGAACGCGGGCACGTACAGCGCGATGTCGAACAGGGTGTCGAGCACGAACGCGGCGGCGCGCTGCGCCCACTCGGCGGCCGGCCGCCCGTGGAAGACCGGCACCGGCGGCTGCCCGTACCCGGCCGGCACGGACGGGGCCACCGGCGGGCCCGGCTGGTACGGCGGGCCCGGCTGGTACGGCGCGCCCGGCTGGTACGGCGGCGCCGGCGCCTCCCCCGCCGGGGCCGCCGGCCCCGGCGGGGCCCAGCCCGGCGGCGGCTGCTCGCCGCCGGCGGCCGGACCCGGCGGCGACCACCCCGGCGGCTGGCCGCCGCCAGGTTCCGGGCGCTCCTCCGGCTGGCCCGTGCGGTCCTGCTCGTCCATGCGTCACCTCGCTTGCTCGACCCCGACGGCCGGCGACGGCTCCACACCGCGAGCACGTCCGGGCAACTCTAAACGATCGCGACCGACGCAGAGCGGGCACGCCCGCAATGTGGGTGATCCCGGACACGCCGCGCGCCGACCGGCGGTCACCCGCCGACGTGCGGGTAGCGCCAGGTCGTCGGCGCCGCGGCGGTCTCCTTGATGGTCCGCGGGCTGACCCAGCGGACCAGGTTGAGGCCCGAGCCGGCCTTGTCGTTGGTGCCGGACTGGCGCGCGCCGCCGAACGGCTGCTGCCCCACGATCGCCCCGGTCGGCTTGTCGTTGACGTAGAAGTTCCCCGCGGCCTGGCGCAGCCGGCCCGTCGCCTCGACCACCGCCGCGCGGTCGCTCGCGAACAGCGAGCCGGTGAGCGCGTAGGGACTCTCGTCCACCAGCTCCAGCGTCGCCTGCCAGTCGGCGTCGTCGTAGACGAACACCGACAGGATCGGGCCGAACAGCTCGCGCGTCATCGAGTCCGCGCGCGGGTCGTCGTGCCGCAGCACGGTCGGTTGCACGAACCAGCCGTCGGCGTCGTCGCCGGACCCGCCGGTGACCAGCTCGGCGCCCTGCTCGCGGGCGCGCCCGATCGCCTCCAGGTGCCGCCGGTAGGCCTTCTCCTCGATGACCGCGCCGAGGAAGGTGGACAGGTCCGCCACGTCGCCCATGGGCAGCGACGCGGCGAGGTCGGCGACCTGCTCGCGCACCCGCGGCCACAGCGACCGGGGGACGTAGGCGCGGCTGGCCGCCGAGCACTTCTGGCCCTGGTACTCGAACGCCCCGAGCCCGAGCGCCACCACCAGCCGGTCGACGTCCGCGCTGGGGTGGGCGAGCACGAAGTCCTTGCCGCCGGTCTCCCCGACCAGCCTCGGGTAGCCGCGGTAGGCGTCCAGCGACTGCGCGGCCCTGCGCCACAGCCCGCGGAACACCGTGGTGGAGCCGGTGAAGTGCAGCCCGGCGAACTCCGGGCGCCGCATCGCGGCGTCGCTGACCAGCTCGCCGTCGCCGTGGACCAGGTTGATCACGCCGTCGGGCAGGCCCGCGGCGCGCAGCAGCGCCATCGCCCAGTGCGCGGCCAGCGCGGCCTTCTCGCTCGGCTTCCAGACGACCACGTTGCCCATGAGCGCGGGCGCGGTCGGCAGGTTCACCGTGATCGAGGTGAAGTTGAACGGGGTCAGCGCGAGCACGAACCCCTCCAGCGGCCGGTAGTCCATGCGGTTCCACACGCCGCGGGCGCTCTGCGGCTGGTCGGCGTAGAGCTGGCGCGCGAAGTGGACGTTGAAGCGCCAGAAGTCGATCAGCTCGCAGGCGGCGTCGATCTCGGCCTGCTGGACCGACTTGGACTGGCCGAGGATCGTGGCCGCGTTGATCGTGTCCCGCCACGGCCCGGCGAGCAGGTCGGCGGCGCGCAGGAAGACGCCGGCCCGCTCCTCCCACGGCAGCGCGCGCCAGTCGGGCGCGGCCGCGAGCGCCGCGTCGACCGCCTGGTCGACGTGCCCGGCCCCGGCGGCGTGCACGTCGGCCAGCACCAGGTCGCGCTGGTGCGGCGCGGTCAGCTGGAAGGTGCCGGCGCCGGCGACCTCGCGCCCGGCGATCACCATGCGGGCGTCCGCGCGCTCCTTGGCCATGGCCGTGACGCGGCGCTCCAGCGAGGCGCGCTCGGGCGAGCCGGGCGCGTAGCCGAGCACGGGCTCGTTGGCGGGCGGCGGGACGCTCGCGACGGCGGTGGGGAGGTCAGGGCTCGGCATGGGCGCTCCTTCGGGGCCGGCGGTCACGGGCTCTGACCGCCGCGGGTCGCGACGATGAGCACGAGCGCGGCGAGGAACGCCGCGACGAGGGCGATCAGGCCCGGCGGCAGCGTCGGCAGCCGCACCCGGGGCGCGACCGGCCGGAGGTCCTCGCCGACCAGCCAGGCGGTCCTGGACGCGGACCCCCGGCGGTAGCCGACCCGCAGCGCCGGGAGGGCCTCCACCTCGACCTTCTGGCGGAGCTGGCCGGGGACCGCGGCGCCGAGGGCCTCCTGCAGCGCGGCGTCCACCGGCGCGGGCATCCCCTCCAACGGCCGGTACCTGGTGAGGGTCGCCAGGCGCCGGTAGCCGGGCTCGGCGCCGTCCCGGAACGGCGCCTCGTCGCCGACCGGGACCACCTCGCTGGTGACGGTGCGCTCCACCACGGCGAGGACGTACTCGGTCACGCGCCCGTAGCCGCGGCAGCGCTGGCAGCCGGTGTTGCCGTCGGTGCAGCCCGAGCAGGGGCGCCGGCCCATCCCCCCGCAGGCCGGGCAGGGGACCGCGCCGCGCGCGTTGCAGACGTCGCAGGGCACCCGCCGCAGCGTGCCCCGGCGGTGCTGGCGGCCGCTGCCGCGGCAGATCCGGCAGGCCTCGAACGGCGGGCAGCGCTCGAACATCGAGCCGGAGCAGACCGAGCAGCGCAGGCGGCCGTCCCCGCCGCAGGTGCTGCAGGAGCGCTTGTTCACCGAGCCCGCCCGGATGCCCTCCCAGCGGTGCGCCTCGAAGCCGCGGTGCGTGCCCGCCGCCGCGGCCGCGTCGTCCTCGTACTCGGGCAGCGCCGGCGGCATGCCAGCGGTCCACATGCGGGTCTCGGTGACCTGCTGCACGACCCGGGTGACCGTGAGCCGGGCGACCGAGGCGTCCTGCACCTCCAGGTCGCCGTCGAACAGGGCGTCGGGCACCAGCAGCGCACGCCGGGCCCAGCTCGCCAGCGCCAGGCGCGCCTGGCGCTCGCCGGGCACCGGCGGCCAGGACGCGTCGGGCTCGGGCGCGAGCAGCGCCTGCGGCACGGCGCCCTCCCCGCCGGGTGCGCCGGTCGGCAGGTCGCCCGAGGCCAGCGCGGTCTGCGCGGCCAGCGCCTCCAGCGCGGCGGCCGTCTCCAGCAGCGGGCGGATCCGCGGGGTCAGGGCCTGCCGCAGCGCCTGCGGGTCGGCGTGCCCGTGCTCGCCCAGCTCCGCGGCCAGCAGGTCCGCTCCGACGCCGAGGAGGACCCCGACCTGCTGCTCGTAGCGGGCGGCGTAGGCGCGCAGCGCCACGGCGAAGGAGACCACGTCGTCGCCGATGCCGAGCACGTCGCAAGGGTCGACGCCCACCGGCGCCACCCGCGGCGCGGCGGGCCGCGGCTGCGGCTGGGCGGTGGTCATGCGCCGCCGGAAGGGTCCGCGGCGCCGGTCCCGGTGGCGTCCGCCCGGTGGTCAGATGGCATCGCGGGCACCTCCGCTCGGGATGTCCTCGGCGACCAGCAGCGACAGCACCCGCTCCTGGTCGACGTCGGTGTGCAGGCTGTCCGCGACGCGGTTGGCGTGCGCGGCCAGCGCCTTCTCGAACAGGTTACGGGCCAGCCGGCCGTTGCCGAAGCGCTCGTCGCGCCGCTCCCAGGCGGCGCGCAGCACCGCCGCGGCCCGCTCCCTGGCCCGCGGCTCCAGCTCGTAGCCGCCGTCGGCGGCCTGCACCTCGAAGATCGTCAGCAGCTCCGACGGGGAGTAGTCGGGGAACCGGATGGTGTGGTTGAAGCGGCTCTCCAGCCCGGGGTTGGCGTGCAGGAACCGCCGCATCTCCGACTCGTAGCCGGCCACGATCACCACGAACCTGCCGCGGTCGTCCTCCATCCGCTTGAGGAGCGTGTCGATCGCCTCGCGGCCGAAGTCGGCGCCGCCGCCGTCCTTGGCCAGGGCGTACGCCTCGTCGACGAACAGCACCCCGCCGAGCGCAGAGTCGATCACCCGGCCGGTCTTGGCCGCGGTGTGGCCGACGTACTCGCCGACCAGGCCGCCGCGGTCGGTCTCCACCAGGTGGCCCTTGTCCAGCAGGCGCAGCTCCTTGAAGACCCGCGCGAGCAGCCGCGCGACCGTGGTCTTGCCGGTCCCCGGGGTGCCGAGGAAGACCATGTGGTGGGACATCTCGGTCACCTTCATGCCGCGGTCGCGGCGCGCGCCGAACACCTGCAGCAGGTTGGCGATGGTGCGGACCTGCTCCTTGACCTGCTTCAACCCGACCAGCGCGTCCAGCTCGGCGAGGGCGGCGTGCAGCCCGGGGGCCCCGCCGAGCGCCGCGGCCGAGGTGGACTGCAGCCCGGCGGCGCCGCCGCCGACCGCCTCGACCCACGAGCGCGCGGTCCGCTCGTCGGTGCTCACCGCCAGCCAGTGGCGGTACACCGCGGTGTCGGGCGCGCCCTCGGGGACCAGGGGCTCGAGCCGGGCCCGCCAGTACGACAGCTCCTGCGCGGGCGGGCGGCCGTCGGGGGCCAGCGCCAGCTCCGCGCGGCGGCGCAGCAGCTCGGCGGCGGCCTCCGCCGTGCGCCGGTCGTCCGCCTCGAGCGCGAACCCCTGCCGCAGCAGGAGCGCGTGCAGCTGCCCGAGCAGCACCGCCAGGCGGCCGCGCGCGATCACCTGCCGGCGCGTCGCGGGACCGTAGCCGGGTGGCAGCTGCGCGAGCAGCGCCAGCATCCCCTCGCTCGCGATCCGCAGGCGGGCGACGGCGGTGGCGGCGGCGAGCCCCCAGCCGGCCGTGCCGGCCTCGGGCAGCGCGGCCAGCGCGGCGGCCGCGTAGTCCAGGCCCATGGCGGTGACCAGCATGGCGCAGCAGTGCGCGGCGTCCTCCGCGGGCGCCGTCCCCGCGGCGGCCTCGGGGGCCGCCGTCCCGCTGCCCGGACCGTGCTCGTCCATGCTGCGCATGCTCCAGCATGCTCCTTCCACCGGCCAGTACGCCCGATCAGGACCCGCCCGATCACGTCAAAGGTGAGCCGGGGACCCTGGCGTCGGCAAGGGGGAGCCAGGATCGGCCGCCGGGACCCCGCCGCGGCGCGCCGCGCCGGAGCGTCACAGGGGCCGGGTATCGTCACCGTCATACGGCGTTCAGCGGTGGACGATCACACGTAACCGGCGTACCCTGTACGGAGGTTACACGAGGCGCTGGAGGAGGCGGAGACCATGCTCTGGCCAGGCACGTATCACGAGCTGGCCCGGCTGCACGAGGACGACCTGCGCCGCGAGGCGCGCCAGCACCGGCTCGTCACGGAGGCACGGGGCGTGCACCCGCGCCAGCACGGCGTGTGGCGCCGCCTGATGGCCAACATGATCGGCCCCTCCTCGAGCTGAGCCGCACCCGGCAGGCGGACCACCGGCCCGGCGATGCCCACGTCGCCG
This sequence comes from Actinomycetes bacterium, assembly GCA_035263405.1. Lineage (GTDB taxonomy): Bacteria > Actinomycetota > CALGFH01 > CALGFH01 > CALGFH01 > DATFRI01. The sequence goes on along the minus strand of DATFRI010000072.1, from coordinate 7,051 downwards.
GGCCGGAGCGTCTCCGACCGGGCGCCCACCGCTGCCGGGTGCCCGTCGTCCGTCCGCGGTTCAGCGGTCCTGCTCGATGAGGTCCTCGTCGACGATCTTGAACTCGGCGGTGTCGTCGATCCGGGTGAGCTGGCGCAGCGCACGGCTGGGCAGGACCGGCATGGCGCTGTCGCGCTCGTACTCCCAGACGAGCTGCTCCTGCCAGGTCTCCCGGCGCCGGGCGAGGCGGGCCACGCCGTCCTCGACCACCACCTCCGCGGGCCGCGGCTGGGCGTTGTAGTTGGACGCCATGGCCATGCCGTAGGCGCCCGCGTCGAGGATCGCGACCAGCTCGCCCGGGGCAAGGTCCGGCAGCTCGGCCACGCCGAGCACGTCGGTCGACTCGCAGATGGGCCCCACCAGCTCGGTCGGGGCCGCCGAGGACGCCTGCTGCAGCGGCAGCACGCGGTGGCCGGCGCCGTACAGGGCCGGCCGGATGAGGTGGTGCATGCCGGTGTCGAGCACCAGCATGCGCCCGGCGGGCCGGTGCTTGCGGTACAGCACGCCGGCGACCAGCGCGCCCGCCCGCGCCACGACCGCGCGTCCCGGCTCGACCTGGAGCAGGACGCCCCTGCCGTCGACGAGCGGGGCGAGCGCGCGCGCGAACACCTCCGGTCCGGGCGCCGCGCCGCCGCCGTAGTCCACCGGCAGCCCGCCGCCGACGTCCACGCGGTCCAGCCGCAGCCCGGCCGCGCGGCCGGCCTCGATCAGGTCGAGCGCGACCCGCGTCCCCTCGACCAGCGGCTGCGGGTCGGGGAGCTGCGAGCCGACGTGGACGTGGACCCCGACCGCCTGCAGGTGTGGCCAGGCACCCGACGCGGCCCGCTCGAGCAGCTCGCGGGCGAGCGCGACGGGCACGCCGAACTTCGCCTCGTCGTGCCCGGTGGCGAGGTGGGGGTGCGTGTCGACGCCGACGTCGGGGTTGGCGCGCAGCGCGAAGGTGGCGCCCCGCTCCAGCTCGGCGGCGACCAGCTCGAGCGCGTCCAGCTCGTCGGTGGACTCGACGTGGACGGTCACCTCGTTGCCGACCGCCATGGCCAGCTCCGCACGGGTCTTGCCGACGCCGCTGAACACGGTCGCGGCCGGGTCACCGCCGGCCCGCAGGACCCGCGTCAGCTCACCTCCGCTGACCACCTCGAACCCGCTGCCCAGCCGCACCAGCCGGCGCAGCAGCGCGAGGTTGCCGCCGGCCTTGACCGCGTAGTGGACGCGGCCGCCGATCGGCTCGAAGGCGTCGGAGATCCGCCGGTAGGCGCCGGCCACCGCGTCGGTGGAGTACACGTAGGCCGGGGTGCCGACCCCGGCGAGCATCCTCCCGAGCGGGAGCCGGTCGATGCACAACGTGCCGTCCAGGTACGCGAACGGTCCGTCGTCGACTTGCTGGACGATCTGCTGCTGGGGCACGGCGCGCTGCTCCTCTACGGTCACGCGGGGACGACCGGGCCGTCGGGGGGACGGCCGTGGCGGTGCATCGGTCGGGGGAACTCAGGCGGCAGGCAGGAACACGTCGATGGCAGGGGGGAGCCCCGCCGGTCGGCCCTCCGGAGCCGGCGACCGGTCGAGCCGCAGCTCGAACACCAGCCCCGGCTCGCCGGCTCGCCGCGTGCCGGCCTGGTCGACCCGGCGGAACCCGACGCGCTCGTACAGCTCGATGGCGCGGTCGTAGCGACCGCGGGTGACCAGCCGCAACCGCTCCAGGCCGCGCTCGCGCGCCGCGGCGAGCACGGCGTCGAGCAGGGCACGGCCGACGCCGCGCCCGCGGGCGCGGGGCAGCACGAACAGCTTGCGGATCTCGCCGGCGCCCGGGTCGGTCAGCAGCAGGCCGGCGGTGCCGACCGGGCGGCCCTCGTCGTCGACGGCGACGAAGAACGCGCCGCCGGAGGCCTTGAAGACGCGGTCGGGGGCGAGGACCTCGCGGTCCAGCTCGCGCGGCTCGAACGGCAGCCCGTGCTCGTGGAGCACGTGGTGGACGATGCCGATCGCGGCGGCAGCGTCCCCGTTCCCGCCGATCCGAACGCGCATCGCCGCTGCTCCAGTCCTCAAGGATCCGAGCGCCTCTCCGAAGGCGGATCTTCTCACATCGACCTGCCGGCCGCCGCCGGGAAACGGCGCCGGCGGGCCCCTGGGCACCAATATTGCATATCCATGCGTCTCCTGCCAGGTGTCCCGCAGATCGGGCACGGATGCCAGCCGATATCGTGAACGATCGGGAAGAAAGCTGTTGCGCGTTCGTGACAAGTTCTGCATAACTATGCTTCATGACGACCGTCGGGATCCTGGGCGCCTCCGGTTACGCCGGCGCGGAGCTGCTGCGGCTGCTCGCCCGCCACCCGCAGCTCCAGGTCGCCTGGGCGTCGGGCGAGTCCTCCGTCGGCCAGGCGGTCGCCGAGCGCTACCCGGGCCTGGCCGCGGCGTTCCCGTCGCTGGCCTTCTGCAGCCAGGACGAGGGCCTGGACAAGGGCGCGGACGTGCTGTTCACGGCGCTGCCCCACGGCCGCTCCGCGACCCTGGCCGACCGGATGGCGGCCGCCGCCGGGCTGGTCGTGGACCTCGCCGCCGACTTCCGCCTGCACGACCCCGCCGCCTGGACGGCCTGGTACGGCGGCGCGCACCCCGCGCCCGGCCAGCTCGGCGCCTGGCCCTACGGCCTGCCGGAGCTGCACCGGGACCAGCTCCCCGGGGCGCGCAGGGTCGCCGTCCCCGGCTGCTACCCGACCGCCGCGCTGCTCGCGCTCGCGCCGTTGCTGCGCGCCGGCCTGGTCGAGCCGGGGGGCATCGTCATCGACGCGAAGTCCGGCGTGTCCGGCACGGGCCGCTCGCCGGCCGACCCCTCCCTGTTCAGCCAGGCCGACGAGAACGTCAGCCCGTACGCGGCCGGGAGCCACCGCCATACGCCCGAGATCGAGCAGGAGCTGGCGTCGATCGCCGGCCGGCCGGTCGCGGTGACCTTCGTCCCGCACCTGGTCCCGATGACGCGCGGGATCCTCGCGACCTGCTACGCGCGGCTTGCGGGCGGCGCGACGAGCGAGGACAGTAGAGCCTGCTACCAGGCGGCCTACGAGCCCGAGCCGTTCGTCGACGTCCTCGCGCCGGGCCGCTGGCCCAGGACCCGCGCGGTGGCGACCACCAACCGCGTGCACGTGGCCGCCGTCACGGACCGCAGGACCGGGCGGGCTGTGGCGGCGGCCGCCATCGACAACCTCGTCAAGGGCGCCGCGGGCCAGGCCGTCCAGTGCGCCAACCTCGCCCTCGGGCTGGTGGAGACCGCCGGCCTGGACCTCGTCCCGCCCGGCCCATGAGCGCCGCGCCACGGCCCGCCGCGGCCTGGGGCGACAGCCGCCGCCCCGAGCCGGTCGACGCGCTGCAGGCCAAGGCGAGGGTGCTGCACGAGGCGCTGCCCTGGATGCGCCACTTCGCCGGCCGCACGATCGTGGTCAAGTACGGCGGCAACGCGATGACCGACGCGCATCTGCGCGACGTGTTCGTCAACGACGTCGCGCTGCTGCGCACCGTCGGCGTCGCCGTCGTCGTCGTCCACGGCGGCGGCCCCGAGATCACCGAGGCGATGCGCCGGATGGGCAAGGAGCCGGTGTTCGTCGACGGCCAGCGGGTCACCGACGCCGACGCGATCGACGTGGTGCGCATGGTGCTCGTCGGCCGCGTCAACAAGGACCTGGTGGGCCGGCTCAACCGGCACGGCCGGCTGGCGGTCGGGCTGTCGGGCGAGGACGGCCTGCTGATCCGCGCCCGCCCGCGGGTCGACCCGCACGGGCGCGACCTCGGCTACGTCGGCGACGTCGAGGAGGTGGACCCCACCGCCCTGCGCGCGCTCGCGGCCGAGGGCCTGGTCCCGGTGGTCGCGACCGTCGCGGCCGGGCCCGGCGGGCAGGCGTACAACGTCAACGCCGACGCCGTCGCGGGCGCGCTCGCCGCCGCGCTGCGCGCCGAGAAGGTGATCTACCTCACCAACGTCGCCGGCCTGTACGCCGACCCCGACGACCCCGGCTCGCTGGTCGCCCGGACCGACCTGGCGGGCCTGGAGGGGATGCTCGCCGGCGGGCGCGTGCACGCCGGGATGATCCCCAAGCTCACCGGGATCGCCGGCGCGCTGCACGCGGGCGTCCGCAGCGCCCACATCCTCGACGGCAGGCTCGAGCACGCGCTGCTGCTGGAGCTGTTCACCGACCAGGGCGTCGGCACGATGATCTCGGCCGGCGCCGGCCCGTCGGCCGCCGAAGGGAGGCAGGAGCCGTGACCACCACCGGCACGCTCGCCGAGACCGCCGCCCGCGAGCGGGCCGCGCTGTGGCCGACCTACGCGCGCGCCCCGCGGCTGTTCGTCCGCGGCGAGGGCGTGCGGCTGTGGGACGAGCGGGGCCGCGAGCACCTGGACTTCCTCGGCGGGATCGCGACCGTCGCGGCCGGGCACGCCAACCCCCACGTCCTCGCCGCGATCACCGGCCAGCTCGGCCGGCTCGGCCACACCACCAACCTGTACTTCACCGGCCCGCAGCTCGACCTCGCCGAGCGCCTGATCGGGCACCTCCCCGGCGGCGGGGCGGACCGGCCGGCCGCCGCGCGGGTCTTCTTCGGCAACTCCGGCGCCGAGGCCAACGAGGCCGCGATCAAGGTCGCGCGCCGCTGGGCCAAGCAGGCCCGCGGCGGGCGCGCCGTGGAGATCGTCGCGACCCTCGGCGCCTTCCACGGCCGCACGCTCGCCACCCTCGCGGCCACCGGCAAGCCCGCGCTGCACGAGCCGTTCGCGCCCATGCCCGCCGGCTTCCGGCACGTCCCCTACGGCGACGCGGCCGCGCTGGAGCGGGCGATCGGCCCCGACACCGCGGCGGTGCTGCTCGAGCCGATCCAGGGGGAGGCGGGCGTGCGCGTCCCACCCGACGGGTACCTCGCGGCCGCGCGCGAGCTGACCCGCGCCGCCGGCGTGCTGCTGATCCTCGACGAGGTCCAGGGCGGGATGGGCCGCACCGGCCCGTTCTTCGCCTTCCAGCACGAGCTGGGCAGCGACGGACGGCCCGACGTGGTGACCATGGCCAAGGCGCTCGGCAACGGCTTCCCGATCGGCGCCTGCCTGGCGTCCGAGGAGGTCGCGGCGGCCATGCGCCCGGGCGACCACGGCAGCACCTTCGGCGGCGGCCCGGTCGCCTGCGCCGCGGCGGCGGCCACCCTGGACGTCGTCGAGCCGCTGCTGCCCGAGCGCGTGCAGGCGGCCGGCGCGCGCCTGGCCGCGGGCCTGTCGGCGCTGCGGGACCGGCTGGACGACCCCGCGGCCGGCGTCCGCGGGCGCGGCCTGCTGCTCGCGCTGGAGCTGGGCGGCGCCGCCTCCGCCGCGGAGGTCGCCGGGGCCGCGCTGGACCGCGGGCTGGTCGTCAACCCCGTGACCGGCTCGGCGCTGCGGCTGGCGCCGCCGCTGGTGGTCGGCGACGCCGAGATCGACGCCGCGCTCGCCCGGCTCGGCCAGGCGCTGGAGGACGCGGGCGCATGCCGACGGTGAAGGCCGCCCGGCAGCGCGCCCTGGCCGAGCTGCTGCGCACCCACGGTATCCCCAGCCAGGCGCAGATCCTGGAGCACCTGCGCGCGCTGGGGTTCGAGGCCACCCAGGCGACCGTCTCGCGCGACCTGGAGGACCTCGGCGCCGTCAAGGTCCGCGGCCCGCGCGGCGTGCTCGTCTACGGCCTGCCCGCCGCGCAGGACGCCGCCGGCGACGCGGAGATCCGCCGCGCGCTCGCGTTCTCGCTGCTGGACGCGCTGCCCAGCGGGAACCTGGTGGTGCTGCGCACGCCGCCCGGGCACGCGCAGGCGCTCGCCGCCACGCTCGACCGAGCGCGCCTGCCCGGGATCTGCGGAACCGTCGCCGGCGACGACACCGTCCTGGTGGTCTGCGACGACCGCACCCCCGGCCGCGAGCTCGCCGGCCGCTTCCTCGCCCTCGCCGAACCCTCCGAAGGAGCCTTCACATGAGCCAGCGGACCGCCACGACCGGCCCGGGCGGGGCCGTCGTGCTCGCGTACTCCGGCGGGCTGGACACCACCGTCGTCGTGCACCGGCTCACCTTCGAGCACGGCCGCCCGGTGGTGGCGGTGCTCGTCGACGTCGGCCAGGGCGAGGACCTGGACGCCGCGGCCGCCCGGGCGCTGGCGGCGGGCGCGGCCGACGCGGTGGTCGTCGACGCCCGCGGGCGCTTCGCCCGCGACTTCGTGCTCCCCGCGATCGCCGCGAACGCGCGCTACCAGGGGAGGTACCCGCTGGTCAGCGCCCTGTCCCGGCCGCTGATCGCGCAGGTCGTAGTGGAGCGGGCGCGCGCCGCCGGGGCGGCCGCGGTCGCCCACGGCTGCACCGGCAAGGGCAACGACCAGGTCCGCTTCGAGGTCTCGACCCGGGCCCTCGCGCCCGACCTCGAGGTGATCGCGCCCGTACGGGGGTGGGGGATGAACCGGGAGGAGTCGATCCTCTACGCCTACGACCACGGCATCCCGATCACCGCGACGAAGGAGAAGGTGTACTCGATCGACGACAACCTCTGGGGCCGCGCCATCGAGTGCGGCGAGATGGAGGACCCGTGGGCCGTGCCGCCGCGCACGGTGTGGTCGCTCACGCAGCCGGCCGCCGACGAGCCCCGCGACCTCGTCGTCGGGTTCGAGCAGGGCGTTCCGGTGACCGTCGACGGCGAGGCGCTGGGTGCCGCGGACTTGATCAACAAGGTCGGTGCCACGGTCGGCTCGTACGGCTGGGGCCGCATCGACATGGTCGAGAACCGCCGGGTCGGCATCAAGAGCCGGGAGACCTACGAGTGCCCGGCCTCGCTGGCGCTGATCCTGGCCCACGCCGATCTCGAGTCGATCACCCTCGAGCGCGACCTCGCCCGGGAGAAGCAGCGCCTCGAGATCCGCTACGCCGAGCTCGTCTACGACGGCCTGTGGTTCAGCCCGCTGAAGCAGGCGCTCGACGGCTTCATCGCCGAGACCCAGCAGCACCTCACGGGCGAGGTGCGCCTGCAC
>DATFRI010000071.1:0-66522 GCA_035263405.1 Actinomycetes bacterium | reverse complement strand
CTGGTCTCGTATCTGCTGGAGTGCGCGTTCATCAAGGCCCAGGTAATAATTGATTTCGATCAGTTGCTGATCCAGAGGACGCCCGGCAAGCTCTTCAACGAAATAGTTGAAGGCATCATTCTCGTCTGGGTTGCCTTCGGGCTCGTTGGGTGGCGGTGCTGCGGCGAGGTTTCGTGGGACCGGGGGGGTCGGGGGGGTCGGGGGCTGCTGTGAGCAGTCGTCCGCGCACGTGGCTGCCTTGCCGGGCGTGTCGTCCTGCCCGGCGTGGTCGCGCTCGTCCTCGGTGGCGGCGGCCTGCGTTGCTGGGTTCTCGGAGCCGGCGGTGACCGCGGCCGCGGTCCTGCGCGACTCGTCCTGTGTGCCCTGGCCGCGCTGCTCCTTGGTCGCGGTGGGCTGCGTGTCGGGGCGCACCACGCCGCCGGCCGCCGCGGCGTCGTGCTCGCCCAGCGGCTGGTTCCTCAGCTCGGCCTGGGCGATCAGATCGGACGCCAGGGCCTGCTGCTGCTCCACGGCCGCGTCGGCGTCGCCGGCGGGGGTGCTCGCGCGCGCGTGGCTGCTGGCGCCCTCGGGGTCGGCCGCGAGGTCGGTGGGCGTCTGCGCAGCCCCGACCGGCGAGGCGCCGCGAGCCCGATCCACCGGCTCGGAGACCAGGCCCTCAGCGACCGCGACACCGTCGTCGGTGTCGGTGTCGGCCCGTGCCCGGGTCCCGAGGGGGGCGACCAGGGTCAGCATGAGGATCACGACCAACAGCCGGCCCCACCGCCACGGGCACCAGGGATGCCCGGGGCGTATGCACGTGGTCGTCGGGGTCGCCGCATGGGCGCGTGGGGGAGCCTGCCGCGCTGCAGCCATGGGGCCTCCGGGGGCGGGTTGCCAGCGTGGATGCCTGCCCGACCGGGAGGCGTGACCTCCGCCGACACCATAGCCCGCCACCGTTGCCCACAGAGCGCGGGGGTGGATTCGTGCGCGGATCGTCACGCGCCCGTGATCGGCGAGGCCCACCAGGCAAGCCAAGGGCAGGCAGCGCTCGGCACAGGCTGGGTGGAAGTCATGCGTCGTCACCGCCAGGCCGAGTCCACCCCTGGCCGTCGCCTGTGAGCGCCGCGGGAGCCACCACCCTCTCTCTATGAAGAGGGCGGCCGGTCGTCAAGTGGTGGTGCTGTGGCTGTCGGTGGCGGCGTCCCCCGGGGTACGCCCGCATAGATGAGCGGTGGACCGCGGGCGGCGGGCGGCGCCGTCGCCGCGTGCGGGCGGTCAGCCGGCCCGGCGCGCGGCGCCCACGTAGCGGATCCGGCGGCGCTGGAGCCGCCGGCCGAGGACCGCGGCGAGGTCGTCCAGCTCCCGCGCGAGCGCGGCGAAGGCGGCCGGGGAGAGCCCGCCCCCGCCGGCCGCCTGCTGGTCGAGCCGGACGATCACGCCGTCGGCGCCCGCGGCCGCGGCCGCGCGCGCGAGCGCCGCGGCGGCGTCCGGGACCGGGGCTGGCGTCGCGTCGACCACCAGCGGGCGGCGCGACGCCCGGCGCAGCAGGGGGACCGCGCCGAGATGCGGGACCGGACCCGTGCCCGTCGCGGGCGCGCACAGCGCGACCTGGCCGGCCCCCTGCTCCTCGAGCCGGGCGGCGACCTCCAGCCAGCCCCGGGTCGAGCGCCCGGGATCCGCGTCCAGCAGCACCGGACGCGCCGACCGGGCGACCGGCGTCAACCGCTCGTCGCCCGCGCCAGCTCCGATGCGCAGCAGGCCCGCGGCGGCGGGCAGCTCCCCGGGCCGCCGCAGGACCGCCACGAGCGGGAGCCTGCCCGTCGTCCCCGGCGCCCGGACGGTCAGGCGCGAGGCGTCGACCTGGAGCGCGCTGGCCCCGGCCGCGAGCGCGCCGTCCGCGGCCGCCGCCGGGTCCTCGTCCCCCTCGACGTGCGCGACGAGGACGAACCCGCCGGCGCCGAGCGCGAGCGCGGGCGCCTCGGGTGCTGCCTGGTCCATGGTGCCGGTCCTTTCGGCCGTGCCCCGGCACCGACCCCGGACAGCGGACCGCCCCGGGGGTGTCCGGGGCGGTTGGTCTCGGATCGCTCGCCGGTCAGCGCCGCGAGCGGGTCCCGAGGTCCGGACCCCGGTCCTCGGGAAATCGCCAGGTGCCGCGCGCGGGCGCGTGGCAGGGCAGCCGCCGGCAGGATGCCGCCGCGTGCCGTCCCTGCATCGATCCGCTCCCCTCGTGCGTGCCCGCGCCCTGCCGCGGCAGGGCGCCACCTGCCCCGATGGTCGCCCAGCGGGCAGGTCGCTGTCCAGCCGCGTGCCGAGACGTGACCGGGGTCACGCGATCAGCTCGACCCAGTCCTTGTAGCGGTCGTCCAGGCCGCGGGCGGCCTTGTTGAACGCCTGCATGAGCTGGCGGGCGACCGGGCCGGGGACGTCCAGCGCGCGGTCGTCGATCTCGCGGATGGGCACGACCTCAGCCGCGGTGCCGGTGAAGAACGCCTCGTCGGCCGTGTACAGATCGGTGCGCACGAGGTTCTCCTCGCGCACCGGGATGTCCAGGTCGCGGGCGAGGGTGATGACGCTGTCGCGGGTGATGCCGCCCAGGCAGCCGGCGGACAGCGGCGGGGTGAGCAGCACGCCGTCGCGCACCACGAACAGGTTCTCGCCGGTGCCGTCGGCGACGAACCCGTTGGTGTTGAGCAGGATCGCCTCGTCGTAGCCGGCCTTCAGCGACTCGACCTTGGCCATGGAGGAGTTGATGTACTGCCCGGTGCCCTTGGCGGCCGGCGGGATGACGTTGGGGTCCAGCCGCCGCCAGGAGGAGACCTTCACCCGCACGCCCGTCTCGAACGCCTCCTCGCCGAGGTAGGCGCCCCACGGCCAGCAGGCGATCGCCATGCGCACCTTGGAGGGGAGCGGGTTGAGCCCGATCTCGCCGTACCCGAGGAACACCAGCGGCCGGACGTAGCAGGTCGGCACGCCGTTGATCCGCACCAGCTCCTTGACCACCCCGATCGAGTCGTCGAGGGGGATCGGCGGCTGCATGTAGTAGATCTTGGCGCTGCGGTACAGCCGCCGCATGTGGTCGGTGAGGCGGAAGACGCCCGAGCCGTTCGGCGTCTCGTACGCGCGGATGCCCTCGAACACCCCCCAGCCGTAGTGCAGCGTCGGGGTCAGCACGTGGACCGTGGCGTCGTCCCAGTCCACGAACTCGCCGTCCATCCAGACCTTGCGGGTGGGCGTGATGGGCATCGGAGCCTCCTTCGTCTTCAGCCGGCGGCGCGCCTGTCGGCCGCCGGAGGTGTGGCAGCCGCTGCGGCGGCCCGCGACGCTCCGGTGGCGTCAGCCAGGTACGTCGGCGACGATGCCGGCGATCCGCCGGCCAAGCTCTCTCGTGGAGTATCGCCCAGCCTCGCCGAGCACCGCCACGGCCGCCGCCTCGACGGCGGCCGCCGCCGCCCGCTCCCCCAGGTGGTCCAGCAGGAGCGCGGCGGACAGTACGGCGGCCACGGGGTTGGCGCGGCCGCTGCCGGCGATGTCGGGCGCCGACCCGTGCACCGGCTCGAACAGCGACGGACCGGTGCGGTCGGGGTTGAGGTTGGCGCTGGCCGCCAGGCCGAGCCCGCCGGCGACCGCGGCCCCGATGTCGGTGAGGATGTCCCCGAAGAGGTTGTCGGTGACGATCACGTCGAAACGGCCGGGGTCGGTGATCAGGTACATGCAGGCGGCGTCGACGTGCGCGTACTCGTAGCGCAGGCCGCGCTCGGCCGCGACCTCGCGGGCCACCCGCTCCCACAGGTCGCCCGCGTGGCGCAGCACGTTGGTCTTGTGGACCAGCGTGAGGACCCCGTCGCGTGCCGCGGCCAGCCCGGCCGCGAAGCGCACGCAGCGCTCCACCCCGAAGCGGGTGTTGAGCGCCTCCTCGGTGGCCAGCTCCGCGGGCGTGCCGCGGCGCAGCACCCCGCCGGCGCCCGCGTACGCGCCCTCGGTGTTCTCGCGCACGACCACCAGGTCGACGTCGTCGGGCTTGACCCCCGCCAGCGGCGTCTCCGCCTGCGGCCACAGCCTGACCGGCCGCAGGTTCACGTACAGGTCCAGCTCGAAGCGCAGCCGCAGCAGCAGGCCCCGCTCGAGCACCCCCGGCGGCACGTCGGGCCGGCCGACCGCGCCGAGCAGGATCGCGTCGGCCTGCCGCAGCTCGGCCAGCACGGCGTCGGGGAGGACCTCGCCGGTGCGCAGCCAGCGGTCCGCGCCGAGGTCGTACCCGGTCCACTCGACGGTGAAGCCGAAGCGCCCGGCGGCGGCCTCGACCGCCGCCCGCGCCTCCGCGACGACCTCCGGCCCGATCCCGTCGCCCGGCAGGCAGGCGACCCGGTGGGTCCGCACCGGGCTCACCGGCCCTCCCCGCCCTCGGGCTGCTCGGGCTCGGCGCGCATGCCCACCGGCCGCGGGGACGTGCGCACGAAGCCGTTGACGGCCGCGAGGTAGGCGCGCGCGGACGCCTCGACGACGTCGGCGGCGACGCCGCGGCCGGTCACGCGCTCGCCGTCGATCTCGACCTGGACGGTCACGTCGCCGAGCGCGTCGGTCCCGCCGGTCACCGACGAGACGTGGAAGTCGACCAGCTCGGCGTGGACGCCGGTGGCCCTGGCGATCGCGTTGCAGGCCGCGTCGACCATCCCGTCGCCCATCGCCGACTCCTCCAGCACCGCGCCCTCGCGGGTCACCCGCACCGTCGCGGTCGGCGACAGCGACGTCCCGCCGGCGACCTGGAGGCCGACCAGCACGAACGTCTGGTCGTCGGTCATCACCGTGTCGGCGACGACCGCCTCCAGGTCGCTGTCGGTCACCCGTGCCTTGCGGTCGGCGACCTCCTTGAAGCGGTCGAACGCGCGGTCCAGCTCCTCGGGTTTGAGGTCGAACCCGAGCTTGGCCAGCGCGTCGGCGACGGCGTGGCGGCCGGAGTGCTTGCCGAGCACGATCTTGGAGCCGGCGTAGCCCAGCTCGCGCGGGTCCATGATCTCGTAGGTCAGGCGGTTGGCGAGCACGCCGTGCTGGTGGATGCCGGACTCGTGGGCGAACGCGTTGGCGCCGACCACGCTCTTGTTCGGCTGCACCGGGTAGCCGGTCAGCAGGCTGACCAGCCGGGAGGTGCGGGCGATCTCGCGGGTGTCGACGTCGGTGGCGAAGCCCATCGTGGACGCGTGGGTGCGCAGCACCATCGCGACCTCCTCCATGGAGCAGTTGCCGGCGCGCTCCCCGATCCCGTTGACCGCGACCTCGACCTGGCGCGCGCCCGCCTTGACCGCGGCGATCGAGCTGGCGACCGAGACCCCCAGGTCGTCGTGGCAGTGGACGCTCCAGGTGACCCCGCCGGCGCCGGGTACCTCGGCGCGCAGCCAGCCGACCAGCTCGGCGAACTGGTCGGGGAGCATGTAGCCGACGGTGTCGGGCACGTTGCAGGTGGTCGCGCCGGCCGCGATCGCCGCCGCGTACACCTCCTTGAGGAACTCCGGGTCGGACCGGGTGGCGTCCTCGGCGGAGAACTCGACGTCGGCGGTGTGGGTCCGGGCGCGCGCGACCGCCTGCTCGGCCCGGGCGAGCACCTGGGCCGGGGTCATGCGCAGCTTGTGCTCCATGTGGATCGGGCTGGTCGCGATGAAGGTGTGGATGCGCATCCGCTCCGCCGGGGCGAGCGCGTCCGCGGCGCGGTCGACGTCGTCGACGTGCGCGCGCGCGAGCGCGGCGATCACCGGGCCGCGGACCCGCTCGGCCACGGCGCGGACGGCCTCGAAGTCGCCCACCGACGCCTGCGGGAAACCCGCCTCCACCACGTCCACGCCCAGCCGCGCGAGCTGCTCGGCGATCTCGACCTTGGCCGTGGCGTTCAGGTTGATCCCGGGTGCCTGCTCGCCGTCGCGCAGCGTGGTGTCGAAGATCGTGACCCGTTCGCTCATCGGGATGCTCCTCCTCGCGTCGCGCCGGCCGCGGTCACGTCCGGCGTGCCTCGGGCGCCGGTCCGGTCCGGCCCGCCCTGCTGGCGCCGTGCCCGTCGCCGGGGCGACTCACCGTGGAGCGGCCGGCACCGGGCCGCCCCACGGCAGGCGAGGAGCAGGGGGAGGGCGCGGGGCGGGCGCATCAGGCGGTCCCGCCCGCGTCGACGGGGAGGTGCACGAACGTGCCGTCGTGCGCGCCGATCTCCCCCATGATCCGCTGCAGCACCGGCGGGGGGATCCTCGAGTCGACGGTGATGGTCATGAGCGCCTCGCCGCCCTGGCTGCGGCGCCCGACCTGCATGCCCGCGATGTTCACGCCGGCGGCGCCGAGCAGGGTGCCGACCGTGCCGATCACGCCGGGCCGGTCCTCGTACCACACGAACGCCATGTGCGCCGCGGGTGCCATGTCGACCTCCAGCCCGTTCACCGAGACGATCCGCTCGACGTCGCGCGGGCCGACGGTCGTGCCGACGACGCGCAGCGGCCCGCGCGGGCCCTGGCCGGAGAGGACCACGAGGTTCACGTAGTCGCGGCTGGTGGTCGAGCGGACCTCGGCGACCTCCAGCCCGCGGTCGGCGGCGAGCAGCGGGGCGTTGACGAACGTGACCGGCTCGGAGACCACCGGGTCGAACATTCCCTTGAGCACCGCGAGCGTGAGCACGCGCGTGTCCATCCCCGCGACCTGGCCGTGGTACTCGACCGTCACCCGCCCGCCGGTCCAGCCGCCCGCGCCGTCGCCGTCGAGCATCCGCTGGGCGGCCGCGCCCCCGGACGCGAACGCCGTGTACAGCCGGCCGAGCTTCTCCGCCAGGGGCAGGAACGGGCGCAGGGCGTCGGCCACCGGCCCGGCGTCGACGTTCACCGCATTGGGGACGAACTCCCCGTCCAACGCGAGCATGACCTGCTCGGCGATGGTCACGCCCGCCTTGTCCTGCGCCTCGGCGGTCGACGCGCCCAGATGCGGGGTGACCACCACGTCGTCCAGCCCGAACAGGGGGCTGGAAGTCGTCGGCTCCTGCGCGAAGACGTCGACCGCCGCCCCCGCGAGCTGGCCGCTCTCGACCGCCTTCGCCAGCGCCTGCTCGTCGACGATCCCGCCCCGCGCGACGTTGACCAGCCGCGCGCCGCGCTTCATGCGCGCCAGCTCGGCGGTGCCGATGAGGCCGAGCGTCTCGGGCGTCTTGGGCAGGTGCACGGTCACGATGTCGGCGCGCCCGAGCAGGTCGTCCAGGCCGACCAGCTCGACGTCCATCTGCGCGGCGCGGTCGGCGCTGACGTAGGGGTCGAAGGCCAGCAGGCGCATGCCGAACGCCAGCATCCGGTGGGCGACGAGCGTGCCGATGCGGCCGAGCCCGACGATCCCCAGCGTCTTGCCGTACAGCTCGGTGCCCTGGAAGCGGTTGCGGTCCCAGCGGCCGGCGCGCAGGGCGGCGTCGGCCCGCGGGACGTTGCGGGCCTGCGCGAGGATCAGGGCGATGGTGTGCTCCGCGGCCGAGATCACGTTCGACTGCGGCGCGTTGACCACCAGGACGCCCAGCCGCGTGGCGGTGGCGACGTCCACGTTGTCCAGCCCGATGCCGGCGCGGCCGACCACGCGCAGCCGCCTGCCGGCGGCGAGGACCTCGGCCGTCACCCGGGTCGCCGAGCGCACGACCAGCGCGTCCGCTCCCGGCACCGCCTCGAGCAGCTGCTCGGGCGTCATCGAGCCGCGGGCGTCGACCTCGTGCCTGGACGCGAGCAGCCGGATGCCGGCCTCCGCCAGCGGCTCGGCGACGAGCACCTTCGCCATCAGGCGTCCGCCCCGGGCTCGGGTCCGCCGGTCGGGCCGTCGCATCGCCGCACGCGCATCACGCACTCCCGGGTCGTGTGCCTGCTGGTCACTCGGCTTCCGGCCGACGCAGCCAGGACATCATGCCGCGCAGCGGCTTGCCGACCCGCTCGATGGGCTGCGTGCGGGCGGCTTCGCGGGCGGCGGTGAAGCGCGGGCGCCCCTGGTCGTCCTCGGCGATCCACTCGCGCGCGAACGAGCCGGACCGGACCTCGGCGAGGATCCGGCGCATCTCCTCGCGGGTGCGCTCGTCCACCACCCGCGGGCCGCGGGTGTAGTCGCCGTACTCCGCGGTGTCGGACACCGAGTGGCGCATCCAGGTCAGGCCGCCCTCGTACATCAGGTCGACGATCAGCTTCAGCTCGTGCAGGCACTCGAAGTAGGCGATCTCGGGCTGGTAGCCGGCCGCGGTGAGGGTCTCGAACCCGGCCTGCACGAGCGCGGACACCCCGCCGCACAGCACCGCCTGCTCGCCGAACAGGTCGGTCTCGGTCTCCTCGGCGAAGGTGGTCGCGATCGCGCCGGCCTTGGTCCCGCCGATCCCGCGTGCGTAGGACCTGGCCAGCTCCCAGGCCTTGCCGCTGGCGTCCTGCGCGACGGCCAGCAGCACCGGGGTGCCCTGGCCCTGCTCGAACTGGCGGCGCACCAGGTGGCCGGGGGCCTTGGGCGCGACCATCGCCACGTCCACGCCGTCGGGCGGGGTGATGTAGCCGAAGTGGATGTTGAAGCCGTGCGCGAAGAACAGCGCGTCGCCGCTGCGCAGGTTGGGGGCGATCTCGCGCGTGTAGAGGTGCCGCTGGACAGTGTCGGGCACCAGCATCATCACCAGGTCCGCCCACGCGGCCGCGTCGCCGGGCGTGGTGACGGTCAGACCGGCGGCCTCGGCCCTGGCGCGCGAGCGCGAGCCCTCCGCGAGGCCGACGCGGACCTCGCAGCCGGAGTCGGCGAGGCTGAGCGCGTGCGCGTGGCCCTGCGAGCCGTAGCCGAGCACGGCGATCTTGCGGCCCTGGACGAGGCTGAGGTCGGCGTCGTCGTCGTAGTAGACGGTGGCCATGGGTCGGTCTCCTTGACTGGTGCCGGGACTGGTGCCGGGACT
The DNA here is from genome assembly GCA_035263405.1 of Actinomycetes bacterium. Taxonomy (GTDB): domain Bacteria; phylum Actinomycetota; class CALGFH01; order CALGFH01; family CALGFH01; genus DATFRI01. Next base: position 57,632 of record DATFRI010000071.1, on the reverse strand, counting down.
GGCGGGCGGCGGGGTCAGGCGGGGCGGACCGCGCGCACCTGCCGCTCGGAGATGGCGCGGTTGCCGCGGCCGAGCGCGATGCACCCGGTGCGGGCGAGCTCCTTGATGCCGTAGGGCGCGAGCAGCTCCAGCAGGCTGGAGATCTTGGGCGGGCTGCCGGCCGCCTGGATGGTCAGCGTGTCCTGCGTGACGTCGACGATCTTGGCCTCGTAGACGTCGGCCAGCTCGATCACCTGGAAGCGGATCGCGGGCTCGGCCCTGACCTTGACCAGCAGCAGCTCGCGCTCGACCGCGCTGCCGGGCTCGTGCTCGACGATCTTGAGCACGTGGATGAGCTTGTTGAGCTGCTTGACGACCTGCTCGGGGCTGGCGGCCTGGTCGACCACGATCGTCATGCGGCTGACCTCGGGGTCGTCGGTGCGGCCGACCGCGAGCGAGTCGATGTTGAACCCCCGGCGGCTGAACATCCCCGAGATGCGCGCGAGCACCCCCGGCTTGTTGGCGACCAGGACGCTGATCGTGTGCCGGCTCACTGACCCTTCACCTCCCGCCTGGTCGCGGCCGCCTGCTCCTCGGGCGAGAAGTCCGGTCCGAGGATGATCTCGTCGTTGGCGCGGCCGGCGGGGATCATCGGGAAGACCCCCTCGTGCGAGTCGACCCGGAAGTCCACCACCGCAGGCACGCTCTCGACCGCGAGCGCCTTGCCGATCGTGGCGTCGACGTCCTCGGCCCGGTCGCAGCGCAGCCCGACGCAGCCGTAGGCCTCCGCGAGCTTCACGTAGTCGGGGACGTTCCAGCCCAGCTCCACCTCGGAGTAGCGCTCGTCGTAGAACAGCTCCTGCCACTGGCGGACCATGCCCAGGTGCGCGTTGTTGAGGATGAACACCTTGATCGGGATCCGCTCGACGGTGCAGGTGGCCAGCTCCTGCGCGGTCATCTGGAAGCAGCCGTCGCCGTCGATCGCGACCACCAGCTCCTCCGGCCGCGCCACCTTGGCGCCCATCGCGGCGGGGACCGCGAAGCCCATCGTCCCGAGCCCGCCCGAGTTGATCCACGAACGGGGGCGGTTGAAGCGGAAGAACTGGGCCGCGTACATCTGGTGCTGGCCGACCCCGGCGACCACCACGGCGTCCCCGCCGGTCAGGTGGGACAGGCGCTCGACGACCAGCTGGGGCTTCAGCGGGCCGCCCGGCTGCTGCTGGTAGCGGAAGGGGAAGCGCTGCTTCCACTGGGCTGTGGCGCGCAGCCACCCGGCGGTGTCGCCCGGCCCGTCCGTCGCGACCGCCTCCCGGTAGGCGGCCACCAGCGCCTGGGCGATCTGGCGGACGTCGCCGACGATCGGCACGTCGGGGACGCGGTTCTTGCCGATCTCGGCCGGGTCGATGTCGGCGTGGACGATCCTGGCCTTGGGCGCGAACGCGTCCAGCTTGCCGGTCACCCGGTCGTCGAAGCGGGCGCCCAGCGCGACCAGCAGGTCGGCCTCCTGGAGCGCGGCGACCGCCGCGTAGCCCCCGTGCATGCCCGGCATCCCGAGCGCCAGCGGGTGGTCGTCGGGGAAGGCCCCGCGGGCCATGAGCGTGGTGGTCACCGGCGCCTGCGCCAGCTCGGCCAGCTCGCGCAGCGGGCCGGCGGCGTCGGCCTTGATCACGCCGCCGCCGACGTACAGCACCGGCCGCCTGGCGGCGCGCAGCAGCGCCGCCGCCTCGCGCACGCGCTTGGCGTTGGGCCGCACGGTGGGGCGGTAGCCGGGCAGGTCGACGGCGTCCGGCCAGGACCACTCGGTGCTGGCCTGCAGCACGTCCTTGGGCACGTCGACCAGGACCGGGCCCGGCCGGCCGGTGCGGGCGATGTGGAACGCCTCCGCGATCGCGGCCGGGATCCGCGCGGGGTCGAGCACCAGCTCGTTGTGCTTGGTCACCGGCATGGTGATCCCGGTGGTGTCGGCCTCCTGGAACGCGTCGGTCCCGATCGCGGCGGAGGGCACCTGGCCGGTGATCGCGACCAGGGGGACGGAGTCCATGTGCGCGTCGCACAGCGCGGTGACCAGGTTGGTCGCGCCCGGGCCGCTGGTCACCATACACACTCCGACCCGCCCGGTCGCCCAGGCGTAGCCCTCCGCGGCGTGCCCGGCGCCCTGCTCGTGGCGGACCAGGATGTGGCGGATGGAGGAGTCCCGGATCGGGTCGTAGGCGGGCAGGATCGCGCCGCCGGGAAGCCCGAAGACGACCTCCACGCCCTCGCGCTCCAAGCTTTTGATCAGGGCCTGTGCTCCGGTGACCTTCACGAAGGCTCCCTTGAGGGTGGGTTGCGCGGCATGAATCCCCCTGCACGAAAAAACCTCCTGGCCGTCGGCTGGCGTAGGAGGTTCGCGCGGATCCTGGTGAGCGGGATCCGCGCTATCGAAGAAGGACTACTCGGTGCTGCCTGCTCACGTACCGGGCTCCTCTGGTGGGCACTGCGGTGGTGGCACTGCGGGCGGTGCGGACGCGACGCGCCGGGCGCGCGGGCGTACGCGGTCGTCCGGCAGCCGATCGTACCCGGTCCGCACCCCCGGCGCCAATCCCCCGCTCGCCGGGCGGCCGGCGGCAGGTCACTCCCCCGCGCGCCGCGTCCGCAGGGCGGCGTCCTTGGCGCGCGCCTGCTCGGCCAGCCGCTCCTGGTGGCCGGCGACCGCCTCGGCCAGCCGCGGGTCCGCGAGCGCCAGCATCCGGACCGCCAGCAGCCCCGCGTTGCGGGCCGCGGCGACCCCGACGGTCGCGACCGGCACGCCCGCCGGCATCTGCACGATCGACAGCAGCGAGTCCAGGCCGTCCAGGTGCGCCAGGGGCACCGGCACGCCGATCACCGGCAGCGGCGTCGCGGACGCCAGCATCCCCGGCAGGTGCGCGGCGCCGCCGGCCCCGGCGACGATCACGCGGATCCCGCGCCCGGCGGCGTCGCGCGCGAACGCCAGCATGTCGTGCGGCGTGCGGTGCGCGCTCACCACCCGCACCTCGGCGGGGACCCCGAACTCGTCGAGCACCTCGACGGCGCCGGACATCACCGGGTAGTCCGAGTCGCTGCCCATCACCACCGCGACCGTCACCGCCGCTCCTCCCGCTCGCGCCCGGGCGGATGATCGCACCACTGGGGCCGGCCCGTGGCGCCGGGCCGCACGGCCCGCCGCGGCAGGCGCGCCGAGGGGCCGCGCCCCGGAGGGGCGGCCCCTCGGCCCGGTCCTGCAGAGCCTCCGGCGGCGGCTACTTGCGCAGCTCGTTCCCCTGGTGGTCGCCGACCGTGGAGCTGGACCTGCTCGTGCCGCTGACCGACGACGTGGTCATCGCGAACTGGAGGGTGGCGTCGGCGACGCCGTCCCCGAGCTGGTCCAGCGAGGTGTTGTTGATGTTGCCGGTCGTGTCGCAGGGCTGGTGGTAGCAGTGGTCGTAGGCCTCGCCGGCGGTGCCGCCGTAGACGGCGGCCTGCGCCGCGGTCTTGATCCCCTCGGCGCCGCTGAACAGCCCGCCGGCCGGGATGCCCCGGTCGATGAACGGGCCGTAGTCGCTGCGGCCGTCGAACGCGGTCGGGTCGGTCGCCAGCCCCTGGGACGCGAAGTAGTCGGTGAACACCTTCTCGATGTTCCCCGAGCCGGTCGGGCCCTTGGTGCCGGTGGCCGAGCCGTCGCCGTCGTAGACGAAGCGCACGAAGTTCGGCGAGGCGAGCATGTCGAAGTTCAGGTTGGAGTCGATCTCCTTCAGCTCGGCCTTGGACAGGTGGGAGACGTAGTGCTCCGCGCCCAGCAGCCCGAACTCCTCACCGCCCCACCAGGCGAAGCGCACCCGGTTGGTCGGCTGGATGCCGAGCTTCTTGATCTGCAGCGCGGTCTCCAGGATCGCCGCGGAGCCCGAGCCGTTGTCGTTGATGCCGGGGCCGGCGGGGACGGAGTCCAGGTGCGCCCCGACCACGACGGTGCGGTCGGCGCGGCCGGTCGGCGTGTCGGCGATGACGTTGGCCGAGGGGGTGGTGAACACCCGCGTCGCGGTGGCGATGTGCACACTGACCCCGCCGCTGGTCTTGGTCAGGTCGTACAGCTCGCTGCCGATGGCGAAGCTGGCCCCGAGGACCGGCCGGTCGAACAGCGGCGGGCTCAGGGTGCCGCTGATCGCCTCGGTGCGCCCTGCCTGGCCCTCGTTGAAGATGATCACGGCACTGGCGCCGGCGGCCTTGGCGTTCTCGGCCTTCTGGCGGAAGGTGCACGTGCCGCGCTGGACCAGGGCGATGTTCCCCGGCGTGAAGCCGGCGAAGTCGGCCGCCTCGCAGCCGCTGGTGGACGAGGGGTCGGGGGTTGGCGGGATGATGATGTCGTTGGTCGCCTGCACCTTGGCGGTGGCGTCCCCGCTGCCGGAGTACTCCATCGTCAGGAAATCGGCGCCTTCGGCGTAGGTCTTGGCGGTCGGGCTGGTCTGCGCGAACGCCGGCGGGGCCGTCTCCTCCCACTGGTCGAAGGTGAACCGCTGCACGGTCACGTTGTAGCCGGCGCCGCGCGCCTTCTTGGCCACGTAGTCGACTGAGTCCTCGAACCCGCTGGTGCCGTCCACGCGCGTCCCGCCGCTGGCGTCGGCGAAGGACTGGAACGCCTCCAGGTGCTTGGTCATCCCCTTGACGGTCACGGCGTTGCGCAGTGCGCTCGAGTCGACCGGGACGGCGGCCGTACCCGGAACCGCCGCGGTGAGCGCCAGCAGCATGCCGATCGTCGCTGCCAGCAGAAGCCGTCGCTGCATGGGACCCGAACCCTCCTCGCGGGCAGACGGGGGCCGGACGGCCACCCGGGTGCCAGCGCTGTTGACCGGTGGTGGCGGCGGCGCGGCGGCGGCGCGCGAGGTCGGATCGACACGATGTCCCCGATCTCCCGTCGTTGGGGTCACCCGGAGATGATCCATGCCGAAGCGGGCCGCGTACAGACCGGGCTTGGCAGAAGCGCGCGGCCGGCGCGTTCCGGCCGGCGCGGGTGCGATCAGGCCGTCGCCGGCGCGACCAGCGCGGCGGCCGCGGCGCGGGCGCGCGCCAGCGCCTCGTCCAGCTCGCCGCCGAGGGCGGTCACGTGGCCGAGCTTGCGGCCGGGCCGCGGCGCCTTGCCGTACAGGTGCACCCGGACGCCGTCGACCGCCAGGGCCTGGCGCAGGCGGTCGCGCGGGTCGGCGCCGTCGGGCCCGCCGAGCACGTTCACGGTCGCGGCCGCGGGCGCCGACGCCGCCGTGGAGCCGAGCGGCAGGTCCAGGACCGCCCGCAGGTGGTTGCCGAACTGGCTGGTCACCGCGCCCTCGATGGTGTGGTGCCCGGAGTTGTGCGGGCGCATGGCCAGCTCGTTGACCAGCAGCTCGTCACCGGCGACGAACAGCTCCACCGCGAGCAGCCCGACCACCCCGAGCAGCTCGGCGATCCGGGTCCCGAGCGAGCGCGCCCGGGCGGCGAGCGGCCCGGGCACCCGGGCGGGCGCCAGCAGCTCGCGGCAGATCCCCTCCTGCTGCACGGTCTCCACCACGTCCCAGACCACCGCCTGCCCGCCCGGCCGGCGCGCGACCAGCACGGCGACCTCCCGCTCGATGGGGACGAACGCCTCCACCAGCAGCGGGACCCCCCGCCCACCCGCCGCGGCGACCCGCGCCGCCGCCGGCGCCGGCCCGTCCACGACCCAGACCCCGCGGCCGTCGTAGCCGCCCCGCGCGGCCTTGAGCACCACCGGCCAGCCGTGCTCGCCCGCGAACGCCGCCACCTCGGCGGCGTCGCCGGCCGGGCGGGCCGCCGGGACGGGCAGGCCGGCCGCCGCCAGCCGGGCGCGCTGGTGCCGCTTGTCGACCGCGGCCAGGAGCGCCGCGGGCGAGGGGCGCAGCACGTGCCCGGCGGCCTCGAGCCTGCCGAGCAGCTCCAGGTCGACCAGCTCGTGGTCGAAGGTGAGCACGTCGCAGCGGTCGGCCAGCGCGGTCAGCGCGCGGGCGTCGGTCGGGGCGCCGAGCGCGACGCCCGCGGCGACCTGCGCGGCCGGGTCGTGGCGCCCGGCGGCGAGGACCTCCAGCTCGATCCCGAGGTCCACCGCCGCCTGGTAGGTCATGCGCGCGAGCTGCCCCGCGCCGACCATCCCGACCCGCCCGGGGGTGCCCCCGCCCGCTCCCGCCCGCACCCGCACCTCCGACCGCGCCGCCTGCCCGGTGGAGGTGTCCGCGACGCCCTGCTTCGGGGGCGTCCACCCTCGGTCGGAGGGCGTCGCGGACACCTCCGGTGAGGAGATGATGCGGGCGGCGGGCCGGACGGGCCAGCCGGGGCGCTACGCGGGGACGGCGGCGACCTCCTCGACGAGCGGCAGGAAGCGCTCGCGGATCGTCTCGTAGGAGAAGTGGCGGCGGCCGATGTCGTAGTTGAGCTCGATCGCCTCCCGCCACGAGGCCGGGCCGGCCAGCAGGCGCTGCACCTCGTCCAGCGCCACGGGGTCGAGCGCGCCGTCGACCTCGATGCAGCGCACGCCGGTGGGGGCGATGTCGCTGGCGTACACCGAGTAGCGGTTGACGAACACCGGGCGCCGGTAGAAGAACGCCTCCAGCAGCGCGTTGCCGAAGCCCTCGAAGCGGCTGGGGTAGCAGACGAGGTCGGCGGCGGCGTACGCGTCAGCGAGCGCCTGCTCGGCCGACTCGGGGTAGCCGTGCTGGGTCGGCACGAAGCGCAGGTCGACGCCGAGGCCCTCGGCGCGCTCGCGCAGCGAGCGGCCGTACTCGGGCCCCTCGTCGCCCTCGGGGTGGGTGACGACCACCCGCACCCGGTCGTCGCCGAGCGCGCCGGCGAGGTCCAGGGTGATCTCGATGCCCTTGCGGGGCACCACGCGCGTGGGCTGCAGCAGCACGACGTCGCGGTCGTCCAGGCCCGCGTAGGCGCGGAAGCGCGCGGCGTCACCGGCGTGGGCCGGGCCGCGCGCGAAGTCCATCACGTTGGGCAGCAGCGTCGCCTGGACGCCGCGGCGGCGGCGCAGCTCCTCGGCCGCGCTGGACTGGATGACCATGTGGCGCATGCGGTGCAGCACCGGCGGGAACGCGGCCGCGAGGATGTCGGGCACGGCGTGGACCGCGAACCGCTCGCGCTCCCAGGCGAAGTCGTGGTGGTGGGCGACCACCGGCATCCCGCTCTCGGCCAGCACCTCGGTGAGCGCCAGCCCGAGCGGCAGCTGCATCGGCAGGCAGAGCACGTTCTGGGCGACCGCGACGTCGATCCGGAAGTCCTCCAGGAAGGAGCGCAGCGCGGCCTTCAGCTCCTCGGTCGCCTCGCGCAGCGCGACGGTGATCTTGGGCGAGCGGGTGAAGGTGCCGAAGCAGGCCGCCTCGAGCCGCCGGTTGGCCGCCGTGGCGAAGTGCGCGCGCGGGTGGACCCGCCCCGGGCTGAACCGCTCGCCCAGCTCGCCCGCGAACCACGCCACCTCGTGCCCTGCCGCCTTGAGGACGTCGGCCAGCTTGGCCGACTCCAGGCTCACACCGTCCAGACCGTTGAAACGAGTTGAGATCATGCCGATGTTCAACGCTGCGCTCCCATTGCGGGCATGTGCCTCGAGGGCCTGTGCCGACCAGCCCGGGCGCGAGACGGGGGTTGCCCGAGTCGCCCCACCATAACCATCGCCCCGCCGGAACGCATCCGGGAAGCACGGCTGAATTGGGTACCGGATTCGGACATCACGGGCTTCCGGGGACGGGAAACGGCGTGGATCCGGTGCGGGCACCTGCAAGCAACGCGAGGTCATGGCGGGCCGGGCGCGGTCGGGGGCGCCGGCCGGGGTGGCGCGGCGGCCCCTCGGCGGGCCTGCGAATTGCCGGGGAGGGCTCCCGCCGCGGCCCCCCGGCAATTCGCCCGTCCGGGCCGTCCGGTCGGCCGGCGACGGTGAAATCCCGGCGATTATGCGTAATCGCTCGTCGCAGCTGGGCGGGTCGTGCTGGCCGGCGGGGGCCTCGGGCGGGAGCCGATTGCCGCCGGGCGCGGGAGGGGAGGACCCTGCAGGTGGACGGCGGGACCTCGGAGCCGGGAGGGCGTGGTGGGCGGCGAGCGGGACAGCGCCGGGGCGCGGCTGCGCGCGGCGGTCGGGGCCGAGCGCCCGCTCCAGGTCGCGGGGGCGGTCGACGCCTACATGGCGCTGCTGGCCGAGCGGGCGGGGTTCCGGGCGCTGTACCTGTCCGGCGCCGGCGTCGCCAACGCCTCGTTCGGGCTCCCGGATCTCGGCATCACCTCGCTCAACGACGTCCTCGAGGACGCCCGCAGGATCACCGCGGCGACGAGCCTGCCGCTGCTGGTCGACGCGGACACCGGCTGGGGCGCCGCGTTCGGGATCGCCCGCACGGTGCGGGAGCTGACCCGCGCGGGCGCCGCCGGGATGCACCTGGAGGACCAGGTGAGCGCCAAGCGCTGCGGCCACCGCCCCGGCAAGGTGCTGGTGCCGGCGCAGGAGATGGTCGACCGCGTGAAGGCCGCCGTCGACGCCAGGCCGGACCCGGCGTTCGTGGTCATGGCCCGGACCGACGCGCTGGCGGTGGAGGGCCTGGACGCGGCGGTCGGGCGGGCGGTCTCCTACGTCGAGGCCGGCGCTGACATGGTCTTCGCCGAGGCCGTCACCGAGCTGGCGCAGTACACGCGGTTCGCGCGGGCGACCGGCGTGCCGGTGCTGGCCAACGTCACCGAGTTCGGCGCCACGCCGCTGTTCACCACCGGCCAGCTCGCCGACGCGGGCGTCGCGCTGGCGCTGTACCCGCTGTCGGCGTTCCGCGCCGCCAGCGCCGCGGCCGCCGCGGTGTACGCCGAGCTGCGGCGCGAGGGCACCCAGGCGGCGCTCCTGCCGCGCATGCAGACCCGCCAGGAGCTGTACGAGGTGCTCGGCTACCACGAGTACGAGCGCAAGCTGGACGAGCTCTTCGGGGCCGCCGGCCCGCCGGCGGAGCCGGCGGGCGGCGAGGACCCCGAGCCGACGACCGGGAGGAGTCGAAGATGACGGGTGCGGCGAACGACGCGGCCGGCCAGGCGCAGTCGCCGGCCTCAGGCCCTGGTCCGGAACCTCGAGGCGGCGCCCGCCCGGCGAAGACCGGGGGGCTCGCGGGCGTGGTGGTCGGCAGGACCGCGATCGCCACGGTCGGCCAGGAGGGCAGCGGCCTCACCTACCGGGGCTACGAGATCGACGACCTGGCCGAGCGCGCCACCTTCGAGGAGGTTGCCTGGCTGCTCACCCGCGGGCGGCTGCCGACCGCCGCCGAGCTGGAGGGCTACCGCGAGCGGCTGCGCGGCCTGCGCGCGCTGCCCGGGCCGCTGCGGACGGTGCTGGAGGCGCTGCCGGCGGGCGCCCACCCGATGGACGTGCTGCGCACCGGCGTGAGCGTCCTCGGCTGCCTGGAGCCCGAGGGGCCGGGCAACGACCAGCTCGCGGTCACCGACCGGCTGCTCGGCGCCCTGCCGGGGATGCTGCTGTACTGGTACCGCCTGGCGGCCGGGGGGACCCGGATCGACACCACCAGCGACGAGCCGACGGTCGCGGGCCACTTCCTGCACCTGCTGACCGGCTCGCCGCCCGGTGACGAGCTGCGCCGCGTCCTGGACGTGTCGCTGATCCTGTACGCCGAGCACGAGCTGAACGCGTCCACCTTCACCGCGCGGGTGGTCACCTCGACGCTGTCGGACGCCTGGTCGGCGGTCACCGCGGCGATCGGCGCGCTGCGCGGGCCGCTGCACGGCGGCGCCAACGAGGCCGCGATGGCGCTCATCGAGCGGTTCGGGTCGCCGGACGAGGCCGCCGAGGGCCTGGCGGCGATGCTCGCCCGCAAGGAGAAGGTGATGGGCTTCGGGCACCGGGTGTACACCCGGTCCGACCCGCGCTCGGTCATCATCAAGCAGTGGGTCCGCAAGCTCGCGGCCGGGCACGGCGGCGAGCGCCCGTTCGAGATCGCCGAGCGGATCGAGCAGGAGCTGTGGGACCGCAAGCGCCTGTTCCCCAACCTGGACTTCTACAGCGCGCTCGCCTACCGCTTCTGCGGCATCCCGACGCCGCTGTTCACGCCGGTGTTCGTGATCTCGCGGACCAGCGGCTGGATGGCGCACGTCATCGAGCAGCGGGCGGACAACAGGCTGATCCGCCCCTCCGCCGAGTACGTCGGGCCGCCGCGGCGGCCGCTGGTGCCGCTGGAGGAGCGTGGCGGCCGGCAGGGACGGGCCGGGGGCGCGCCCGCATGACCGCCGCCCCCGGGCGGCCCTACGACCGGGTCCTGGAGGCGATCGCCCGCTACGCGCTGGGGGCGGAGGTCGGCGGCGAGGAGGCGTACGCCACCGCGCGCAACGCGGCCGCGGACGCGCTGGGCTGCGCGGTGCTGGCGCTGCGCTTCCCCGAGTGCGCCAAGCTGCTGGGCCCGGTCGTGCCCGGCACCGTGGTCCCCCACGGCGCGCGGGTCCCCGGCACCCGGCTCGAGCTGGACCCCGTGTCGGCGGCGTTCGCCACCGGCGCCTGCATCCGCTGGCTGGACTTCAACGACACCTGGCTGGCCGCCGAGTGGGGCCACCCGTCGGACAACCTCGGCGGGATCCTGGCGGCCGCCGACCACGTCAGCCGGGCGCGCCGGGCGCGCGGCGAGCCGCCGCTGCGCGGGCGCGACGTGCTCACCGCGATGATCAAGGCGTACGAGATCCAGGGCGTGCTCGCGCTGGACAACGCGTTCAACCGCGCCGGCCTGGACCACGTGCTGCTGGTGCGCGTGGCGACGGCCGCGGTCGTCGCCGCCCTGCTCGGCGGCCGCCCCGGCGAGGTGCTCGCCGCGGTCAGCAACGCGTTCGTCGACGGCGGCGCGCTGCGCGCCTACCGGCACGCGCCCGACACCGGCTCGCGCAAGTCCTGGGCGGCCGGCGACGCGACCAGCCGCGGCCTGCGCCTGGCGCTGATGGCGCTGCGCGGCGAGATGGGCTACCCCTCGGCGCTCACCGCCCCCACCTGGGGATTCCAGGACGCCCTGTTCGGCGGGCGGGAGATCACGCTCGCCCGGCCGCTCGGCTCCTACGTGATGGAGCACGTGCTGTTCAAGATCGCGTTCCCGGCCGAGTTCCACGCCCAGACCGCGGTCGAGGCCGCGCTCGCGCTGCACCCGGAGGTGACGGGGCGGCTGGCGGACGTCGAGCGGGTCACCCTCACCACCCAGGAGCCCGCGATCCGCATCATCGCCAAGGCCGGCCCGCTCACCAACCCGGCCGACCGGGACCACTGCCTGCAGTACATGGTCGCGGTCGCGCTGCTGAAGGGCCGGCTCACCGCTGAGGACTACGAGGACGCCGCGGCCGCCGACCCGCGCATCGACGCGCTGCGCGGGCGCATGGAGGTCGTCGAGGACCCGCGCTACACGCGCGAGTACCTCGACCCCGAACGGCGCTCGATCGCCAACGCCGTGCAGGTCCGCTTCGCCGGCGGCGAGGCCACCCGCAAGGTGGAGGTCGAGTACCCCCTCGGCCACCGCCGCCGCCGCGCCGAGGGGATCCCGCTGCTGGAGCGCAAGCTGCGCGACAACCTCGCCACCCGCTTCCCCGCCGCCCAGGCCGCGCGGATCCTCGACCTGCTGCTGGACCAGGCGCGCCTGGAGGCCACCCCGGTCGACGACCTCGCCGGGCTGCTGGTGATCTGACCGCGCGGGTCCCGCCGTGGCGGTCACGGCACGCCGGACCGGGCCGCCGGCACCCCGGGCCGCCGCGCCGGCGGGTGACCGGAGCGCGACCTGTGGGAGGTTTAGAGTCGGCGATCGGGGGTAGGGACGCGCCGTCGCCGACAACGGCGGCGTGACTGGGAGGTCGCCATGGAGACTCCGCCCGGTCGAGATGCGGATCCGTCCCGCTGACGCGGCACGGATCCGGGTGCAGGATCCCCGCCCCGCCGATGGGATGCCATGGAGGTCCGTCCGCGGCGACCGCGTACGCGCGGCCCGACCGCGACTGACGCTGGATCGGCTGGACGGGTCCGGCATGAACCGGGACCCCGCTTCCGGACTCCGGGCGGGGTCCCACCTTATCCTTCATCCTTCCCGCCCTTCCCGCCGGCCGCCCGGGGTCAGCCGCCCGGGCCGCCGACGGCGCGTCCGAGCAGGTCGCGGACGAGCGCCGGGTTGGCGCGCCCGCCGGTGGCGCGCATCACCTGGCCGACCAGCGCGCCGAGCACCCCCTGCTTGCCGCCGCGGTACTTGGCGACCAGCTCCGGGTTGGCCTGGACCACCTCGGCGACCACCGCCTCCAGCTCGGCGGCGTCGGACAGCTGCGCCAGGCCCTTGCGCTCCACGATCGTGCGCGGCGGCGCGTCGGAGGTGGCCATCTCGGCGAGCACGCCCTTGGCCGCGGTCGCCGAGATCTCGCCGCGGGCCAGCAGGTCGAGCAGCTCGCCGAGCCGCTGCGGGGTGATCAGCGTGCCGGCGAGCGTCTGGTCCTGCTCGTGCAGGACCCGCTGCAGCTCCCCCATCACCCAGGTGGCGACGACCTTCGGGTCGCGCCCGGCCGCGGCCGCCTCGAAGTACGCCAGCGTCCCCGGGTCGCGGGCCAGCCAGGCGACGGTGCGCGCGTCCAGCCCGGTCGCCGCCGCCAGCCGCGCGCGCCGCCCGGCGGGCAGCTCGGGCAGGGCCGAGCGCACCTGCTCGACCCACTCGGGCGTCGCCACGATCGGGGTGAGGTCGGGCTCGGGGAAGTACCGGTAGTCGGTCGCGTACTCCTTGGAGCGCATCGACGCCGTGCGCCCGGCGCCCTCGTCCCAGTGGCGGGTCTCCTGCACGATCGTGCCGCCGTCGCGCAGCACCGCCCGCTGGCGCTCGGCCTCGAACGCCACCGCCCGGTACAGGCTGCGCAGCGAGTTGAGGTTCTTCAGCTCGACCTTGGTCCCGAACCCGCCCGAGCCGACCGGGCGGATCGAGATGTTCACGTCGAAGCGCAGCGAGCCCTCCTCGAGCTTGGCGTCGGACACCTCCAGCGCGAGCAGCACCGCCCGCAGCTCCTCGGCGTACGCGCGCGCCTCCTCCGGCGAGCGCATGTCGGGCTCGGACACGATCTCGACCAGCGGGATCCCCGCGCGGTTGTAGTCCACCAGCGAGTACGCCGCGTCGTGGATGCGGCCCGTGGCGCCCACGTGCAGGCTCTTGCCGGTGTCCTCCTCCATGTGCACGCGCGTGATGCCGACCCGCCGCACCGCCCCGTCCAGCGGCACGTCCAGCCGGCCGCCGGTGCACAGGGGCTCGTCGTACTGGCTGATCTGGTAGTTCTTGGGCATGTCCGGGTAGAAGTAGTTCTTGCGGTGGAACTGCGAGCGGCCGGCGACGGTGCAGTTGAGCGCCAGCCCGATGCGCGCGGCCCACTCGATCGCGCGGCCGTTGACGACCGGGAGCGAGCCGGGCTCGCCGAGGCAGACCGGGCACACCTGGCTGTTGGGCGGCGCCCCGAACGCGGTCGGGCAGGCGCAGAACATCTTGGTCGCGGTCGCCAGCTCGCAGTGCGTCTCGATGCCGATGACCGTCTCGTGGTGGCGGGTCCCGGTGGTCGGCTCCGCGGTCGCGGTCATGGGGTGGTCGCCTCCTCGCCGGGGCGGTCGCCGCGTTCCCGGCCGCCCGCCCGCTCCGCGCGGGCGAGCACCTGCGACGGGCGGTTGTCGAAGCCGAGGTCCTGCTCGAGCGCGTGCGCGGCGCGCAGCATCGTCGCCTCCCCCAGCACCGGCGCGACGAGCTGCAGGCCGACCGGCAGGCCGTCCTCGTCGGCCAGGCCCGCGGGGATCGACACGGCCGCGGTGCCGGCCAGGTTCACCGGGACGGTGAACACGTCCGACAGGTACATCGCCAGCGGGTCGTCGGCCCGCTCGCCGATCCGGAACGCCGTGGTCGGGGAGGTCGGGCCCACCAGCAGGTCCAGGCCCCGCTCCTGCCAGGCGCGCTCCAGGTCCCGCACCACCAGCGTGCGGACCTTCTGCGCCCGCCCGTAGTAGGCGTCGTAGTAGCCGGCGGACAGCGCGTAGGTGCCGAGCATGACCCGGCGCTTGACCTCGGCGCCGAACCCCTGCGAGCGGGTGCGCAGCATCATCTCCACCACGTCGGGGGCGCCCTGCGCGCGCAGGCCCCAGCGCACGCCGTCGTAGCGGGCCAGATTGGAGGAGCACTCGGCCGGGGCGATCAGGTAGTAGGCGCTCAGCGCGTACTCGAACGACGGCAGGGAGACCTCGTCGAGCCGCGCGCCCAGCTTGTCCAGCCGGGTGAGCGCCTCGTCGACGCGGGCGCGCACCCCGGGCTGGACGCCGCCGCGCAGGAACTCGGCGACCACGCCGATGCGCAGGCCCTCGACCCCCCGCTCCAGCCCGGAGGTGAGGTCGGGCGCCGGCGCGTCGATCGAGGTCGAGTCGAGCGGGTCGTGCCCGGCGATCGCCTCCAGCAGCAGCGCCGCGTCGCGGACCGTGCGCGTCAGCGGGCCGACCTGGTCCAGGGAGGAGGCGAACGCGATCAGGCCGTAGCGGCTCACCAGCCCGTAGGTCGGCTTGACCCCGACCACCCCGCACAGCGACGCCGGCTGGCGGATGGACCCGCCGGTGTCGGTGCCGATGCCCAGCGCCGCGTGGCCGGCCGCGACCGCCGCCGCCGAGCCGCCGCTGGAGCCGCCGGGCACCCGCCCGGGGTCCCAGGGGTTGCGGGTCGGCCCGAACCCGGAGTTCTCGGTCGAGGACCCCATCGCGAACTCGTCCATGTTGGTCTTGCCGACCACCACCGCGCCCGCCTCACGCAGCCTGGCGACCACGGTCGCGTCGTACGGCGGCAGGTAGCGGTCGAGGATGCGCGAGCCGGCGGTGGTGCGGATCCCGCGTGCGCAGAGCACGTCCTTGAGCGCCAGCGGGACGCCGGCGAGCGGGCCGAGCGGGGCGCCGCGGGCGCGGTCGTCGTCCACGGCGCGGGCCTGGGCGAGCGCGTGCTCCGCGGTCACGGTCAGGAACGCGTGGATCCGCCCGTCGGTCGCGGCGATCCGCTCCAGCGCCGCCTCGGTCGCCTCGACCGCGCTCAGCTCGCCCGCCGCCAGCCGGGCGGCCAGCTCGGCCGCGCTCAGGTCGGCCAGCGCGGCCTGCGGCGGCACCCCCCCGCTCACGCCTCCTCCTCGAGGATCCGCGGCACCTTGAAGCGGTCCTGCTCGACCTCTGGCGCGGTCGACAGCGCCGCGGCCTGCGGCAGGCACGGCCCGGGCACGTCGGCCCGCCAGACGTTGGCCATCGGCACCGCGTGCGCGGTCGGCTCGACGTCCTCGGTGGCGAGCTGTCCGAGCTTGTCCGCCTCCTCGAGGATCACGCCGAGCTGGGTGGCGAAGCGGTCCAGCTCCTCCTCGCTGAGCGCCAGGCGGGCGAGGCGGGCGACGTGCTCCACCTCGGCGCGGCTGATCGGCATCCTTGGTCCCTCCACGTGCGCACGGTGCCCGCGGGGCGGGCGGCGCCTGCGTCCACGGCGGTCGAGCCGCCGGCCGGCCGGCTGCGCGGCCGCCCCACCCTACCGAACCCGCCCGTCCCGGGTCGGCCCGCCCCCACCGCCGGCCGGCGCGGGTCCGCAGGGCTCCAGGCCCGGGCGGGTCGCGGCGCCGGTCAGCGCGAGCCGTAGGCGTTGCGCAGCTCCGGGTCCTCCACGGCCCGGTGGACGGCGCGGGCGACCCGGCGCTGGAAGGCGACCCCCGCGGCGATCCCCACGCCGGCGAAGGACAGCAGCGGCCAGGTCTGGCCGTGGAGCAGCTCCAGCAGCAGGCCCATCAGCACCGGCAGCAGCGCGAGCAGGATCGCCTGCATCGCCCAGCCGCTGGCCAGGCCCGTGAAGCCGGTGGCGCGCGCCCACTCGGCACGGGGCCGGCGCGCGCGGGCGTCGGGCGCGTCCAGCGCCCGCTTGCCGGCGACCACCAGGCGCTCGGGCTGCAGCCGCCACCACGCGAACACGAGCAGCGACAGCAGCGTCACCCCCAGCGCGCCGGTCACCGCCAGGCTCGGCGGCAGCGGCCGGACGGTGCCGAAGGGGTGCAGCCCGGTGGTCACCATCGCCGCGGCGAGCAGGCCGGCGAGCGCGAACTGCAGGCGCACCCGGCGGACGATCACGTCGGGGTCGGGACCCCCGCCGCCCGGCCCGGGGCGCAGCCCGCGCGGCTCCCATGGGGTGAAGCCGTCAGCCATCCGTCACCTCCGCGTGCGAGCGCCACCGACGATGGTGCCACCACCGCCGCTCCAGGTCACCCGTTGCCGTCCGCGGGCCCCTCGTCCCCGCCCGGGCCGCCGGTGGCCAGCAGCTGCCGGAACCCCTCCTCGTCCAGGGTCGGGACCTTCAGCTCGTGCGCCCGGTCGGCCTTGGCGCCCGGGTCGGCGCCGACGACCACGTAGTCGGTGCGCTTGGAGACCGACGACGCGACGCGGCCGCCGCGCTCCTCGACCGCCCGGGCGGCCTGCTCGCGGGTCCAGCCGTCCAGGCCTCCGGTGAGCACGACCGCCCTGCCCTGGAGGACCTGCGGCACGCCGCCGCCGGCCGGCTCCTCGGCGTGCGTGCCGACGCCCGCCTCGACCAGGCGGCGCAGCAGGTCGCGGTTGCGGTCGGTGGCGAACCAGGCGCGCACGCTCGCGGCGATGGTGGGGCCGATGCCGTCCACCGCGACCAGCTCCTCCTCGCCGGCGGCGGCCAGCCGGTCCAGGGTCCGGAAGTGGCGCGCGAGCAGCTCGGCGACGGTCCAGCCGACGTGGCGGATGGACAGCCCGACCAGCAGCCGGTGCAGCGGGCGGGACCGGGACGCGTCGATCGCGGCCAGCAGGTTGGCGGTGCTGCGGTCCTTGAAGCCCGGCAGGCCGGCGAGGTCGTCGGCGCCGATCAGGTAGATGTCGGCCGCGTCGTGGAGGCTGCCCGCGGCGATCAGCGCGCGGACCGTCTCCTCGCCGAGGTGCTCGACGTCCATCGCCCCCCGGGAGGCGAAGTGGACCAGGGTCGCCCAGCGCTGCGTCGGGCAGCCGGTGGTGTTGGGGCAGCGCGTGACCGCCTCGCCCTCCGGCCGCACCAGCGGGGTGCCGCAGTCGGGGCAGGCGTCGGGCATCCGCCAGGGCTCGGCGCCGGGCGGGCGCCTGGCCAGCACCGGGCCGACCACCTCGGGGATCACGTCGCCGGCCTTGTGGACGAACACGGTGTCGCCGACGCGGACGTCCTTGCGCGCCACCTCGTCCTCGTTGTGCAGGGTCGCCAGCCCGATCCTCGAGCCGGCCACCAGCACCGGCTCCAGCACCGCGAAGGGGGTCGCCGCGCCGGTCCGCCCGATCGACACCTGGATGTCCTCGAGCAGGGTGGTGCGCTCCTCCGGGGGGAACTTGTACGCGATCGCCCAGCGCGGCGCCTTGGAGGTGTGGCCCAGCTCCTCCTGCTGGCGGTGGGAGTCGACCTTGACGACCACGCCGTCGACCTCGTACCGCAGGTCGTGGCGGTGCCCGCCCCAGTGGTCGACGAACGCCTGGACCTCCGCGAGCGTGCCGAGCCGCCGGGTCTCGTCGGGGACCGGGAGCCCGCACCCGCGGCACCAGTCCAGGAACTGCCAGTGGGTGTCGAAGCGCAGCCCCTCGGCGATCCCGAAGGAGTGGCACAGCATGGCCAGCGGCCGGCTGCCGGTGATCCTGGGGTCCTTCTGGCGCAGCGCCCCGGAGGCGGCGTTGCGCGGGTTGGCGAAGACCTGCCGGCCCTCGTCGGCCTGCTGGCGGTTGAACGCCTCGAACGCGGCGGTCGGGAAGTAGATCTCGCCGCGCACCTCCACGACCTCGGGCGGGTCGGCGGTGGCCAGCCGCTGGGGGACCGAGCCGATCGTGCGCACGTTGGGGGTGATGTCCTCGCCCAGCTCGCCGTCGCCGCGGGTGGCGGCCTGGGTGAGGCGGCCGCGCTCGTAGGTGAGCGAGACCGCGATGCCGTCGATCTTCAGCTCGCAGACGTACCCGGCGACCGGGCGCACGGCGCGCTCGGTGCGCGCGCCCCAGGCGACCAGCTCCTCGGGCGAGAACGCGTTGTCCAGCGACTGCATGCGGGTGCGGTGGCGGACGGGCGCGAACGCCGCCGACGGCGGGGCGCCGACCCGCTGCGTCGGCGAGTCGGGGGTGACGAGGTCCGGCCAGGCCGCCTCGAGCGCGCGCAGCTCCTGCATGAGCTGGTCGTACTCGGCGTCGGCCATGTCCGGGTCGCTGAGCACGTGGTAGCGGTAGGACGCGTCCACCAGGCGCGCCCGCAGCTCGTCGGCGCGGACCGCCGCGTCGCCGGGCGCGAGCTGCTCGGGCGGGGGCGGCTCGGGCGAGGTTGACGGAGACGACAAGCGACACTCCCGCAGATCGTGGCCTTGCCGGACAGTATCGCCCACCTTCCCGACACGCGGGGCGGCCGCCGTGTCGGTGGCGGCGCGGATCGACCGGAACTGCTCGCCAACCCGCCCCGCCGGTCCTATGCTCGGGAGGTTCTGCATGGATCCCGGGAGCAAGACGCCCAGCCTGACGGACGAGCCGTGGACGGACCTTTCGATCTCGACCGATACCTGTCGCTGCCGCGGGTGGAGGGGCTCGCGCTGTCCCCCGACGGCAGCCGCCTGGTCACCACCGTCGCCACGGTCAGGCCCGACGGCAAGCGGTTCGTCACCGCCCTGTGGGAGCTGGACCCCGGCGGGCGCCGCCCGCCGCGGCGCCTCACCCGTTCGGCCGCCGGCGAGTCCGGCCCGGTGTTCCTGCCCGGCGGCGACCTGCTGCTGCGGTCGGCCCGCGCCGACCCCGAGGCCGAGCCCCGGCCCGGGGCCGGGGAGGACGACGAGGAGCCGCAGGCGCTGTGGCTGCTGGCCACCGGCGGCGGCGAGGCCCGGCAGGTGGCGCGGACGCCCGCGGGGATCGACGCCGTCCGGGTCGCCCGCGCCGCCGGCACGGTCGTGTACCGCACCGCCCTGCACCCCGGGGCGACAACCCTCGACCAGGACGAGCGCGCCGCTAGGGCGCGCAAGGACGCCGGCGTCGGCGCGCAGCTGTTCGACGGCTACCCGATCCGGTTCTGGGACCACTACCTCGGGCCGCGCCAGCAGCGGCTGTTCGCCACGGACCCGCCCGCGCAGGACGGCGGGCGGCTGGAGCCCGGGCGGGACCTCACGCCCGAGCCGGGGTTCGCCCTGGACGAGGCGGAGTTCGACGTCACGCCGGACGGCGGCACGGTGGTCACCACCTGGCGGTTGCCGGACGCCCACGCGCCGCGCAACCAGCTGGTCGCGATCGACACCGCCGGCGGCGGGCGGCGCGTGCTCGTGGACGACCCGCAGGCCTGGCACGCCGGCCCGGCCTGCTCCCCGGACGGCCGGCTGGTCGCCTACCTGCGCGAGTCCCACGGGGACCGGGACCACGGGCCGGACGTCACGCTGTGGCTGGTCGACCTCGGCACCGGCGAGCGCCGCGAGGCGCTGCCCGGCGCCGAGCTGTGGCCGAGGGACCTCGCCTGGGCGCCGGACGGCGGCGCCCTGTACCTGGTCGCCGACCGGCAGGGGCTCGCGCCCCTGTTCCGGCTGGACCTGACCGGCGCGGACCCGGCCGGCTGGCGCCTCACCCGGCTGGCCGCCGACGGCGCCTACGCGGCGCCCCGCCCCTGCCCCGACGGCGACCGCGTGTACGCGCTGCGCGACACGCCGGCCGCGCCGCCGGGCGCGGTCGTGCTGGACGCGCGCGCCGCCGACCAGGCCGGCCGGCCGCTGCCGTCACCCGGGCTGCCGCTGGAGGTCCCGGGCGGCGTGACCGCGCTGCCGGCGCGCGCCGCCGACGGCACCCCCGTCCGGTCCTGGCTGGTCCTGCCGCCGGGCGCGAGCGCCGCGTCCCCCGCGCCGCTGGTGGTGTTCATCCACGGCGGCCCGCTCAGCTCCTGGAACGGCTGGAGCTGGCGGTGGAACCCCCACCTGCTCGCCGCGCGCGGCTACGCGGTGCTGCTGCCCGACCCGGGGCTGTCCACCGGCTACGGGCAGGGGTTCTCCGAGCGCGGCCGCGGCCGCTGGGGGGACGAGCCGTTCACCGACCTGATCGCCGCGGTCGACGCCGCGGTCGCCCGGCCGGACGTCGACCAGACCCGCACGGCCGCGATGGGCGGCTCCTTCGGCGGCTACATGGCCAACTGGGTCGCCGGCTCCACCAGCCGCTTCCGCTGCATCGTCACGCACGCGAGCCTGTGGTCGCTGGAGCAGTTCCACGGCACGACCGACGAGGCGACCTGGTGGCGGCTGGAGTTCGGCGCGCCCGAGCGGCAGCCGGAACGCTACCGCGCCCACTCCCCCGACCGGCTCGCGCCGGGCATCCGCACGCCGATGCTGGTGATCCACGGCGAGCTGGACTACCGCGTGCCGATCGGCGAGGCGCTGCGCCTGTGGACCGACCTGGAGCGGTTCGGGGTGGCCGCCAGATTCCTGTACTTCCCCGACGAGAACCACTGGATCCTCAAGCCGCCGAACATCCGCGTCTGGTACGAGACGGTCTTCGCCTTCCTGGACCATCACGTCCTGGGCAAGGACTGGTCCCGCCCGGCGCTGCTGTGAGCACGGGCCGAGTGCCACCACGAGGATCGGCCGACCGGCGCGAGGCAGGCGGAGCGGGCCGCGTGCCTCCCCGGGCCCCGGCCGCCGGGCACGAGGCCGGCGGAGCCGGCGCCACCGGCGCGGTGCCGCAGGCGCGGCTGGTCAGGGTGGTGCAGGCGCTGGACCGCGCCTGGCTCGGCGCCAAGCTGCGCTGCGGGCTGCTCGGCCCGGTCGAGGTGCACGCCTACCGGGGCCACGGCACGACCACCACCCTGTGGTGCCGCGGCCGGGTGCTCGAGTCGACCGGCGTGGTGCGCTCGCGGGCGCGCGACACCTCCCTGCAGAACCTGCGCAACATGGCCCGCCGGTTCGTCTCCGACGACATCCCGGGCGCGCGCGTGCGCGTGCGCTTCGGCGCCCTGGAGCAGGAGGTCGTCGCCGACGACGAGGGCTACCTCGACGTGTGCCTGCGGCTGCCCGAGCCGCTGCCGCCCCGGACCCGGTGGCACGACGTCCAGCTCGAGCTGCTGGCACCGATGGCCCGCGGCCAGACCGGCGCGCGGGCGGTCGCGAGCGTGCTGGTCCCGGTGGGCGCGCGCTTCGGCGTGATCAGCGACCTGGACGACACCGTCCTGGACTCGGGCGTGACCGAGCCGCTGCGGATGCTGCGGATCGCGCTGCTGTCCAACGCGCACCGGCGGCTGCCGTTCGAGGGGGTGGCGAGCTTCTACCGGGCGCTCCAGCGCGGCCCGGACGGCCACGGGTACAACCCGATCTTCTACGTCTCCTCGAGCCCCTGGAACCTGTTCGACCTGCTCGAGGACTTCCTGCACGTCCACGGGATCCCGCGCGGCCCGCTGTTCCTGCGCGACTTCAGCGCGCGCGGCCTGCGGCAGCCCGCCGAGCGCCACAA
The DNA here is from genome assembly GCA_035263405.1 of Actinomycetes bacterium. GTDB lineage: Bacteria > Actinomycetota > CALGFH01 > CALGFH01 > CALGFH01 > DATFRI01. Next base: position 36,184 of record DATFRI010000071.1, on the reverse strand, counting down.
GCTGTCGGTGATCCGGTCGCTGCTGGCCACCTACCCCGATCTGCCGTTCGTGCTGATCGGCGACAGCGGCGAGCGGGACCCGGAGATCTACCAGCAGGTCGCGCACGAGCACCCCGGCCGGGTCCTGGCGGTGTACATCCGCGAGGTGACCCACGGCCGGCGGCACGACGCCACGCTCGCGATCGCGCGGGAGCTGCGCGGCCACGGCGTCGAGCTGCTCGTCGGCGAGGACACGGCCGCGGCCGTCGGGCACGCCCGCGCGCGCGGGCTGATCGCCCCCGACGCCGACGCCGGCCCGGCCCCCGGCCGCGGCCGGCGGCGCTCCGGGGGGTACGCGGCCGCGCTGCGCGCGGGCGGGGACGGCGGCGCCCAGCGGCGGGCGCGCGGGAGCTGATGCGGCCGCCTCAGGCCGTCGCGGTCACGGTGCCGCCGCCGAGCACCACGTCGCCGTCGTACAGGACGCCCGCCTGGCCGGGGGCGACCGCGCCGACCGGCTCGTCCAGCTCGAGCCGGACCCTGCCGCCGGGCCCGGGGCGGACCTCGCAGCCCATCTCCGAGCCGTGCGCGCGCAGCCGGACGGCGGCACGCCCGCGGCGCAGGCCGGCGCCGTCGGTCGAGCTGGTCCGCTCGAGCACGACCACGCGGATCGCGAGCTGCTCCCGGTCGCCGACCACCACGGTCCCGGTCGCCGGCTGGATCGACAGCACGTAGCGCGGGCCCGGCGCGCTCACGCCCAGGCCGCGGCGCTGCCCGACGGTGTACCGGTAGGCGCCCCGGTGGTGGCCGAGCACCCGGCCGGCGGGGTCGACGACCGTGCCGGGGCGGCGGCCGAGCCGGCGCTCCAGCCAGCCGGCGGTGTCCCCGTCGGGGATGAAGCACACGTCGTGGGACTCGGGCTTGGCCGCGGTGCGCAGCCCCAGCTCGGCGGCGAGCGCGCGGACCTCGGGCTTGGCGAGCCCGCCGAGCGGCAGCTCCAGGTGCGCCAGCTGCGCGGGACCGAGCATGTACAGCACGTACGACTGGTCCTTGGCCGCGTCGGCCGCGCGCAGCAGCCGGCCCCCGGCGACCCGCGCGTAGTGGCCGGTGGCGAGCGCGTCGAACCCCAGGGCGAGCGCCCGCTCCAGCAGCCCGGCGACCTTGACCCGCTCGTTGCAGCGCGCGCACGGGTTGGGCGTGCGGCCACGCTCGTACTCGGCGGCGAAGTCCTCCACGACGGCCTGCCGGAACCGGTCGGTGAGGTCCCACACGTAGAACGGCACGCCGAGCGTGGCGGCCACGCGCCGGGCGTCGTCGGCGTCGGCGAGCGTGCAGCAGCCCCTGCCCTGCACCTGCTCGGCGGCAGGGGTGCCGGCGAGCTTCAGGTGGACGCCGGTGACGTCCCAGCCCGCCCGCACCAGCAGCGCCGCCGCGGTCGAGGAGTCCACCCCCCCGCTCATCGCCACCAGCACCCGGCGGGGAGGGTTGCCGGCCGCGGTCATGCCGATCCCGCCCGGACGGGGGCGAGCTGGCCGGCGGCGTGGGCGACCGCGGCGACGGCGGCGTCGACGTCGGCCTCTGCGGAGCCGTGCCCGAGGCTGAGCCGCAGGGTCTGGCGGGCCTGCGGCTCGTCGCGGCCCATCGCGAGCAGCACGTGCGAGGCGCTCGCCGCCCCGCTCGCGCAGGCCGAGCCCGCCGAGCACGCGACCCCTCGGCGGTCCAGCAGCAGCAGGACGTCCTCGTTGCGCAGGCCGGGCAGGCGCACCGACAGCAGCCCGGGCAGGCCACCGTCCGGGTCGCCGTTGACCTCCATGCCCGGCACCGCACGCGCCAGCCCGTCGCGGAGCCGGTCGCGCAGCGCGCGCAGGCGCGGCCCGGCCTGCGCCCGCTCGGCCAGCGCGGCGGCGGCCGCCGCCCCGAAGCCGGCGATCGCTGCGGCCGGGAGCGTCCCCGAGCGCAGCCCGCGCTCCTGGCCGCCGCCGTGCAGCAGCGGCCGCAGGCCGGTGCCGCGGCGGACCACCAGCGCGCCCACCCCGGTGGGGCCGCCGAGCTTGTGCGCCGCGAGCGCCGCCAGGTCGATGCCGTCCCGCCCGACGTCGATCCCGGGCACGCCGGCCGCCTGCACCGCGTCGCACAGCAGCGGCGCGCCGGCCGCGTGGGCGTGCTCGGCCGCGGCCGCGACCGGCTGGACGGTGCCGACCTCGTTGTTGGCCGCCATCACCGCGACCAGCGCGGTCGCGCCGGGGACCGGCAGCGCCGCCAGCGCGTCGAGCCGCACGCGCCCGCCGCCGTCGACCGGCGCGGTCCGCACCACGGCGCCGGCGTCCTGCGCGGCCCACGCGGCCGCGTCCAGCACGGCGTGGTGCTCGACCGCGGAGACGACCACCGTCCTGGCGCCGGCCGGCCGGGCGAGCACGGCGCCCTTGACCGCGAGGTTGTCGGCCTCGGTCCCGCCGGAGGTGAAGACCACCTCGTCAGGGTGCGCCCCCACCAGCGCCGCGACCTGCTCCCGGGCGGTCTCGACCGCCGCGCGCGCGGCGCGGCCGGGGGCGTGCTGGCTGGAGGCGTTGGCCGCGGGCCGCCGCAGCAGCGGGAGCATCGCGGCGAGCGCCTCGGCGCGCAGCGGCGCGGTCGCGGCGTAGTCGAGGTACGCGCCGGGCACCGTCACCCCCGCCCCTGGTTGCCGGGCGGCTCGATCGTCTGCCCCGGCGGACCCGGGTTCGGCCCGCCCGGGCCCGGGAGCTGGCCCGGGGGCTGGCCGGGCGGACCCGGCGGCTGGCCGGGGATCGTGGACCCGGGGGTGGTCGAGGGGGGCGGCAGGAAGGTGTAGGTGAGGTGATCCGCGGGGGGCGGGAAGTCCTCGGGGGGCGCGCCCTGCAGCGCGGCCGCCATGTAGTCGTGCCAGATCATCGTCGGGAACGAGCCGCCGGTCACGTGGTCGAGCTGGTTGATCGTGAACCGGAACTCCCCCTTCGGGTTGCCGATCCAGACCGCGGTCGACAGCTGCGGCGTGTACCCGACGAACCAGGCGTTGGCGTAGTTCTGTGAGGTGCCGGTCTTGCCGGCGGCGGGCCGGCCGAGCTGCCCGTTGCGCGCCGCGGTGCCGGCCTGGATCACGCCCTTGAGCACCTGGGTGGTCTCGTAGGCGAGCGCCTCGGGGATCCGGCGGACGCCCTTGGAGGCCTCCTCCCAGACGAGCTGGCCGGTGCTGCGGCGGATCACCTTGGTCACGGCCGTCGGGCGGTGGTAGATCCCGCCGCTGGCGAGCGTCGAGTAGGCGCTGGCCATGTCGATCACCCGCACGCTCGTGCCGCCGAGCGCGATCGCCGGCGCGTGCCGGTCGGCCCTGCGGATCGTGACGCCCAGCCTGGCGGCCATCGCGGCGACCTTCTCCGGGCAGACCTTGCCCATGACGCGGGCGTAGACGCCGTTCACCGACCTGGCGGTCGCCTCGCGCAGGCTGATGGGCCCGCTGCCGCTGCCCTCGTAGTTCTGCGGCGCCCAGTCGGTGATGCCGCAGATGTCGGTGCCCATGGGGATGCCGGAGGACTCCCACAGCGAGTCGGGCGAGATGCCTTCGCTGAGCGCGGTGGCCAGCACGAACGTCTTGAACGACGAGCCCGGCGAGCGGCGCGCCTGCCAGGCGTAGTTGTACTTGGCCGTGCGGTAGTTGCGCCCGCCCACCATCGCCCGGATCGCGCCCGTGCGCGGGTCGATCGACACCAGCCCGGCGTCGGCACGCCCGTCGGCCGGGAGGCGGTTCTTGACCGCGGCCTCGGCGGACTCCTGCATCATGGGGTCCAGGGTGGTGTAGATCTTCAGGCCGCCCTCGAACAGGGCCCGCTTGCGCTCCTCGTAGCTCCCGCCGAGGCGGCGGTCGCCGGTGCGGTCGCTCTTGGCCCTGCTGAGGCGGTCGCTCGGCGGGTCGCCGAGCAGGTGCTGCTTGATGTAGTCGATGAAGAAGGGGTACTTGCCGGCGGTCGGCCGGGGCGGCTTCACCCGCACCGGCGCCGCCTTGGCGCGCGCGGCGACCTGGGGGTCGACCTTGCCCTGCGCGACCATGAGGTCGATCACAGCGTTGCGCAGCTGCCGGCAGCGCTCGCGCACCGTGCGGTTGGTGGACCGCGGGTTGACCCCCTCGGGCGAGCGGATGATGCCTGCGAGCAGCGCCGCCTCGTGCAGCATGAGCTTCTTGACGGACTTGCCGAAGTAGCCCTGGGAGGCGGCCTCGACCCCGTAGTAGCCGGAGCCGAAGTACACCAGGTTGAGGTAGTCCTCGAGGATCTGGTGCTTGGTCGTGCGCGTCTCCAGCTGCGCGGCGAGCGCCGCCTCCTTGATCTTGCGGACCAGGGAGATGTCCTTGAGGTCCGGGTAGCTGTTGCGGATGAGCTGCTGGGTGATGGTGCTGCCGCCCTGGGCGGTGCGGCCCTTGACGAGGTTGGCGAGCGCCGCGCGCACGATGCCGCGCTCGTCCACCCCCTTGTGCTCGTAGAAGCGCTCGTCCTCGACGGAGATCACCGCGTCCTGCATGAGCTTGGGGATCTCCTCGAGCTTGAGGACGATCCGGTCCTGCTCGTCGCGGAGCACCGCGATCCGGTTGCCGTAGCGGTCGAAGACCTCGGTCCGCTCGGGCCGCCGGAGCTTGTCCAGGGCGCCGAGGTCGGGCAGGCCGGCCTCCGCGGCGGTGACGCGGCCGGCGAGGAGCATCCCGGCGGGCAGCGCGACGCCGCCGCCGAGCAGGGCGGTGAGGACCAGCGCCACGGCGATCGGGCGGAGGAACCGCATCACGCCCTCGCGGTGCTCGTCGGGCGGCTCGGCCAGGGACGTGACCACCGCCGCCGCGGCGCGCGTGGCCTGCTTGGACTCGATCGCCTCGCGCCGCGCCGCCCGAGTCGCCTCGCGCCGCGCCCGCCGCGCGTTCCGGCGCACGTGGCGCTCCCTGGCCTGGACGGCGGCGGCCGGCCGCACGGGCGCCGGCTCCCGCCCGTTGCCGGACGACGGCACGGTGGGCGCGGGGCGGACCGGGGCGGCGGGGGCCGGCGGGCCCTGCACCCTGCCCCCTGCCGGGCCGGGCGGGGACCACTCCGAGCCCGCGGGCGGCGCGGCGGCGGGCGCCTTCCGCGGCGGCGCCGGCCCCCCGGCCGCAGGCGGGGACGCCGGTCCGGCCACCCGACCGGCCAGGGGTGGCAGCGGCGGCGGCACGGCGCGGGCGGGCGGCGGCACGGGCGGCGGGCCGCCCGCGGGCGCCCCGGGAGCCGGGGCGGACGGGCGGGTGGCCGGCGCCGGCCTGGGGCTGCCGGCGGGCCGTGCCTCGGTCGCTGCCGACGCCGCGCGGGCAGCGCGGGCCGCCCGGTCGGCGCGGCGCGCGGCAGCCGCATCCCGCAGCCGTGACCACCGCGTGGAGACCGAGCCCGTCAGGCGGCGCGGGACGGCGAGGGTCAGCGCGAGCAGCTCGGCGAGGTAGGTCCGCAGCCCCTGGCGGGCCGCGGCGCGGCGGGCGTCCGCCTCGCGCAGCTCCGCCTCGGCGACCGCGACCGCGCGCTGGGCCGCGGACAGGTAGCCGCGGGTCCCGGTCAGGCTCACCGCCCAGCCGCCCAGCTCCATGTCGGCGGCGCGCAGCCGCGCCGTGATCCGCCGCCGCCTGAAGACCAGCAGCGGGTGCCGCCAGATCGTGGCCAGCACGGCCGGCACCTGGCCGCTGGGCGGCGAGCCGCTGGCGCGCGCGAGCTGCGCCAGCCGGGCCTCGGCCGCGCGCCGCTCCGCGAGCGCGCGCGCCAGGAAGCTCGGGGCCGGCCGGGAGCGCAGGTAGACCGCGGCGGCGGCGCCGAGCAGCGCGCGCGCCTCCCGGACACGGCGGCGCAGCGCCGGGCTCTCCAGCGTGAGCGTCACGAGCAGCACGAACGACCGGAACGCGGCGCGGGCGGCCCGGCCGAAGGTGGATTCCTGGTTGGTGGCCATCGGGTTCGCCGGAGCTGCCTCCCCGGGCTGGACTGGACGATCGGCGTGGCGGCCGTCGCAGCTCACACGAGGACGGGCCGCGGCGCCGCCGGCCGACCGCAGCGTACCAGCCGCGCCCGGAATAGGCTGGCGGCACCGGTCCGCCCTGCCGCCTACCCTCCACGACCCCGTGACCACATCCTCCGGCCATCCGGGCGCCGGCACCCCGCACCCGCTCCCCGTCCCCGCCGGGCTCCCGCCGGCGGCGCCGCCGCCCGCCGGCGGGAACGAGCTGCGCCGCGACCCGTTCACGGGCCGCTGGACGGTCATCGCCGCGGGCCGCGGCGCACGGCCCAGCTCGTTCCACCGGACGGCGCGCCGGCCGCGCGGGCCGCTCGGATGCCCGTTCTGCGGGGGCAACGAGCATCTCACCCCGCCGGAGATCTGGGCCGACCGGGCGCCGGGCACACCGCCCGACACGCCCGGCTGGCGCATCCGGGTGGTGCCGAACAAGTTCGCGGCGTTCAGCGGCGGGGCCACCGGCGCCCCGGTCCGCGACGGGCGGATGCCGGCGGCCGGCGCCCACGAGGTGATCGTCCACGGGCCCGAGCACCGCACCGGGCTGCTGGACCTCGAGCCGGGGACGCTGGCGGCCGCGGTCGGCGCCTGGCGCCGGCGGCTGGCGCACCACGCCGCCGGGCCGCTCGGGTCGGTGGTCGTGATCGTCAACGACGGCCGCGAGGCCGGCGCCTCCCTGGAGCACTCCCATGCGCAGGTGTTCGCGACCGCGCTGCGCCCCGAGCTGGTCCAGGCCGAGGTCGACCGGCTGGCCTGCGGGAGCTGCGCGGCGTGCGAGCTGGTCGCCGGCGAGCGCGCGGGCGGCGTGCGGCTGGTCCGCGACGCCGACGGCCTGGTCACCACCTGCCCGTGGGCGAGCCTGCTGCCGTTCGAGTCGCTGCTGCTGCCCGGCCGCCACAGCCCCCGGCTGGAGGCCGACCCCGCCACCGGCGACCAGGCGCTGGCCGCCGGGGTCGCCGACGCGCTCGCCCGCCTGCGCGCCGCGGTCGGGCACCACCCGCCGGTCAACCTGGTCGTGCACTCCGCGCCACCGGGCGTCGCCGACTTCCACTGGCACCTGCACGTGCTGCCGCGTCTGGCCACGCTGGGCGGGTTCGAGCTGGGCACCGGCGTGCTCATCAACGTCGTGGACCCCGACCACGCCGCGGCGCGGCTGCGCGCGGCCGCGCGGAAGGCGCCGCCCCTCAGCGACCGCTGAACGAGGCCTTGCCGGGGCCGTGCTCGGCGAACGACGCCATCCCCACCTGGGCGTCCTCGGTGGCGAACAGCGCCTGGAAGGCGTGCCGCTCCAGCAGCAGCCCCTGGTCGACGCCCACGTCCAGGCCGCCGTCGATGGCCTGCTTGGCGGCGCGCAGCGCCAGCAGCGGCCCGCGGGCGTAGCGCGCCGCCGCGGCACATGCCTGCTCGTACACCTCGCCGGGCGGGAACACCGCGTCGACCAGCCCGATCGCGAGCGCCTCGTCGGCGCCGACCGGGCGGCCCGAGAAGATCAGCCGCTTGGCCCGCGCCGCGCCGATCAGGCGCGGCAGCCGCTGCGTGCCGCCCGCGCCGGGGATGATGCCGAGCAGGATCTCCGGCTGGCCGAGCTGCGCGTCGGCGGCCGCGTAGCGGAAGTCCGCGGTCAGCGCCAGCTCGCACCCGCCGCCGAGCGCGTAGCCGTCGACCGCGGCGACGACCACCTTGGGGATGCGGGCGATCGCGGTGAAGGCCGCCTGGAGGCGCGCGGTGCGCGCCGAGATCTCCCCGTAGGAGCGGCCCTGCATCTCCTTGACGTCGGCCCCGGCGGCGAACACGCGCGGCCCGCCCCAGAGCACGACCGCGCCCACGTCCCGGTCGTCCGCGACCTGCCCGGCCGCCTCGGTCAGCTCGTCCTGGACCTGGAAGCTGAGCGCGTTGACCTTGGGCCGGTCCAGCCGGATGGTCGCCACGCGCGTGCTCGGGTCGACCTCGACGCGGACGAACTCGGCCATCCCGACCTCCCTTGTCGACCGGGGGACCCGCAGCTGCTCAGGTCCCCCGGACCCCCTGGGGTGCGCGGCGGACCGGCGGCAGTCTACCGGCCGGCGGCCGCGCTAGGCTGCGGAGGTGCCGCCGACCCGGATCCCCGCGCAGGTCCTGGCGGCCGCGGCCGACCGGCGCTCGGGCGCGACGCCGATCGCGCTCGCCGCGGCCGACGGGCTGCTGGCCGTCGCCGACCGGCCGGAGCTGCTCGCCGAGGCCGTCCGGGTGCTGGTCGCCGGGCAGCCGGCGATGGCGCCGGTCTGGCACCTGGCCCGGGCGGCCCGCGCCGCCGACCCACGCGCCGCGCTCGAAGCGCTGCGGGCGGCGCTGCGCGCCGACACACGGGCGGCCGTCATGGTCGCGCGCGCGTGGCTGGAGCAGGCGGGCGGCCCCGCGGCGACGCTGTCGTCCAGCTCGCTGGTCGACCAGGTGCTGGCGGGGCGCCGGCGGGCCGGTGAGGGCGAGCCGGCCGCGGCGGGGATCATCGGGGCCGACGCGATCGGCCCGCGGGCGCTGGTCAACGCGGCCGGGTCGGGCGCCCTCGCGGCGCGACTGCCGACCCTGGTGGTCGCCGTCCCCGCCAAGCTGGTGCCGGCCGGGCCCTTCGAGGGGATGCTGGCGCCCGGGTTCGAGCGCGTCCCGCTCGAGCGGTTCGCGGCGGTGGTCGTCGGCGCCGAGCTGCTGACCCCGCGCCAGGCCGGCCGGCGGGCCGCCGCGCTCGACCGGCCCGGTTGAGCCGCCGGGGTGAGCCGCCGGGGTGAGCCGCCGGCCGTCGGGCGGGATCAGCCGACGCGGACGACGAGCGCGTCGCCCTGCCCCCCGCCGCCGCACAGCGCGGCGGCGCCGGTCCCCCCGCCACGGCGGGCCAGCTCCATCGCCAGCGTCAGCACCAGCCGCGCGCCGCTCGCGCCGATCGGGTGCCCCAGCGCCACCGCGCCGCCGTTGACGTTGACGCGCTCGGGCACCAGCCCCAGCTCGGCGGCCGACCGGATCGCCACCGCGGCGAACGCCTCGTTGATCTCCACCAGGTCCAGGTCGGCGGGCGCCACGCCGGCTCGCTGGCAGGCCGCGGCGATCGCCCGCGACGGCTGCGAGTGCAGGGTGGTGTCCGGACCGGCGACGCTCGCGTACGCCAGGATCGAGGCGAGCACCGGCAGGCCCGCCGCCTGCGCGTGGTCGCGCGAGGTCACCACCAGCGCGGCCGCGCCGTCGGAGATCTGCGAGGCGTTCCCGGCGGTGATCGTCCCCCCCGGCCCGAACGCGGGCGGCAGCTCGGCCAGGGTCGCCACGGTCGTGCCCGGGCGCACGCCCTCGTCGTCCTCGGCGCGGACGGCCTCCCCGCGCCGCTGCGGGACCTCGACCGGCACGATCTCCTCGCGCAGCGGGCCCTTCGCGCCGGCGGCGGCCAGCTCGTGGGAGCGTGCCGCCCACTCGTCCTGGGCCTCGCGGCCGATCCCCAGCCGCTCGTTCACCCGGTCGGAGATGGCGCCCATGTGCTCGCCGCCGTAGGCGTCCAGCAGCCCGTCGTGGAGCATCGCGTCGACCAGCGCGGCGTCGCCCATGCGGGCGCCGAAGCGCGCCGTGGGCAGCAGGTAGGGCGCCCCGCTCATCGACTCCATCCCGCCGGCGACCACGATCCCGGCCTGCCCGAGCTGCACGTACTGCGCGGCGGTCGCGACCGCGTTCACGCCCGACAGGCACACCTTGTTGACCGTGAGCGCGGGGACGGTCAGTGGCACGCCCGCCTCGACGGCGGCCTGGCGGGCGGTGAGCTGGCCCTGCCCGGCCTGGAGCACGTGCCCCATGACCACGTGCTCGACGGCGTCCGCCGGGACGCCGGCGCGCTCCAGGGCCGCCCGGATCGCGACCCCCCCGAGCTGCACCGCCCGCAGCCTGGCCAGGGCGCCGCCGAACCTCCCGATCGGGGTCCGGGCACCCGCGACGATCACCGGATCGGGTAGCGACATCATCCTCCCCCTCGCTCCAGGCGACCCCGGCCGCGCCCACGCCAGCAGTGTAGCCGCGGTCCGCCTGCGCGCCGGGGCCGGGCCGGCATAGGCTGAAGGACCCAAAGTCCCCGGGGACCCGAGGAGCCCGACCGGATGCCGCTCGGCTTCGTCCACGCGACCGAGACCAACCACCAGAGCCTGTCGCTGGTGGGCGGCGGGCGCGTGGTCGCGCTGCCCTCGGGCCGGGCGGTGCTGAGCGGCGTGGACCCGCTGTGGGTCTACAACTGGGTGTTCGGGGTCCGCCGTGCGCTGGCGCTGGACGCCGCCCGGGACGCGTTCGCCGCGGCGGGGCGCGCCTACGTGCACGTGCTCGCGAGCCCGTCCTCGCGCGCGGACCTCCCCGACGTGCTCGCGGACCTCGGCCTGCACCAGGTGGAGACGCAGTCCTACCGGCGGGCCGAGGGCACGGGCGCGGGCGCGCCCAAGCTCGAGCCGTTCGACCGCTCCGACGCCGCGGGCTTCGTCGAGCTGGTGCTGTCCGCGCCGGTCGGCGGCGAGCGGCAGGACCACCGCCGCCCGGCCTACGAGCGCCGGTTCGCCGACGGCCGCAGCCGCGCCTTCCGCACGCCCGACCGCAGCGGCGGGTTCCTGCTGTTCGACGACGGGCCGACCACGCAGCTGTGCCACCTGGCCGTGCGCCCCGAGGAGCAGGGCCGCGGCCTCGGCCGCGGCCTGCTCGAGCAGGCGTGCGGCCTGGTCGCGCGGGGACGGCCGCTGTGGCTGTCCACCGGGCTGGACGGCGCGGCGGACCGGACCGCCACGGCCGCGGGCTGGCGGCGCAGCCACACCGCGGGCGACTGGCTGCTGCCGCTGACCGGGGAGGGGACGTGAGCGCGCCGACCGGCTCCGAGCGGCCGGCGGAGACCACGCTGCCGCCCGCTGCCGCCCCGCCGCGGGACCCGCCCGCCGCGCGGCCCGCCCCGCCGGCGCGGGACCCTGCCGACGGGCGGCCGCGCTCGGCACCGGCGCGGGAGCCGGCCACCTCGGCACCTGCCCCGCCGCCCGGCGCCGCCGGCGCCGAGCCCGCCGGCCGGTCCCGGCTGCCGGGGCTGCCCGGCCCGGACGGGCTGGTGCCGGCGACCGGCGGGGCGTGGTTCCGGGCGGGCTTCTTCGCCGGGCTCGGCCTGCTCGCGGTGTACGTGCTCGCGCTCGGCGTGCGCTCGGTCGCCGACGTGCTGGTGCGGGTGCTGGTGGCTCTGTTCCTGGCGATCAGCCTCGACCCGGCGGTCCGCTGGCTCACCGGCCGGGGGCTGCGGCGGGGCGTGGCGGTGGTGATCATCTTCCTGACCTTCGCGGCCGTCCTGTCCGCGTTCGTCGCCGCGGTGACCCCGCCGCTGGTCCGCCAGTTCAACCAGCTCGTGGCGGACGCCCCCGGGTACCTCGCACGCTTCCAGGCGCAGTCGGGGCGGCTGCGGGAGCTGACCGACCGCTTCGACCTGACCGGCCGGCTGGAGGGGCTGGCGCGCGGGCTGCCCGGGCTGGTCGGCGGCCGGCTGCTGGGCTTCACCCGGCGGCTGTTCGGGGCGCTCGCCAACGGGCTCACCGTGCTGGTGCTGACGGTCTACTTCATGCTCGGCCTGCCCCGGCTGCGCCGCGGCGCGCCGCGGCTGATCCCGGTCCCCAACCGCGCGCGCATGGCCCCGATGCTCGACCTGGTGGTCGACAAGGTGGGCGCGTACATGATCGGCCAGCTGGTGGTGTCGTTCATCGCCGCCGTGTCGGCGCTGATCGCGCTGACGATCATCGGGGTCCCGTTCCCGCTGCCGCTGGCGATCATGGTGGGCTTCACCGCGCTGATCCCGCTGATCGGCGCGACGCTGGGGGCGATCGTGGCGACCGTGGTGGCGTCGCTCACCGAGGGGCTCTGGCCGACCGGGGTGCTCGTGCTCGGGTACTTCATCGTCTACCAGCAGGTCGAGAACTTCCTGATCGCCCCGCGCGTGCAGCGCAGCGCGGTGAACCTGTCGGCGGCGGCGGTGCTGCTCGCCGGGCTGATCGGGGCGACCGCGCTGGGGCTGCTCGGCGCCCTGATGGCGATCCCCGTCGCGGCGGCGGCCAAGGTCGTGGTGACCGAGCGCATGGAGGAGCACGAGCGCGCCGCCGCGGCGGCGTCCTGAGCACGGCGGGCGGCTCGAACAGGGCTGGAGGAGGAAAGACGGAAGGGGCAGGAGCCGGTCCTCTCCTGCCCCTTCCGCATCTGACCCGTTCCGCTGGGGGCACATCCGGAACGGAAGCTGGACGCAGCGTACTGCATGCACCGCGAGTTGTCACTGCGTGAAATGCCCTAGTTCGCTAACAAACTGGTAAAGGGCGCGATTGACCTCCTCAGGCTGCTCGAGACCGGCCAGGTGCCCGGCTTCGGGCACCTCCACGAGCCGCGCGCCGGGGATCGCCGCGGCCATGCTCCGGCTCGCCGCCGGCGGGGTCGGCTGGTCCTCGGCACCAACGACGACCAGCACGGGCACGCGGATGGAGCCGAGCTGGCCGGTCGCGTCCGGGCGCCCGGCCATGCCGCGCTGCGCCGCCGCGACCGCCCGCCGGTCCTGCTCGAGGATGAGCCTGGTGACCTGCTCGACGACCCCCGGGCGGCCGGCGCGGGTGGTCCGGCCCAGCAGGGCCGGACGCATCAGCTCCGGGACGATCCCGACCCCCTCGGCGAGCACGCGCCCGGCCATGTCCAGCCGCGCGCGCACGGCCTGCTCGGTGTCCGCGGTCGCCTTGGTGTCGACCAGGGCCAGCGCGCGCAGGCGCTCGGGGTGGCGGCGCAGGAACGCGAACGCGACGTAGCCGCCCATGGACAGCCCGGCGAGCGTGACCTGCTCCAGCCCCAGCTCGTCGAGCAGCAGCGCGAGGTCGTCGGCGATCAGGTCGACCCAGGCCGAGCCCTCCAGCCCGGCCTCGAGCGGGTCGGTGAGCTGCCCGCGGGCCGTGCCGAACCCGCGCACGTCGGGGACGATCACCCGGCAGCGCCCGCGCAGCGCGGCCACCTGCGGCGCCCACATCCGCCCGTCCACGGGGAACGCGTGGACCAGCACGACCGGAGGGCCGTCGCCGTCGACGAGCGCCGGTGGGACCACGGGCTCAACCATGCTCGACCTCCACTGGAGCCTGCAGCTTCGCGGGCGCGCCCCTCAGGCCGGAGGCGCCGGCCCGGGCCGCGGCCACCCGGGCGGCAGCGGCGGGGACGGCAGGCCCAGCCAGCCGAGCAGCGCCGACAGCACGCCCGCGGTGAACCCCCAGACCAGGTGCTCCTCCACGCGGAACACCGGGCTGACGGCACCCGGCGGCAGCCGGCGCGACGCGAGGCGCTCGGGCGGGACCAGCTCGGTGAGGGGCATCAGCCCGTGGCTGGCGGGGTCGGCGAGGTGGCGGAGCGTCGGGCGCAGGATGCCGTCCACCTCGCCCGGGTTGCCGCGCAGGGACTCCCGCCCCGACCACAGCCCGACGACGGGCAGGACGTCGAAGCCCGACACCTCCAGCGGGATGTGGTCGAGGGTGCCGAGCACCTCCACGCCGCCGGGGTCCAGGCCGACCTCCTCGCGCGCCTCGCGCAGCGCCGCGGCGGTGCCGTCCGCGTCCCCGGAGTCCACGGCGCCGCCCGGGAACCCGATCTGGCCGGCGTGGGTGCGCATCGAGGCCGGGCGGTGGACCAGCACCACGTCCAGGTCGTCGTCGCCCGCCTGCGAGAACGCCAGCAGCACCGCCGCGGGCAGGCCGTTCCAGGCGCCCTCGGCGGCGAACGGCAGCGCGCGCAGGCGCGCGGCGAGCCCGTCGGACATCCCGCGTGGAGGATAGTCGCGTGGCGCCGGACGGCACCCGTCGAGGGCTCCCGCGCCCCGCCGCCCGGAAGGCGCCGGCGGACCGGCACGGCGGGCGCGGTCGGTGAAGGTGTCCGCGATGCCTCCTGACCACAGGTGACGCCCCCGAAGAAGGGCGCCGCGGACACCTTCAGTCCCGTGGCGACACCAGCGCCCACGCGCCGCGCAGCACCCCGGCCGCCAGCACGAGCTTGAGCGCGTCCCCGATCAGGAACGGGCGCACGCCGTTGGCCAGGCCGGCGGCGAGGTCCATGCCGGTCGCGGCCATCAGCCAGGGCACGCCGAACGCGTAGATGACGAGGTTGCCGAGCACGAACGCGACGGCGGCGCCGGGCAGGGTCCGGTCCAGCCCGCGCCTGGCCAGCCAGCCCACCAGCAGCGCCGCGACCGCGAAGCCGATGATGTAGCCGAAGCTCGGCGCGCCGAGCACCTCCAGGCCCGTGCGCTCCGGCTCCCCGGGCGCGAACCACGGCACCCCGGCGATGCCGAGCACCATGTACACCAGCATCCCGGCCACGCCCCGCACCGGCCCGAGCGCGGCCGCGCCGGCCAGCACCGCGAAGGTCTGCCCGGTGACCGGCACGGGGTTGTCCCCCAGCCGTACCGACAGCTGCGCCGCGGCGCCGACGAACAGCGCGTACGCGGCGACCAGGAGCACGTCCCGCACCAGGCCCCCGGGCAGGTTGTCGGCGAGGACCCGCGGCGTCCTGCGGGCGTCGAGTCGTGGCGCGCCGATGGCGTCACTGGAGCTGGACAAGGATCGGCCCCCTCTGGATCGCTGGTGGTCTGCGCGCTCGCTGGCCTGCCGCGCGGCCGGAGCCTACCTCCCCGGCATCCCACCGACCAGAGCCGAAGGGCGCCAGCCGACCAGAGCCGAAGGGCGCCGGGGGCGGGCGGTCCCCGGAGGCCTCCCCGACCCGCCGCCGGCTAGCGCCGGCGGGGGTCGCCCCGGCCGGCGAGCCAGCGGTCGAAGCAGGGGCGGTGCCAGTGGCGGCGGTCCTCCGGGCGGCCTTCGGGCCAGGCGACCAGGTGCGAGGTGCCGGGGAGGATCGGCTGGTCGCAGCCGGGGCAGCGGTAGCGCTTGCGCGCCTGGAACGGCTGGACCAGCCGCAGGCGCCACCCGTCGGCGACCCATTCCAGCCCGAGCGGGCCGCCGACCGCCCGCCAGCCGGGGTCCGGCCCGCTCACCGGCGCGTCCGGGGTGCGCGGGCGCCGAGCAGCCGGCTCATGCGCCCACCGGCCCGCCGCCGAGGCCCAGCAGCCGCACGGCGTTGTCGCGTGTCACCCGGGCGAAGGCCGCCGGCGTCAGCCGCCTCGCCCAGCCGTCGAGGGTCCTGGCGGGATCCAGGAACGGCGTGTCGGACCCCCACAGGACCCGCTCGGCCAGGGCACGCTCGGCGGCGTCGACCACCTCGCCGGGGACCAGCCGGGGCGCCCACCCGGACAGCTCCAGGTACACGTTCGCCTTGTGCTGGGCGATCGCGATCGCCTCCAGGTGCCACGGCCAGCCGAAGTGGGCCATCACCACCGGCAGCTCCGGGTGGCGCGCGGCCAGCTCGTCGAGGTGGACGGGCCGGGCGAAGCCCAGCCGGATCCCCTGGCCGCCGGGGGTGCCCGCGCCGATCCCGCTGGTCCCGGTGTGGAACAGGCAGGGGGCGCGCTCGGCGGCGGCCAGCTCGAACAGCGGCGCCCAGCGCGGCTCGTCGGGCTGGAACGCCTGCATCGAGGGGTGGAACTTGAACCCCGCCAGACCCAGCTCCTGGCGGCAGCGGCGCATCTCGTCCAGGGCCGCGGCGCCCTTCCACGGGTCGACCGAGGCGAACCCCACGAAGCGGTCGGGGTGGCGTGCCACGATGCCGGCGAGGAGGTCGTTGGCCAGCGGCGGGCGGCCGGTCGCGGTCTCCGCGTCCCAGCCGAGCAGCACGCCGGTGCAGTCGAGCGCCTCGTAGGCGGCCGCCAGCTCCTCGACCGGCCGCAGCACCACGGCGGACCGGAAGTGCTTCTCCGCCGACTCGCGGTACGGGCCGAGGCTGCCCTCGACCCATTCCGGGATGGGCAGGTGGACGTGGAAGTCGACGGCGCGCACGGCCGGGAGTGTACTGGCACCGGTCAGCACGGGCGCGCAGGGGAGGCGGGATGAACCGGTTCGAGGACGCGATCGCGCGCGACCTGTCGGTGCGCCTGCCGGGCGCGCGCACCCGCAGCGTGCGCGCGCTGGCCCGCTGGGCGGCGGCGAGCGTGCCGCCGGGTGCGCTCGGCCGGGACGCCGTGGCGCTGGTGCTCGGACGGCTGGGCGAAGGCGATCCCGACGAGCTGGCCCGCACGGTCATGGCCGAGCGGCCCGACCGCTTCGGCCGCAACTGGCAGTCGGGGCCTGCGCACTGATCCCCTTCCTGCTGGTCACCGCGGTGTGGCCGGCCGGATCCCGCCCTCCGCTCCGCAAGGAACAGTCGCTGCGGTCGGGATCCGGCCGGCCACTACGGCACGCCGGCTCGGCAGCGGGCTCGGCACGCCGGGCGGGCGGTCGACGGGCGGCCTCACGGTGAGGGATAGGAGAACCAGCCGCGCCCGGTCTTGCGCCCGAGCTGCCCCGCCTGGACCATCCGCGTGACCGTCTCGGGCGGCAGGAACTTGGGATCGCCGGTCTCCTCGTGGATGCTCCGCCCGGCGTGCCACAGCACGTCCAGACCGGTGAGGTCCATCGTCGCGAGCGGGCCCATCTTCCAGGCGAAGCCGAGCCGGCAGGCGGTGTCCAGCTCCTCGGCGCTGACCACGCCCTGCTCGACCAGCCGGGCGGCCTCCATGGCCACGGCGGTGAGCAGCCGGGTGGTGACGAACCCGGCCACGTCGCGCCGGACGGTCACGGTCGTCTTGCCGCACGCCTGCGCGAACTCGCGCGCCCGCCGCAGCGTCTCGTCGCTGGTGTGCAGGCCCCTGACCAGCTCGCACAGGGCCATGACCGGCACCGGCGAGAAGAAGTGCGTGCCCACCACCGCCTCCGGCCGCCGGGTGGCGCGGGCGATCGAGGTGATCGGCAGCGCGCTGGTGTTGCTGGCCAGCACGGCGTCGTCGGCGGCGAGCGCGTCCAGCCGGCGGAACACCTCCTGCTTGACGTCGAGCCGCTCGAACACCGCCTCGACGGCCAGGCGGGTGCCGGCGCCGGCGTCCGGATCGGTGGTCGTGGCCACGCGCTCCAGCGCCGCCGCGCGGGTCTCCTCGGTGATGGAGCCCTTGGCGGCCAGGCGACCGAGCGAGGACCGGATGGCCGCGAGCGCCCGTTCCAGGGCGTCCGGGTCGGTGTCCTGCAGCGTGACCGGGTACCCTGCGGCCGCGGCCACCTGCGCGATCCCCGAGCCCATCAGCCCGGCGCCGACGACGAACAGCTCCTCAGCCACGTTGCCGTCCTCCCCGCTGCGGCGCTCCGGCGTCGACCGTCCACCCGGCGTGCCGAGCCCCCCTGTCGAGCCGGCGTGCCGCAGCGGCCGGCCGGGGCACCCTGCCGCGACCCGGCCCGCCGCCGGTCGCGGGCGAGCGGTCCCCCGGCATCACCGCCCAGGCCAGGACCGCCGCCAGGAGCAGCCCGCTGGCGGCCGCCGCGGTCACGCCGGTGTCGTTGAGCAGGATCAGGGCGGCCGAGCCGGCCACGCCCACCAGCACCGCGCGGCGCGGGCGCTCCGGCACCGGCCCGAGCAGCGGCCAGCCGCGCAGCGCGACCGCCAGAACGCCCGCGGTCACGACCGGTCCCACCCAGCCGAACGGCGTCGCCAGCAGCAGCCGCGCGTCGACCTCCAGCTTGTGCGCGAACACCCGCGCCGCCGCGGCCGGGCCGTCGCGCGCCACCAGGTCGACGAAGCGGTCGGCGTGGGTGCCGCCCGCGCCCGCGAGCAGCGCGCCGCCGAACGCGACCGCGGCGCCGGCGGCGAGCGCGGCGGCGGCGAGCAGCGCCAGCCGAGCCGGGCGCGGGGGCCGGTCGCCGAGCAGCGCCCAGGCCGCCGCGGCGGTCACCATCGCCGTCAGCGCCCCGCCGACGTCGGCGCCGAGCCAGGGCAGCCCGTCCACGACCGCGAGCGCGCCGAACAGGGCGACCGCCCAGCCGCGCGGGACGGGCCGGTACGCGATCACCAGGACGGCCGCGGCCAGCGCGCACGCGAAGTAGCCGTTGCCGAGCCCGTAGAAGCGCTCGCCGTCGTACGCGCTGCCGCCGAGCAGCGGCCGTGCCAGGGCCTCGCCGCCGGCGAGCAGGTCGGCGGCGACGAGCGCCAGCAGCACGGCGCCGAGGACGGCCGGCGCCGCGTCGCGGGCGCGGCCCGCGGCCGTCGCGAGCGCGACCGCCAGCGCGGCGCCCAGGCCCAGCCAGGCGGGCGCCGAGCCGGGGGCGACCGCGCTCGCGACGAGGTAGCCGGCCGGCAACGCCATCGTCAGCAGCAGCAGCGCCCGCGCGGCCCGCCGCGCCCCCGGCCGCGTGCGCGCCGGCAGCAGCGCCGCGCCCGCCGCGAGCGCGACCAGCGCGAGCAGGGGGATCGCCCAGGTGCGCCCGGCGACCAGCGCCCCGACGCGGCGGTCGAGGCGGTCGACCGCGTCGAGCGGGTGGGGCTCGTCGAGCGCGCGCACCGGGTCCGGCCCGCCGTCGGCGCCGGTCGCGGCGAGCAGGCCCGCGCGCACGTCCTCCAGCGCGACCAGGCCGTCGCGGCGCGTCCCGGCGGACGACGCGAGCCCCGGCCCGCGGCCGATCTCGACGTAGGGGGCGGTGCGGGCGCGGCCGGGCGCCGGCTCCAGGCCGACCAGCAGCACCCGCGCGTCCCGCGGCAGGCGCGGCAGCACCTCGGCCGCCCGCCCGGCCCCGCCGACGGCGACGACCAGCAGCCCGGTCCGGGCCGCCGCGGCGGCGTCCGGCGGCAGCGGGTCGAGCGGCTCCGCCCGTGCCGGCCCGGTTCCCGCCGGGCCGGCGAGGCCGAGCACGCCGGCGCGCTCCAGGTCCGGGTCGGCGAGGACCCGCACCGGCGGCAGCCCGCCCAGCTCGGCGTCCGGGTTGTCCCCCCGCAGCCGGGCGACCGCGGCCGGGGAGGTCCCCGCCGTGAGCGCGCGCGCGTCGACGCGGCGGCCGGCGCCCAGCGACAGCACCCGGGACGCGAGGGAGGCGTCCGGCGGCAGCGTGGAGACCAGCCCGACGGTCACCGGCCGCCCCGCCGCGGCGGCGAGCGGCCGCGCCTGCGCCCACGACCAGGAGCGCACCAGCAGCAGCACGACCGGCGCCCGCGGCGCCCGGGCCCGGGGTGGCGCCGCCGCGCTCGCGGCGGTCCCGGCGGCGGGCAGGAGGAGCAGGGCGGCGGCGACGGCTCCCGCCGCCGCGCGCACGACCGGCAGGCGGACCCAGGAGCGACCCATGATCGGCGATTGTAGAGCCCCTGCGGAGCTGCGGCGGCCCGCGAGGTTCTACGCTTGCGGGATGAGCGCGGTCGTGGCGGCGGCGGGCCTGCTGGCGGGGGCGCGGCGCATCGTGGTGTTCACCGGCGCCGGCGCCTCCACCGACTCCGGCATCCCGGACTTCCGCTCACCCGGCGGGCTGTGGACCAGGTACGACCCGCGGCTGCTCGGCCTGCGCCGGTACCTGGCCGACCCGGGGGTGCGCCGGCTCGCCTGGCGGCTGCGCCGCGAGCTGGTGGCGATCGGCGCCCGCCCCAACGCCGCGCACGCGGCCTGCGTGCGGCTGGCCGCGCAGGGCCGGCTCGCGGGCGTGATCACCCAGAACGTCGACGGCCTGCACACCGACGCCGGTCTGGATCCCGCGCTGGTCTGCGAGCTGCACGGGACCGGCCGCGTGGTGGTCTGCCTGCGCTGCGGCGAGCGGGCCCCGATGGCGGCGGCGCTCGCGCGCGTGGAGGCCGGCGAGGAGGACCCGCCCTGCCGCGCCTGCGGCGGCATCCTCAAGGCCGCGACGGTGTCGTTCGGCGAGCGCCTCCCCGCGGGCGTGTGGGCGCGCGCCGAGGCGCTGACCGAGGCCTGCGACGCGTTCGTGGTGGTCGGCTCCTCGCTGGTGGTCCGGCCGGCCGCCGAGCTGCCGGCGCGGGCGGCCGGCCGCGGCGTCCCGCTGGTCGTGGTCAACCGGGAGCCCACCCCGCTCGACGGCGTGGCTTCGGTGGTCTGCCGCGGCGAGGCGGGGACGCTGCTGCCGGCGCTGGTCGACGCGCTGCCGCCGGCACCCTGACGGCCGCCGGGCGTGGGCCGGCACCCGCGCGCCGGCCTTCGCGGCCGCCCCCCGCCGGGCCGCGTCGGCGGGGTGCGCCCGCGGTGGGAGCGGCGGACGGTCGGGCGCGGCTCAGCTGCTCAGCCGCTGCCGGGTGTCGGCCTTGGCCTGCTCGGTGCGCGCCTCGTCGTAGCGGTCCTCGCCGCGCAGCTCGCTGGCGCGCTCCTGGAAGGGGCGGGCGGACCCGCTGTCCAGCTCGTCGGCCAGCTCGGCGTTCTCGGCGAGCACGTCCACGCGGGTCCGCTCCCCGGCGTCGACCACGTGGATGAACCCGCCGTCGACGGCGGCCGCGACCCGGCGGCCGTCGACGTCCAGGAACAGCGGGCCGACCGCGAGCGCGGCGACCATGGGCGCGTGCCCGGGCAGGATGCCGACGTCGCCGTCGGACGCCCGGGCGATCACGATGCTCGCCTCGCCCACCCAGACCTCGCGCTCGGGGGTGACGACGTGGACCTCCAGGGTGCCGGCCACCGGCCTCAGCCCCCCTGCCCGCCGCTGAGCTCCTTGGCGTTGCGCTCGACGTCCTCGATCCCGCCGGCCATGAAGAACGCCTGCTCGGGCATGTGGTCGTAGTCGCCCTCGGTGAGCGCCTTGAAGGAGGCGATCGTCTCCTCCAGCGGGACGTACTTGCCCTCGATCCCGGTGAACTGCTCGGCGACGAAGAACGGCTGCGACAGGAAGCGCTGGATGCGGCGGGCGCGGCCGACGGCGATCTTGTCCTCCTCGCTGAGCTCGTCGACGCCCAGGATCGCGATGATGTCCTGCAGGTCGGCGTAGCGCTGCAGGATCTCCTGGACGCGCCGGGCGACCCGGTAGTGCTCCTCCCCGACGTAGCGGGGGTCCAGGATCCGCGAGGTCGAGTCGAGCGGGTCGACCGCCGGGTAGATGCCCAGCTCGGAGATCGACCGGCTGAGCACCGTGGTCGCGTCCAGGTGGGTGAACGTGGTGTGCGGCGCCGGGTCGGTGATGTCGTCGGCGGGCACGAAGATCGCCTGCAGCGAGGTGATCGAGTGGCCCTTGGTCGAGGTGATGCGCTCCTGCAGCTCGCCCATCTCGTCGGCGAGCGTGGGCTGGTAGCCGACCGCGGACGGCATCCGGCCGAGCAGCGTGGAGACCTCCGAGCCCGCCTGCACGAAGCGGAAGATGTTGTCGATGAACAGCAGGACGTCCTGCCGCTCCTCGTCGCGGAAGTACTCCGCCATCGTCAGTGCCGCCAGCCCGACCCGCAGCCGGACCCCGGGCGGCTCGTCCATCTGGCCGAACACCAGCGCGGTCTTGTCCAGCACGCCCGACTCGCGCATCTCGATGAACAGGTCGTTGCCCTCGCGGGTGCGCTCCCCCACGCCCGCGAACACGCTCACGCCGCCGTGCTGCTCGCCGACCCGGTGGATCATCTCCTGGATGACGACGGTCTTGCCCACGCCGGCGCCGCCGAACATGCCGATCTTGCCGCCCTGCACGTACGGCTCGAGCAGGTCGATGACCTTGATGCCGGTCTCGAACATCTCGGTCTTGGCCTCGAGCTGGTCGAACGGCGGCGGGTCGCGATGGATCGACCAGCGCGTCCCGACCTCGACCGAGTCGACGTCGAGCGGCTCGCCGAGCACGTTGAACACGTGCCCGCGCGTGACCGGCCCGACCGGGACCGTGATCGGCGCGCCGGTGTTGACCACCGGCGCGCCGCGCACCACCCCGTCGGTCGGCCTCATCGCGATCGCCCTGACGGTGCTCTCGCCGACGTGCTGGGCGACCTCGCAGACGATCGTCTGGCGCTGCCCACCGATCTCGGTCTCCAGCTCCAGCGCGAAGTCGATCTCGGGCAGCTCGCCGGGGCTGAACTCGACGTCCACGACCGGGCCGATGACGCGCGTCACCCGGCCCTCGCTGCGCTCGCCCGCGGCCTGGCGGTCCTCGGACTCCTGTGCTGTCATCATCCACTCCCGGTCTTCTGGAGCGCCTCGGCGCCGCCCACGATCTCCATGATCTCCTGGGTGATCTCCGCCTGACGGGCCTGGTTGGCCGCGCGCGTGTAGACCTTGATCAGCTCGTCGGCGTTGTCGGTGGCCGCCTTCATGGCCCGCCGGCGCGACGCCGACTCGCTCGCCGCGGACTCCAGCAGCGCGGTGAACACCCGCGACTCCACGTACCGCGGCAGCAGCGCGTCCAGCACCGCCTGCGGCGACGGCTCGAAGATGTACAGCGGGACGGGGCCGTGCGGGCTCGGCTCGTCGGTCTCCTCGACCACCAGCGGCAGGAAGCGGCTGGTGACCGTGCGCTGGGTCAGCATCGTCACGAAGTCGGTGTAGACCGCGTGGATCTCGTCGACCTCGTGCTCGACGAACGCGGCGATGAGGGTGTCGGCGACCTCCTTGGCGTCACGGTAGCCGGGCTGCTCGCTGAAGCCGGTCCAGGTGCGGGTCATCTCCCGCTCGCGGAACCGGAAGTAGCCGACGCCCTTGCGGCCGATCACGTACAGCCGCGGCCGCTTGCCCTCCTCGCGCAGGGTGGCGAGCAGCTGCTCGGTGGCGCGCAGCACGTTGGCGCTGTACGCGCCGGCGAGCCCGCGGTCGCTGGTGACGACCAGCACCGCCACGTCGCCGGGGTCGGCGCGCTCCTCCACCAGGGGGTGGGCGATGTCGGTCAGGCTGGCGATGTTCTCGATCGCGCGGGTGATCTGCTCGGTGTAGGGCCGCGACTGCTGGACCCGCTGCTGCGCCCTGACGATCCGGCTGGCGGCGATCAGCTCCATCGCGCGGGTGATCTTCTGGGTGTTGGCGACCCCGCGGATCTTGCGCCGGTAGATGCGAAGCTGCGCTCCCATGGCCGGCTACCGCTGCTCGCCGCCGCGGTCACGCAGGGCGGTCGAGTAGGCGCGGATGCGCTCGTGCTCGTGCGCGCCCTCCTCCAGCGGCTCGGCCTCCTCCTCCCGCGGCGGCCGGGCGCCCCGGGACGGCTCGAACTGCTCCACGAACGCCTCGACCGCCTCCCTGAGCGCGGCCTCGAGGTCCTCGGGGAGCTTGCCCTCGGTGCGCAGGCGCTCGTAGATCCCGGCGTGGGAGACGTCGACGAACGCGAGCAGCTCGGTCTCGAAGCGGCGCACGTCGGCGACCGGGACGTCGTCGAGGTAGCCGTTGGTGCCGGCCCAGATGCTGACGATCTGCCGCTCGACCGGGAACGGCTGGTACTGCGGCTGCTTGAGCAGCTCGACCAGCCGCTGGCCGCGCTCGAGCTGGGCCTTGGACGCCTTGTCCAGGTC
This sequence comes from Actinomycetes bacterium, assembly GCA_035263405.1. GTDB lineage: Bacteria > Actinomycetota > CALGFH01 > CALGFH01 > CALGFH01 > DATFRI01. The sequence goes on along the minus strand of DATFRI010000071.1, from coordinate 12,865 downwards.
GGAGCTGAAGGCGCTGAACGCCTCCAGGTCGCGGTACTGGGCGAGGTCGATGCGCAGCCGCCCCGACACCTGCCTGAGCGCCCTGACCTGGGCCGCGCCGCCGACGCGCGAGACCGAGATGCCGACGTTGATCGCCGGCCGCACCCCGGAGTTGAACAGGTCGGGGTCCAGGTAGATCTGGCCGTCGGTGATCGAGATGACGTTGGTGGGGATGTAGGCGGAGACGTCGTTGCCCTTGGTCTCGATGATCGGCAGCCCGGTGAGGGAGCCGCCGCCCAGCTCGTCGGACAGCTTGGCGCACCGCTCCAGCAGGCGCGAGTGCAGGTAGAACACGTCGCCCGGGTACGCCTCGCGGCCGGCGGGCCGGCGCAGCAGCAGCGAGATCTCGCGGTACGCCTCGGCCTGCTTGGACAGGTCGTCGAACACGATCAGCGCGTGCTCGCCCTGGTACATCCAGTGCTGGCCGAGCGCCGAGCCGGCGTAGGGGGCGACGTACTTGAACGGGGCCGGGAACGACGCGGGCGCGGCGACGATGACCGTGTACTCCAGGGCCCCCGCCTCGTCGAGCGCCCCGGCGATCTCGGCGACGGTCGAGGACTTCTGCCCGACCGCCACGTAGATGCACTTGACCTGGCGGTCGGTGCCCCACAGGTCGCGCTGGTTGATGATCGCGTCGATCGCGATCGCGGTCTTGCCGGTCTGGCGGTCGCCGATGATCAGCTCGCGCTGGCCGCGGCCGATCGCGGTCATCGCGTCGACCGCCTTGATCCCGGTCTGCAGCGGCTCGTTCACCGACTGCCGCTGCACCACCGAGGGCGCCTGCAGCTCCAGCGCCCGCCGCTGCGTGGCGCCGATCTCGCCCTTGCCGTCCAGCGGGCGCCCGAGCGCGTCGACCACCCGGCCGAGGTACTCGTCGCCGACCGGGACCGACAGGATCTCCCCGGTCCCCCGGACCTCGTCGCCCTCCTCGACGGCGGTGGCGTCGCCGAGCAGCACGCAGCCGATCTCGCGGGTGTCCAGGTTGAGCGCGAGCCCGACGACGCCGCCGGAGAACTCCAGCAGCTCGCTGGCCATCGTCGAGGGCAGCCCCTCGACGCGGGCGATGCCGTCGCCCGCCTCGGTGACGTGGCCGACCTCCTCGCGGGTGACCTCGGGCCGGTAGGACTCGACGTACTTGCGCAGCGCCGCGCGGATCTCGTCCGACCGGATCGCAAGCTCAGACACGCTGATCTCCTTGTCCGTCCGCGTGGCGGGGCGCCCGCACCGCGGTTCGTTCCTCGCGCGTTCGCGCGGCCGGGTCAGCCGAGCCCGCCACGCGCCCGCTCCAGCTGCCGCCGGACGCTGCCGTCGATGAGCTCGTCCCCGACGCGGACGACCATGCCGCCCATGATGGACGGGTCGACCACGACCTGCAGCCGCACCGGGCCGCCGCGCCGGCGGCCGAGCACCTCCCCCAGCCGCTCGGCCTGCGCCGGCTCCAGCGGCGCGGCCACGGTCACCTCGGCGATCACGCGCCCGCGGTAGGCGGCGGCCTGCCGGGCCAGCGCCTCGGTCGCGCGCTCGATGGTGCGGCCCCGCGGCGCCTGCACGACCTGGCGGACCAGCCGGACGGTGATCGGGTCCGCGCGGCCGCTGAGCAGCTCGTCCAGCAGCGCGAGCTTGCGCTCGGTCGGCAGGGTGGCGGAGGTCAGCGCCGCGCGCAGGGCGTGCTCGCGGGCGACCAGCCGCGAGAACCGGTACAGCTCGTCCTCGACGTCGTCGAGGCTGCCCGCGGCGTCGGCCTTGACGAACAGGGCCATGGCCCCCAGCTCCTCGACCAGGTCGGCCAGGGCGACCGGCAGCAGCCGCGGCCCGTCCACGAGCTGCCCGAGCAGCGCCAGGGTGGCCTCGTGCGCGCGGCCGCCGAGCAGCTCGGTGAGCAGGCGGCGCTTGACCTCGCCCGGCAGGCTCGGGTCGGCCAGCGCCCGCCGCAGGCGCAGCTCCCGGGTGAGCAGCCCGGCGAGCGCGAACAGCTCGTCGGCCACGCGGTCCAGGTCGGCGGGATCGAGCCGGCGCAGCTCGCCGCGGGCCCGCTCGCGGACCTCGGAGGCCTGCCGGCGGCCCTGTTCGGGCAGGCTACCCGCGGCCACGGACGCCCTCGCCCCCGGCGGCGCTCCCGCTGGCCTCGCCGCCGGCGCCCTCGAGCTGGTCGAGGAACCGGTCGACCATGCGCCGCTGGCGGTCGCCGTCCATGGTCTCGCCGAGGATGCGCCCGGTGAGCTCCACCGCGAGCGTGCCCATGTCCTGGCGGATCTCGGCGACGGCCCGCGCCCGCTCGCCCTGGATCTGCTCCCGCGCGCGCGCGGCCAGCCGCTCGGCCTCCCGCTCGGCCCTGGCGATGATCTCCTGGCGGGTCTCCTCGCCGCGGCGGCGCCCCTCCTCGACGATCCGGGCGACCTCCTCGCGCGCGGCCCGGAGCTGCTCGCGGCGCCGCTCGAGCAGCTCCTGCGCGTCCCGCCGGTCGCGCTCGGCCTGCTCGAGCTTGCCCTCGATGTTCGCCGCGCGCTCCTCGAGCAGCGCGTTCACCCGCGGGAACACGAACCGCGACAGCAGGAACAGCAGGACCAGGAACGCGAGGGTCCCGAAGATCAGCTCGTTGGCCGCCGGCAGGATCGGGTTGCCGTGACCCTCCTCGGCCTGCGCGAGCACCAGCTGCTGGAGCACGTGACCCTCCTGTCAGGCGACGAACGCCAGCACGAACCCGAACAGCGCCAGGGCCTCGACGAACCCGAGGCCGATGAACATCGTCGTCCGCACCTGGGCGGCCGCCTCGGGCTGGCGGGCGATGCCCTCCAGCGCCTTGCCGATGAGGAAGCCGAGGCCGATGCCCGGGCCGAGGGCTCCCAGACCGTAGCCGATGACGTTCAGGCTGCCGGTCACGCCCCCATTCGCCTGGGCGAGCACCGCTGCGAGGAGTCCCATGGTGGTGTGCGCTCCCTTTCTGGGTCGGGCGGCCGGTCAGTGCTCGGACTCGAGCGCGCCGGCGATGTAGGTGGCGGTCAGGATGGTGAAGATGAACGCCTGCAGGGCCGCGACGAACATCTCGAAGCCGATCAGGACGATGGCGAACGCGAACGAGCCCACCGCGAACAGCGCGGTGATGGTCGGCTCGCCGTTGCGGATGAGCGGCTCGAGCATGTAGGCGGTCCCGGTCAGGAACACGACCAGGATGAGGTGCCCGGCGATCATGTTGGCGGTCAGCCGGATCGTCAGGGTGAGCGGCCGGACCAGGAACGTCGACACCAGCTCGATCGGCGTGACGAGCACGTAGATCGGCCAGGGCACGCCGGGCGGGAACAGCGAGTTGCGCAGGTAGGGGCCGAGGCCCTGCGCCTTCACCCCGGCGTAGTTGAACAGCAGCCACGACAGGATCGCCAGCGCCGCCGGGACGGCGCTGCGTGAGTTGGCCGGGAAGTTGATCCCCGGGATCACGCTCAGCACGTTGCCGGCGAAGATGAAGAAGAACAGTGTCGTGAGGTAGGGCAGGAAGCGCAGCCCGTCGCGCCCGATGACCTCGAGGACGACGCTGTTGCGGATGAAGTCGATGCCGACCTCGGCGACGTTCTGGGCCTTGCGGCGCGGCACCAGCTCGGGCCGGCGGAACGCCCACAGGAAGAACACCAGCACCCCGAGCATCGCCAGGAGGGTCAGCAGGACGACCCGGTTCACGCACAGCTCGACGCCGAGCACGTGCAGCCTCGGGCCCACGCACGGCCAGAAGAACTCCCCGGTCGTCGGGCCCTGGAAGCCCTCACGGGCCGCGAGCACGCAGGTCGTCATCGCACCAGCCCCCGGCCCGGGCCCCTCACAGCCGACCGTAGCGGCGGATGATCAGGTAGAACGCCCCCGCGAACCCGACCACGACCCCGAGCGGCAGGAACAGCCGGGTGCCCACCCAGCGGTCCAGCAGCCAGCCGATGCCACCCCAGGCGACCACGCCGGCCACCAGGTAGCCGAGGACGCCCCAGGCGATCTCCGAGCCCCGCGGCGTCCTCTCCCGACCATCCGACCTGCCGTCCATGGAGCGGGAACGATACCAGCAGCGGGGTCCGCCGTGCGGCGGGGGACGACTCGGCCACGCGCCTACCGCTCCTCCTGGGGGCCGACCACGGCGGGGATGCGCGCCCGCATGGCCAGGCGGACCTCGGCGACCAGGTAGACCAGCGTGCCGGCGACCACCGCCAGCGCGAACGCGCGCCTGTCGAACGCGGTGGTGCCGCCGAGCAGGTACAGCCCGATCCCGAGCGCGGTCAGCTTGAGCGCGTAGGTGGCCAGCGCGGCCGGGAGGATGAGGTCGGCCGAGACGCGGCCCGCCGCGTCGACCACCACCACGGTGACGCTGAAGAAGGCGGCGGCGAGCAGGACCCCGAGGCCGGCGCCGAGCGCGCCGCGGGCGCCCGCGGCGAGCGCGCCGAGGGCGACGGCGGGCGGGGCGAGGGCGGCCGTCGCCGCGACGGCGCCACGCAGAATGCGCGCGTCGTGCTCGTGCATGGGCCTCCTCACCGCAGGTGGGGTGTGGCGGGGATTCGCCGACGAGCACGCTGGGTGCCTGCGGCGGGCGTCACCCTACCATGCCGTCTCGGCCGGGTCCGGGGATGGTGCCACATTTGTGATCGACATCACAATCGACCTACAAAGGGCGGTCCACCCGCCCGGCTGCCCGCGGGACCTCGGGCCTGTCCGCGCGCGCCCGTCCCAGGCGCCGCTGCGGGGCGAGCAGCAGGATCGCGCCGATCCCGAAGACCAGCAGGAAGGCCGGGACCACGCGGCTCGGGCCGGTGAACGACAGCGCGACCGTGCTGGCGGCCAGGAACGCGCTCCACAGCCACAGCAGCAGCACCGCCTTGCGGTGGGAGTGGCCGATCTCCAGCAGCCGGTGGTGCAGGTGCGCCTTGTCGGCGACCATCACCCCCTGCCCCGAGCGGATCCGGCGCACGATCGCGAACGCCGCGTCCAGGAACGGCAGCCCGAGCACCAGGATCGGGATCGCGACCGGGATCACCAGCGCGATCCCGTCAGACACCCGCGGCGCGGTCGTGCGCCCGACGCCGGTGATGGTGGCCGCGGACAGCATCGTGCCCAGCAGCATCGCGCCGGTGTCGCCCATGAACACCCGTGCCGGGTTGAAGTTGTGCGGCAGGAAGCCCGCGCACGCGCCGACGGTGATCGCCGCGATCAGCGGCGCGGACGGCGGCGCCGTCCCGACGTACAGCCCGGAGGGGCCGGTGCGGTAGCTGAACACGAAGTACGCCAGCGCCCCGATCCCGACCAGCCCGGCTGCGAGCCCGTCGAGCCCGTCCACGAGGTTGACCGCGTTGACGGTGACGATCACCACCAGGATCGTCAGCGGCACCCCGATGTCCGGGGAGATCGCGATCTGCTCGGCGAACGGCAGCCACACGTACAGCAGCTGCACGCCCGACAGCGTCATCACCGCCGCGGCGATCACCTGCGCGGCCAGCTTGGCCGGCGCGGTCAGCCCGTAGAGGTCGTCGACGACGCCGATCGCCAGCATCAGCGTCGCCCCGACCGCGATCCCGACCGGCTCGGTCGAGAACGAGAACATCCGGCTGAAGGCGTCCATCCGCCCCGCGACCAGCAGCGCCCCGACGAACCCGCCCCAGATGGCCAGGCCGCCGAGGGTGGGCGTGGCGATCGCGTGGATCTTGCGGTCGCCGGGCCGGTCGACCGCGCCGACCCGCCGCGCCAGCCGGATCACGACCGGGGTGAGCAGCCAGGTCAGCAGGGCCGCGACCGCGGCGACGAGCAGGTAGGGCCCAAGGCCGGTCATGCCCCGAAGGGTATGCGCGCCCCCGCGCGTTCACCAACCGGCTCAGGGCGTCCGGGTGATCTCCGACGAGCCGGCGAGGGCGGCGACCACGACGCGCACGAGCTGGAGGAGCCTCGCCGCGCAGATCTGGTGGGCGGCGTCGCCGTGGCCGACGGGGTCGGGCACGTCGTCGTCGGCGTGGACCTCCGCGAACTCGTTGGCGACGTCGACCAGCGCCTCGGGCGAGTCCGCCGCGCGCCCCCGCACCGCCCGCGCGAACCCGGCGAGGGTGAACGTGCGCCGCCCGGCCGAGCGGTCCTGGGCGAGCACCGCGGCGATGTGCCCGCGCGTCATGGTGAGCACGAGGTCGGCGTCGGCGACGATCCTGCGGTCCAGCTCCCGCGACCGGTGACCGGCCAGGTCGATCCCGGCGATGCGCAGCGTGCGCGCGGTCACCTCGGTCGGCGGGCTGCCGGCCAGCGCGCTGGTGCCGGCCGAGCCGAAGGTGAGCGGCGGCGGGTCGGGCATCCGCTGCAGCACGTGTGCCGCGAGCGCCTCGGCCATCACGGAACGGCACTGGTTGGCGGTGCACACGAACAGCACCGTGAACTCGTCGGTCACTTGCTCCCCGGGTCGGCCAGCGGCTCGTCGAGCACGCGCTCGACCTCGCGCGGGGGGATCGCCCCCTCCCGCAGCAGCCGCGCGCGCGGACCGGTGAGATCGACGATCGTGGAGGCCGGGGACGGGCCGGTCCCCCCGGAGCCTCCGGCCCCCTGCCCACCGGATGACGTCCCGGGGTCCGGCAGCGGGCCCGTGGGCTCCTGCCCGCCCGACGGCGGCATCGGTGTCGGCAGGGGGCCGGCATCAAAGTACACCCCCACGCCCTCGTCGAGGTGGGTCATGATCTCCACCACGGTGGCGGGGGTGGGCTCGCCGGAGCGGTTGGCGCTGGTGACCGCGAGCGGCCCGGTGCGCTGCAGCAGCGCGAGCGCGAAGGTGTGCTTGGGCATGCGCAGCGCCACCGTGCCGAGGTTGCGGCCGAGGTACCAGCCGATCCCCTCGGACTCGCGCAGCACCAGCGTCAGCGGCCCGGGCCAGAACGCCCCGATCAGCGAGCGCGCCCGCTCGTCCAGCTCGCGCACCAGCCCCTCGGCCTGGAAGCGGCTGTGCACCAGCACGGGCAGCGGCAGGTCACGGCCGCGGGCCTTGGCGGCGAACAGCTTGTCGGCGGCGTCGCGGTCGAACGGGTCGCAGCCCACCCCGTACACCGTGTCGGTCGGCAGGACGAGCAGGTCGCCCTTGGCGGCGACCTTCGCGGCCACCTCGAGCAGCGGCTCCCATTCCTGCTCGTCGTCGGGTACGCGGATCAGGCGCGGATCGGTCACCTGCTGTCCGGATGCTCCCACTGCCCCTCCACCACGCGCTCCCGGCCGGCGAGGTCGGGCAGGACCGACACGGCACCGAAGCCCGCGCGCCCGAGGAGCCCGGCGGCCAGCGTGCCCTGGCCCTCGCCCAACTCGCACAGTATCCACCCGCCCGGCCTGAGCCAGCGACCGCTCACGGCGACGACCCGGCGCAGCACGTCCAGCCCGTCCGGCCCGCCGTCGAGCGCGCCGCGGGGCTCGTGGTCGCGCACGTCGGTGGGCAGCAGGGCGATCTGGCCGGTGGGGACGTACGGCACATTGGCCGTGAGCACGTCGACCCGGCCGGCGAGCGCGTCGGGCAGCGGCGCGTCCAGGTCGCCCGCGAGCACCTCCACGCCGAGCGGCCCGCCGTTGCGGCGCGCGTAGCCGAGCGCCACGGGCTCCAGCTCGCTGGCCAGCACCCTCGCCGCCGGCCGCGCCGCCTTCAGGAAGCACGCGATCGCGCCGCAGCCGGCGCACAGGTCGACGGCGACGGCGCCCGCGGCCGCCGGCAGGCGCGCCGCCGCGCGCTCGGCCAGATCCTCGGTCTCGGGCCGGGGGACGAACACGCCGGGGCCGACCGCCAGCTTGAGCGCGCCGAACGGCGCCCAGCCGATGACGTGCTGGAGCGGCTCGCCGGCGACCCGCCGGGCGAGCATCGCCTCCAGCCGCCCCCGGCCCGGCTCGCCGACGGCGTCGCCGCGGCGGGCCGCCAGCCCGCCGGGACGCACCTCGAGCGCCTCCTCGACCAGCCAGCGCGCCTCCGCCTCGGCCGAGACGCAGCCCGCGGCGAGCAGCCGCTCGACCGTCGCCGAGAGCAGCCCGCGGACCGTGACCGTGGTCACGAGGGCTCCCCCGCCGCCGCCAGCCGCGCCTCCCGGTCGCTCGCGGCGAGCCGGTCGATGAGCTGGTCGAGCCCCCTGCCCTCGAGCACGCCCGGCAGGTCGTGGACGGTGAGGTTGACCCGGTGGTCGGTCACGCGGTCCTGGGGGAAGTTGTACGTGCGGATCCGCTCGGAGCGGTCCAGCGAGCGGACCTGGGAGCGCCGCTCGTCGGCGAGCGCCGCCTGCTGCTCGCCGAGCGCCCGGTCCAGCAGCCGGGCGCGCAGCACCCGCAGGGCCTTCTCCCGGTTCTGGATCTGGGACTTCTCGTCCTGCATCGACACGACGATCCCGGTGGGGACGTGGGTGACGCGCACGGCCGAGTCGGTGGTGTTCACCGACTGGCCGCCGGGACCGCTGGACCGGTACACGTCGATCCGGAGGTCGGCCGGGTCGATGGTCACCTCGACGGCGTCGGCCTCCGGCAGCACGTTCACCCCGGCGGCCGAGGTGTGGATGCGGCCCTGGGACTCGGTGACCGGCACCCGCTGGACGCGGTGCACGCCCGCCTCGTACTTCAGCCGCGAGTAGGCCCCCCTGCCCTTGACCGCGAACACCGCCTCCTTCACGCCGTCGCGCCCCGAGGGCGACAGCGACAGCATCTCGGTGCGGTAGCCGTGCTGCTCCGCCCAGCGCGTGTACATGCGCGCCAGCTCGCCGGCGAACAGCGCCGCCTCGTCGCCGCCGGTGCCGGCGCGGACCTCCACGATCACGTCCTTGGCGTCGTTGGGGTCCCGGGGCGCGAGCGCCTCGGTGAGCGACGCCTCCAGCTCGGCGATGCGGCGCTCGGAGGCCTGGATCTCCTCGGCCAGGATCTGGCGCGCATCCGGGTCGCGCTCCTCGCGGGCGAGCTGGCGCGCGGTCGCGAGGTCCTCCCGCGCCGACCGCCAGGCGCGGTAGTCGCGCACGATCCCGCCCAGCTCGGCGTAGCGCTTGGACAGCTCGACGAAGCGGGCCTGGTCGGCGACCACCCCGGGGTCGCCGAGCTGCCGCTCGACCTCCTGGTAGGTCTGCTCGGTCTCCTGGAGCCGCTCGAACATCGGTCGTCCTTCGGGTGGCGCGCGGTCGCGAGGCGGGCGGGCGCGCCGCTACCCCGCGCCCGACGGCCGCGACAGCGGCACGTCCGGGCCGGGCTCGCTCGGCTCCGGCTCGCCGATGACCACCGGCGAGGGCATGGCCGTCACCCTGCTCCGCTCCTCGGCCGGCAGGACGTGCTCGAGCGCGCGGATCGCGACCTCGATCTGGTCCTCCGACGGCGGCTTGGTGGTGAGCATCTGCAGCCACAGGCCCGGCCGCATGAGCGCCTGGACCAGCGCCGAGCGCTCCCTGCCCGCGCCCAGGCGGATGGCCTCGTAGGCGATCCCGACGATCACGGGCACCGCGGCGAGGTGCAGCAGGACCCGGACGAGCAGCGGCGGGCGGCCGAGCACCCCGAAGGCGACCGTGAACAGCACCAGCATCGTGACGAACAGGATCAGCAGGAAGTTGGTCCCGCAGCGCACGTGCAGGGTCGGGAAGCGCCGCACGTTGTCCACGCTCAGCGGCTGGCGCGCCTCGTAGCAGTGGATCGCCATGTGCTCGGCGCCGTGGTACTGGAACACCCTGCGGATGTCCTTGAGCTGGGAGATCGCGACGATGTAGAGCAGGAAGAAAGCGATCCGGGCGAGTCCCTCGACGAGGTTGAACGCGAAGTGGTTGGGCAGCCGGGCCGACAGCCAGTTGGTGCCGGTGGCCGGCAGCAGGATGAACACGAACGAGAAGAAGATCGCGCCGATCGCCAGCGACCAGTTCATCTGGCGTTCGGACAGCTGCTCGTCCTCGCCGAGCGACTGGTTGCCCGAGATCGCGAGCGCGCGCACGCCGATCGCCATGGAGTCGGCCAGGACGCCCACCCCGCGGAAGAACGGCAGGCGGAACAGCCGGACCCGGGCCGCCAGCGGGCGCAGCGCCCGGGTCTGCACGTAGATCTCGTCGCTGGGCCGCCGGACCGCGACCGACCAGGAGCGCTGGCCGCGCATCATGACGCCCTCGAGCACCGCCTGGCCGCCGTACAGCACCGGTGGTCCGCCGCCGGGCTCCTGGTCCGGCAGGGGCTCGGGGGGCGCGGCCGCCTGCGCCCTCCGGTCGGTGGCGGCGTCGGGGCGGGCGTCGTCCGGCTCGGGCGGCAGGTCGTCGTCAGGAGGCATCGGCCGGCTCAGGCGGTCGGGGCCCTGCGCTTGCCGTAGCGCCGCTCGAACCGTTCGACGCGGCCGCCGGTGTCGACCAGCTTCTGCTTGCCCGTGTAGAAGGGGTGGCACTTGGAGCAGATGTCGACCCGCAGCTCGCTCACGGTGGAGCGGGTCTGGAAGGTCTCCCCGCACGAGCAGCGCACGGTGGCCACCACGTACTCGGGATGGATCCCTGGCTTCATCGTCGCGTTTGCTCCCTGCTTCTTGTTGTGTCGACGTCATCGTAGGGGAACCCGACCGGTCGATCGGGGGCTGCGCCCTCTGCTCCGCCCCCCGACCCCGTGTGCGCACAGGGCCTCGGCGGGAGGCGGGAGCGCGGCGCGCCGGCGGGCCTCACCGTGGTGCCTTCCGTGGTTCCTTCCGGTGCGCACCTGGGGTGTGAGCTCCAGGTGCGAGATCGCCCTCCGGGTCACGACCCGTAAACGGTACACCGACCGCGCGAAATTCCCTCGACGTCGGGAGCGTGGCCCCTGGTCAGCCGATGTTGGCGCGCTGGATGTCCCGCAGGAACTGGGCGTTGGTCTTGCTGGCGCGCATCTTGTCGACCACCAGCTCCAGGGCCTGCGCCGGCTCGAGCGCGCCCAGCACCCGGCGCAGCTTCCAGGCCACGACCAGCTCCTCGGCGTCGAGCAGCAACTCCTCCTTGCGCGTCGACGAGGCGTCGATGTCCAGAGCCGGGAAGATGCGCCGCTCGGACAGCTTGCGGTCCAGGCGGACCTCCATGTTCCCGGTGCCCTTGAACTCCTCGAAGATGACCTCGTCCATGCGCGAGCCCGTGTCCACCAGGGCGGTCGCCAGGACCGTGAGGGAGCCGCCCTCCTCGATGTTGCGCGCCGCCCCGAAGAACCGCTTGGGCGGGTACAGCGCCGAGGAGTCCACGCCGCCGGAGAGGATCTTGCCGCTGGCCGGGGTGGCGAGGTTGTAGGCGCGCGACAGGCGGGTGATCCCGTCGAGCAGGATCATCACGTCACGGCCGTACTCGACCATCCGCTTGGCCCGCTCGATGGTCAGCTCCGCGATCTGGCAGTGGTCCTCGCTCGGGCGGTCGAAGGTCGAGTAGATCACCTCGGCCTTGGTCGACCGCTGCATGTCGGTGACCTCTTCGGGGCGCTCGTCGGTGAGCAGGATGATGAGGTAGACCTCGGGGTTGTTGTCGCTGATGGCGTTGGCGATCTGCTTCATCAGCGTCGTCTTGCCGGCCTTGGGCGGCGACACGATCAGCCCGCGCTGGCCCTTGCCGATCGGGCACATGAGGTCCATGACCCGCGTGGAGATCTCGGTCGGGTTGTGCTCCAGCCGCAGCCGCTCCTGCGGGTACAGCGGCGTCAGGTCCTTGAAGTCCCTGCGGTTGCGGGTCTCCTCGGGATCCAGCCCGTTGACCTTGTCGACCCGGGAGCAGGCGGCGTACTTCTCGGAGTCGCGCGGCAGCTTCACCGCCGCCTCGATCTCGTCGCCGCGGCGCAGCCCGAGCCTGCGGATCATCGACAGCGGGACGTACACGTCGTCGGCGCCGGGGAGGTAGCCGTTGACGCGGATGAACCCGTAGCCGTCCTGCGAGCGGATGTCGAGGATGCCCTTGCGGACCACCTCGGGCCGGTCGTCGGGGACGTTGCCGCGGTACTCCGGCCGGTCGACCGCGACCCCGCCCTGGTCGGGGAAGCGGTTGCGGTTGCGCCGGTTGCGGTTGCGGTTGCGGCGCCCCGAGCCCTGCTGCGGCGGGCCGTCCCAGCGGCCGCCCTGCCAGTCGCGCTGGTCGCGGCGGGGCCCACGGTCGGGCTCCACCCGCGCCTCGGGGACGGCCTCCGCGGTCCGCGCCTCCGCCTCGGCCGCGGGCGCCTCGCCGTTGGCGGAGGCGACGGCGCCGCCGGACCCGTCCAGCAGCCCGGGCAGCGGCTCGGCGCCGTCATGGCGCTCCTCGGCCTGGCCGCCGTCGTGCCCGCCGCGGCGCCGGCGCCGGCGCGTCCGGCGGGAGCTGGTGGGCTCGATGATCTCGGCGAGGTCGACGTCGACGGCCGAGCGCTGCTCGCCCTCCTGCGGCGCCTGATCCGGCTGGTCACCGCCGGTGGTCGCCGCGGCGGGCGCGGGCGGGTCGGCCCGGACCGGCGCCGGCTCCTGGGCGGGCGCCGGCGGCACGGTCGCCGCCGGCTCGGCGGGCCCGGGCGCGGTGACCGCGGGCGGCTCCGGCCGGGGTCCCGGGTCGCCGGTCGCGCCTGCGGGACCGGCCACGGCCGGCGAAGGGTCGCCGGCGGGGGCGGCCGGGGGCGGCTCGGAGGTTCCCGCCGGGACCGCGGCCGGCTCGGCCGCGTCCTGCGGGGCCGCGGCCGGAGTCGCCGGCTCGCCTTCGGCCGGCCCGGCGTCCCGGGGCGACCGCGTGCCCGAGCCGGTCTGGGGCGCGGAGTCCTGTCCCTGAGCCTTGGCGATGATCGCGCCGATCAGGTCTGCCTTGCGCAGCCGGAGATATCCCTGCACCCCCATCGAGGAGGCGATCGCCTGCAGCTCGGGCAATACCTTGCTCTCGAGCACATCGCGTTCGGTCGTTGCCAT
>DATFRI010000070.1:0-127179 GCA_035263405.1 Actinomycetes bacterium | reverse complement strand
CAGCTGCAGCTGGCCCGGCGCGGCCAGCCGCTCCACCAGCTCCTCCACCAGCTGCTCCCGCCCCGGCACCGCGGCCACGGTCACCAGCAGCCCGCCGTCGTCCACCTGGACCGTGCTGCTGGTGAAACCCGCCGCGGCCAGCCGCGTGCCCAGCATCCTGGCTGCCGCGTCCAGCGCCGCCGCGTCAGCCTGGCCGCCGGCAGGTGCCCTCGCCGCGAACCTCATCGTCGGCAGTGGCCATGACCCGGTGGTCGTCACCGTCGGTGGCCGGCCGGTCGGCGCGGGCCGCAGGTCCGACAGCCGTCCCACACCGAAGATCGCGCCGGCCAGCAGGGCGGCGACCAGCCCGGCACCGGCGGCCCGCCGGCGCCGGCGCCAGCGGCGGCCGCGAGCCCGCAGCCGTTCAGGTTCGGGCGCCACGGCGGTGCGGGTCAACCCGTCGGCGAGCCGGTCCAGCCGGCCCGGCAGATCCTCGAGCAGCTTACTCACGGGCCACCATCTCCTCACCAGCCACCGCAAGTCGCCGGGCCAGCAGCGAGCGGGCACGCGTCAGCCGGGACTTCACCGTCCCGGTCGGCACGCCGAGCTCGCGGGCGACCTCCTGGACCGGCAGCCCCGCCAGATGGTGCAGCACCACCACCTGACGCTGGCGCAGCGACAACGCGCCGAGCGCCCGCGCCAGATCCAGCTCGCCCGCCTCGACCTCCGGGACCGGGACCGGCGGGCCCAGCCGCAGCAGCGCCCTGGCCTGGCGCCGCAGCCGCCGGGCGGACTGCGCGGCCAGGTTGAGCGCCACCCGCCGCACCCACGCCTCCGGCGCGTCATAGGTACGCAGCTGGTCCCAGCGCACCGCCGCCCTGGCGAAGGCCTCCTGCACCACATCCTCCGCCTCGGCCAGCTCCCCCGTCACCAGCACCAGCTGCCGCAACACGCGCCGGTACGCCGCGGCGTAGAAGGATTCGTAGTCGTTGGCCACAGCCGTTCCCTTGGTCCTGAGCCGGCGCTGTCATCAGCAATCATCCCGATGCCACCCGATAGGTTCCATCCAGCTCAGACGCCTGGAACCGCCAGGATCAGCGTCCGCCGCGGACCGAGGATCCGGGCTGCCTCAGGCCGTTCCGGGGCCTCGCCGGCGCGGAGGTTGAGCGCCTGCGCCGACGGGCGCGGGAACCGGCGGGCCCGGAACGCGGTTCTTCATTCCAGCACCCGAGATGCGGGTGCGGGTCAGGAGGTCATGGTGCGCCGTACGCTCATCCTGCTCGCTGCGCTCGGGATCCTCGCGGCCGGTTGCGGCGGCGGCTCCTCCGGAGGCTACGGATCCGGCGGGGGCTCCGGCTCGGCCACCACGGCCACCACGGCGGCCACCGGCTCGCAGGGCGGCGGCTACGGCGACTACGGCTCCGAACAGGACACCGGCGGCGGCGGCGGCGCAGCCGCCGGGACCGCGGTGGCCATCGACGGCTTCCAGTTCTCGCCGGCCACCCTGAAGGTGAAGCGGGGCCGGCAGGTCACCTGGACCAACAAGCAGAGCGTCGCGCACACCGTGACCGCCGACGACGGCGCGTTCGACCGTTCCATGCCGGCGGGGGCGACGTTCTCGTTGGCGTTCCCCAAGGCGGGCAGCTTCGCCTACCACTGCAGCATCCACCCGACGATGCACGGGACGATCGTGGTGTCGTAGCCGCTCCTGGACGCCTGCCCGGGCAGGCCCCGCATCCCGAAACGCTCCCGCACCGTGGCCGCCCTCTCATGCGCTCCTCAGAGATCTCACAAGCCGGCGCGGGAGAGTCCAGGGTCAGGCGCAGCGCCCGCACCCTTTCCGGTCTGCGCACGTCCACGGCGCTTGGTGGCCCCGTGGCGCTGGCGAGCGGCCTCGGTGAAGGGAGCAACCGGTGCAGGGGGTCCGTGCGGACGGCGACCGCCGGGCTCGGGACCGGGCGCGGAGCGGCCGGGCCGGGATCGCCAGCGCCGTCCGGGTGCTGACCGCGACCGTGCTGCTGGGTGCGGCGCTGCTGATCGTGGCTCTGGTCGGGCAGGGCGCCGCCGGCGCCCGCGGCCTGACCGCGGCGCCGGGCGCCGCGGCCGCGGCAGGTGTCCCGCCGGCGCTGCCTGCGGGTGGTGGCGGGTTGGCGGCGGACGGCGCCGCGGTGGCGCCGGCCTCGCCCGAGGACGACGGCCGGGCGCTCGCGGAGTACGCGTGGTCCAGGGACGCGGCGGCCATGATGCTCGCGCAGGCGAAGCTCCCGCGGGCGTGGGGTGGGCCTGGCATGGACGGTGCGGCCGCGGGGACGTCGCCGCAGGGTCCACGGCCGCCCGGCGGGCCCGGGACGGGGAGCGGCGCCACCGTGCCCCGCTACGGGGAGGGATGGCGCCCGGCGCGGGAGGTGGCGCGCCCGTGTGGCGTCGCGGAGGCGGCCACCGGCACCGACCCGGCTCCCCCCGAGTCCGTCGACGGCATCCTCCAGCCCGTCGTCTCCGCCGCCCGCGAGCTTGCGAGAGCCACCGAGAAGTTCGGGCCCGGCCGGGACCGGACCCGGCCGGTGGTCGCCTCGATCGAGGCAGACAGGAACGTCGCCTGGTGGTACGAAACGTGGCCCCTGAGCTGGCTCATGAGCTGGTTCACGTCGCCCGCCGACGTCCATGCCAGGGCGCAGACCGCCATCGACAAGCTGACGGTGCTCAGCCAGGACCTCGGCGCATACGCGGACAAGATGGCTTCGGATCTGGGGAGCGACGGCGAGATCGTCCGCACGGCCGTCAGGGAGGCGCAGGGCTGGGCCGAGCACACCCGCGCCACGGCCAGGGTCCCCCTGGGCATGGGGGGCCGTCCCTACGTCGACCTCCCCGAGCCGATGGTCGAGCAGGGCGAAAAGCTCTACGGTCTGGTGATGGAGTACACGCCCGACCCGAAGATCGCCGGGTTGTTCTTGAAGATCAGCGACGACGCGAAGAACGCCAAGATGTACGCCGGCTACGCCGAGCCCGGTGCCGGTGAGACCGAAACCAGCGAGCCCCGTCCCGCTGACACCGCTGCCGCGCAGCGCGCGCTGGAGGCCTCCATCCTCCACCTCGAGGAACTGGCGACGGCCGTGAAGCGGTTCGCCGATGGTCTGGGCGAGAACCGTCAGCGGCTTCGTGCGGCCGCCGACGCGGCGGCCGCGGCGGCCGCGTCGGCCGCGGCGGAGCTGAGGAGGATCAGGGGCGACCCTCCTAGCACCGACGGAGAGGACGGCGGCGGCGCGCCGGCACCCGAGCGGGACTCGCTGCTGGAGGATCACAGGACCCCCTCTGGCGTCCCCGCTGACGAGCATGCGGGCGGCGTCGAGCCCGATCAGGGCCGGCTCGGGGCGGGCGGCGACCTGCGGGCCGTCGAGCCTGCCGCCGACCAGGCCGGGCCGGGCACCGCGCCGCCCGAGCAGCACGCCGCCCCCGACACCCGCGGCGTTCCCGACACCCTCGGGGTTCCCGGGGGCGACCCGCTCGGCAACAGCGTGCTCGTGGCCGGCGGCGGTGCGCCGGGGGACGGCGGCGTGCCGTCCTCCCCCGACGCCGCCACGGCTGCGCCCGTGCGCGAGAGCCGCGAGAGTGCGGTGGCCGTCGACGTGACCGACGCCACGCCGCCCGACGGCGATCCCGGTCCGCCGTCGTTCGGGGGCGTGCCGTTCGCGGACGTCGGCGCGGACGTCAGCGGGTCCTTCGCGGGCGTCGGCTGACGGCGACCTGCCGTCGGGGCACGCCCCGCCAGCCGGGGACGCCGGACTCGGCGGCGCTCGCCCCGGACCCCTCCTGCTCGTTCCAGAGCAGGATGGTGGGCCAGTCGTGCTCCCGCCCGAGCGCCGACACGCTGGCCGTGCCGAGGAACAGGTGGCGCGCGGCGTCCGGCGGCAGGCCGAGATGGCAGGCGGCCAGGATGCGCAGGTGGTGGCCGTGGCCGAACAGGAGCACCCGCCCGGCGCCGGCCAGCTCGTCCAGGAACCGCCGGGCCCGCGCGGCGACCCCGGTCGCGGTCTCCCCGCCCGGGCAGCCGTCCCGGAACAGGTCCCAGCCGGGCCGCACGGCCCGGATCTCGCGGCTGGTCAGGCCCTCGTACTCGCCGTAGTCGAACTCGAGCAGGGCGGGGGTCTCACGCAGCCTGGAGCCGAAGCCGGCCAGGCGGGCGGTGGTCACCGCCCGTGCGAGCGGGCTGCCGAGCACCTGATCGACCTGGAGGCCGGCCAGGTGCTCGCCGAGCGCCCGGGCCTCGGCGGTCCCGACCGGGCTCAGCGGCACGTCCGTGCGGCCGGTGTGGCGGCGAGCCCGGGACCACTCGGTCTCGCCGTGCCGGACCAGGTACAGCTCCACGCGCCCTCCCGGCGCCCGTCGCCGCAGGACGCTCCTGCGGTCCCGACCCTGCTCGGGTTCTGCGGGCGCCGGCCGGCGGTGCCCGCAGGTCATTGTGCGGCCGTCGGCCACCGCGGCCCGAATGCTGCGGGCGCGGCCTCGCCGAGGAGGCTGGGAGCCGAGCAGGTTGTGACCGGCGCGCGGCCGAACGGAGCCACCAGCGTGATGCAGATCTCCGATGATTCGGCGAGTTCGCGCTCGGTGAGAGGAGCAGGCGATGCAGGACGCTTGTCGGGGTGTCGACCGCTGGGCGTCCAGCGGGTCCCGCAGCGGTCTGGCCGGGTTGGCGCGGCTCGTCCGGCTGCTGGTCGCGGCGCTGCTGCTCGGCATCGCGCTGCTGATCGTGGCCCTGGTTGGCCAGGGAGTCGCGGCGGCCCGCGGCCTGCCGGCGGCGACCGGCGGGCCCGGGGGCCGCGACCTGCCGGGGGCGGGGCCCGCCCGGGGCGGGACGACCCTGGCCGCCGGCACGGTGGCGGCCGCCCCGCCCGGGAACGGCGGGGCGGTCCCCGGGGAGCTGGCGTGGTCCCTTTCCCAGCGGGCCGGGGTGGCCGTGCCCTGGGAGCACCCGCCGCCGGAGCGGCAGGCCGGGGGCGCCGACGGCGACGGGTCCCAGGGTGGTCGCCCCGGCGGCCCGGGGAGAGCCGCCGGGGCGACCACCCCCGACTGGCGGGGGTGGAACCCGAAATGGCCGCGGGTCGCGGCGGCCGGTGTCGTCCTGGACGACGGAGACGGCGAGGGCGGGTTCCCTGAAGGCGCCGCGCTCCCCGCGTGGTTGTCGACCGCGGCACTGTTGACTCCCCAGGGGAACGTGCGATTCGGCCAGCGGCAAGAGGCCCCTCAGCGCGACCCTGAGCTGGTCAGCGATGCCCTCTACCAGCTGGACGTGTACGCCCTCGATCTCAGGAACGGGCTCTGGCAGCTGACCGGCGATCGGGTCGATCCCGTGTCCCGCCAGACTCCGGGCGCCCTCGAGACATCCGCCAGGACCCATGCGAAGAAGGTGGGCGAGCTCAAGCTCCCCGACGGCACGCGCGTCGCGGACGCCCCCGACAAGGCGCTCGCCGAGCTGAAGGAGGTCCTCACCGCGGCCCGCCACCTCATCCGGGTGGCCAACGACACGGCCGTCAAGGTGGAGGAGGGGAGCGGCGAGCTCCAGACCACCGCCCAGAAGACCGCGGAGGGGAGCGCGACCTTCAAGCAGCGGCTCGCCTCCGCCAGCGACTCGGCGCCGGTTCAGGGGGTGGAGGTGGAGGAGGGCGCCGGGCCGACGACCGTCGGCGCGATCGTCGACGATATCGTCGAGCAGGCCAACACCCTCTCGAAGGTGACGTTGGAAACGAAGCGGGAGATCGCCCCTGACAGCCCCTATTTCATCCAGGTGCCGAACCTGACCAGGATCGTCGGCATCCATGCGGACGCCGCCAAGAGGTCCGCCAAGGACCAGCAGCCGGTTCGGGCACGGGACGGGACAATCGAAACGATCAACGCGCTCCGCAACTTCAGCAACCTCGTGCAGACGTGGGCGGGCGAGCTGGGACAGGCGGGGACGAACCTACGGCGGGCGGCCGAGGCCGCCAAGAAGTTCGCCGACTCCGTGGAGGCGCAGCTCCCCAAGCCCAAGGAGGACACTCAGCCGCAACCCGCTGTGACGCCTGATGAGCAGGGCAGGGACGGCGGGCTGGGGACGCCGCCTGACGCCCCGGTCATCCGCTACGCCGGCGGCGAGCCGGATGACACTGGCGGCGCCAGCGGGACCGGCAAGGGCGGGCTCGCCGCGGGCGCCGCACCGCCGGCCGCCGAGGTCGCCGGCGGTGGTGGTGGCCCCACCGGCGGCGAGCCGCCGGTGGGCGACGCCTCGCTGGTCCTGGGCAACGACCCGGTCGGGCCGCCCGCGGTCCAGAGCACCGCGGCGGTCCAGAGCACCGCGACGGTCGACAGCGGGGACGTCGCGGACGCCGGGGACGCCGGCGGGCCGGTGTTCGGCGACCAGATGCTCGCGGACCTCGCCGACCCGGCGTCCTCCACCTTCACCACCTTCGCGGACGTCGGTTGAGCCGGACCCGCGCCGCCGCACGCGGAGCGCCGGCGCGCGAGCAACTATGATCGGTGGCGTCCCGAGCCGGACGGACGGCCTGCCGTGGCCGCCGCGGCGCCGATCCGAAGGAGCTTCATTGGACGTCCGCCTGACCTCCGTGTACGTGGCCGACGCCCGGCTGGTCGCCGACGGCGTCGACCAGCCGGAGGACGCGATGGCCGTGTTCGTCGGCCGTGCCGGCCGGGGCCGGCTGTTCCCGTTCACCGTGCAGCGCGCCTACACCGGCGCGGGCGGCTGGTACGCCGAGGCGCTGGTGCTGCTCGCGCCGGGCGGCGAGGTCGCCTGGCGCGGGCCGGAGCGGCGGCTCACGCTGCGCGGGAGCAACAAGATCGACACGTTCGTGGACGACGTCGACGACGCCTACGTGGACTCCAGCGACGACCACGAGCTGGTCATGCTGCTCGACGACGGCCGCGGCCGGAAGCTGGACGAGGTGGCGCGGGTGCCGGTCTCCATCCTCGACGAGGAGCCGCCGTACGCGTCGAGCGGCCCGGTGACGGTGCTGGAGGAGGCGCTCAAGAAGAGCACGGTGGTGTGGGTCCGGGTCCCCGCCGCCAACGGCACCGCCACGCGCGCCGTGCCCGCCTGGTACGGGCTGGTCGACGGCCGCGTGTACGTGCTGACCGGCGGGTCCGAGCAGCACATCCCGGGCCTGGCCGACGCCGGGCGGGCGGTGCTGGCCGCCCGCTCCAAGGACCAGCAGTCCCTGGTCGCCGAGGTGGAGGCGTCCGCCCGGGTCGTCGCGCCGTCCGAGCCGCTGTTCGGCCGGGTCGTGCCGGTGCTGCTGCCGCGGCGCCTGAACCTGCGCGACGGCGAGGCGGCCGCGGAGCGGTGGCGCAAGGAGTGCACGCTCGTGGAGCTGACCCCCTCGCCCGTGCCGCTGGACACCGCAAGGCGGTAGGCCCTCCGGGGCGTCGCGCCCGCGGCGATCGTGCCGGTCCCCCGGCGGCCGCGGCGGCTACGAGCCGGGCGCGCGGTAGACGCCCCGGCCCTCCTTGACCAGGCGCCCCTCCCTGGCCAGCGCCGCGAGGCTCTTGACGACGGCGCCGCGCACGTCCGGGACGGTGAACGGGTCGAGCAGCCGCTCCTTGAGCGCCCGGTCGAGCACGACCGTCCAGTGCAGCGCCTCGGGCGCCGCGTCCTTGAGGACCTGCTCGCACACCGCCTTGGGGTCCATGGCCGTTCGAGGCTACTGGTCCGGTTCGTCGCGCGCCAGCGCGATCGTCGCACCCTGCGGCGCCCGCCGAGGCCGGCGCCTGACGGCCCGCGTCAGGCCGCCAGCGCCGGCAGGATCAGGTCGCCGGCGAGGTCGAGCTGCTCGTCGTCGTGCACGGAGAACGGCAGCGCGCCGAACGAGCAGACGACCTGCTCCACGCCGGCAGCCTCCCAGCCCCGGAGCTGGTCGAGCACCTCCTGCGGCGTCCCGACCAGCTTGCCGCGCGCCCAGTCGCGCAGCTCCACACCGTCCAGGCTCCCACCCGGCGCCTGCTCGACCAGCCGCACCCAGCGCGCCGCCAGGTCGTCGGGGTCGCGGCCCAGCAGCGTGAACAGCCCGAGCGAGCGGCGCACCTCGCCCGGGTCCCGGCCGGCCGCGGCGCAGGCACGCGCCAGCACCTCCAGCCGCTCCCGGTAGGCCTCGGGCGTCACGCTCCACACCAGGTTCCAGCCGTCCGCGGCGCGGGCGACCACCCCGAGCAGCTTGTCGCCCCTGCCGCCCACCCACAGCGGCGGCCGCGGCCGCTGCACCGGGCCCGGCACGACCAGCGCCTCCTCGGCCCGGTAGAAGCGCCCCTCGTAGGAGCCGCCCTCGCCGCCCAGCAGCGCCCGCAGGACCCCGAGCGCCTCCTCCAGGCGGGCCAGCCGCTCGCCGGGCCGGGGGAACGCGTACCCGTTCTCGGTGAACTCCGGCTCGTTCCAGCCCGCGCCGAGCCCGAGGTCCAGCCGGCCGTCCGCGAGCTGGTCCAGCGTGGCGGCCATCTTGGCCAGGAGCGTCGGCGGCCGCAGGTCGTTGGCCAGCACCAGCGTGCCGAGGCGGACGCGCGCGGTGCGGGTGGCGAGCGCGGCGAGCATCGTCCAGCACTCGGGGGTGTACTGGCGGCCGGGCGGGCCGCCGTAGCGGGAGGAGATGTCGATCCAGAAGTGGTCGGAGACCCACACCTGGTGGAACCCGAGCGCCTCGGCGCGCTCGGCGTAGGCGGCGACCCGGCCGGCCGTGGCCAGCCCCGGCTCCGGGGGCTCCGGGTAGGAGCAGTCGTAGTGCGGCAGGGCGAGCCCGAGCGTGATCACGGCGAGGGCACCTCCGTGGGCGCTGGCGTCGGCGGGTCTGGTCGTGGCGGGCCGGCGCCGGGGGCCGGGCGCCGTGGAGATGGTAGAGGCTCGGCGGCGGCGGCCGGGCCGCCGCGGCGGCTCAGGTCCTCGACCGGCGGCCGGCGGCGGCGGCGAGCAGGGTGGCGCCGCCCGCGAGCACGAGGGCGACCCTGGCGGGCCGGCGTGCGTCCGCGAGCGCCTGCGCGGCGGCCTGGTCGCCGGCGGCGCCGTGCACCCCGCCGCCGGGCGGCAGCGCGGCACCGCCCAGGTACAGTCCCTTGAGCGGGGTGCCCCAGCGCCACCACGCGGGGCCGGGCCGGAACAGCAGCTGCTGGTCGATCGCGAAGGTCCCGCCGGAGATGTCGCCGCCGACGAGGTTGGGGTCGGCGGCCTCCAGGTCGGCGGGCGTCCACACCTTGCGGGCCAGGATCAGCTCGCGGAACCCGGGCGCGTAGCGCTCGATCGCGGCCTCGACGCGGTCGAGGAACGGCTGCGCGGCGCGCGCCCAGCCGCCGCGGGCGCGCGGCCTGGCGGCGTCGCCCGCGGGCTCGGCCGGCACGTGCGCGTAGCCCCACAGGGTGTGCCGGCCCGCCGGCGCGCGGGCGGGGTCGGCGAGCGACTGCTGGCCGAGCACGAGCGTCGGCCGGGCGGGCAGCAGCCCGTGGGCGGCCTCCCACACGGCGCGGCTCATGTCGGTGACGGTGTCGGCGACGTGGACGACCGCGGCGCGGCGGCACGGCTCGGCCGACCAGGGCACCTGCCCGTCCAGCGCCCAGTCGACCTTGAAGGTGCCAAGGCCCGGCCGGGACGCCCGGAGCTGCGCGAGCGCGCTCGCCGGGAAGTGCTCCGCCCCGGTGCGGTCGACGACCAGCCGCGGGTCGATCGTGGCGATCACCGCCCGTCGCGCGCCGATCGCGTCGCCGCCCGCCTCGACCCCGACGGCGCGGCCGGAGCGGACCACGAAGCGCTCGACCGGCCTGCCGGTGGCGATCGTCCCGCCGGCCTCCAGCAGGGCCGCGGCGAGCGCGCGGGTGATCGCGCCGGTCCCGCCGGCCGCCACCGGCATCCCGTTGCGCTGCCCGAGCAGGCCGAGCAGCAGGGCGTACACGCCGCTGCCCGGCGCCTCCGGCGGCAGGTCGGCGTGCATCGCCGGCGCCACCAGGAAGGCGCGCGCCTGGTCGGAGGCGAACCCGCGGGCGAGCGTGTCCGCGCCGGCGAGGACCACCCTGGTGAGGTCGGCCGTCCCCCGCGGCCCGAGCCGCCGCAGCAGCCAGGCCAGCTCGCGCACGGGCCAGCGGCGCATCTGGGCGGCGAGGAAGGGGCCGAGGACGTCCCCCCAGTCGCGGTCCAGCGCCGACCACGCCTCGCCGTCGCCGAGGTGGACCTTGTCGATGGAGTCGGCGGTCTCCCCGGTGGTGCGGCCGAGCGCGATCGCCTGGTCGCCGGCGAACGGGTGGGCGGCCGGGAGCGGCGCGTGCAGGAACCGCAGCCCGTGCCCGGCGAGCGGGCGCCCCGCGATCGCGGGCGCCGCGGCGGCCAGCGGGAAGAACCCCGCCCCGAAGTCGTGGCGGAAGCCGGGGAGGGTGCATTCCACGGTGCGGGCTCCCCCGCCGACCTCCGCGGTGGCCTCGACCAGGCAGACCGACCAGCCGGCCTCCGCCAGGCGCAGCGCCGCCGCGAGCCCGTTGGGTCCGGCACCGACCACGATCGCGTCGAACTCTGCCATGCACCCGCCCGTGTGAGGAGGCGTCCGTGGCGGCCCATGCTACTGAACTCGCCGCGGCCACCCGCCCCGGCCACAGGCGGCGCGGAGCCCTGCGGCCCGGCTGGACAGCCCCTACACTGCGATCGGGACTGCTCGCATGCCTCGCGCCGGACGGCCCGGCCGCCCGACGCCGTAAGCGCACCGGACGTGAGCGCACCAGAGAGGTGGACTTGGCAAGATGCCGACTCGCGACGAGGTTGACGCGGCGCTCGCCCAGGTGATGGACCCGGAGATCCACCGGCCGATCACCGAGCTGGACATGGTGCGGGACGTGCGCATCGACCCATCCGGGGTGGTCACGGTGGAGGTCCTGCTGACCATCGCCGGCTGCCCGCTCAAGGACCGCATCACCAGGGACGTGACCGCGGCGCTGGCGCCGCTGCCGGGCGTGACCGGCGTCGAGGTGAACCTCGGGACGATGACCGAGGATCAGCGCCAGGCGATGGTGACCAAGCTGCGCGGGGGACGGCCCGCCGAGCAGAAGAAGGTCTCGTTCTGGGGCGACGAGTCCAGCACCAGGGTGCTCGCGGTCGCCTCGGGCAAGGGCGGGGTCGGCAAGTCGTCGGTGACGGTCAACCTGGCCGCGGCGCTGGCCGCCAAGGGGCACCGGGTGGCGATCGTCGACTGCGACATCTGGGGGTTCTCGATCCCGCGGATGCTCGGCGCCACCGGCCGGCCGGTCGGGTTCAACGGGATGATCATGCCGCTCGAGGCGCACGGGGTGAAGGTCATCTCGATCGGCTTCTTCATCGACGCGGACAAGCCGGTGATCTGGCGCGGGCCGATGCTGCACCGCGCGATCCAGCAGTTCCTCACCGACGTGTACTGGCCCGAGGATCTGGACTACGTGCTCGCCGACCTGCCCCCCGGCACCGGGGACGTCTCGATCTCGCTGGCGCAGATGCTCCCCGGCGCGGAGATGCTGCTGGTCACCACCCCCCAGGAGGCGGCCGAGCGGGTCGCGATCCTGGCCGGGAAGATGGCCGAGCAGACCAACCTGCGCCTCGCGGGCGTGGTGGAGAACATGTCGTACTTCCTGTGCCCCTCCTGCTCGCAGCGCCATCACATCTTCGGCGAGGGCGGCGGTGCCAAGCTCGCGGGGGACCTCGGCACCACGCTGCTGGGCCAGATCCCGATCGACGAGCGGCTGCGCGAGGGCTCCGACAGCGGCGTGCCGCTGGTGATCGGCGACCCCTACGCGCCCGCCAGCCGGGAGCTGGTGCACGTCGCCGAGCAGCTCCCGCCGCGGTCGCGGTCGCTGATCGGCAAGCGGCTGTCGATCCTCACCTGAGCGGCGCTCAGACGCGCAGGCCAGCGGAGCGGGGCCGTTCGTACGGGGGGGCCGCAGCACGCGGTCGCCGCGCCGGGTACGGGTGGCCGCCCCAGGCCCACTGCGCGGTCCAGTCGGCCAGCTGGCGGGCTGCCAGGTGCGCGCCCGGCAGCCACGGTGCCGGCGGCGTGACGCCGGCGCGCCAGCGGTCGGCGGGGACGACCTGCCAGCGGCCGGCCGCCGGGCGGGGACGCCGGCGCCGCTCGGCGGCGCGCGTGCCGAGCAGCAGCACCGACGCCAGGATCGTCAGCAGCGGCAGCGGGAACCCGATGTGGCCGGGCGTCGGGGTGGTCAGCGCCAACCAGCCGAGGACGACGGCGGCGTTGGCGAGCACGTGGCGGCGGACCGGCAGGCCCTTGGGCACGCGCCGCTCCTCCAGGCGGGGCAGCTCGCGCGTGACCGCGGCAAGCTCCCGGTAGGTGCGGGCGCGGTAGGCCTCGTCCAGGCGGGCATGCAGCTCGTCCAGCGTCAGGCGGCCGGCGGCGCAATGCTCGCCGAGCAGCTCGGCCACATGATCACGGTCGGCGTCGGAAGCACGCAGCTCCCAGTGGTCGTTCCGGCGACGCGCCCTCATCGTCCAGCCAGTATCCCGCAAGCGCCCGGCGTCGACCAGTGCCCGCGCGGGTCAGGTCGCGTCGGGGTCCACCGGGGGCGGCCTGGAGGCGAGCTGCTCGCGTTCCAGCTCTGCCATCTGCCCCTCGATGTCCATCAGGTCCTGCACGTACGCGCGGGCCTGGTGCCGCAGCGACCCGACCCGCAGGTCAGGCAGGTTGAGGTCCCGCAGCTCGGCCTCGTTGCGCAGGTCGTCGAGCATCCGCTGGGTGGTCACGCGGAGCTGGCCGACGAACCGGCCGAGCTGCCGCGCGACCTCAGGGAGCCGCTCCGGCCCGAAGACCACCAGGCAGACCAGGATGATGACGAGCAGCTCACCGAAGCCGATGTTGAGCATCCGGCCGCTTCCTTCCCTCCTGCGTCAGGGCGTGCCGTCCGTCGGCGTGACCTGCAGGGTCAGCTCGCGGCCGTCGCGGACGACCACGATCGGGACGGTCTTGCCGACCTCGACCTTGCGCACGTTCACGACCAGCTGGTCCCAGCCGTGGACATCGGCCCCGTTGATTTTGACGACCAGATCGCCCGGGCGCATCCCCGCACGCGCGGCCGGGCTGCCGCCCTCGACCTCGCGGATGAGCGCCCCGGTGCGGCCCTTGAGGTGGTAGCGCTCGGCGATCTCCGGGGTGAGGTCCGCGCCGCCGCGCACGCCGAGCCGGGCGGTGCGGATCTGCTTGCCGGCGATGAGGTTACGCGCGACGTCGAGCGCCTCGTCGATGGGGATGGCGAAGCCGACGCCGGCGTTGGCGTCCGTCTGGCCGCTGGTCGCGATCGCGCTGTTGATGCCGATCACCTGGCCCGCGCCGTTGGCGAGCGCCCCGCCGGAGTTGCCCGGGTTGATCGACGCGTCGGTCTGGATGGCGTTGACGAGCTGGTCGTCGCGGCCGATCTGGACGACCCGGTGCAGCGCCGAGACGACGCCCGCGGTGACCGACCCCTGCAGCCCGAACGGGCTTCCGACCGCGACGGTCAGCTCACCCACCTTGAGGTCGGCGGAGCGCCCGAAGTTCGCGACGGGCAGGCCGCGGCGGTCGATCTTGACCACGGCGAGGTCGCTGGACGGGTCGGCGCCGACCAGCCTGGCACGCAGCGCCTCGGAGCTGGGCAGCACGACGGTGATCCGGTCGGCGTCCTGGACCACGTGGTTGTTGGTCAGGATGAAGCCGTCGGCGCTCATGATCACCCCCGACCCGGTGCCGTTCTCCAGGCCCGCGTCGACCTGGATCTGCACGGTGACGGGCAGCAGGTTCTGCGCCACCGCCTCCACCCGGTCCGTCGAGGACCGGTTGGAGGCGACCACCTGGTTGACCACCGGCCGCACGCCGGAGGCCGGCTCGTCGGGGCGGGCGATGCGGGCGCCGAGCAGGCCGCCGAGCAGCCCGACCACCAGCACGCCGACCATGACCGCTGCGACGAGCAGGCCGGCCGGCCGGGGTCGGGCGGGCGGCCGCCCCTGCGCCGGCCAGGGCTGCCCCCCCAGCCAGGAGGGCAGCTGCGTGGTGGTCTGTGGCTGGTCGGGGGGCACCCACGCCCGCGCCTGGCCGCCGGGGTCGGGGTTCCACGGCCCGCTCGGGCCGGCCGGCGGCGGGGGCTGGGCGGCGCCCCAGGTCTCGTGCTGGCGGACCCCGAGCGGCGGGCCGGCCATCGGCGGCGACCACGGGCCCACGGCCGGCGGCGCGGCCCAGGGGTCCTGGCGTGGATCCGCGCGGGGTCCGTCGGGTCCGGGCGCCTGCGGCCCCGGGCCGGGCTGCTCGCCCCACCCGTTCCAGCCCGGCGGCTGCGCCCCCGGCGCCGGGGCGGCCGGGGGCGTCCCCCGACCCGGCTCCTCCTCCCCGCCCGGGGAGGCGTGCAGGCGTTCGGTCGGATGGTCCACGGGCTGCTCCTTGACCCGAGACCCGATTCGGGCGGATCTGGCAACGACGGTTCGGCTGGCTCGCTCAGGGTAGGCCTCTCGGCCGTACCAGAGTGCCACGCCCGCGATAACACGTCCGTAAGGCTTAGGCTACGGGTGACATCGCGACTACGCCGAAGAGGTCGAAGGGGACGAACGCTCGGCCACGGCTGGAGGAAAGGAACCGTCTTGGTCGCGCAGGCCGACGCCATCGCAACATACCTGCAGCAGCTCACCGCGGTCGAGGACGAGGCGCTGCGGAACGCTCGCGGCCGTGCCGCGGCCGGCGGGATGCCGCCGGTCTCCGCCGACACCGGCGCCGTGCTCATGCTCGTCGCGCGCATGACCGGCGCGCTCAACGCCGTCGAGATCGGGTCGGGCGCGGGCTACTCGGGGATCTGGATCGCCCGCGGGCTCGCGCCCAAGGGGGTCCTGACCACGATCGACGCCGACGCCGAGCACCAGCGCCTGGCCAAGGAGTCCTATCAGGAGGCGGGGATCCCGAGCCGGCTGCGGTCGATCCTGGGGCGCGCGCTGGACGTGCTCCCCCGCCTGTCGGACGCGAGCTACGACCTGGTCTTCATCGACGCCGCCAAAGAGGAGTACCCCGAGTACCTGGAGCACGCGCTGCGGCTGACGGTCCCCGGCGGCGTGATCCTCGCCGACAACCTGCTGTGGTCGGGCCGGGTCGCGGACCCCACCGTGACGGACCCGCAGACCGAGGGGCTGCGCGCGTACGCGCGCAGCATCGCCGAGGACGACCGCCTGCAGTCGGTGATCCTCACTGTGGGCGACGGGCTCGGACTTTCGTGGGTCGTGCTCGAAGAGACACCCTGACCTGCGGATTCCCGCGACCCGCGTCGGCGATCGGGACAAGATCCCAACTGGTTGCGACCTGAACGAGCCTTCACCCCCCCGAACGGGGCATACTCGACGAGAAACCGGCCACATCCCACCAGCCGTCCCCGACCGCGACCCCGACGGGACGAAGGTGCCGACCGCGGGCTCCGACCCGACCAGCCGCCGGCACCGGACGACTGCCCGCCCGCAGAGCAGGGGCACGACGATGACGCTCGCGAACGACCCCGGACCAGCGGAGCGGCTGGCTGCCCGCAACCGGATCCGCGGCCTGCGGCCCCGGATCATGAACCGTGAGCTGGCGTTGGTGTTCATCGTCAGCTTCGGTGCGCTGACCAGCCTCTACCTGCTGCTCTCGGTGGTCGCGCTGTACGCGGAGTCGGTCGGCGCGGGCGGGATCGGGGCGGGACTGGCCACGGGCGTCCTGCTGCTGTCGACGGTCGCCGCCGAACTGGCGACGCCCCGCCTGATGACCAGGCTCGGGCCGCGGCTGTCGCTCGGCCTGGGCCTGGTGCTGCTGGGCGGCCCGGCGCTGGCGCTGCCCGCCACCCGGACCACGGGCGGGATCCTCGCGATCTCGGCCGTGCGTGGGGTGGGCTTCGCGATCATCGTCGTCGTCAGCGGGGCGATGGTGGCCTCGCTGGTCCCGAACGAGCGCCGCGGTGAGGGTCTCGGGCTGTTCGGCGTCGTCGTCGGCGTGCCGTCGATCGTGGCGCTGCCGCTCGGCGTGTGGCTCGCCAAGAACGTGGGCTATCCGCCGGTGTTCGTCGCCGGCGCCGTGGCCGCGCTGGCCACGCTGGTGGTGATCCCCGGCCTGCCGGGCCGGACGGCGCAGTCCGAGCAGCCGGTCGGCATCCTCGCCGGGCTGCGCATGTCCACCCTGCTGCGGCCGTCGATCGTGTTCGCCACCACCGCGATGGCGGCTGGGGTCGTCGTCACGTTCCTGCCGCTGGCCGTCACCGGGGGGTCGGGCAACCTGGCGGCGATGGCCCTGTTCGTCCAGGGCGCCACCGCCACCGCCGCCCGCTGGTGGGCGGGGCGGCACGGCGACCGCCACGGCTCGGCCGGCCTGATCATCCCCGGGGTGCTGACCTCGGCCGCCGGCATGGCCGCCCTGGTCCTGACGTCCAGCCCGGCGGCGGTCATCGTCGCGATGGTGATCTTCGGGATCGGCTGGGGCTTCGCGCAGAACGCGAGCCTGGCACTGATGTTCGAGCGGGTGTCGCCGTCCGGCTACGGCGCCGTGAGCGCGCTCTGGAACCTCGCCTACGACGCCGGTCTGGGCCTCGGAGCCGCCGGCTTCGGCCTGGTCGCCGCCCAGACCGGCTATCCCGCCGCGTTCGCGCTCACCGCCGGCGTGGTCCTCCTCGCGGTCGTCCCCGCCTGGCCCGACCGCCGGTCCGCCCAGCCGGCCCCCGCCGACGGGTAGAGGGTAAAGCGCCCGGCCAGGCCCGTCGGCGCGCCGCGCTCTCCCCCCCGCACGGCCCGCCCCCGCACGGCCCGCCCCCGCGGGGCGCACGGGGGGTTCGGCAGGCGCAGCCCCCCGATCAACCGGTCAGGGTGACCCCGAAACCCGCCGCGGTTCCCTACCCCGGGAGGAAATACACCTTTGCCGAGAACTCGGCGGCGATCGCCAGGATCACCGCGAGGTAGAACATCCCGGTCGCGGCCTGGATCGAGCCGCCGCGGACCAGCACGCGGATGAACCAGGCGAGCAGGCCGACCACGCTGGCGAAGCCGACCGCGAGCCAGATGGTCAGGTTGGGCACCGCGAGCAGGGGCGACAGGTCGCGGGCGGGCGCGCCGCCGCGCTCGCCGCCGAGCGCGGCGGAGACCAGCGCGGCGGCGACCCCGGCGAGCAGCCAGGCGGCGACCACCGCGATCGGCCGGTTGCCCAGCCGCCGGTCCACCAGGTACCAGTGGCCCAGCAGCAGACCGTCGACGGTGGTGCCGAGGAACAGCGCGCCGGCGAGCAGGGCCGCGCCGCCCGCGAGCGGCCGCCCGCTGGCCTGGGCGAGCAGGGCGGCCGCGGCCAGGCCGGGCACGCACGCGGCGATCCCGGCGACCCGCCCGGCGGCGCGCCACCGGGTCCACTCGACCACCTGCCAGGCGAGCGTCGCGAGCGCGAACAGCGCCAGGCAGCGGACCGCCCAGACGCCCGCGCGGCCGTCGCCGTCGAGCGCGCCGCGGGCGCTCGCCCAGGCGAGCACCGCGCAGGTGGCGAGCACGATGCCGGCGAGCTTGAAGAACCCGGCGCGGACGTTGCCCCACAGGGGCGCGATCCACAGCAGCGCGAGCCCGCCGAGGGCGGTCTCGAACAGCAGGATCGCAACGGTCCCGAACGAGCTGCGCACGGGTGCCGTCCACCTCCGCATGACTCGGCCCGGCTGGCGCCGGGGTGTGGGTGACGGTCGCCGCGGCGCTCCCTGCGCACCCACGAGGGCCGGCCGCGGACGTTCGGGTGGGCTCATGCCAGGGCGGCGAGCACCTCCTCGTGGAGCAGGCCGTTGGTGGTGACCGCGTTGCCGCCGTCGGGGCGCGGCGTGCCGCTGAGGTCGCTGAAGCGGCCGCCGGCCTCCTCGACGATGACCTGGATCGGCGCGAGGTCCCACAGCTCCACCTCGGGCTCGACCGCCACGTCGACCCCGCCCTCGGCGACCAGCATGTGCTGCCAGAAGTCGCCGAAGCCACGGGTGCGCCAGACGCGCCTGGCGAGCCCGAGGAAGCGTTCCCCGCGGCCGTGGCGCTCCCAGCTGACGAAGCTCGCGTGCGACAGGTGCGCGTCCGCCAGCGCCCGCACGCGCGACACGCGGATCGGGCGGCCGTCGGCGTAGGCGCCCGCACCGCGCGCGGCCCACCAGCGGCGACCCATGGCGGGGGCGGTCACGACCCCGACCACCAGCTCCCCGTCACGCTCGACGGCGATGAGCGTCCCCCACACCGGCACGCCCCGGATGAAGTTCTTGGTGCCGTCGATGGGGTCGAGGATCCAGCGTGTCCCGGTGCCGCCGTCGTCCCCGAACTCCTCGCCGACGACGGTGTCGGTGGGCCGCTCGGACGCAAGGAGCGCGCGCAGCGCCTCCTCGACCGCCCGGTCGGTGTCGGTGACCGGGCTCATGTCCGGCTTGGTCTGGACGATCAGGTCCGAGGCGCCGAACCGGGGCAGGCTGATGCGGTCCGCATGATCGGCGAGGGTCAGCGCGAGTTCGAGGTCGGTTTCCATGAACCGACACTACCTCGGAAGAAGGGTCCGAATCCGCCGCCGGGCGGATCTGTGCGCTCAGCGCTCCTCGTCGGCCAGCCAGGCGGGCGCCGCCCAGGCGCGCGCGGCCCAGTAGGGCGGGCCGAGGCCCCCGGCGGGGTGGCTGTCGCCCGCGCCGGACCGCTCCGCGCGCGGCGCGGGCCGCTCCTCGGCCAGGGCCCGCCACGCGGCGCCGAGCGAGGCGCACACGGCGGCCAGGAGGACGACCATCGCGGCAAGGGTCGGCAGAAGCATGGGGCCTCCCTGGATCTGCGGACCGGGATGGTGCGGTGCCTGCAGGCGGACCGGCGCTGCTATCACCCTACGGGGCCGAAGGCAAATTGGAGCCCATCCTTTCGGCAACGATTCGCATACGATTGCGTCATATCCGCGCATTTCAGCCAACGATCGTCCGCGGTATCCCGACGGGCACCCGGATCCTGA
The DNA here is from genome assembly GCA_035263405.1 of Actinomycetes bacterium. Classification (GTDB taxonomy): domain Bacteria; phylum Actinomycetota; class CALGFH01; order CALGFH01; family CALGFH01; genus DATFRI01. The sequence continues at coordinate 108,259 of DATFRI010000070.1, read as the reverse complement.
CCGTGACCTCATGGTCGCGGGGCCGCCAGCCGGTCGTGGCGGCGAGCCGGTCGAACGCGGCGTCGGTGCCCGCGTGCACGGCCGGCACGCCCGCCCCGTCGTCGACCTCCAGCCACACCTGCAGCACGGGCCGCTCGGCCCTGCCGAGCAGCTTGACGCCCGCCCGGCGCACCCCCCGCACCCGCTCGAGGTCCTCCTCCAGCGCCCGCAGCATCGCCTGGCCACGCACCAGGGTGCGGCCGCCGGGGCCGGACTCGGGCGCGGTGGGCAGCAGCTCCAGGTCGGTCAGACGGCTGCGCCGCGGCTCGCGGCGCAGCTGGGCCCGGACCAGGCGCCAGCCCGCGACGACCGCCAGCAGCGCGAGCGCCAGCGCGCCGCCCAGCGTGAGCGCGCGGCTGGCGCGCTCCACCGGCCGCGCCAGCGCCTCGGGCAGCAGCGGGGTCGCCGCGACCCCGGCGCCGAGCACGCCGCCGGAGGCGAGCAGGCCCGCGAGCCCGGCGGCGAGCAGCAGGAGCGCGAGCGCGGCCCACAGGACGCGGTTGCGCCGGTCGGTCCTCATCCCTCACCGTCCCCGGCGCGCCGCATGAACACGCGCAGCGCGCTGGTCTGCGGCGCCCCGAGCCGCACGAGCGCCGCGCGGGCGCCGTGCTCCACCTGCGGCCGCAGGTCCTCGACCAGGACGCTCGGGGGCGTGCCCACCTCGATCGCGACCCGCCAGCGGCGCGCTCTCGGCCGCAGCCGGGCGTGCGCCCAGCTCGCGCGGGTGCCGTGCAGGACCGCGCGCCGGATCGCCTCCTCGGCCGGGGCGCGCTCGAGCCACCAGGCGCCGTGGCCGTCCCCGGGCAGCCGGGCGCGGGCGGCACGCCGGGGCCACGCCTGGAACAGCAGCAGCGCCAGCCCGGCGAGCGCGGTCAGGCCGCAGACCAGCAGCACCCCGCGCTGGCGGAACGTGGTCACCCGCAGCACCCCGAGCCAGCGCTCCACCGGGACCAGGATCGGCTCCGCGCGCAGCGCGAACGCCGCCACCTCGACCAGCCCGATCCCGCCCGCGGCCACCAGGCCGACCCCGAGCGCCAGGCTGAGCAGCCGGTTGAGCGCCCTCACCCGGTCACCCGGCCGCCGCCGGGCGCCGCCCGCAGCGCGGCGCCGTCCACGTCCTCGACCACGACCTCCACGGGCAGCGCCCGGGCGGCGGCCCGCAGCACGGTCCGCGCCACGGCGTGGACGTGGTGGACGACCGGACCGACCGGCAGCCGGTCCAGGACCACGTGCACGCGCAGCCGCTGCTCGCCGACCTCGACGCCGACCACCTTGCCGCCGGCGTAGTGCGTGGCCACCTCCACCCCCGGCCCCGGGTCCAGCCGCCGGACCCCGGGCACGCTGGTGACGCCGGCGGCGACCGCCCGGGCCACCGAGCCGCGGTCGAAGCCCGCCGCGCCGCCGGCCCGCCGCCGCCCGCCCGGCCGCCCCGACACCCGACGGGCCGCCGCGGCCAGCGCGGACTCGGCGCCCACGGGCAGCATCCGGTCGGCGCTCATGGAGCCGGCGGGGGCTCCAGGGCGGCCTGCTCCTCCTCGCCCTCCGCCTCGACGTGGAGGTCGTCGATGGTGATGTTGACCTCGGTGACCTCCAGCCCGGTCATGCTCTCGATGCGGGCGACGACGTTGCGGCGGACGGCGCCCGCCACCTCGACGATGCTCTGCCCGTAGAAGGTCACCAGGTCGATGTCGACCGCGCACTGGGACTCGCCGACCTCGACCGAGACCCCGCGGGCCTCGGCGGGCTGCTCGCCGCCGGCCGGCCGCGCGCGCAGCGGGGCGCCGAGCGTGCGCGCCAGCCCCTGGCCCAGCGAGTGCACCCCGGGGATCTCGCGGGCGGCGAGCGCGGCGATCTTGGCGACGACGGCGTCGGCGATCTTGGTGCGGCCCTGGCCGCCGTGGAGCGGGTCGCCGCCGGCCGACCCGCGCATCGGCGTCGAGCCGCGCTCGCGGTACCCCCCTGGGCCGGGGCTCGACGTGGCGTCGTAGTCCTGGGTCATCGACAGGTGCTCCTCTCGGGCGTTGCATGGACCGGCGGCGGGGTCTCGCACGATAGCCCAACCGATCCACCCTGGAACGTCCCGAGAAGGATGAACTGCTCGAACCGACCGACGAGTTCGCGCCGGCTCAGCCGGTCGCGCGGTAGCGCCGCAGCGCGTCCACCGCGGTCTGCGCCAGCGCGCGCACCCCGACCGCGATCGAGCCCTCGTCGGCGTCGAACGCGCCCGAGTGCAGGTCCGCGTCCAGGCCGGAGCGATCGACCCCGAGCCGCGCCATGCAGCCGGGGATCTGCTCCAGGTACCAGGCGAAGTCCTCGCCGCCGAGGCTCTGGGACGCCTCGACGACCTGACCGGTCCCGAGCGCGGTCACGGCCGCCTGCGTCAGGACCGCGGTCGCGCCGGCCTCGTTGACCACCGGCGGCGTCCCCCGCCGGTAGTTCAGCTCCCAGCTCACGCCGAAGGGGCTCACGGACGCCTCCAGCAGCCGCTCGATCAGCTTGGGCGCCTCGTCCCACGCCTCGCGGTCGAGCGTGCGCAGCGTCCCGCGGGCGACCGCGGTCCCCGGGATGACGTTCCCCGCGGTCCCGGCCGAGACCATCCCGAACACCAGGCTGATCCCGGCGCGCGGGTCGGCCAGGCGCGACAGGCCCGCGGGCAGGTCGGTGACGACCCGCGCGACCACGTACACCAGGTCGGCGGTGAGGTGCGGCCTGGCCGTGTGGCCGCCGGGCCCGTGCAGGACGACCTCGACCGCGCTGGCGGCACCGGTGATCGGCCCGACCCTCACGGCGAGCCTGCCGGTCTCCAGCCGCGGGTCGCAGTGCAGCGCGAACACGGCCGAGACGCCGTCGAGCACGCCGTCGGCGAGCACGTCGAGGGCGCCGCTGGTCAGCTCCTCGGCGGGCTGGAAGACGCAGCGGACGGTGCCGCGCAGGTCCGCCCGCCGCTCCGCGAGCGCGAGCGCGGCCCCGAGCAGGATCGCCGTGTGCACGTCGTGGCCGCAGGCGTGGCAGATCCCGGGCCGGACCGAGCGGTAGGGGACGTCCTTGAGGTCGTGCAGCGGCAGCGCGTCGATGTCGGCCCGCAGCGCGACCACCGGGCCGTCGCGGGCGCCGGCCACGTCGCACACCACCCCGGTCCCCGACGACAGCACGGTCGGCTCCAGCCCCGCGGCGGCGAGCCGGCGGGACACCAGCGCGGTGGTCTCGTGCTCGGCGTCGCCCAGCTCCGGACGCGCGTGGAGGTGCCGCCGCACCTCCACCAGCTCGTCGCCGTGCGCGGCCAGGAACCCCTCCAGGTCCAGCCTCACGTGGCGACCGGCGCCGGACGGTCGGTGCGCAGCTCCTGGACCAGGCTGTCCACCACGTCGACCAGGGTGCCGCCGGCGGCGACGACCTGCCGCTGGCGGACGTAGCTCGGCCCGCGCTCGATGATGGGCAGCGCCCCGCGGAGCTCCTCCACGCAGCCGAGCCGCTCGGCGACCGGGGTCAACTCCTCCACCAGCTCCCGTATGGCGGTGCGGACGGGCTGCAGCTGGCCGCGTTCGTCGAGGATGATCTCGGCGTCGAGCCCGTGCCTGGCGGCACGCCACTTGTTCTCGCGGACCACCCAGCCTCTGGGTACCGGGAGGGTATACCCGCGGTCCATCAGGGTGTCCAGCTGGTGCACCAGGCACTGGCTCATCGCCGCGGCCGTGGCGACCTCCGACAGCGTCGGCAGCCCGTCGCAGATCCGCAGCTCCACCGTGCCGAAGTTCGGGTGCGGGCGGATGTCCCACCAGACCTCGCGGATCGTCTGGATGGTCTTGGCGGAGATGAGGGTGTTCATGAAGCCCTCGAACTCCCCCCAGCCGGCGAGCTGGTAGGGCAGCCCGGCCGTCGGCAGCGACTCGAAGACCTTGGAGCGCGCCGAGGCGAGCCCGGTGTCCACCCCCATCCAGTACGGGCTGGACGCGGACAGCGCCAGGAAGTGCGGGATGTACATGGACAGGGCGTTGACCATCGCGATGGCCTTCTCCGCCGAGCGGACGCCCACGTGCACGTGGATGCCGAAGATCTGCAGCCGCCGCGCGAGCCACTGCATGTCCTCGATGAGCTGGGCGTACCGCTCGTTGGGGCTGATGTCCTGCTTGGCCCAGTCCGAGAACGGGTGCGTGCCCGAGCACATCAGCTCCAGCCCGTGGCGGGCCGCCTCCGCCTGGACCTCGGCGAGCGTGCCGGCGAGGTCCTCCTTGGCCTCGGCGGCCGTCTGGCAGATCCCGGTGATGATCTCGACCGTGGACTCCAGCAGCTCGTGCTTGGCCTTGGGGTGGTCGCCGCCGGGGTGGCTCTCGCCGAGCGAGGCGAGGATCTCGGTCGCGCCGCTGCGGAGCTCCCTGCTGGCACGGTCGACCAGCTCCAGCTCGACCTCGACGCCAAGGCTGGCCCGCTCGGACGAGACGAAGTCGATGTGCATGCCCGATGCCTCCGCCGGCGCCGCGCGCCGCGCGACCTCCGACCTGTGAGATGCCTGACGTTGCGGATGATACCGCCAGGCCTGAGCCACCCGAGCCTCGCGCCCGCCCTGCTCCCCCGCCCGGACCTGCCGCGGCCGGCCGCCGGAGGACCGCGGCGCCGGCGCGGACTACGAGCCGCCGCGGGCGGAGCGTCCCTCGATCCAGGTGAGCAGCGTGCGGACCGCCGCGCCGGTCGCCCCCTTGGGGGTGTAGCCGTCGTCGCTCTCGCTGCGCGAGGGGCCGGCGATGTCCAGGTGCGCCCACGGCCGCCCGCCGACGAACTCCCGCAGGAACAACCCGGCGACCAGTGCCCCACCCCAGCGCGAGCCGACGTTCTTGAGGTCGGCGACCTCGCTCACCAGCTCCTTCTCGTACTCCGCGGGCAGCGGCAGCTCCCAGGCCGGCTCCCCCGCCTCGCGCGCCGCACCCAGCAGCTCGTCGGTGAGCTGCCGGTCGTTGCCCATCAGGCCCGCGTACTTCATGCCGAGCGCGACCACGCACGACCCGGTGAGGGTGGCCACGTCGACGACCGCGGCCGGCTCGGCCTCGGCGGCCAGCGCGAGCGCGTCGGCCATCACCAGGCGCCCCTCGGCGTCGGTGTTGAGCACCTCGACGGTCTTGCCGCTCTTCATGCGCAGCACGTCGCCGGGGCGGAACGCGTCGCCCGAGGGCATGTTCTCCGCGGCGGCCAGGTAGCCGGTGACCGCGATCCGGATGCCCAGCTCGGCGAGCACCCCCATCGCGGCGAGCACCGCCGCCGCGCCGGCCATGTCGGTCTTCATCGGCATCATGCCCTCCACCGACTTGATCGACAGCCCGCCCGAGTCGAAGGTGATGCCCTTGCCGACCAGCACCACCCGCTCACGGGCGCCGTCGGGCTCGTAGACCAGCTCCACCAGCCGCGGCGGGGAGCTCGACCCCTGGCCGACGCCGAGGATGCCGCCGAACCCGCCCTCGCGCAGCTCCTGCTCGTCGAGCACCCGGACCCGCACGCCCCTGCCCTCGACCGCGCGCTCCGCCGCGCGCGCGAGGTCGGCCGGCCGCATGTGGTTGGCAGGCTCGTTGGCCAGGTCGCGGGCGAGGTTGGTGGCGCGCGCCCGGGCCGTGCCGACGGCCACGGCGCGCTCGACGGCCTGCCGGTCGGCCGCCTCGCCGGCCGCCACCTGCAGCGAGCGCAGCCGGGACGGGCGGGCGTCGTCGTCATCGGCCTTGTACCGGTCGAACCGGTAGGCGCCGAGCACGGCGCCCTCGACGAGCGCGCGGGTCGCGCCCACCGGGTCGGGCGAGGCCTGCGGCAGCGAGGTGACCGCGGCCGACGCGCCGCCGGCCTGCCTGACGACCGCGGCACCGGCGCGGCGGAGCACCTCCGCGTCGAGCTTGTCCCGCTCGCCGAGCCCGACCACCAGCAGCGCCGCCGCCGGCAGCCGCCCGAGCGTCGGCACGACGAGCGTCTCGGCCACCTTCCCCCGGAACCCGCGCGCCTGGAGCAGGGGCCGCAGCTCGACCCCGAGCGCCGCCACCGCGGCCGCCCCGCCCGGACCCGGCTCGAGATCCGCGAACGCCCCGACGGCCAGCAGATCCGCCTGGACCGCGTGGGCATCCTGGGTGGCGAGCGCGACCTCGAGCATGGGAGTGGTCCTCTCTGGACAAGGCCGGACCGCCACCGCCTGCCCGGAGGGACCGGTCGGGGCGCGGGCCGGCGGCGTGAACGTTCCGGCGAGGGAGTCTATTCTCGCGGCCTCGGTCGCCGCACGGGCGCCGAGACCCCAAGGAGCAGCGTGGACCGCCGCAGCCTCACCGAGCTGGTCGCGTTCGAGCCCGGGCGGATGGCCAAGCACCGCGTCTTCGCCACCGACCGGACGATCACCGACCTGTACTGCCTGGACCCCGGGCAGGAGCAGCGCCTGCACGCGCACGAGGAGTCCGACAAGGTGGCGGTGGTGATGGCCGGCAGGGTGCTCGCCCGCGTCGGCGACCACCAGCAGGAGCTGGCGCAGTACGACGCCGTGCTCGCCCCGGCCGGGACGGGGCACGCGTTCAAGAACCTCGGACCGGACCCGGCCGTGCTGCTCGTGTTCCTCGGGCCCCGGCCGCGCTGAGCGGGCCCGGCGCCCCGGGGACCGCGCGACGGCGGCCCGTCAGGAGGACGTGAGCCGGTCGAAGAGGACCTGGTAGCGGTGGAGTGCCTGGCGCAGGTCCTCCGTCGAGGTCTCGCCACGGGTGTTCCAGCCGGCCTCCACCCGCGAGCGCTCGTCGTTCAGGCGCCGCATGAGCAGCTGCGTGACCTCGCTGACCAGCGCGTCGGCCTGGCGCACCGACTGCTTGGGGTCGTCGACGAAGGTGGCCTTGATCTCCGGCCAGCGGCGGCGGAAGCTCTCGGTCTCCGGGCGGCCGAGCACCGGCGCCGCCTTCTCCGCCGGAGCCTTGGCCGTCGTGGGCTGGACCGCGGGCGGCTGGGCCGCAGGCGGCTGCGGAGCAGGCGGCTGGGCCGGCGGGCGCGGCGGCCGGCCGCCGGCGAACGGCTCGGCGGACGGACCAGGTCCCGGCAGCGGTGCCGGCGGCTTGGCAGGGGCGCCCGCCGGGCGGGCGGCGTACTGCTCCGGGGACGGGCGCGGCGGCGGCGGGGCCTGCGGCGGGGCCTGCGGTGGGGCCTGCGGCGCAGGCGGCGCGGAGGGCATGACGCCCGACGGGCGCGGCCCGTACGGCTCCGCCGGGGCCGGCGGCGGCGGGGTGCCGCCCGGACGGGGAGCGAACTGCGCCTGCGACCCCGGGCGCGGGCGGGTCGGGCCCGGGTTGACCGGCAGCTCGCGCGCGTCGCCGCCGTTGGCGGCGATGTTCTCGGGCGCGGGCTCGGGCTCGGGACGCCTCGGGGGCGGCGGCGGGGCGAACTCGGACGGGTGCCGGGCCGGCTCGCCCGGCATGCCCGCGCCTGGACCGCGCGGCTCCCGCTCACGCTCGAACCGCTGGCTCACCTTCGCCCAGTCGACCGCGGTGTGAGGGATCGCCTCGCGGTTGGGCCCATCATCCGGCCCGCTCAGTTCGTCGTCTGGTCGTGCCACCATCGTGCCTCCTCGGCATCAGGGCTCTCGGTTCTCGAACTGCCTGCTCCGGCCCGATCAGGCCATGAGCAACCGGTCGAAGAACGCGCGGTAGCGCCGCAACGCGATGCGCAGGTCCTCGGTCGAAGGATCACCGTCCTCGCCCTTGTCCACGGCCAGCCGTTCGCTGATCAGCCCGTTGAACTCGTCCAGCAGCTCACGCGCCTGCCGGACGGCCGCATGCGGGTCGTCGGGGAACGCCCCCTTGATGGAGATCCAGCGGTCACGGAACTCGTCGGCCTCGGTCGCGGTGAACAAGGGCGGGGAGAGGGGCGGAGGGGCCGACTCCGAAGGGACGTCCACGCGGCCCGGCGCGGCCGGCGCCGCGGGCTGCGGCGCCGCTGGCGCAGTCTGCGCCGTCTGAGCGGGGGCGGGGCCGGGAGGCGCAGGCGGAGCGGCCACCCGGTGGGCCTGGGCGGGCTCGTTGACACCTGCTGGCGGGGGTGGGACCGGCGACTGGCCCGGTCGCGTGCCCTGCGGGGCAGGGCGAGGCGGCGGGGGCGGCACCCGCGGCTGGCCTGGCGGCGGCTGCCGTTGCGGGAGGACCCGCGGCGGCGGCGGCGGAGCCGCCCGGGGCTGGCCCGGCCGCGGCTGGCCGGAGGGTGGCGGCACCCGCGGCGGCGGCGTCCGCGGCTGGCCGGGGGGCGGCGGGAACCGCGGCGGCGGCTGCTGCGCCGTCGGCGTGCTCGGCGGCGCCCCGGCCTGCGCCGCGTGGACCGGGGACTCCTGGCTCTCGGCGGGCTCGCCGGCGGTCCCGCGGGCGGCGGCGGGATCGTCGAAGACGGACGCGCCGCGGCTGCGCGACCGCTCGTACTGCGCCGCGGCCTTCCAGTCGAAGTTGGGCCGGCCCTCGGCCTGCCGGGCCGCCACGCCGTTCGCCCCCGCGCCGCTCAGCCGGCCGTTGACGGCCTCGGGCGCACGCTCCTCGCGCAGCTCGAACGCGTGCGCGGCGATCGGCTCCTCCGGGCGGCGCGGCAGGGGCGGCTCGTCCGCGACGTGCCCGCGGATCACCGTGGGACCGAGCGTACCCGGGCGCAGGAAGTCGTCGTCGCCGGCCGTGGCGACCGTGAAGTCGCGGGTGGGGCGCGCCTCCTCGCCGGGGCCGTGCAGGTCCAGCCGCTCGAGCCGTTTCAGCTCTTCCAGGGCGACCTGCGCCTTGCGCGACTCCTCACCCTCCTCCTCGGCGAACCCGCCGAACTGCGAGGTGTAGCCGGCCTCGTCCCGCTCGCGCTGGCGGCGCCGGACCGAGGGCAGGATCGCGATCGTGATGATGACGGCGAGGAGGAGGACGAGGAGGACGAAGACGAGGTTGTTGTCCACGGGACCCGGTCCTTTCCGGCACGAGCTGCTCCGACACCCGGCCCTCGCAGATCGCCCGCCGAGGCGGGTATGCCCCTTTGAGGCCAACGTGCGCCGTGGTTGCGATCTTAGGGTGACGGGCCGGACAAGCTCAAACGGAGGGCACCCAGGACTGCAGAGCGGGACGCCAGAGCCGGCCCGCAGAGGTTGCCGAAGGATATCGCAACACGGCCGCCTCCGTGGCGGCCTTCAGCCGGCCCGGACGGCCCGCGAGGTACCGAACCGGTCGGCCATGAGCGCCTTCAGGCCGCGGGGGAAGTCCCGCTCCGCGGCCCTGTGGGCCGCGGCGAGCGCGAGCTGCGCCACGATCGGGTGGGTCGTGGCTGTTCGGCAGGACGGCTCGGCCTGTCAGGCGGTCGACTGGCCGCCGCCGGAGGGGTCGCCGCCAGGCTCCTGCGGGGTCAGGCTCGCGCTGAGGGTCGTGCCGCCGCTCGGGCTGTCGCTGTCGAACACGCCTGCGGTCAGGTCCGCGTCGGCGCCGCCCGGCGGGTCCGCGCTGGCCTGGACGGACGCCCCGGCCGGGGCCGCGGCCGGCGCCCCGGGTGCCCCGGGCGAGGGGACGAGGCTGCTCTGCCGCTGCAGCGAAGGCTGCCCGGCGGCAACGTCGACCTCCCCGGTCCCATCGGCCGGGGCGGCCTGGCCGGGGACGGCCTGGCCGGGCTGGGAGCCCGCCACCGGCGGGCCGGTCGGCGCCGGCGCCGCGACCAGGTCGGCGAACTTCCCGATGGGCGCCTGGTAGTTGTCCTCCGGCGACCACACGTTGTCGTCGGGGTCGATGATCATCCCCGCGCTGACCTGCCGGCCTTCGAAGGTGCCCGACCGCGCCATGTACAGGTAGCCGTCCTTGACGATCGCGACCGTCTCGCCGGTGGTCTGGTCGACCAGCCGTGACTCCACGATCGTGACCGCCTTCGGCCGGCCGTGACCGCCCCCCGGACCACCGGCGTCGTCCCCGCCGCCAGCGTCCACGGCCTCCTGGCGCGCCAGCAGCGCGTCGTACGTGCCCGGCTCGCTGCCGCCGGGCGCGCGGGGGCCTGGCCGGCGGCCGGCCGCCTGCGGCTGGGCGACGCGCCCGGCGGCCGGCGCCGCATCCGGGGCCGCCGGCGCGGACACGCCACTGCCTGCCGGCCGGCCGTCATCGGACGTGGTGCCCGGCGGGGCGGCGGACGCCGTGGGGGGCGAGGCGACCAGCCCCGCGAGCGAGGCGGCCGATGCCGTGACCGACGCGGCGGGAGGCCGCGGAGCCGGCATGGCGACGGCCGACCACCGGCCGGGGCCGAGGTTGGCGCCGGACCCGGGACCGCGCATGGTCGGTGGGATCGGGGCCGCCGCGGCACCGGGGGTGGCGCGCCTGGCGGGCGCGATGACCGCGCCGACGGTCGCGCGGGGCTGGGACGCGGCGGCGCGAGGCGTGTCGGCGCCGGAGGTGGCCGTGCCGCCGGTGGCGGTGCCCGGAGGGGCAGGCCGGCTCGCGGGCGCGCGCCCGACGCCGAGAGCCGCGTAGGTCACGTCCTGGCGCAGCAGGTCGAGAGCGGCGAGAACCTGGGCGCCGTTGCGGCGTGCGCGGCCCATGGCGTCGGCGTACTCGCGCTTGCGGCGCGCGATGTCGGGATCGTCCAGCCTCGAGGGCAGCGCGTGGAACGCCTGGACCAGGTTGCCGAGCCCGACACCCGCGCTGAGCAGCAGGTGGGCCAGGCGGGAGCCGACGCCGTCCCCGACAGGCAGCGCCGCCGCCGCGCTCAGCTGGTCGAAGCTGTGCCGAAGCTGCCGGGCGGCCCCTTCCAGGTATTCGGGGCGTACCAGCTTCACGAACACCTCGTGCCACAGCCTGGCAGCCGCCTCCCTGTCACCCAGCAGCTGCAGCTCGGCGATCAGCGCTTTGGTGCTCGTCCAGATGACCGGCGCGAAGAACTCGAGCTGCTTGAAGGGGACCAGACTCACCGCCGTCTGCATCAACCAGGACGTGCGCCAGGCCAGGATCCTCACTGCCTCGCCGAGGCCCTTCCCCCCCTCGGCCAGCCCGCTCCAGACCAGGTCCGCGAACAGGTCAGGAGGCGCCGGCAGGACCGGGCGGCGGGTGGCCACTCCCCTGGCCTCCTGGTTCCCCTCGAACGGATCCGGCCGGCGACCCCCTGCTGGCTCGCCATCCCCTACCGAGGCTGCCGGGTCGGCCGGGGCGGCCGGGGCGGCCGGGGCCATGCGGGCGGCCGGCGTCGACCCCCTCCGCGCGGGCCGGTCCCCCCCGCCGCGGCCCGGCCTGGCACGCCCAGCCCCCGGCCTGCCCTCGGGGTCGCTGCCACGCCACCACCACATCGGGGTCGCAGGCAGGTCACGCCTGCCCGGCCTGCCCGGCCGCCCCCTGCCGCCAGGCCCTGCCGCCCCCACGCCGGGAGGTCGTCCCCGCGCCGTGGCGGCCGGCCCACCGGCCCCGCCCGCCCGCCGCCCGCGCGCCCGCCCCTCCGCGGCCGAGGGGGAGTCGATCCTGCCCAGCAGCCGCGACGCAGCCGACCACCCGGCCGCGTAGGCGTACGCGTTGCCGATCCTGAAGGCCGGCACCGACCCGACACGGCCCGCACTGGCAGGGCCTGCGCGCGCAGGCGCCGAGGGCACGCGGCGGGCGGGCCGGTCCGCACGGCCGCCGCGGGCGTCGGCCACCGGGCCGCCGCTCAGCGCGACCAGCAGCAGCACCGTGCCCAGCAGCAGGCTCGCGACCAGCAGCCGGATCCCGGCGGCGAGCATCGCGCCGGGAGTGTGCGCCACGTCACGGTGCGTCGAATCGGAGCGCACAAGCTGCACCGCAGCTCCTTGGTGCTGTGGGGATCCACGACCCGGCAGCGCATCACGAACGGCCCGGAGCTGCTGTGCAGCGCTCGAGCGCCGAGATGCCGGTCTGCAAGGGACGTGACAGCGAGGGAGGGACACCTGGATTCTAGGGGCGGCACCAGCGCCGCCCGTCACGGCCGAGTAACGAGTCCGGCACGTCACCGGCACAGTCAGGCCACCACGACACCCGACCCTCGCCCTCCTCGGAATCACGCCCATGAAACCCGACGATCCGGCACTTTGCCGGAGCCCTGGCTGACATCGGCCGAGAGTGAGCCCGCCGGACCTCTGGCACGGTGGACCAGGTGCAGTCCAGCTCTCCGGCAGACAGGAGCGACTCATGGCGGGAGCGTTGTTCACCGATGTCGGCGTTGCCCTGGTCACGCTGTTCGACGCCGCGGGCGACCTCGACGCCAAGGCCACCGCCGGCCATGCCGCGACGCTGGTGGACCTGGGTGTGCGGGCGGTGGTGGTGGCCGGCTCCACCGGCGAGGCCGCCACGCTGTCGGAGGCGGAGCGGACCGCGCTGCTGGACGAGGTCCGCCGGGCCGTGCCGTCCGGGATCCCGGTGCTGGCCGGTACCGGCGCCCCGTCGCGGCGGCAGGCGGCCGCGCTGACGCGGGCGGCGGTGGACCACGGCGCCGACGGGATCCTGGCGCTGTCGCCGCCCGGTTCCCGCGACCTCGCCGGCTACTACGAGGCGGTCGCGTCGGCGGCCGCTGGCGTGCCGGTGCTCGCCTACCACTTCCCGCGGACGTCGCCGCCGGGCATCCCGGTGGAGCTGCTCCCGGAGCTGCCGGTGCGGGGGCTCAAGGACTCCTCGGGCGATCCGGAGCGGCTGCTGGCGGAGCGGACCACGTACCAGGGTCCCGTCTACGTGGGTTCATCCGCGCTGCTGGCGCTCGCTGGACCGCTCGGGTGCCAAGGAGCAATCCTCGCGCTGGCGAACGTTGCACCAGAGAGGTGCTCGGCTGCCTTCGCCGGCGATGCTGATGCTCAGCTCGCGCTCGGCGCGGCGCACATGGCGACCGAACGGGACTTCCCGCGCAACCTGAAGGCGCTCATGGCCGACCGGTTCGGCACCTCTCCTGTCGCTCGACTTGGCTGAAGCCAGGCCGCTCCTCCGACCGCCGCCGCGCCGTGCGCGCCGCCGCGTCGAGGGCCGGCGGGATCAGGTGGGCCGCTCCGAGAGGCTGAGCTGGGCGCGGTCGGCGGCGAGGTCGCGGCGGCCGTACTCGATGAGGCGCTCCGCGGCCCGGGTGATGCCGTGCGGGTCGGCGGTCTGCTGGGTCCACCAGGGGCCGAGGCGGTCCCCCCGGTACCTCGGCAGGACGTGGACGTGCAGGTGGAAGACGGTCTGGGCGCCCACGGTCCCGTCGGAGTTGGCCTGCACCAGGTCGACCCCTCCGGCGCCGAGCGCCCCGGTGACCCAGCGGGCCATGCGCCGCGCGGTCAGGGCGACCGCCGTCCAGTCGTGCTCGTCGACGCTGAGCACGTCGACGGCGTGCGCGCGGGGCACGACCAGCATGTGGCCGTCGGTCGCGGGGTTGATGTCCATGAACGCGACGGTCCGGTCGTCCTCGAAGACGTACTCGGCGGGCAGCTCACCGGACACGATCTGGCAGAAGGTGCACTCGGGTGCCACAGGCTCCTCCTCTGGACGTCGCGCCGGGGACGTCGTGCCGGTCCCTGGGCCCGGGTGCTCGGCGGGAACCGCTTCGCCTCCGAACCGATTGGAGCGTACCGGAATCGGCCGGGCGCTCGGCGGTCCCCGGAGCCCCGCCGGCCGGCCCGGCCGGGACCGCTCAGCCCCCGATCTGCGACATGCCGCGCTGCGGCTGGACGAACCGCGGGCCGTTGATCTCGTGGCCCCACTGCTTGCGCGCCACGGCGTCCCGGTACAGCGCCGCCACGTCCTCGTCGCCGCCGCCGGCGCGCAGCACCGCGCGCAGGTCGTGCTCGCCGTCGGCGAACAGGCAGGTGCGGATCTGGCCGTCGGCGGTCAGCCGGATCCGGTCGCAGCGGGCGCAGAACGCCCGCGTCACGCTCGCGATCACGCCGACCGCTCCCCGGCCGTCGGCGTAGCGGTAGCGCTCGGCCGGCGCGTGGCCGCGCGGCTCGGGAGCCTCCAGCCCGAACGCCCGGTCCAGCCGCGCGAGGATCTCCCCGGCCGGGACCACCTGGTCCCTGGTCCACTCGCCCGGCGCGTCCAGCGGCATGAACTCGATGAACCGCAGCTCCACGCCGAGGTCGCGGGCCCAGCCGGCGAGCGGCTCGATCTCGTCGTCGTTGAAGCCGCGGACGGCGACGGCGTTGACCTTCACCGGGCGCAGCCCCGCGGCCAGGGCGGCGTCGATCCCCCCCAGCACCCGGTCGAGCGCATCCCGGCGGGTGATCTGCTCGAACCGGTCGCGGCGCAGCGAGTCCAGGCTGACGTTGGCGCGGGCGAGGCCGGCCGCGGCGAGCGGCGCCGCCAGCCGCCCGAGCAGGAACCCGTTGGTGGTGAGGGACAGCTCCACGCCGAGGCTGCCGAGGGCCGCGACGATGTCGACGAGGTCGCGCCGCAGGGTCGGCTCGCCGCCGGTGATCCGGATGCGGTCGACCCCGAGGTCCACCGCGACCCGCAGCGCCCGGATCATCTCCTCGCGGGTGAGCACCTGCTCGGCGGGGGTCCACGGGAGCCCCTCGGCGGGCATGCAGTACAGGCAGCGGAAGTTGCAGCGGTCGGTCACCGACACCCGCAGGTCGCGCACGACCCGCCCGAACGCGTCGACGAGCGGCCGGTCAGCCACCGGGACCTCCCGGGGCCGCCGGGACCTCCCGGACCGCCGGCGCCTGCTCGGGGACGCCGATCCAGCGGCCGCCCCCGGCCCACCGCTCCTTCTTCCAGACGGGCACGGTGCGCTTCAGCTCGTCGATCAGCTCGGCCGCCGCCGCCAGCGCCGCCGCGCGGTGGGGCGCGGCGGCCGCGACCACGACGCTCGGCTCGCCCGCGGGCACCGCGCCGAGGCGGTGGGCGACGTACACGGCGCCGAGGCCGTGGCGCGCGAGCGCCGCCTCGGCCAGCGTGCGCATCGCCGGGAGCGCGGCCTCCTCGTAGGCCTCGTACTCCAGCCGCTCGACGACCCGCCCGTCGGAGGGGCTGCGGGTCGTCCCGACGAACAGGGCCGTCCCGCCGCACTCCGGGCGGCACACCGCGTCGAAGGCCGCGGCGATCGACAGACCATCGGCGGTGAGCAGCACGGTGACCGGCGGAGCTGACTGCATCAAAGCACCGTACACCGCCCCGGGGACCGCCGCGAGGACCGGCTGCGGCGGCGCCGGTGGCAGGATGCGCGGGCGAACGCGCGGCCGGGCGCCCGCCCGGCGGGCACCGAGCGAGCAGGAGCGCCGCCAGTGGAGGAGCCGACGCCGGGCGCAGGGCGGCCCGACGCCGGCCCGCGGGCGCAGGCGCAGGGGCGGCTGCTGGTCCTGGCGGCGGCGGCGCTGTGGGGGACCACCGGGACCGCGCAGGCGCTCGGGCCCGACGGGCTGGACCCGCTGGCGGTGGGCGCCGCCCGCATGCTGGTCGGCGGCGCGGCGCTGCTCGCGGTCGCGTGGGCCGCCGGCGCGCTGGGCGGGGCGCGCGCGTGGCGGCCGCTGCCGCTGCTCGCCGCGGGCGTGGCCATGGCCGCCTACCAGCCGCTGTTCTTCAGCGGCGTGCGGCTGGCCGGGGTCGCGGCCGGCACGGTCGTGGCGATCGGCAGCGCTCCGGTGCTGACCGGGCTGCTCGCGCTGGCGCTGCGCGGCGAGCGGCCGGGCGCCGCCTGGCTGCTGGCGACGCCGCCGGCGGTCGCCGGAGCGGTGCTGCTGGCGGCGCCCGGCGGGGGCGGTGCCCGGCCGCTCGGGGTGCTGCTGGCCGCCGGCGCGGGCGGCGCGTACAGCTGCTACGTGCTGGCCACCAAGGGGCTGCTCGACCGCCACCCGCCCGTGGGGGTCACCGGCGCCACGTTCGCGCTCGCCGCGCTGCTGCTCGCGCCGGTGCTGGCGCTCGCCCACCCCGGCTCCCTGGCCGACCCCGGCGGGCTGGCGGTCTGCCTGTACCTCGGGCTGGCCGCGACGGCGTGCGCCTACCTGCTGTTCAGCCGCGGGCTCGCGCGCCTGCCCGCCGCGGAGGCGGCCACCCTGTCCCTCGCCGAGCCGCTCACCGCGGCGACGCTCGGCCTGGTGGTGCTCGGCGAGGAGCTGCCCGCGCGCGGGTGGCCGGGCCTGGCGCTGCTCGGCGGCGGGCTGGCGCTGCTGGCGCTGGGAGGCCTCAGTCCAGCGGGCCGACCGCCCGCTCGGCGGCTCGGGCCAGCTCCCCGGCGGCCACGAGGTCGCGGGCGGCCTCCAGGTCGGCCGCCATGAACCGGTCCTCGTCCATGCGCGGCACCGCAGCGCGCAGGCGGCGCAGGGCCGCGGCCGAGCCCTGGCCGGGCGCGAGCCCGCGCAGCTCCAGCGCGGCCGCCGCGCACAGCGCCTCGACCGCGAGGATCGCGTGCACGCCGGCGAGCACCACCCGCAGGTCCCGGCAGGCCGACCAGCCCATCGACACGTGGTCCTCCTGCCCGGCCGAGGTCGGCAGGCTGTCGGCGCTGGCAGGGGCGGCCAGCCGCCGGTGCCTGGCGGCCAGCGCGGCGGCGGTGTAGTGGGCGAGCATGAAGCCGGAGTTGCGGCCCGGCGAGCGCGCCAGGAACGGCGGCAGCTCGTTGGACCGGGCGGCGTCCAGCAGCCGGTCGACGCGGCGCTCGGCGATCGCGCCCAGCTCGGCGACCGCGAGCCGCGCGAGGTCGGCGGCGAACGCCAGCGGCTGGCCGTGGAAGTTGCCGGTGCTCATCACCTCGCCGCCCGGCAGCACCACCGGGTTGTCGATCACCGAGGACAGCTCGCGGCCGGCGACCTCGGCGCACCAGGCGAGCGCGTCGCGGCTGGCCCCGTGGACCTGCGGGCAGCAGCGCAGCGAGTAGGCGTCCTGGACCAGGTGGGCCGACTGGCGGTGCGAGGCGACGATCGCGCTGCCGGCGACCAGCTTGCGCAGGTTGGCGGCCGCCGCGAGCTGGCCGGGGTGCGGGCGCAGCGCGTGCAGGCGCGGGTCGAGGACGGCGTCGGTGCCCAGCAGCGCCTCCAGCGTCATGCCGGCGACCACGTCGGCGGCGCGCGCCAGCGCCGCGGCGTCGTCCAGCGCGAGGACCAGGTGGGCGAGCATCCCGTCGGTGCCGTTGAGCAGCGCCAGGCCCTCCTTCGGCCCGAGCACCAGCGGCCGGATCCCGGCGGCGGCCAGCGCGTCGCCGGCGGGCTCGCGGCCGCCGCCGCGGCCGAGCGCCCAGCCCTCCCCCATCAGCGCCAGCGCGACGTGGGCGAGCGGGGCCAGGTCGCCCGAGGCGCCGAGCGAGCCGTGCTCGGGGACCCAGGGCACCACGCCCGCCTCCAGCGCGGCGCACAGGGTCTCGACGACGACCGGCCGCACCCCCGAGTAGCCGCGCGACAGCGAGCACGCGCGCAGCGCCATCATCGCGCGCACCACCTCCGCCTCGACCGGCGCGCCGATCCCGGCGGCGTGGCTGCGGACCAGCGCGGCCTGGAGCGGCAGCCGCTCCTGCGGCCGGATCCGCCGGCTGGCGAGCGCGCCGAACCCGGTCGTGACCCCGTAGACGATGCGGTCGCCGCCGAGCGCCTCGGCGACGACCTCCGCGGAGGCGCGCATCGTCTCGGCCATGCCCGGCCCGGGGACCAGCCGCGCGCCCTGGCGCGCGACCGCGACGACCTGCTCGGCGCGCAGCGCCTGCCCGTCGAGGATGACCTCCATCCGACCGCTCCCTCCCGCTCGGCGCCGGACCCGCTCCGGCCGCCGGCGGCCGGAGCGCCGCAGCCCGCGCCAGTGCGTGACCTGGTGCGAAAGCCTACCGCCGCCGTGGGCCGCGGCGGCCGGGCGGAGTTCGCGCCATATCGCCAGCCGCCGCTGCCGACCGGCGCCGGCCACCCGCTCATAGGAGCCAGGGGCTGTCAGATGCGGCGGGTGGCAGGTAGGCTTACCGCCGGTGCTGCCCGGCCGCCGGCGCCCGCCCGGCCGTGACGCCTCGACCCGCCGGGGGGCGCGGATGCCGCCGCAGGGACGCTGGCCGCTGGTCGGCCGGCACGACGAGCTGGACGCGTTCGCGGCCGCGCTCGCCGAGCCCGCCACCCGCGGCCTGCTGATCCACGGCCCGCCGGGGGTCGGCAAGACCAGGCTGGCCGACGAGTGCCTGGCGCGCGCGGAGGGCGGGGGCCGCACCTGCGCCCGCGCGACCGCCAGCGCCGCCGCCGCGTCCCTGCCGCTCAGCGCCCTGGCGCACCTGCTGCCCGCCGAGCTGGGCGCGGACCGGGCCGACCCGCTCACCCTGTTCGAGCGGGCGGCGGCGGCGGTCCGCGAGCGCGCCGGACCCGAGCCGCTCGTGCTCCTCGTCGACGACCTCCACCTGCTCGACCTGACCTCGACGTTGCTGCTCGTCCACCTGGTCGAGGGCGGGACGCTGTTCCTGCTCGGCACGGTGCGCTCGGGGCAGCCGCTGGCCGACGCGCTCGCCGGCCTGTGGCAGCAGGGGCGGGCCGCGCGCGTCGACCTCGCCGACCTGTCGCGCGAGCAGGTGGAGGACCTGCTCCAGGCCGCGCTGGACGGTCCGGTCGCCGCCGGCACGGCCGGCGAGCTGTGGACGGCCAGCCGCGGCAACGTCCTGTTCCTGCGCGAGCTGGTGCTGGCTGCGCAGGCCGCCGGGGCGCTGCGGGACCAGCACGGCGTGTGGCGGCTCACCGGGCCGCTGGTGCGCAGCGCGCGCCTGGTGGAGCTGGTGGACGCCCGGTTGCGCGCGGTCGGCGGGGCGGCGGGTGAGCTGCTGGAGCTGCTGGCGCTGTCCGAGCCGGTCGGGGTGCCCGAGCTGGCCGCGCTCGCCGGGCTCGGCCCGCTCGAGGCGCTGGAGCGCTCGGGCCTGGTGAGCGTGCGCGCCGACGGGCGCCGCCAGCAGGTCACGCTCGCCCACCCGCTGTACGGGGAGGTGGTCCGCGGCCGGCTGCCGGCGCTCACCCGCCGCCGCCTGCTGAGCGACCACGCCGACCGGGTCGCCCACCGCGGCGCCCGCCGCCGCGAGGACCCGCTGCGGATCGCGAGCTGGCAGCTGGACGCGCTCGGCTCAGCCGACCATGGGCTGCTGGTCGCGGCGGCGCGGCTGGCGCGCTACGGGCACGACTTCCGCCGGGTGGAGCGGTTGGCCCGCGCCGCGCTCGCCGAGCGCCCCGGCGGGGAGACCGGCCTGCTGCTCGGCGAGGCGCTCGCCGAGCTGGGCCAGTTCGCCGAGGCCGAGGAGGTGCTCGCCGCCGCGGAGCCGGTCGCCGAGAGTGAGCGCCAGCTGGTGCAGATCGTCGGCGCGCGCTCGCGCAACCTGCTCTGGGGGCTGCTACGGCCCGCGGACGCGGTGGCGGTGAACCGGGCGGCGCGCGCGCGGCTGACCGACCCGGCGGCCGGTGCCGAGCTGCTGGTGGACGAGGCGCAGGTGCTGATGGCCTCGGGCCACCCGGCCGACTCGCTGCGCCTGCTGGACGGCCTCGGCACCGCGACGGACCTGCGCTCGCGGGTGTTCCAGGCGCTGTGCGAGGCGCCGGCGCTGGCCGCGATGGGCCAGGCGGAGCGTGCGCTGACGATCGCGCGCCAGGGGCTCGCCGACCACCTCGAGCTCGGCGACCAGCTCGCGATCGCGCACCCGGGCATCCACCTCGTGACCCAGGTGTACGCGCTGCAGGAGGCCGGCCACGTCGCCGAGGCCGCGGCGCTGGCCACCACCGGCTACCAGCTCGCCACGCAGGACCGGTCGCCGATCGGGCGCATCTGGTTCACCCTCAACCTCGGCCGCTGCGAGCTGCTGTCGGGCAGGCCCCGGACCGCGCAGCGCTGGCTGGCCGAGTCGCTGGCGCTGTGCCGCGACTACCACTTCGACGGGCCGCGGCGCCTGGTCCTGTCGGGGCTGGCGATCGCGCACGCGTGGCTCGGCGACGCCGGCAGCGCGCAGCGAGCCGCCGACGAACTCGACGGCCTGCCGGAGTTCGGCTTCATCGCGCCCGAGCAGCAGCTCGGCCGCGCCTGGGCGGCCGCCGCCGCCGGCGACCTGCCGCGCGCCCGCGCGCTGCTGCTGGCCGCCGCGGCGGCCGCCAGGGAGAGCGGCTACCGCACGTCCGAGGCCTGGCTGCTGCACGACGCCGCCCGCCTGGGCGGGGCGGACCAGGTCGCCGCCCGCCTGGAGGAGCTGGGCGCCGCCTGCGAGGGGCCGCGGGCGGCCGCGTACGCGCAGGGCGCCCGCGCCGCGGCGGCGCAGGACCCCGCCGGGCTGACCGCCGCCACCGACCGCTTCGAGACGCTCGGGGCGGCCCTGCTCGCCGCCGAGGCCGCCACCGCCGCCGCCCACGCCCACCAGCGCAGCGGCCAGGCGCGCGCGGCCGCCGGCCTGCGCGTGCGCGCGGCCGCGCTGCTGGAGGGCTGCGAGGAGGCGCGCACGCCGGGGCTGGTGACGACCGCGGCGGTGGTGCCGCTGACCCGCCGCGAGCGCGAGGTCGCGCTGCTCGCCGCACGCGGGCTGCCCAGCAAGGAGATCGCCGACCGTCTGGTGCTGTCGGTGCGCACCGTCGACAACCACCTCCAGAACGCCTGCGCCAAGCTCGGCGTCACCCGCCGCGAGCAGCTCGCCGCGGCGCTCGACGACGGCGCCGGCCCGGGCCGGTGACCCGGGCCGGCGCGCTGCGGCGTGGCGTCAGCGGCAGGTGGCGCCCGCCACGTACACGGGCTGCGAGCCACTGACGTTGTAGCCCCCCGACCCGCAGGTTCCACGTGCCGCCGGTGATGGGGCCGTTCACGCGGGCCAGCTCGAAGACGCCGTTGCTCGCGCGGCTCTCCGCCCTGACGGTGCCGACCGGGTCGACGATCTCCAGGTCCACGTCGTTGTGGCCGCCGGCCTGCGTCTCGGCCACCACAGCGAGCCGGTCAGCCGGCAGGAGGTCGAGGCCACCTGGATGCGGACGAAGGTGCGCAGCGCCGCGGCGGTGCCGGCGGCGAGGGTGACGGCCGCGCTGGTGCCGCCATAGCTGGTCAGCGCGGTGTCGGACGCGTTGCTGGCGGTCTCGACGTTGGTCGACGCGACGATGTCGGGCTTGACCCGGCCGTCGCCGGTGGGGCCGCTGGACTGCTTGTCGTACTTTGCGAACGTCTTGACGTCGACCGCGCCGACGCCGATGACCTTGCGCGCGACCGCGGGCGCGCCGAGGGCGCGGGCGTCGGCGACGTCGTTGCCGGCGTCGCCGTCGTTGGGCGGGACCGGGTCGGTCGGCTGCGGCTCGGCGGCGGCCGGCTCCGCCACCGGCACCATCAAGGTCAACGGGCACACCGACTCGGTGGGCAGCGCCGAGTACAACGCCGACCTGTCCCTCCGGCGCGCCCAGGCGGTCGCGAACGGCCTCACCGACCGGGGCGTCAGCAGCGCCCGCCTCGCGGTCAAGGGGTTCGGCGAGACCCAGCCGGTCGCGCCCAACGCCCTGAACGGCAAGGACAACCCCTCCGGCCGCCAGCTCAACCGCCGGGTCGACCTGGTGATCCCGCCGAGCTGACGACGGAAGCTCACACGTGCCGGGAGATGTAGCCGCGGCGGCGGAACACCTTGAGCATCCGCACCACGAAGGCCATCGCGGCGGCCGTGGCCAGCAGCGTCGTGAGCGTCGCCAGGCCCAGCTCGCGCCAGGGCGCCGGGCCGCCGTCCAGCAGCTCCCGGGCCGCGGCGAACGCGTGCGTCGTCGGCAGCAGGGCGGCGACCGGCCGCAGGAACCCGGGCAGCGCTCCGACCGGGTAGAACACCCCCGACAGCGGCATGACCACGAACAGGATCCCCCACGCCAGCGCCTCCGCGCCGGTCCCGAAGCGCAGCACGAGCCCGATCACGGTCAGCGAGATCGCCCACCCGGCGACCAGCAGCAGCGCGATCACCGGCAGCAGGCTGAAGCCGAGGTCGGTGACGTCGAACGCGTAGAACCCCAGCGCCACGAGCGCGACGACGCCCACCCCCAGCGCGAGCTTGACCAGGCCGAAGAGCGCGACCCCGGCGAGGTACTCGACCTCGCGCAGCGGGGTCACCATGAGGTTGAGCAGGTTGCGGCTCCAGGTCTCCTCCAGGAACCCCGTCGACACGGCGATCTGCGCCTGGTAGACGACGTGCCACAGCACGATCCCGGCCAGCACGTAGCCGGCGGCGGCGCCGGCCGGGCCGGCGCCGCCGGCGCCGCCGGCGAAGAAGACCGCCATCGAGCCGAACAGCACCGCGTCCACCAGGGGCCAGATGGTCACGTCGAACAGCCGGTGGGGGCTGCGCTGGAGGACGAACGCCTGCCGGCGGGCGACCGTGAGGACGCGCCCCAGCCGCGCCCGCCCGGGGCGGGCGCGGGCGGGGCCGGGCAGCGGGCGGACCCGCTCGCGGACCGTCGGGACGCTCATCCGGCCGACCGCTCCTCCGCCAGGTGCAGGAAGACCTCCTCGAGGTCCTCGCGGCCGAAGCGTGCGGCGACCTCCTCCGGCGCGCCGTCGGCGACGACCCGGCCGGCGGACAGGAACACCACCCGCTCGGCGATGCGCTCCACCTCGACCATGTTGTGGCTGGTGATCAGCAGCGCCGAGCCGCGCCCGGCGCTGAGCGCGCCGAGCCCGGCGCGCACCCGCTGCGCCACGTCCGGGTCCAGCGAGGCGGTCGGCTCGTCGAGCACCACCAGCGCCGGCTCGTGCATGGTCGCCTTCACGATCCCCACCAGCGTCTTCTGACCCGAGGACAGCTCGGTGCCCATGGCGGCGCCGAGGTGGGCGACGCCGAAGCGCTCGAGGCCGGCCGCGGCCGCCCGGTCGGGCTCGGCGAGGCCGTACAGCCGGCCGAACATCCTCAGGTACTCGCGGACCCGCAGCCGCTCGGGCAGGGGCAGGTAGCCGGCGGCGAAGCCGACCTGCGCCATGGCGGCCACGCGGCCGCGGGGCAGGCGGTGTCCGAGGATCTCGACCGTCCCGGCGTCGGGCTCGACCACCCCGAGGCACATCATCAGGGTGGTCGTCTTGCCGGCGCCGTTCGGCCCGAGCAGCGCCACCCGCTCCCCGCGCCGGACGGTCAGGTCCACCCCGTCCACGGCGCGGCCGCGCCGGTACCGCTTGACCAGCCCGCGGGCGTCGAGGACGACGTGGTGCATCTGGCCAGTGTCCCAACGCCCGGGGACACCCGCCACCGAATTCGCCGACGGCCGGGCGCCCGTGTGGTACGTTCTCGCTGCTGTATCGGCAGGCTTCGGGTCGTCACCGAGCGTGGGGTCACCGCCGGCAGGGGTGGCGCCGCGCGCCGTTGGGCCCGCGGCCAGGGCGGCTGGAACCAGGAAGCCGGTGCGAGTCCGGCACGGTCCCGCCACTGTGAACGGGGAGCGACGCCCACGGACGCCACCGCCGCAGGACGCGGCGGGAAGGCAGGGCGGAGCGGTGATCCGCGAGTCAGGAGACTGGGCCGCCGCCCGTGAACCTGTCGGGGACGGAGGATCCCCGAGGAGGTCACCATGGATCGCACCCCGCTCCCGCTGCGCCAGCTCGCGCTGCCCGCGCTCGTGGTGCTCGCGCTCGCCTGGCTGGTCACGACCGCGGTCGCGTTCGACCAGGGCGCGCTCGCCCAGCTCGCCACCAGCGCGATGCGCGACCAGGGCGGCGCCCTGCACGAGCTGTTCCACGACGCCCGGCACCTGCTCGGCGTCCCCTGCCACTAGCCGGCCATGATCGGCGCATACCTGCGCCGCGGCCTGCTCGCCGGGCTGCTCGCCGGGCTGCTCGCCGGCCTCGTCGCCACGATCGTGGGCGAGCCGGAGATGGACGCGGCGATCCGGCTGGAGGAGCGCACGGCCGGCGCGCCGGTGTCCGCCGCGGACTCCCCCACGGTGATCACCCGCGGTCAACAGAAGGCGGGACTGCTGCTCGGGACGGCACTGCTCGGGACGGCCGCCGGCGCCGTGTTCGCGATCGCGGGGGCGTGGGCGGTCGGCCGGGTGGGCGGCGACGGCTGGGCGCGCAGCCTCAAGCTCGGCGTGGCCGCGGCGGCGGGTCTGGTGCTGCTGCCGGCGGTGAAGTACCCGCCGAACCCGCCGGCGGTCGGCGACCCCGACACGATCGGCTCGCGCACCACCCTATACCTCGGCGTCGTGCTCCTCGGCGGGCTGCTCGCCGCGACCGTGTGGGCCGCCGACCGGCAGCTCGCCGGGTCGCGGCTGCGGCCGCCCGCGCGCGGCCTGCTGGTGGTCGCCGGCGCGCTGCTGCTCGCGGCGGCGCTGCTCGCCGCGCTCCCGGCGGCCGAGGGCGCGCCGGTCACCTACCCCGCGGAGCTGCTGTGGCGCTTCCGGCTCGGCTCGGTCGCCGTGCAGCTCACCCTCGTCGGGGCGCTGGCGGCCGGGTTCGGGCTGCTGACGGAGCGCGCGGAGCGGCAGGCCGACCCGCAGCCCGGGCGGCAGGCCGACCCGCAGACGCGCCCCGCCGACGGATGACCGGCGCCGGGCTGCTCGCCGGGTGGCTCGCCGACCAGGTGGCCGGGGACCCGCGACGCGGCCACCCCGTCGCCCTGTTCGGCGCGGCCGCGGCCCGCCTGGAGCGGCGGCTGTGGCGCGACCGGCGCGCCGCGGGCGTGGTGTTCACCGCCGTGTGCGTCGGCGTGCCGGCCGCGGCCGCCTGGGCGGCGGACCGGCTGCTGCGGACCCGGACCGGGAGCGGCCGCGCGCGCCGCGCCGGGCACCCGCCGGCGCGCACCCGTCCGGCCGGGACCCCGGGAGCGGGGACGCGGGCCGCCAGGGCGGGGCTGCTCGCCGCGGTGACGTGGAGCGCGCTCGGCGGGCGGTCGCTGGGTCGGGAGGGGCGGGCGCTCGCGGACGCGGTGGACGCCGGTGACCTCGCCCGCGCCAGGGCGAGGCTGCCGGCGCTGGCCGGGCGCGACCCGGCGGGGCTGGGCGGCGGCGAGCTGTGCCGGGCCGCGTGCGAGTCGGTCGCGGAGAACACCGCCGACGCGGTGGTCGGCCCGCTGCTGTGGGGCGCGCTCGCCGGGCCGGCGGGCGTGGTCGCCTACCGCTGCGCCAACACGCTGGACGCGATGGTCGGCCACCGCAGCGCCCGCCACGCCCGCTTCGGCTGGGCGGCCGCGCGCCTGGACGACCTGCTGACGTTCGTGCCCGCGCGCCTGACCGTGCTGCTCGCGGCGGCGTGCGCGCCGCTCGCCGGCGGCGACGGCGGGCGCGCGCTCGGCGCCGCCCGCCGCGACGGGGGGCGGCACCCGAGCCCCAACGCCGGCCGCGTCGAGGCCGCGTTCGCCGGCGCGCTCGGGCTGCGCCTCGGCGGCACCAACCGCTACGCCGGGCGGGTCGAGGTCCGCGGCCCCCTCGGCGACGGCGTCCCACCCGACCCGGCCGCGGTGCGCCGCGCCGTGCGCCTGTCCGCCCTGACCGCCGCCGCGGCGGCCGCGCTCGCCACCCTCACCGCCTGGGACGGCCCCCTCCTGCCCCCGCGGGGGACCCCATGAGAGGGGCGCTGCTGGTCGCCGGGACGGGCTCGGACGCGGGCAAGTCGGTGGTCGTCGCCGGGATCTGCCGGTGGCTGGCGCGGCAGGGAATCAAGGTCGCGCCGTTCAAGGCGCAGAACATGGCGCTCAACTCGGCGGTCACCCCGGGCGGCGCGGAGATCGCCCGCGCCCAGGCCGTGCAGGCCGCCGCCGCCGGGGTCGACGCGGAGGCCGCGATGAACCCCGTGCTGCTCAAGCCCTCCGGCGAGCGCAGCTCCCAGGTGGTCGTGATGGGGCGGCCCGCCGGCACCGAGGACGCACGCTCCTACCAGGAGCGCAAGGCCGAGCTGCTGCGGGTGGTGCTGGCGGCGCTGGCGGACCTGCGGGCCCGCTTCGACGTCGTCGTGTGCGAGGGCGCGGGCAGCCCGGCCGAGATCAACCTGCGCGCGCACGACCTGGCGAACATGGGCCTGGCGCGTGCCGCCGGGCTGCCGGCCGTGGTGGTCGGCGACATCGACCGCGGGGGCGTGTTCGCGGCGCTGTACGGCACCCTGGCGCTGCTGGAGCCCGCCGACCAGGCGCTGGTGGCGGGTTTCCTGGTCAACCGGTTCCGCGGCGACGCGTCGATCCTGCGGCCGGGGCTCGACCAGCTCGCCGGGCTGACCGGCCGGCCGGTGCTGGGCGTCCTGCCGCATGTCGCCGGGCTCGAGCTGGACGCCGAGGACTCGCTGGCGCTGGACGCGCCCCGGCCGGCGCCGGCGGCGCCGCTCGGCCGCGACGGGCTCACGGTCGCGGTCGTGCGCCTGCCGTGGATCAGCAACGTGACCGACGCCGACGCGCTCGCGTGCGAGCCCGGCGTGAGCGTGCGCGTCACCGAGGACCCGCTGGAGGTCGAGCGCGCGGACCTCGCGGTGCTGCCGGGGACCAAGGCGACCGTGGCGGCGCTGGACCGGGTGCGCGCGCTGGGGCTGGACCAGGTGCTGGCGCGCCGCGCGGCGCAGGGCGCGCCGGTGCTCGGCGTCTGCGGCGGCTACCAGCTCCTCGGGCGGGAGCTGGTCGACCACGTCGAGTCCGGCCGCGGCCGGGTCGAGGGGCTCGGGCTGCTGCCGGCGCGCACGGTGTTCGCGGCCGGCAAGCTGCTGGCCCGGCCGAGCGGGCGGTGCCCGCTGCTGGGCGGCGAGCCCGCCGCCGGCTACGAGGTCCACCACGGGCGCACGCGGGTCGAGGGCGCCGAGCCGCTGCTCGTGCGCGCCGGCGGCGAGCCGGACGGGTGCGTGCGCGGCGCGGTGCTGGGGACCTCCTGGCACGGGCTGCTGGAGGGCGACGGGCTGCGCCGCGCGCTGCTGGCCTGGGTCGCGCGGCGGCGCGGGCGCGCGTTCGTCCCCGGCCGGGTGTCGTTCGCGCAGGCCCGCGAGCGGCGCCTGGACACCCTCGGCGACCTGATCGCCGGGCACGCCGACACCGCGGCGCTCACCGGCCTGCTGCGCGACGGTGCCCCGCCCGGCCTGCCGGTGGTGCGCCCCGGGGTGGCGGCCCCCGGAGGTGCCGCGTGAGCGCGCGGGCGTCGTCGGGCCGCCGGGGCGTGCTGGTCCTCACGACCGCCGACACCGAGGTGCTCGCGACCCTGGCGGCCGCGGAGCGGCTGCCGGCGGCGTTCGGGCCGGTGCGCGCGCTCAACCCGACGGTCCCGGGGGCGCCGGGAGCCGACGAGCTGCTCGACGCCGGCGGGGCCGGGCCCGCGGCGGTGCTGGTACGGCTGCTCGGCGGCCGGCGCGCCTGGGAGGGGTTCGACCGGCTCGCCGAGCGCTGCCGCGCCGAGGGCGTGCCGCTGCTGGCGTTCTCCGGCGAGGCGGCGCCCGACGCGGAGCTGGCCGCGTGCTCCACCGCGCCCGCCGGGGCGCTCGCGCAGGCGTTCGAGTACCTGCGCCACGGCGGCGTCGACAACCTCGCCAACCTGCTCAGGTTCGTGGCCGACACGCAGCTCGGCGGCGGCCTGGGGTTCGAGCCGCCGGTCGAGCTGCCCGAGGAGGGGTACTGGCATCCGCGCGCCGCGGACCCGTCGGCCGTGCTGGACCCCGCCCGGCCGACCGTGGGCGTGGTCTTCTACCGGGCGCACTGGATGAGCGGGAACACCGGGTTCGTCGCGGCGCTGGTCGACGCGGTCGAGGCGGCCGGCGGCAACGCGCTGCCGGTGTTCTGCTACTCGCTGCGGCCCGGCGCCGACGGCCGCGTGGGCGCGCTGGAGCTGCTCGCCGGCAGGGTCGACGCGCTGGTGGTGACGGTGCTGGCGATGGGCGGCAGCAGCGCGGCGCCGGCCGAGGAGCTGGCGGCCGCGTGGGAGGTGCCCGCGCTGGAGGCGCTCGGCGTCCCGGTGCTCCAGGGCCTGTGCGCGACCGGCGGCCGGGCCGCGTGGGCGGCCTCCAGCGGCGGGCTGTCACCGCTGGACGCGGCGATGCAGGTCGCGATCCCCGAGTTCGACGGGCGGATCGTGTCGGTCCCGTTCTCGTTCAAGGAGCCGCTGGAGGCGACCGCGCCCGCCGGCCGGCGGGCGGCGCCGGCGGCCGGCAGGTACGTCGCCGACCCCGAGCGCGCGGCGCGCGTGGCCGGCACGGCGCTGAAGCTGGCGCGGCTGCGGCGCACCCCGAACGCGGCCAAGCGGGTCGCGATCGTGCTCAGCAACTACCCCACCCGCCACAGCCGCGTCGGCAACGCGGTCGGGCTGGACACGCCCGCGTCCGCGGTGCGGCTGCTGGACGCGCTCACCGCCGCCGGGTACGACACCGGCGACTGGGCGGCGCGCGGGCTGGGCGGGGACGCGCTGGTCCACGAGCTGATCGCCACCGGCGGGTTCGACGCGGAGTTCCTCACCGAGCCGCAGCTCGCGCGCAACCCCGCGCGCGTCGCCGCCGGCCGCCACGCCGCCTGGTTCGCGCGCCTGCCCGCGGAGCTGCGCGCCGCCGTGGTCGCCGCCTGGGGGGAGCCGCCCGGCGAGCTGTACGTCGACGACCAGGCCGGCGGGCGCGGCGGCGGGGAGCTGGTGTTCCCGTCGCTGTCCTTCGGCAACGTGCTGGTCGCGATCCAGCCGCCGCGCGGGTTCGGGGAGAACCCGGTCGCGATCTACCACGACCCGGCGCTCCCGCCCACGCACCACTACCTGGCCTGCTACCGGTGGCTGGAGGAGGTGTGGGGGGCGCACGCGCTGGTGCACCTCGGCAAGCACGGCACGCTGGAGTGGCTGCCCGGCAAGGGCCTCGGGCTGTCCGCGTCGTGCGCGCCGGACGCGGTGCTCGGGGACCTGCCGCTGGTGTACCCGTTCGTGGTCAATGACCCGGGCGAGGGCACCCAGGCCAAGCGGCGGGCGCACGCGGTGATCGTCGACCACCTGGTGCCGCCGATGACCCGCGCCGAGACCTACGACGAGCTGACCCGGCTGGAGCAGCTCCTGGACGAGCACTACCAGCTCCAGACCACCGACCCGGCCAAGGCGCCCGCGCTGCGCGGGGAGATCTGGCAGCTGCTGCGCAGCGCCGAGCTGACCAGGGACCTCGCGCTGGCCGACCGGGGCGAGGCGGTCCCCGACGACCTCGACGACATCATCGTCCGCGTCGACGGCTACCTGTGCGAGATCAAGGACCTGCAGATCCGCGGCGGCCTGC
Organism: Actinomycetes bacterium; assembly: GCA_035263405.1. Taxonomy (GTDB): domain Bacteria; phylum Actinomycetota; class CALGFH01; order CALGFH01; family CALGFH01; genus DATFRI01. The sequence goes on along the minus strand of DATFRI010000070.1, from coordinate 79,214 downwards.
ACGTGCTCGGGCAGGCGCCGCGGGGCGAGGACCGGCTCGGCCTGGTGCTCGCGATCCTGCGGCTGCCGCAGCCGCTCGCCCGGCCGACCGGGCGGGCCGGCGCCCCGGGGCCGCGGACGCTGCCGGGGCTGCGGTCCGCGGTCGGCGCCGCCTTCGGCCTGGACGAGGCCGGGCTGCTGGCCGCGCCCGGCGAGGCGGTCGAGGTCCCCGCGGCGCTGCTCGCGCGCTTCCCGGGACCGGGGCGGACCGGGGCGGACGCGCTCGACCGGCTGGAGGACGCGGCGCGGGCGCTGGCCGAGGCGATGGACGCGGCCGCGTGGGAGCCGGCCGCCGCCGGCTGGGTCGCCGGCGCGCTCCTGGACGGCTCGCGCGCCTGGCCCGCTCCGGGCGACCGGCCCTGGGCGGCGGGCCGCGCGGGCGGGCCGCGCGTGGCGGCCGAGGGCCTCCCCCCGGACGTGGGGACGGTCGCGGAGGTGCTGGCGTTCGCCGCCGCCGTGGTGGTGCCGCGCCTGGAGGCGACCGGCCTCGAGCTGGAGCGGGTGCTGGACGCGCTGGCCGGGCGCTACGTCCCGGCCGGGCCGTCGGGGAGCCCCACGCGCGGGCGGGTGGACGCGCTCCCCACGGGCAGGAACTTCTACTCGGTGGACCCCAAGGCGCTCCCGAGCGAGCTCGCCTGGCAGGTCGGCCAGCGGCTCGCGGCCGACCTGCTGGCCCGCTACGAGCGCGAGGAGGGCCGGCCGCCCTCCTCGATCGGGCTGGTGGTGTGGGGGACCTCGGCGATGCGCACCCACGGCGACGACGTCGCCGAGGTGCTCGCGCTGCTCGGCGTCCGCCCCCGCTGGCACCCCGAGACCCGGCGGGTGACCGGGCTGGAGCTGATGAGCCTCGCGGAGCTGGGACGCCCGCGGGTGGACGTGACCGTGCGCATCTCCGGGTTCTTCCGCGACGCGTTCCCGCACCTGGTGGCGCTGCTGGACGACGCGGTCGCCCTGGTCGCGGGCCTGGACGAGCCGGAGGACGCCAACCCGGTCGCGGCCAGCGCGCGGCGCGACGAGGCGGCGCTGGTCGCCGCCGGGGTGGACGGGCGGGCGGCGCGGCGGCGCGCGACGGCGCGGGTGTTCGGCTCCAAGCCGGGCGCGTACGGGGCGGGGCTGCTGCCGCTCATCGACGCGCGCACCTGGCGGACCGACGCCGACCTCGCCGAGGTGTACGCGGTCTGGGGCGGCTACGCCTACGGCCGGGAGCTGGACGGCGCCGAGTCGCGCGAGGACATGGAACGGGCGTTCCGGCGCATCCAGGTCGCGGTCAAGAACCAGGACACGCGCGAGCACGACCTCGTCGACTCCGACGACTACTTCCAGTACCACGGCGGCATGGTCGCCAGCGTGCGGGCGCTCACCGGCACCGCCCCCAGGGCCTACCTGGGCGACTCCGCCGACCCGGCCCGGGTGCGCACCCGCGACCTGCGCGAGGAGACCGCGCGGGTGTTCCGCGCCCGGGTCGCCAACCCCAAGTGGATCCGGGCGATGCGGCGCCACGGCTACAAGGGCGCGTTCGAGCTGGCCGCGACCGTGGACTACCTGTTCGGCTACGACGCGACCGCGGCGGTGGTCGAGGACTGGATGTACGAGACGCTCGCGGCCAGGTACGTGTTCGACCCCGAGGTGCGCGAGTTCATGGAGCGGGCCAACCCGTGGGCGCTGCGCGCGATCGCCGAGCGCCTGCTGGAGGCGGCCGAGCGGGGCCTGTGGGCCAAGCCGCGGGACGCCACCGTCCAGCGGCTGCGCGAGACCTATCTGGACCTGGAGGGCGACCTGGAGGAGCGCGGATGACGTCCACGACAGGGCCGGCCGGCCTGGAGCGGCACCGGGACGCGGGCGGCGCGGGCGGCCCGGCACCCTACCCGTTCGCGGCGCTGGTGGGCGCCGAGGACCTGAAGCTCGCCCTGGCGCTCAACGCGGTGCACCCGCCGATCGGCGGGGTCCTGGTCCGCGGCGAGAAGGGCACCGCCAAGTCGACCGCGGTCCGCGGCCTGGCCGCCCTGCTGCCGGAGGTCGCGGTGGTGCCCGGCTGCCGCTTCGCCTGCGACCCCGCCGCGCCTGACCCGGCCTGCCCCGACGGCCCGCACCCCGCCCTCGCCGGCGGGCCGCCCGCGCCCGGCGGGCCCGTGCGGCCCGGGGCGCCGCGCGGCGCGGGGGAGGTCCGGGCCGCCCGCCTGGTGGAGCTGCCGGTCGGCGCGAGCGAGGACCGCGTCGCGGGCTCCATGGACCTGGAGCGGGCGCTGCTGGAGGGCCGGCGCGCGTTCGAGCCGGGGCTGCTGGCCCGCGCGCACCGCGGGGTGCTGTACGTCGACGAGGTCAACCTGCTCGGCGACCACCTCGTCGACCTGCTGCTCGACGCGGCCGCGATGGGCGTCAACCACGTCGAGCGCGAGGGCGTGTCGGTCCGGCACGCCGCGCGGTTCCAGCTGGTGGGCACGATGAACCCCGAGGAGGGCGAGCTGCGCCCGCAGCTGCTCGACCGGTTCGGGCTCACCGTCACGGTGCGCGCGCCGCGCGACCCGGCCGAGCGTGCCGAGGTCGTCCGACGGCGGCTGGCGTACGAGGCCGATCCGGCGGGCTTCGGCGCCCGCTGGGCGGGCGAGACCGCGCGGGTCGCCGCGCGGATCCGCGCGGCGCGGGCGCTGGTCGGCAGCGTCCGCCTGGGCGAGACCGCGCTCGCGGGCGTGGTCGCCGCCTGCACCGCGTTCGAGGTCGACGGGCTGCGCGCCGACCTGGTGACCGCCAAGGCCGCGACCGCGCTCGCCGCGTGGGAGCAGCGCACCGAGGTGACCGTCGCCGACGTCCGCGCCGCGGCGCGGCTCACGCTCCCCCACCGCCGCCGGCGGGGTCCCTTCGAGCAGCCGGGGATCGACGAGGACCGCCTGGACGAGGCGCTCGCCGGCCTCGACGACCCGGGACCGGACGGCGACCCCGGACCCGGCGGGACGCCGGGCGGCGGTCCCGGCGGTCCCCCGGGCGGCGGCCGGGCGTCCGGCGGACCCGACGGCGCCGGCCCCGGGCACGGCCCCGACGACGGCGGCTCCGGGCACGCCCGCGACCTGCGCCACGGCGGCGGCCCCGGTCCGGACGGCACCGGCCGCGGGCCGGGAGGACCTCGAGGGCGGGCCGGGCCGCCGCGCGATCGGGACGCGCGGGACCCGGGCGGCGGGACCCTCGACCAGGCCGGCCCGGACCAGGACGCGGGCGGCCGGCCGGAGGCCGGCACGCCGCGGGCCGGGCGGTCGGGCGGGGCGGCGGTCCCGACGGTGCTGCCCGTCGGCGCGCCGTTCGACCCGGTGCTGCTGCGGGTGCCCGGCGTGGGGGCGGGCGCCTGGGGGCGGCGCAGCCCCGCCGTCGCCGTCCACGGCCGGCACGTGGGCGACCGCCTGCCGGCCGGCCGCGTGCGCGACCTGGCGCTCGGGGCGACGCTGCGGGCGGCCGCGCCCGCGCAGCGCGGCCGCGGGCGCTCGGGCAGCGGGCTGGTGCTGCGCGGCGGCGACCTGCGCGAGAAGCTGCGTCAGGGCCGCGAGGGCAACCTGCTGCTGTTCGTGGTCGACGCGAGCGGCTCGATGGCCGCCAGGCAGCGCATGCGCGCGGTCAAGGGCGCGCTGCTGTCGCTGCTGCTGGACGCCTACCGCCGCCGCGACCGCGTCGGGCTGGTCACCTTCGCCGGGGACGCCGCCCGGCTGGCGCTCCCGCCGACGGGCTCGGTCGAGCTGGCCGCGCGGCTGCTCGCGACGCTGCCGGCCGGGGGGCGGACGCCGCTCGCGGCCGGTCTGGCCCGCGCCGCCGAGGTGCTGGCGGTCGAGCGCGTCCGCGACCCGGGCCGCCGCCCGCTGCTGGTGTGCCTCACCGACGGCCGGGCCAACGGGGCAGGCGGGGTGGACGCCGCCGTGGCGGCCGCCGCCGGGCTGGCAGCGCGCGGCGTGGCCGCGGTGGTCGTCGACACCGAGCAGGGCCCCGTGCGGCTGGGGCTGGCGGGGCGGCTCGCCGCGGCCATGGGCGCGCCGTGGCTGCAGCTGGAGGAGCTGGCCGCCGGCAGCCTCGCCGGGCTGGCCCGCGGGCTGGCGGACCGGGGTGTGGCGTGACGCCGGGCGGCGGGCGGCCGGCCGGCGCGGGCACCGCGCAGGAGCGGCCGGGGGGCACCGCGCAGGAGCGGCCGCGGCGCCGGCGCAGGGAGCACCCGCTGCTGATCGTCAACACCGGCACCGGCAAGGGGAAGTCGACCGCGGCGTTCGGGCTGCTGCTGCGCGCCTGGGCACAGGGCTGGCCGATCGGCGTCTACCAGTTCGTGAAGTCCGGCAAGTGGCGTGTGGGCGAGCACGCCGCCGCGCTGGCGCTGTCGTCCGCGGGCACCGGCGGCAGCATCGACTGGTTCAAGATGGGCGACGGCTGGACCTGGACCTCCAGGGACCTGGAGGGCTCCGCGGCGCTGGCGCGCGAGGGCTGGGCGGAGGTCCGCCGCCGGCTCGAGGCGGAGACCTACCGGTTCCTGCTGCTGGACGAGTTCACCTACCCGCTGCACTTCGGCTGGGTCGACACTGCCGAGGTGGTGCGGGTGCTGCGCGAGCGGCCGGGCTTCCAGCACGTCGTCGTCACCGGCCGCCACGCCCCGCCGGAGCTGATCGACGCCGCCGACCTGGTCAGCGAGGTCGTCAAGCTGAAGCACCCCTACGACACCGGCATCCGCGGCCAGAAGGGGATCGAGTGGTGAGCGGCGCGACGGGCGCGGGCGTGCCGCGGCTGGTGGTCGCGGGGACCGCCTCGGGGACCGGCAAGACCACGGTCGCGACCGGGCTGATGGCCGCCCTCGGCTCCCGGCGCGGGCTGCGGGTCGCGGGCTTCAAGGTCGGGCCGGACTTCATCGACCCGAGCTACCACGCGCTGGCGACCGGCCGTCCCGGCCGCAACCTCGACGCCTGGCTGTCCGGCCCGGAGCTGGTCGCGCCGCTGTTCGCGCACGGCGCGGCCGGCGCGGACGTGGCGGTCGTGGAGGGGGTCATGGGGCTGTTCGACGGCGCCTCCGGTCCGCACCCGGAGCTGGCCTCGACCGCGCAGGTCGCCAAGCTGCTCGGCGCCCCCGTGGTGCTGGTCGTCGACGCGCACGGCCTCGGCCGGTCGGTGGCCGCCCTGGTCGGCGGGTACGCGAGCTTCGACCCAGCGCTGCGGGTCGCCGCGGTGATCGCCAACCGGGTCGGGTCCGAGCGGCACGCGGACCTGCTGCGCGAGGCGCTCGGCCAGGTCGGCGTGCCGCTGCTCGGCGCGGTCGGGCGCGACGACGCGATCGCCACGCCCTCGCGCCACCTCGGGCTGGTGCCCGCCGCCGAGCGCGCCGCGGAGGCGCGCCGGACCGTGGCCGCGGCCGGCGAGCGGGTCGCCGCCGCCTGCGACCTCGACGCGCTGCTCGCGCTCGCCCGCTCCGCCGGCCCGCTGGCGGCTGCGGCGTGGACCCCGCGGGCGGCCCCGGCGTCTGCCCAGGCCCCCGGCGGGCCCCCCGACGGCGGCGCGGCCGCGCACCCGGCGGAGCGGGCGAGCGCGGGGGGTCCCTCGCGGCCGGTCGTCGCGGTCGCCGCCGGCCCCGCGTTCACCTTCGCCTACCAGGAGAACCTGGAGCTGCTGGCCGCGGCCGGCGCGGACCTGGCCGGGTTCGACCCGACCGCCGAGGAGCGCCTGCCCGAGGGCACCGCGGCGCTCCACCTCGGCGGCGGCTTCCCCGAGGCGCACGCGGACGCGCTCAGCGCCAACGCGCGGCTGCGCGCCGAGATCGCCGCGTTCGCCGCGTCGGGCCGGCCCGTGACCGCCGAGTGCGGCGGCCTGCTGTACCTGGCGCGCCGGCTGGACGGGCTGCCGATGTGCGCGGTGCTGGACGCCGACGCCGAGCTGCGCCCGCGGCTCACGCTCGGCTACCGCCAGGCGCGGGCGGCGGCCGGGTCGGTGCTGTGGGCGGCCGGCGCGGGCGTGCGCGGGCACGAGTTCCACCACTCCGCGGTGGACCCCGCGGCCGGCGACCCGCCCGCCTGGCGGCTGGAGCCGGGCCGCGACGAGGGCTGGGTCGCGGGCGGGGTGCACGCCTCCTACCTGCACACGCACTGGGCCGCGACGCCCCACGCGGCCGCGCGGCTGGTCGCTGCCGCGCGGGCCGCGGCGCCGGTCCCCCGCGAGCGAGGGGGCGGGCGGTGACCGGCAGGCTCACCGGGGTCGGGGTCGGGCCGGGCGACCCGGAGCTGGCGACCCTCAGGGCGGTGCGCGTGCTGGCGGCGGCGGAGCGGGTGTTCGTCCCGGTCGGGGCCGGCGCGGACGAGCCCGGCCACGCCGAGCAGGTCGTGCTCGCGCACGCGGGCGCGGGGCGGGTCACGCGGCTGCCGTTCGCGCTCGGCGAGGACCTCGGCGAGCGCGAGCGCTCCTGGGACCGGGCCGCCGCCGCGGTCGCGGGGGTCGTCGGCGCCGGCGGGCACGCCGCGTTCGCCACCATCGGCGACCCGAACCTGTACTCGACGTTCACCCACCTCGCCCGGGCGGTGCGCGCGCTGGTCCCGGCGGTCGAGATCGCCACCGTCCCCGGCATCACCGCCCTGCAGGACCTGGCCGCGCGCAGCGGCACGGTGCTCGCCGAGGGCGCGCAGACGCTCGCGCTGCTGCCGTTCACCGCCGGCGCCGACCGGCTGCGCGCCGCCCTCGGCGAGCACGACACCGTCGCCGTCTACAAGGGCGGCCGTCTGCTGCCGGAGGTCCGCCGGGCGCTCGAGGAGGCCGGCCGCGCCGGCCAGGCGGTGTTCGGGGCGCGCCTCGGGCTGGCCGGCGAGCTGGTCGGGCCGCTGCCCGACGGCCCGGCGCCCTACCTGTCCACGGTCATCGTCACGCGCCCCCCCGGCGGCCGGAGGACCCGGCCGTGAGCGCCCGCGGCAAGGTCTGGTTCGTGGGCGCCGGGCCGGGAGCCGCCGACCTGCTCACCCTGCGCGGGGCGCGGGTGATCGCGGCGGCGGACGTCGTCGTCTGGGCGGCGAGCCTGGTGATGCCCGAGGCGGTCGCCGGCGCCCGGCCCGGCGCGCTGCTGCTGGACTCCTCCGCCCTCACCCTGGAGCGGCTGTGCGAGGTGTACGACCGCGCAGCGGCCGAGGGCCTCACCGTGGCGCGGGTGCACTCGGGGGACCCGGCGCTGTGGGGCGCGATCGGCGAGCAGATCGAGCGCTGCGAGGAGCGCGGGCTGGACTGGGAGATCGTGCCGGGCGTGTCGTCGCTGTCCGCGGCGGCGGCCGCGCTCGGCCGGGAGCTGACCGTCCCCGAGGTCGCCCAGTCGGTGATCCTCACCCGCCTGGCGACCGCGACCCCGATGCCCGAGCGCGAGCAGGTGCGCGCGTTCGCCGCGCACCGGACCACGATGGCGCTGTTCCTTTCGGCCAAGCGCGGCCGCAGGCTCCAGCAGGAGCTGCTCGCCGGCGGCTACCCGCCGGACACCCCCTGCGCGGTGGTGTACCGGGCGACCTGGCCCGACGAGCGGGTCGAGACCTGCCGCCTGGACGCGCTCGCCGCCACGCTGCGCGACGCGCGCCTGTGGAAGCACACGCTGATCCTGGTCGGCCCCGCGCTGCGCGAGCGGGGGCGGCGCAGCCACCTGTACCGGCCGGGCTTCGGGCACCAGTTCCGCAACCGCTCGACGGGAGGCGGCTAGCGTGGACCGGCCCGAGCTGCGCGAGCCCGACCTGCCCCGCACGGCCAGGGTGCGCACGCGGGCGCTGCGGACCGGCTGGACGACCGGGGCCTGCTCCGCGGCGGCGGCCAAGGCGGCGGCGCTGCTGCTGGCCGGCGGGCCACCGCCCGCGTCCGTCGAGATCCCGCTGCCGCGCCCGTTCCGCGGCTCGGACCGGGCGGCGTTCGCGGTCGAGCGCGCGGAGCTGGCCGCGGACGGCGCCTGGGCCGAGGCGGTGGTGGTCAAGGACGCCGGCGACGACCCGGACGTGACCCACGGGGCGCGCCTCACCGTCCGGCTCGCGTGGGCGGCGACCCCGGGGGTGGCGTTCCGGGCGGGCGCGGGCGTGGGGACCGTCACCAAGCCCGGGCTCGGGATCCCGGTCGGCGAGCCGGCGATCAACGGCACCCCCCGCCGCATGATCGCCGCCGCGGTCGCCGAGGCGCTCGACCCGGACCGGCGCGGGGTCGTGTGCACCGTCAGCGTCCCCGGCGGCGAGGCGATGGCGCGCAGGACCACCAACCCGCGGCTCGGGATCCTCGGCGGGATCTCGATCCTCGGCACGACCGGCGTGGTGCGGCCGTTCTCGACCGCCTCGTGGCGGGCGTCGGTGCTGCAGGCGGTCGACGTGCTCGCCGCCCAGGGGCTGGACACGGTGGTGCTCACCACCGGCGGGCGCACCGAGCGGGCCGCGCGGCGGCTGCTCCCGGCGCTCCCGGAGGTCTGCTTCGTCGAGGTCGGCGACTTCACCGGCGCGGCGGTGCGGCAGGCGGTCGGCAGGGGCGTGGCCGTGGTCGCGTTCGTCGGGATGGCCGGCAAGCTCGCCAAGCTCGGCGCCGGCGTGCTGATGACCCACTGGACGCGGTCGCGGGTCGACCTCGAGCTGCTGGCGGAGATCACCGCGCAGGCCGGGGGGACGGCCGAGCTGGTCGCGCAGGTGCGCGCGGCCAACTCCGCCAGGCACGCCTACGAGCTGTGGCGCGCGCGCGGCCTGGACGGACCGCCGGCGCTGCTGTGCGCGCGGGTCGAGCGCAACCTCGAGCGGTTCGCGGACGGGCGGATCCGCGCGCGCGTGGCCATGGTCGACTTCGACACGCTCGACGCGGTCGGGACCGGGCCCGGGTGGGCGGCATGAGCGGCGGGCCGGACCGCGGCCGGGGCACGCCCGCCCCCGGCGCGGCGGCCACGGGCGGCGGCGTCACGGTGGTGGGCGTGGACGGGGGGCCGCCCTCCCCCCGGGCGGTCGCGGCGCTCGCCGCGGCCCGGGTCGTGCTCGGCGGGCGGCGCCAGCTCGACGAGGCGGCCCCGCTGCTGGCGCCGGCCGCCCGCCGCGTGCCGCTCACCGGCGAGCTGGCGCGCGGGTTCGCGGCGCTCGGCGGCGCTCGGCCCGCGGTCGTGCTCGCCTCCGGCGACCCCGGGTTCTTCGGGGTGGTGCGCGCGCTCACCGCGGCGCTCGGACCGGTCGAGGTGGTCCCCGCGGCGTCCTCGGTGACCCGCGCGTTCGCCGCGGCCGGCCTGCCCTGGGACGACGCGGTGGTCGTCTCGGCGCACGGCCGCGACCCGGCGCGGGCGGTGAACGCCTGCCGGCGGCACCCGAAGGTCGCGGTCCTCACCGGGCCGGGGTTCGGCCCGGCGGAGCTGGGCGCCGCGCTCGCGGGCACCGGCCGGCGGCTGGTCGTCGCCGAGCGGCTCGGCTCCCCCGGCGAGCGCGTCACCGAGACGACCCCGGCGGGCGCCGCCCGCGGCGGCTGGGCGGAGCCCAACGTCGTGCTCGCGCTCGACCCGGCGGCCGGGCCGGCCGGCAGGGGCTGGGCGTTCCCGGCCCGGTCGACCCCCGACCGGTGGGCGCTGGACGAGGACGCGTTCGAGCACCCCGGGCGGATGATCACCAAGCGGGAGGTGCGGGCGCTGGCGCTGGCGTGGCTCGGCCCCGGACTGGGCGACCTCGTCTGGGACGTGGGCGCCGGCTCCGGCTCGGTCGCGGTCGAGTGCGCCCGGCTCGGCGCGGCCGCGGTCGCCGTCGAGGCCGACCCGGCGCGGTGCGCCGCCGTGCGCGCGAACGCGCGCGCGCACGGCGTCCCGGTCGAGGTCGTCGAGGGCCGGGCGCCGCAGGCGCTGGCGGGCCTGCCCGACCCCGACGCGGTGTTCGTCGGCGGCGGCGGCGAGCGGCTCGGGGCGATCCTCGAGGTCGCCGCCGCCCGCGCCCGGCGCGCGGTCGTCGTCGCGCTGGCCACGGTCGAGCGGGTCGGCGGCGCGCAGCGCGCGCTGGCCGCCGCGGGCCTGGAGGTCACCGGCAGCCTCGTGCAGTCGTCGCGCCTGGTCCCGGTCCTCCCCGGCGCGGGCGGCGGCGGCGGCGGGCACCGGCTCGCCGCCGCCAACCCCGTCCTGCTGCTGTGCGGGCGGCGGCCGTGACGGCGGCGGGCGGCGGCGCGGCGGGCGCGCCGCGGGTGACCGTGATCGCCGCGGCCGCGCCCGGCCGGCGCAACGCCGAGCACCTCGCCCGCGCGCTGCCGGGGGCGTGCCTGGCCACCGGCCGGCCCGCCCGGGCCGTGGGCGACGCCTGGGCCCCCGGCGTCGCGCTCGTGCTGTGCATGGCGACCGGCGCGGCCGTGCGGCTGATCGCCCCGCACCTGGCCGGCAAGGACCGCGACCCGGCGGTGGTCGCCGTCGACGACGCGGGCGCGTTCGCGGTCGCGCTGCTCGGCGGGCACGCCGGGGCGAACGCGCTGGCCGGCGAGGTCGCGGCGGCGCTCGGCGCGCAGCCGGTGGTGACCACCGCCAGCGAGGCGCTGGGCCTGCCGGCCCTGGACCGTCTCGGCGAGCCGCTGGGGCTGCGGCTCGACCCGGCCAGCCGGGGCGCGGCCGCCGCGGTCGGGGGCGCGCTGCTCGCCGGGGCCACGCTGCACCGCTGGCGCGCGCGGCCCTGGCCCACGGGGCCGCTGCCCGGCAGCGTCCGCGAGGCGGCCACGCCGGCGGCGCCGGGGATCGCGGTCACCGACGAGCTGGTCGAGCTGCCCTCGCCGTGCCTGGTGTACCGGCCGGCGGCGCTGGTCGTCGGCGTGGGCGCCGCCCGCGGCGTCACCGCCGAGGAGGTCGGCGGGCTGATCGACGACGCGCTGGCGGGGGCGCGCCTGTCCCCGCTGGCGGTCGCGCACCTGGCCACGGTCGACCGCAAGGCCCACGAGCCGGGGATCCTCGCCGCCGCGGCCGAGCGCGGCTGGCGGCTGGTCGCGCACCCCGCCGAGCTGCTCGCGCGGGTCGCCGTGCCCAACCCGTCCGAGCGGGTCCGCGCCGCGATCGGGATCGCCTCGGTGGCGGAGGCGGCGGCGCTGGTCGAGGGCGGCGAGCTGCTGGTGGCCAAGCGCGCGTCGGCCGCGGCCACCGTCGCCGTCGCGCGCCGGCCGGTGCGGGGGCGGCTGGCGCTGGTCTCGACCGGGCCGGGCGACCCGGCGCTGGTCCCGCCGCTGGCGCGCGAGGCGCTGGCGGCGGCCGAGGTCGCGATCGGGCTGGACCAGTACCTGGAGCGCGCGCGCCGCTGGCTGCGGCCGGGCTGCCGGGTGGTCGCCAGCCCGGTCGGGCAGGAGACCGCCCGCGCCGAGCACGCGGTCGCGGCGGCGCGCGGCGGCGCGAGCGTCGCGCTGGTCTCCGGCGGCGACGTCGGCGTGTACGCGATGGCGAGCCCGGCGCTGGAGCGCGCGGGCACGGACGTGGACGTGCTGGTGGTGCCGGGGGTGACGGCGGCGCAGGCGGCCGCGGCGCTGCTCGGCAGCCCGCTCGGCCACGACCACTGCGCGATCTCCCTGTCGGACCTGCTGACGCCCTGGCCGGTGATCCGGCGGCGGATCGAGGCGGCCGCCGAGGCCGACTTCGTGGTCAGCCTGTACAACCCGCGCAGCAGGGCGCGCCACTGGCAGCTGGAGCAGGCGCGGCGGCTGCTGCTGGCGCGGCGCGCCCCGGGCACCCCGGTCGGGGTGGTCACCGACGCGTTCCGCCCCCGGCAGCAGGTCACGCAGACCACCCTCGCCGAGCTGGACCCCGGCCAGGTGGGCATGTTCAGCATCGTGATCGTCGGCGCCGGCGGCACGCGCGTGCTCGCCGGCCGCATGGTGACCCCCAGGGGGTCCGGGGGACCTGAGCCGCAGGCGGGTCCCCCGGTCGACAGGGGGTCCGGGGGACCTGAGCCGCAGGCGGGTCCCCCGGTCGCCAGGGGGTCCGGGGGAAAGGGGGCGGGGTGCGCCGGTTCACCGTGACGGCCGCGTGCGCCGGCTGCGGCGCGTGCCTGCTGACCTGCCCGGAGCGCGCGATCCGCGTGGCGCCGCCGGGCCGGGCCGCCCCGCTCGTCGTGACCGGCGGCTGCACCGGCTGCGGCGAGTGCGCCGAGGTCTGCCCGGCCGAGGCGTGCGTTCCGGTCACGGCGTCGACGGGAAGGGGGTGAGCGCCGTGCGGGACGGGGCGCACCCGGTCGAGGTGGAGAGCTACCGGCGGCTGCGGGAGCTGGTCGACCTGTCGACGCTGCCACCGCTGTCGCGTGCCGTCACCGAGCGGGTCGTGCACGCCAGCGCGGACCTGGACTACGTGGAGGACCTGGTGCTCGACGAGGCGTCGCTGGAGTGCGGCCTGGCGGCGCTGCGCGCCGGGCGGCCGGTCGTGGCCGACAGCCGCATGGTCGCGGCGGGGATCCCGGCGCTCGCGGTCCGCTGCGGCCTCGACGGCACCGCCGGAACCGCCGGCCCGGGCCGCACCCGCAGCGCCGCGGGGATCCTGCGCGCGGCCCGCGCGGCCGGACCGGGGGCCGTGTACGTCGTCGGCAACGCGCCGACCGCGCTCGCCGCCCTGCTCGACCACGACGTCGGCGCGGCGTTCGTGGTCGGGCTCCCCGTCGGGTTCGTCGGGGCGGTCGAGGCCAAGCAGGCGCTGCGCGCGGCGGCGCTGCCGGGGATCACCAACCGCGGCCCCAAGGGCGGCTCGGCCGTCGCCGCGGCCGCGCTCAACGCCCTGCTCCACCACGAGGAGGAGCGCATGCGCGGACGGCGCCGCGGCAGGGGCCGATGAGCGTCCCGGACGCCGCGGCCGGGACCGGCGGCCCGGCGGGGAGGGCGCTGCTGCTCGCCGGCCACGGAAGCCGGGACGCCGCCGGGACCGGGGAGTGCCACCAGCTCGCCGAGCGGGTCCGCCGGCTGTCGCCCGGCCTGCCGGTGCGGGTCGGCTTCATCGAGCACTCCCGCCCGCCGCTGTCGGCGGCGGTCGCCGAGCTGGTCGCCGAGGGCGCGCGCCACGTCGTGGCGGTCCCGCTGGTCCTGCTCGGCGCCGGTCACGCCAAGACCGACGTGCCCGCGAGCGTCCAGCTCGCCAGGCGGGCGTTCCCCGGGGTCCGGTTCACCTACGGCGCGCCGCTGGGCCTCCACCCGGACCTGCTCGCGATCGTCGACGAGCGGCTGGAGGCCGCGGTGCCCCCCGAGCGGCGCCGCGACACGGCCGTGCTGCTGGTCGGCCGCGGCAGCTCCGACCCGGACGCCAACGCCGACCTGCACAAGGTCGCGCGCCTGCTGTGGGAGGGCCGCGACTGGCCGCTGGTCGAGACCGCGTTCGTCGGCATCACCGGACCCCGGGTGCCCGAGGGTCTGGAGCGCTGCCGCATGCTCGGGGCGCGCCGGGTCGCGGTGGTGCCCTACTTCCTGTTCACGGGCGTGCTCGAGCGGCGCATCGCGCGGCAGGCCGCCACCGCCCGCGCGCGCCACCCCGAGCTGGACGTCACGGTCACCGGGTACCTCGGACCCGACGAGCGGATCGCCCGGCTGGCGCTGGCGCGCTACGAGCAGACGCTGCGCGGCGCGGCGGGCATGACCTGCGACCTGTGCGTGTACCGCGCGCCGATGCGCGGCTTCGAGCAGCTCGCCGGGGCGCCGGCGGCGCCGCACGCCCACCCCGACGACCCGCACACCCGGGCCCACCGGCATGGCTGAGCTGGTGCTGGTGCTCGGGGGGATGCGCTCGGGCAAGAGCGCGGTCGCCGAGCGCATCGCCGCGGGCGCCCCGGCGGTCGTGTACGTCGCCACCGCCGCCGAGGCGGACGGCGAGCTGGCCCGGCGGATCGCCGCGCACCGCGCCCGCCGCCCGCCCGGCTGGCGCACCGTCGAGGGCGCCGACCCGGCCGCGGCGGTCGCCGCCGCGCCGCGCGGGGCCGCCGTGCTCGTCGACGGCACCGGGGTCTGGCTCGCCGGCCGCATGGCCCGTCTGGGCCTGCTCGACGCGCCGCCGCCGGCCGGCTCCGCCGGGACGGAGGGAGGCGGGCCCCCGGCCTTCGGCCCCGGGGCCTGGGACGGCGAGCCTCCGGCCACCCCGCCCGGCACCGGGGACGGCGAGCCCCCGGCGTCCGGGTCCGGCGGCGACTGGCGGGCGCTGCGCGCGGCCGTGCTGGGCGAGGCGCGGGCGCTGGTCGCCGCCGCCCGCGGGCACGACGGCGGGCCGGTGGTGGTGGTCGCGGAGGAGGCGGGGATGGGCGTGGTCCCCGCCGGTGCCGCCACCCGCCGCTGGCTGGACCTCCAGGGCGAGCTGACCCGGACCCTCGCCGCCGCCGCGGACCGCGCCCTGCTGGTCGTCGCCGGCCGCCCGCTGGAGCTGCCCGCCGGCGCCGGGTCCCCGGCCACCCCCGCGGGCGGCGGCGCGCCACCGGGGCCGCGGCGCGGCGGGGGCGCGGCGGCCCCGGCCGCCGCGTGCGACCGGCCCGGGGACCTGCGGCGGCACGGGGACACGATGGTCCCGCCGGGCGCGCTCGACCTGGCCGTGAGCGTGCACGGGGACGAGCCGCCGCCGCACGTGCGGGCGGCGCTCGCCGGTGCGATCGGCCGCGCCGCCCGCTACCCCGACGGCCGGCGGGCGGTGCGGGCGGTGGCCGCGCGGCACGGCCGCGGCGAGGACGAGGTGCTGCTCACCGCGGGCGCCTCGGAGGCGTTCTGGCTGCTGGCCGCCGCCCTGCGCGGCGAGCGCGCGGCGGTCGTCCACCCGCAGTTCACCGAGCCGGAGGCGGCGCTGCGCGCGCACGGCGTCCCGGTCCGGCGGGTCCTGCGGGACCCGCGGGACGGCTGGGCGCTGGACCCGGGCGGGGTCCCGGACGACGCGGGCGTGGTCGTGGTCGGCAACCCCAACAACCCGACCGGGACCTTGGACGACCCCGAGGTCGTGGCGGCGCTGTGCCGCCCCGGCCGGGTCACCGTGGTCGACGAGGCGTTCATGGACTTCGTCGCCGACCCGGCCGCGAGCCTGGCCGGCCGCCGCGGCCACCCCGGGCTGGTGGTGGTGCGCAGCGTCACCAAGCTGTGGGGGCTCGCCGGGCTGCGCGCCGGCTACCTGCTCGGCCCGGTGGAGCTGGTGGCGCGCCTGGCCGGGCTGCGCCAGCCGTGGCCGCTGGCCGCGCCCGCCCTGGCCGCGCTGGAGGTCTGCGCCGCCGACGAGCGCCATCGGCTCCGCGTCGCCGATCAGGTCGCGGCCGAGCGCGGCGCGCTGCTGGAGGCGCTGCGCGCGCTGCCCGGCGTCACCGCGTTCGGCTCGGCGGCCAACTTCGTCCTGCTCAGGGTCCCCGACGGGCCGGGCGTCCACGCCGCGCTGCTGGAGCGCGGGATCGCCGTGCGGCTGTCGACCTTCCCGGGCCTGGACCGCGACCACCTGCGCGTCGCCGTGCGCGACGCGGCCGCGGCCGCCGCGCTCGCCGACGCGCTGCGCGAGATCCTGCCGGGCGCGCCCGCGGCCCCGGCCGCTCCGGACGACACGCCCCCTCCGCGGGCAGCCCCGGGCGGCGGCACCGGCCGGACCGGCGGCACCGGCCGGACCGGCGGCGGGACGGGCGGGCGATGACCCTCGAGGCGCGCGTGGCGGAGCTGGCCGGCGACGTCGAGCCGGCCGACGAGGCGGCCGCCGCCGCGGCGCGCGCCCGCCACGACCGCCTGGCCAAGCCGCCAGGGAGCCTCGGCGCGCTGGAGGCGGTCGGCGCCCGGCTGGCCGCCGTCGCGGGCACCTGCCCGCCGCCGGTGCCCGCACGGCCGGTCGCCGTCGTCGCCGCCGCCGACCACGGCGTCCACGCCCGCGGCGTGACCCCCTGGCCGCAGTCGGTCACCGCCGCCATGGTCCGGGCCATGTGCGCCGGGGACGCGAGCGTGAACGCGATCGCGGCCGCGGTCGGCGCCCAGGTGGCCGTGCTCGACGTGGGCGTCGCCGGCCCACCGGTCGAGCATCCCCGGGCCCGCCGCGCGCGGGTGCGCCCCGGCACCAGGGACCTCGCCGCCGGGCCCGCGATGACCAGGGAGGAGGCGGCGCGGGCGCTGCTGGCCGGGGCGGGCCTGGCCGAAGAGCTGCTCGGCAGCGGCTGCGACCTGCTGGTGCCCGGGGACATGGGCATCGCCAACACCACCGCGGGTGCGTGCCTGGTCGTCGCGCTCACCGGCCGCGCCGCCGGCGAGCTGACCGGCCGCGGCGCGGGCGCCGACGACGCCACCCTCGAGCGCAAGCGGGCGGTGGTCGCCTCCGCCCTCGACCTGCACCGGCCCGACGCGGCCGACCCGCTGGGAACGCTCGCCGCGCTCGGGGGGCTGGAGCACGCCGCGCTCGCCGGGGCGGTCCTCGCCGCCGCGGCCGAGCGCCGCCCGGTGGTGCTCGACGGGCTCGCCGCCTGCGCGGCCGCGCTGGCGGCCGTGGCGATCGCGCCGGCCGCCGCGGGCTACCTGCTCGCCGGGCACCGCTCGCCCGAGCCGGCCGCCGGGGCCGCGCTCGACCGGCTCGGCCTGGAGCCGCTGCTGGACCTCGGGATGCGCCTCGGGGAGGGCACCGGCGGGCTGTGCGCTGTCCCGCTGGTGGTCGCGGCGGCCCGCGTCCTGTCCGAGGTCGCGACCATCGCGGAGCTGGAGCCCGGAGCCGCCGGACCCTGAACGGGGCGCCCTCGCCCCCCTGCGACGACCCTTGCGGGGCGATCGTGGTATCACCAGACCCTGCCGGTTGTCATGGTCTTGACGGTGCCGCCGCGTCGGCGGTCGCCGAGCACTCCCAGGCCGAAAGGGGCCACGATGGCTCGACGTGTGGGGCTGGCGGGCCTGCCAGCCGTCCTGCTGCTCACCCTCGCGCTCGCCGTCCCGGCGCAGGCCGCGCCGACCGGCCCGACCACGGTCGTCCCCGCAGGCTGCAACTTCGAGGCGGTCACCGGGGACGCCGCCGTCGCCGGCGACGGGGTCACCCGGGGGTTCGTGTCCTTCCACGGAGGCGGCTGCGGCAGTCTCGGGACGATCCGCTACTTCGAGGGCAGCGGCACCGTCTGGACCAGCAGCGGCACCAGCCTGCGCGGCCGGGTGCTCGGCGTGGCCGACGACGGGGCCACGACCTTCCTGCTGTTCCAGGCGACCAGTGGCATCTGGATCACGAGGAAGGCGCACGGCGGTCCGGTCTCGGCCGGCAGGCGGCTGTCGTCGTTCTCCGCTGGCGCCGTCTTCTCGCAGGGCGACGTCGTGGCGTTCACCGACCAGTGGTGGGCGGTCTGGACCGAGCAGGTCGGGGTGGGCGAGTTCGCGCCGTCGCAGCTCTTCCAGGGCAAGACGATCGGGGCGGGCGACTGCATCGACCCGATCAACCGCCAGCGGATCACGCAGCGCCTGACCAACGACGAGTCGCCGTCGCTGGTCCTCAAGCCCGCGTCGGCGGGCGCGAGCGGCGCGGACCTGGTGTGGTCGCGCAACGACGGCGCGCAGGGGCTGTCGGGCCACATCTGGCTCGCCTCGGCGGGCTGCAGCGCCCGGTGGACCTCGCGCCAGCTCAGCTTCGCGGGGCGGCTGGACCTCGCGCCGGACCTGGCCCGCACCGGCGGCGTGGACCACGCCGCGTGGTCGCGTGACGACGCCCGCGTCGTGCACGCCGACGACGCCGGCGGCACCTGGTCCACGCACACCTTCAACACCCGCGGGCTGGCGCCGAGGGTCACGGCGTCGGGGCCGAACGCGTTCGTCGCCTTCACCAACCTGACCGGCCACCCGTTCGTCGCGGTCCGGCGCGGCCCCACCACCTGGACGGGCAGCGACCTCACTCCGACCGCGGGCAGCTTCCAGGAGGTGGTCGCGATCACCGCCACCGGCGGGGTCGGCACCCTGCTGGCCGCCAGCGACGGGTCCGACCGCCTGTACGCCGTCGCCCACCTCTGACCGGACGCCGGACGCCCGGACGCGGGCTGCGAGCGGCGGCCGGCGCCCGGCACGCCGCGGCCGGCCCGCCCCACCCCGGGTGACCCTGGGGGCGGGGCTCCGGCCGGTCGGGGCGGTCAGGAGCCGAAGGGGAGGGTGCGCTTGACGACGTCCAGGTTCTCGTCGGCCCAGCCGAGGACGCCGAGGCCGGTGCCCAGGAACCGGGGCGGCGCGTTGACCAGCGAGTCCCGGCGCAGCAGGCGCTCGAAGTCGACCGTGACCAGCCCCGTCCGCTCCGTCCGCCCGTCGCCCAGGCGGAAGGTGACGCCGGCCAGCCGCATCACGTTGATCAGCTCCTGCGCGAGGATCCCGTACCCGATGGTGGTCGGGTGCACCCCGTCCAGCGAGAACAGCCCCCCGCTGCCGCGGCCGTGGGGTCCGGCCTGGAGGAACCTGGAGTCGGGCACCGGCGACAGCCGCCGCAGCACCGCCGGCAGCTCGTACGGGGTCCACCAGGGCGGGCGGGCGAGCGGGTCGTCCAGGTACCGCCGCGCGGCCACGCGGTCCAGTAGCCCCGCGATGTCCAGCACGTACCAGTCGCGGCCGGCGCCGCGGGCCGCGCGCACGACCTCCACGATGGCCTGGTTGTACTGGTCGATCGCGCTGTCGACGGCGCGTGCCTGCGCGGCGGTGATGCACGGGTCCTGGCGGGCGTTGAAGCGCCGGTCGTCGACCCACGGCCTGGTGTAGTAGGGGAAGTACCTGGAGCCGGGCTGCACCTTGGCGCCGACGCCGCGCGCGAGCGGCGCGATGGTCACGTGCGGGACGGTCCCCCAGATGACGTGGCGGGCGCGGATCTGTCGGACCTTCGCGGCGACCTTGGCCAGCTCGGCGGCGAAGTGGGTGGGCCGCCAGACCGTGAACCCGCCCTTGCGGGCCACGTCGTCGTAGCCGTCCGCGCTCCACGCCACGCGCAGCTCGGTCACCGAGCCGAGCGCGTTGTTCGAGCCGAGCATCACCACGAGCGTCTCGATGCCGTCGGCGCCGGGGTCGCCGTCGGCTCCCTGCTCGCCGAGCGCCTTGGCCGCGCCCAGCACACTCAGCGAGCGCGCCGACTCGGGCGTGGACGGCAGCACGTACATCGCCGCGCGCATGCCGTCGTTCTCCACGACCTGCTTGACGACGTCGTCCTTGGGCTGGCCGAGCCGGGCCGCGCAGCTCGCCCAGGTGCGGTCGAGCGCGTCGCGCAGGTCCCACCCGTAGATGCCGAGCGCATGGTTGATCCCGGTCACCGCCGGCGGGCGGGAGCCGGGGCCGCGCTCCCAGTAGTCCTCCACCTCGTCCATGAACTGGCGGGCGTGGAACAGCGCCAGCGGCAGCTCCCACCAGTCGAGCTTGTCGCCGAAGCGCCGCTCCAGCTCGCGCAGGAGGAACTCGACGTTGAGCGGCAGCCCGCCCCGGCCGCCGTAGACAGGCCGCCGGAAGCGGTCGTACCAGCCCAGCTCGTAGGCGACGATCGCCGGGTAGGACAGGTCGGTGTTGAACACCGCGCCGCTCTGGAAGCCGTGCGTGAGCGAGTCGCCGATCGCGACCAGCCGGTTCACCGGCGCGGGCGCGTCCGGGTCGAGCGCGACCGCGATCCCGAGCGTCGGGTCCTCGACCGGCGCCCGCGCCTGGTCGGTGACCTCGACGTCGTCGGGCGTCGCCGGGTCTCGCATGCTGTCGGGGATGCCGTTGGACATACGCCACTCCTCGGATGACCGGTCAGGGAGGCGACAGGTTCTCGCATGCTACGCATACCAGACAAACCGCCGAGGGCGCCGCGGCCGGCGCGGGTCAGCCGCGGCGCACGCCGCTCGGCGCCCGGGCCATGTCCAGCAGCACCTCGCGGGCGACCCGGGTGTCGCCGAGCGCCCGGTGGCCGCCGCCGAGCGGCAGCCAGCGCCACGCCCGCGCCCAGTCCGAGCGGCGGTTCATCACGCACGCCCAGCGGCCGTCCTCCCCGAGGTGCCCGAGGTCCAGGCCGTGGCGGGCGGTGTCGGCCGCGATCACGCCCGCGTCGTACTCGGCGTTGTAGGCCAGCACCGTGCGGTCCCGGGTGGCCGACAGCAGCCGGGGCAGCACCTGCGGCCAGGCGGGGGCGCCGGCGACGTCGGCGTCGCCGATCCCGTGGATCCAGCGGGCCTCGTCGGTGATCGGCAGGCCCGGGTCCACCAGCGTGTTGAGCAGCACCTCGCCGGTGGCGGCGTCGATGACGGCCAACTCGCAGACCGCGCCGTGCAGGTCGGTGGTCTCGGTGTCCAGGATCACCGCCACGCCCGGCTCCAGCATCGCGCGCGCCCAGCGCACCGCGGCGCCGGCCTCGCTGCTGACCCGCAGGCCGCCGCGGTAGCGCGCGACCGCCGGGTCCGCGGCGATCGCCGCGCCGACCTGCGCGACCGTCGGCTCCCCGGCGCCGTCGGGCACCCAGTCCAGCTCCCAGCGGTCGCCGCCGCCGACGTACACGGCCCACACCTGCACGCCGTAGCGGTCGCCCAGCTCCGCCACGAACCGGCGCACCACCTGCGCGCGGGTCGGCGGGCGCTGCGCGAAGGCGCGCAGCGGCGACGGCGCGCCGGGCCGGGCGGCGCGCACCGCCTCCCAGTCCACCCCGGGCATGCCCCGCAGCGCGTCGACCTCCCGCGTGCGGTACAGGGGCACCTGCACCTGGCGGGCGCGGCCGGCGGGGACCGTGATGACCTTGGCGGGGGCGATCCACCCGGCCGCCACGGCGTAGTCCCAGTCGGTGCGGCGGACCTCCAGCCGCATGGCCGCCTGGTCGGGACCGAGCAGCCGCTCGGCGTCGACCTGCTCGACCAGCTCGGCGTCGGCGGCCAGCGCCTCCACCTCCGCCCGGTCGAAACGCCCGAACGGCCCGGGGACCAGGCCGCGTGCCGCGGCCACCTGGTCGAACTCCCCCACCCGCCAGCCGAGCAGCTCGGCCGCCTCGCGCCGGTGCAGGCTCACCTCCGCCCAGGTGTCCCGCTCGGCGACCAGCGCGGCCAGCAGCCCGGGGTCGAGCGCGTCCAGCAGGCGCGGGTCGTACAGGGCCCATTCCCGGTAGGAGCCGCAGGGCACGAGCAGGCCGCGCTCGGCCAGGACCTCGACGTCGGCCTTGTCGATCTCCAGCCCGGTCCGCGCGGCCAGCCGCTCGGCGGCGCGGTTGGCCCCGATCGGCGGCTCGGTGCCGACCGCCTGGACGATCGCCGCGGCCTTCCCCTCGGGCAGCGCGCCGACCGCCTCGGGCGACCAGCGGCGCCCGCCGACGTCGGGCTCGGGCAGCAGCCCGCGCTCGCGGGCGGTCTCCACCTGCCACAGCTCCAGGCCGAGGCGCTTGGCGAGCTGCCAGGGCCCGAGGTCGCGGGGGCGCTCGCTGCTGCCCGGGTCGGCGGTGACACGGTCCATGACGGCGGCTCCTCGAACGGATGCGGACGGGGGGCCTGGGAGGGTGGTCGCGTCCGTCCTGATCACCCTGAATGCTACCGTCCTGCCGTGACAGGCCCGACCGCCGGCCGGGCCCGGGCCGGCCCCGGCGCGCCGGTGTAGGGTGCGCGGTGGCCGCCCGCCGACGCTGGAAGGAGCCGCTCGTGGTCAAGCTCGTGGCGATGTTCACCAGGCCCGACGACCCGGCCGCGTTCGACGAGGCCTACTTCGGCACCCACCTGCCGCTCAACGACCGGACCCCCGGCCTGCGGCGGGTCGAGATCAGCCGCGTCACCGGCGCGCCGCGCGGCGAGACGCCCTGGTACCTCATGGCCGAGATGTACTACGACAGCGAGGACGCCATGCGCCGGGCGTTCGCCAGCCCCGAGGCCGCCGAGGCCGCCCGCAACCTGATGAGCTTCGCCAAGGGCCTGGTGACCATGTTCACCGCCGAGGTCGCCGGCGGCGCCGAGGCGCCGGGCGCCCGCGACCCCGGGCTGCCGGCATGAGCGGCCCGGGCGGCGCCGAGCGGGTCGTGCTGCGGCACGCCGGCGGCGCGACCTGGATCACCATCGACCGGCCCGACGCGCTCAACGCGCTCGACCCCGAGACCAAGGCGGCGCTGCTCGCGGCGCTGGAGGACGCCGCCGACGACCCCGCGGTCCGGGTGGTCGCGCTGACCGGCGGCGGCCGGGCGTTCTGCGTCGGCGAGGACCTGCGCGCGCTGGAGGCCGGCTACCGCGACGGGCGGGCCGCCGACCTGGCCGCCACGCTCGACTCGTTCTACGCGCCCGCGGTCCGGCTGCTCGCGGAGATGCCCAAGCCGACCGTCGCCTGCGTCAACGGCGTCGCCGCGGGCGCCGGCGCCTCGCTGGCGTTCGCCTGCGACCTGCGCCTGGCGAGCGCGGCCGCGAGCTTCACGCTGGCCTTCTCCGGGGTGGGCCTGATCCCCGACGCGGGCGCGACCTGGCACCTGCCGCGGCTGGTCGGGCTCGCCCGCGCGCTGGAGCTGGCGCTGCTGGGCGACCGCCTCGGCGCCGAGGACGCGCGGCGCGCCGGCCTGGTCAGCCGCGTGTGGCCGGCCGAGGAGTTCGGCGCGCGCGCCGAGGAGACCGTGGCGCGCCTGGCCGCCGGCCCCACGACCGCGCTCGCGCTCGCCAAGCAGCTGCTGCGCGCCAGCCACACGGCCGCGCTGGACACCGCGCTCGCCGCGGAGGCGCGGGCGCAGGCCGCCGCCGGCGCCACCGCCGACCACCTCGAGGGCGTCGCGGCCTTCCTCGCCAAGCGCGCCCCGGAGTTCACCGGGCAGTGAGCCCGCGCCAGCCCCGGGCCGAGCACACCCCCGACGACTTCGTGATCGCCGTCGAGGCCCGCCGCCACCTGACGCACGTCCGGCGGCTGCTCAACCCTGGAGGTGGCCGGGGACGGCCCCCGCCGCGCCGGGCGCGACCGGACCGAGCAGGGCGGGGCACGCCCCACGACTGCACATCCCCAGCGTCATGAGCCGGAGGAGGTAGGTGAGACCGGCGCCGGCGCCGGCCGCCACCGCCGCCTTCACCGCCGCCAGCGTCCCGGGGCTCACCTCGCGCGCGGAGGTCGCCTCGAACCCGCCCGGGCCGGCCAGCTGCCGGTCCCCCTCCGCAAGCGGCGTGAACCCGCCCAGGCCGGCCAGCTGCCGGTCCCCCTCCACGAGCGGCGTGAACCCGCCCGGGTCGGGGATCCGGGGCGCGCGCGCATCGGTCGGGGGGGTGACCAGTGCCTCGGTCCCCTCCTCCATGCGCATCCGGCTCTGGCCCTCCTGCGGGCCCTCCTGGTGGTGGCTGCGCAGGTAGCTCAGGGCTGCCCGAACCATGACGGGGCGCATGCCCAGCTGGTTGGCGAGCTGGACGGCGCTGAGCTGCTGCCGGACCCGGACGCCCTCGACCTCGACGCCCTCGACCTCGGACGCCCGCCAGTGCGGCTCGACCTGCTGCAGCGCGCGGGACAGCGGCGACCCGATCGTTTCCAGCGCTTCCCCTGCGGCAAGGCGGCGTTCCACACGCAGGTAGTCCAGGGCCAGCCGGGCCAGGTGGTCGGGCATGCCCATTTCTTCGGCGACCTCGGTGCCGCTCAGCCGCCGCGGGACGCCCTCGAAGCCCACGACCTCGTATTCCACCCAGTGCGGCTCGACCTGCTGCAGCGCGCGGGACAGCGCCGACCCGGTCGGCTGGGGTGCCTCCCCTGCCGCGAGCCGGATCGACTCATGCCAGTCGGCGCGCAGGTCGTCCACGACCCTCTGGGCCATGCGAGCGTCGCCGAGCCCCTCGAAGCCCGGTCTCTCCGCGAGACCGCGGCCGGTCAGCACCGGCCGGCCGAGCGCGTCGATCACCTCCTCCAACAGCCAGATGGGCTGGACAGCCTGCTCGAGTCGCAGGTAGCTCAGGTATCCCCGGGCGGCCCGGGCGCCGACGTCCAGATGTCGGGCGGCCTGGGCGTCCGTCATCTGCCGTTGGCCCTGGACCTCCTGCTCCTGCCAGGCGGGCCGGAGGACCTCCAGCCGCGCGTACCACCTCGCCGTCATGGACGGGTCCGGTTCCTCCCGTCGCACCTGCTGGAGTTCCCCGGCCAGGGCGGCGGCGTATCTGGCCCAGCGCCGGTCGAACGCCTCGAGGATCACGTCGCTGTCCAGCTCGAGGTCGGGGTCGGCGACGAGCCGCTCGAGCTCCTGTCGCTCCCGCTGTCGCTCCTGATCCAGGAAGCGTGCCCGCTCTTCCGGGCGCAGACGCAGCAGGTCGGGGGGCGGCTGCCACGGCCGTCCGCCGATCGCCGCGGCCGCCGCGCCGGCGAGGTTGCCGGGGATCTGCGGCCCTTCCGGGCACCGGCCGGTCGCGCCGCACCCCTGGCCGGCGTCGCGCCACCGGTCCTGCGCCGCCTGGTCGGACGGGTCGGCGGCGTCCCCCTCGGGGCCGCGGTCCTCCTGGCCGGGTTGCGTCGGCGCCCGCACGGCCCTGTTCGGGACCGCGCCGCCGTCGGTGTCCGGGTCGCTCGTCTCCGGCTCCGGCTGCGATCCGGGCGTGGGGCTGACCGCAGCCGTACCCCCGCCGGTGGCGGTGGCGGTGCCTGTACTGTCCTCGGGGGCCGTGAGCGTCCGGTCCTCGAACGTGTCGGTCGACGCCAACGCCTCCGCCTCCGACGTGGCACCGACTGCGTCGTCTCCACCCGGTCCCGGAGCGGGCGGCAGGGCGCCGCCGTCGGTGTCCGCGAGCGCCCCCGGCACCAGCGCGGCGACCAGGACCAGCGCCAGAACGACGGCCAGCGGCCGGCCCCACCGCCGCGGACGTCGGGCCGGCTGCCTGCGGGCACGTGGCAGGCGCGTCGCCCGACGGGGGCTGCCGCAGGGTGGCGGGACTGCACGCATCGGTCACCTAACGGACGCGGATTCGGTCGTCCATCCTGCTCGCCTTGCTGCCGTCGCGGGTCGGTGCGTCCAGCGGATGCGGGCAGCAGGCCGGAGGCTCGCCGGAGAGCAGCCTGGGTGCGCTGCTTGTGGAAACCGTGAGCGCCGGTTGTGACCACCGTCGCGGTTGGGTCACGGTTGGAGGCGTCCACCGTGACCACCCGCCGCGGCACGCCGGCGCCGTCGCGCCGTCCGAGCCGCGGGAGGCCGTCCGCCGGTGGGCTCCTCAGCCCAGCAGCACGACGCGGCGCGCGAGGATCCCGGATCCCTGCCGGGGACCGCTCACCAGCACGTGCGCGCCCACCTTCACGTCCTCGCGCCCGGCGTCGGCGCGCGGCAGCCGGCGGAAGCGGGTGTCGCCGTTCAGGGTGAACACCGTCACCACGCCGTCGGCGCTCCTGACCGACACGCTCGTGCCCGTGACCGCCGACACGTCGCCGCGGGCGAACACGCGCTGCTCGAAGCCGTCCTCGACCCGGACGGTCACCTCGCCGTGGACCACGCGCGACCGCGCGAGCCGGCGCAGCCCGCCCCGGTGCTCCCACGGTCCCGCGCCCGCCTTCGCCGCCACCGCCGAGGCGGCGGCCGGTTCGGCGCCGCCCGCCGCGCCGTCGTCCGCCCCGGCCAGGGTCGAGCCCACCAGCTGCGCCACCAGCAGGCCCACCACGACCAGGCCACCCCACGGCAGGTACCGCCGCAACCGTCCCATCCAGCCTCACCCCGTCATGCGTCACGATCGCCGGCAGGTCCGGCGACCCACAGCCTCACCCGCGCGCGTTCGAGCCGACCGCGGGCACGTGTTCGAGCTCGGTGAAGATCGCGCGCGGCCCGCCGCTCAAGAGTTGAAGTCCTCCGGCCCGAGGCGCAGCATCTCCACCGGCTCCCCGCCGACGAGGTGCTGCTCGACGATCTGCGGCACGTCCGCCTCGGTCACCCCGCCGTACCACACGTTGTCGGGCACGACCAGCACCGTCGGGCCGGCGAGGCACCCCTCGACGCAGCCGGACGCGACCACCTTCACGTCGGTCAGCAGCCGGTCGCCCTGCTCCTCCCGGAACGCGTTGAACACGTCCGCGGCCCCCCGGTCCATGCACGACCCCTTGGGGTGGCCCGCCGGCCGCTGGTTGAGGCAGACGAAGACGTACCTTGCCACCTGGGCCATGAGCGGCACTCCTCGGACGGGGCCTGGCTGCCGGCGGGCACCGGCCGTACCCGTGGCCGAGCTCGATCCGACCGCCGGCGGCCACGGTCGGGATGCGCTGCGGCGGCCGGCGCCGCTGGTCGTCCGTGCCGACCTGGATGACCGGCAGGGGGCGTCCCGGGCGGCAGGTCGAGCCCTGGAGCGCAATCCTACGCGCCGTCGGGTCGACGCAGGTCCCTGCCGTGGCACCTCGCCAGGCCCTGCGCGGCGGGTGGCACGGGCCCTGATCGGCCCGTGGCCGGGCAGACGAAGGGCGCAGCCGCCCTGCCCGGCAGGCCCCCACGGCAGCCGGACGGTGGCTGCGCCCATCGGTCCCAACGATCGGTCGGGCACATCACCGGACGGCGACGAGATGGCGACGGGAAAGGGGCTGTTCAGTCACGTTCGCGTACACGTGCGACCCGCGGCGGCCCCCGGCCGGTCCCCCGGGCCGCCGCGCAGGGCACGGCGTCCGCGTGCGGGTCGTCCTGCTGCACGGCACGGTCCCGGCCTCGGTCGATCCGGCTGCTCCGCTGCCGGTAGGATCGGCCGCATGGACGACGCCCGGATCGCCGAGCTGCTGCGCGGCGTCCAGGTGATCGCGGTGGTGGGCCTGTCGCCGAACCCCGAGCGCCCGTCCAACCAGGTCGCCTGGTACCTGCGGCACGTCGGCTACCGCCTGTACGGGGTGAACCCGCTGGTGGAGGGGCCGATCTCGGGGGTCCCGGTGGTCGGCGAGCTGGCCCTGGTCCCCGAGCGCGTGGACCTGGTGGACGTCTTCCGGCGGCCCGAGCACGCGCCGGACCTGGCCCGGGCGGCGGCCGCCGTCGGGGCGCGGACGCTGTGGCTGCAGCTCGGGATCCGCAGCGCGCAGGCCGAGGCGGTGGCCGCGCGGGCGGGACTGGCGTACGTGGAGGACCGCTGCCTGAAGGTCGAGCACGCGCGCCTGGTGGCCCGGGCCGGCTGAGCGCCCCGTCCGGGCGCGCGGGGGATCAGGCGAGGCCGCGGCGGGGTCTGGCGGGCTGGCGCCAGCCGAGGATCGCCTCGGTCATGCGCACCGCGCGGACCGACGCGCGCACGTCGTGGACGCGGACGATGTTGGCGCCCGCCAGGACGCTGGCGACCAGGGCCGCGAGGCTGCCCTCCAGCCGCTGGTCGACGGGGAGGTCGAGGGTCTCGCCGATGAAGTCCTTGTTGGACAGCGCGACCAGCAGCGGGTAGCCGAGCGTGGCCAGCTCGCCGAGGCGGCGGGTGATCTCCAGGGACTGGTGGGTGTTCTTGTGCAGGTCGTGGCCGGGGTCGACGATCAGGTGGTCGTCGCGGACCCCGCGCCGGCGGGCCTCGCCGGCGCGGTCGAGCAGGACGCGCGCGACGTCGGCGGCGACGTCCCGGTAGGCGGGGCGGTGGGGCCGTGTCCTCGGCGGGCCGGCGGTGTGGGTGACGACCAGCCAGGCGCCGGCGGCGGCGACCTCGTCGGCCAGCTCGGGCTCGGACAGCGCGGTGGGGTCGTTGACGACGTCGGCGCCGGCCGCGAGCGCGGCGTGGGCGACCTGCGGACGGAAGGTGTCGACCGAGACGACGGCGTCGGTCTCCGGCCGCACGGCCTCGAGCAGCGGCAGGACCCTGCGCAGCTCGGCGGCCGGGTCGACGTGCTCACCGGGTCCGGCCTTGACCCCGCCGAGGTCGATCCAGTCGGCGCCCTCGTCCAGCGCCGCCTCGGCGGCACGGACCGCGGCGTCCAGCGCGAAGGTCCGCCCGCGGTCGTAGAAGGAGTCGGGGGTGCGGTTCACGACCGCCATGACCGCGACCTGGCGCGAGAAGTCGAAGCTGCGCCGCCCGATCGTGCGTTGCATCCTGGGGATGGTACCGGCGGCCGGGAGGGAGCATGCGCGCACGGGTCGAGGAGCGGGTCGCGGTCGCCGTCCCGCCGCGGGTGCTGTGGGAGGCGGTGGTCGACTGGCGGCGGCAGGGCGAGTGGGTCCCGCTCACCACGGTGCGGGTCGAGCCGGGGGGCCACCGCGTCGGCGAGCGGCTCAGCGCGGCCACGGGGATCGGGCCGCTGCGGTTCGAGGACCCCATGGAGGTGACCCGCTGGGACCCGCCGCAGCGCGTGGACGTGCGGCACCTCGGCACGGTGGTGCGCGGCACGGGCACGTTCACCGTCGAGCCCGCGCCCGGAGGCGCGTGGTTCACGTGGGTTGAGGAGCTGGACCTCCCGCTCGGCAGGCTGGGACGGCTGGGGTTCTCGCTGGTCGGGCCGGTCGTCTCGTACGCGCTGCGGCGCGGGCTGCGGCGGCTCGCACGGCAGGTCGAGGCCGGCGGGCGGCCGGGCGCCTGAGCGGTCGCGGCCCGGCCGGGCGGCTCAGCGCCGCCGGCCCCCGGCGTCCTCGCCGTCCTCCTCGTCGTCGTAGTACTCGGCGAGCGAGCGGGCGAGCCAGATGTCGGGCTGGCCGGGGCCGTTGGCGTCGGGGATGACACCGACGACCTCGTAGCCGAGGTGCTGGAAGAACCCGATCGGGTGCCGCTGCTTGCGCAGCTTCAGCGCCTGCGCGCGCGCCAGCACGCCGGGGAACAGCTCCTCGTCGGCGAGGCTGGTGGCGTCGTCGAGGTCGTCGGCGCCGAGGTACATGGTCATGCCCTCCTCGCCGGCGACCAGCTCCTCGACGTCGCGGACCAGCGCCCGCCCGATCCCCCTGCCCTGCTCGTCGCGCGCCACGACCAGCGGGTGCAGCTCCCAGGCGTGGCCGTACTGCGGCGCCGCGGCGGCGAACCCGATCACGATGCCGGCGTCGTTGAGCGCGACCCGCGCGATGAAGTCCTCGTCGAGCGACTCCTCGACGGTCTCGGTCGCGGCGTCCAGGTCGGGCCAGGCGGCCGCCCGGTTGGGGGAGAAGTCCACCAACATCGCCGCGACCTGCTCGATCGCGGCTCGGTCCTCCGGGTCGAGGTCGACGATCTTCATGCCTGCCCCCTGCGTGTCCACGACGGTCACGTGCTGCAAGTGCGTACGGTATGCCGCCGGACCGCTCCGCGTCAGCGAAACTCACAGAAAGGCGTCCAGTTCGTCGGTCTCGAACGGGATCCGGTCGCGGCGGGCCAGCTCGCCCAGCGCGTCGAGGGCCTCGCCGAGCGCCGCGACCGCGAGCATGGCGTCGGAGTCGGCGGCGATCGCCAGCCGGAAGGTGCCCCCGAAGCCGGGCGGGACCGGCGCGGTGCCCGCGGCCTGCAGCGCGTGCGCGAGGTTGCGGTACGCGGCGCGGGCGACCAGGCCCAGGAACATCGCGGCGAGCACCGCCGCCTCCCTGACGGCGAACAGCGCCAGGGCGGGGTCGTCGGCGGCGAGCGCCCGGCGCGCTCTGGCCTGGTGGTCCAGTGCCTGCGCCAGGGTCGAGCCGGCGGCCGCGGCGAAGGCGTCGTCGCCGGCGTGGCGGACGGCCTGCTCGTGGGTCTCGCGGAGTCTGGGGAAGAAGCCCGTGGGGTCGTGGAGCGGGAGGTTGTGGACGTACTGGTCGTGCGCGAGCGGCCAGGCGGGGCCGATCTGCGCGGCCTCGGCGAGGTAGCCCTCGCCCGTGATGGCGCCGAGGTCGACCACGATCCCGCGGTGCCTGAGCGTCCGGTCGGGGACCGCCAGGTCGGCTCGGGCGGTCACGACCGCGAGGTCCAGACCGGAGCCGCCGTCGTCGTCGCCGCGGGCGACCGAGCCGTGCAGCCCGACCGCCAGGATCGCGTCCTGGCCGTGCTCGGCGAGCAGCAGCCGGGTCAGCTCGCGGGCGAGCGTCAGCTTCTCCTCACGGGTCATGGAGCGCAGGCTACCCGAGCCGCCCGTGCCGCGACGCGCGCGGCCGGCGCGGACCGGCCGGCGGTCAGCGCTGGCCCGGCACGGGGGGGATCTCGGTGGTGGGCGAGTCGCGGTTCGGACCCGGAGCGGGCGGCGCGGGGGACGGCGGCGGTCGCCGCTGCGCCTCGCCCGGCCGCAGGATCTGCCCACCGCTGATCGTGGTCGGCCGGGGTCTCGGGGGCGGCGCCGCCTGGGCGCGCGCCGCGGGCTCCCGGTCGGGGGGCGCGCGCCTGGCCCCGGCGGCGGGCGGGCGGGTGGGCCGCAGCGGGCGGGTCCGCGGCGGCCGCGGGCGCCGGAAGCGGGTGAAGCGCGAGAGCTGCTGGCGCGCCTCCATGGCGTGCCCGCGCGCGCCGGCGAGCTGGCGCAGGCCCGCGTCGAGGAACCAGGGCCGCAGCTTCAGCTCGGCGGGCGGCAGGTACCCGTACACCAGCAGGCCTTCTCCCGGCTGGATCTCGCGCAGCACGTCGGCGGGCGTGACCCGCCGGTAGCTGGACACCTGGGTGGAGCTGAAGCCCTCGTACTCGCCGAAGTCCCCGTAGCTGTCCATGACCTGGCGGACCTCCTCGTCGCCGAGGAGGTTGGCGAGGTACTCCAGGGTCTCCTGGTCGCTGGTGCCGCTCATGATCACCCGGGCGCGGTGGTTGTTGACCACGGTCTCGCCGCGGTCGCCGTACAGCGACCGGATCTGCGACAGGTCCTGGAAGATGCTGACGAGCTGGATGCCCTGGCTGGCGGCGGTCGAGGCGTAGACGTCCAGGGCGCGCAGCGCGCCCATGTCGGCCGCGTGGTCGAGCACCAGCAGCAGCGGCGGCACCAGCGGCTGGCCCGTGGCCACGACCCGCTCGTACACGGCGGTGACGATCTCCTGCAGCAGCGCCGCGAACAGCGGCCGCAGCCGCTCCAGCTCGTGCGCCGGCGCGGTCAGGTACACCGTGTGGGCGCCGCCGTCCAGGAGCTTGTCGGCCGTGAGGTGGCTCACGCGCGCGGACTCGGCCACCAGCGGGTCGCCGTAGGCGGCGAGGACGTACTGCGCGGCCGCGTAGATCTCGCTGCGCTGGCGCTCGTCCAACCGCCAGACGCCTTCGATCGCGTCGGCCGCGGCGGGCTCGCCGGCCGCCTCCAGCGCGGCGAGCACCTCGTCGCGCTCCTGCCGCTGCACCCAGCGGACGACGTCGCCCATGACCCGGCCGGAGTGGGCGGCGGCGTACAGCAGCGGCGCCAGCAGGCTCGACACGTCCGGCCGCCAGGCCTCCCCGTCGCCGGCCCGCTGCCCCGCCTCGGCGGCCGACACCAGCGAGGTCGCCACGCGCAGCGCCTCCGCCCAGGAGCGCGCCTGCGCCAGCGGGGTCCAGCCCGACCGCGGCAGGGTCGTCGACGCCGTCGGGTCGTACACCCACACGGTGCCCAGCTCGTGGCGGCGGTCCAGGGTGTCGAGGATGAGGTCCGCGCTCATCGAGGTGGCCACGACCGGGCCGTCCCACTCCAGGATCGAGGGGACCGCGAACCCGGCGGTCTTCATCGAGCCCGAGGGTCCGAGCACGATCACCGACTGGCCGCGTTCGGCCGCGACGAGCTTGCCGTCCACCCGGCCGAGGGTGAGGCGGCCGGACTGGTGGCCGTTGACGAACAGGTGGCGCAGGTCGCGCGAGCGCGCCCACGCGCCGCTGCGCCCCACCCTGCGCCCGAACCAGCCGATCCCGGTCCAGAACGCGCCGCCCCGGGCGAACCAGCCGACCCCCAGGGTGATGAGGACGACGGCTGGCACCACGAACAGCAGGAGCATGATCAGGTAGAACCAGAACGCGTCGGGCAGCAGCGCGCGCTCGGCCGCCGGCCACGCCGCCGCCGGGTCGGCGGGGTGCTGCATCGCGCGGACGACGATCTGGGGCGTGTCGCTGAAGGACACGCGCGGCCAGCGGCCCCCGGCGAGCCGGCCCGCGACCTGCCCGGTCCCCCAGTACAGCGCGGTGACGCCGAGCAGCACGCCGAGCAGGACGCCGATCAGGACGACCCACAGGTCCTCGAGGCTGGCCGCCCGCGGGCGGGCGCGGCGGCGGAAGAGCCCGCCCGGCGGGGCGGCGCTCATCGCCCCGGCCCGGTCTCGGGCGGCTCAGGATCCCAGGACGGGTAGGGGTCCCCCGGCCCGGCCTCGGGCGGCCCGGGATCCCAGGACGGGTAGGGGTCCCCCGGCCCGGTCTCCGGCGGCCCGGGGCTCCAGGCCGTGGACGAGCCCTCGCGCCGGTCCGGCGGTCCCGGGGGCCAGGCCGTCCGCGGGTCCAGCGTCGTGTACCCGTCGTCCCCGGGTGGGTCGGCAGCTGGGTCGGCAGCCCCGGGGGGCCAGGCGGCGGCGTAGTGATCCCCCGGCTGCCCGGCCGGACCGGGGGTCCAGGCCCCCTGCGGGCGCCCGGCCGGCCGCGCCTCCCCCACGTCGTAGGGGTCCGCCGGCCGGTCGCGTGGCGGCACCGCGCTCCAGGCGGTCCGCGGCTGCTCCGCCGGCTGCGGGTCCAGCTGCGGGTCGGCCACCTGGCGGGACTCGGGCAGCTCCAGCGGCTCGGCGTCAGCGCCCGCGAGCATCGCGCCCGGGGCGCGCACGGCCATGTTCGCGTCGGTGTCGACCAGTTCCCGCTCGAACAGCGGGCTGAGCCGGTGCTGGACGATGAACGAGCGGGACGCCACCCGCCACAGCGCCTCGCCGCGCTGCAGGTTGGGGATCTGCTCGACCTCGATCTGGGTGAGCCCGAGCAGCTCGCGGGCGCGCTCGACCTCGCCGAACGACTGGCGGTAGATGACCCGGGTCTCGGAGTCCTCCAGCAGCCCCTTGGCGAGCTGGACCTGCTCGGAGCCCTCGTCGCCGGCGGCCGTCAGGTCCGACAGCCGGTGCATCACGGCCACGCACTGGACGCCGTACATGCGCGCCAGCTTCCAGCTCTCCCGCAGCCAGCGCGCGATCGCCAGGTGCCGCAGGATCACCCACGCCTCGTCGAGCACGACGATGCGGTGCGTGCCGTCGTTGCGCGCCCAGGCGCCCTGCAGCCACGCGGCGGTGCACGCCATGAGGATCGGGCGGGCGGCGTCCTTGACCTCCCGCAGGTTGAACACGACCAGCCGCCCGGACAGGTCCAGCCCGGGCGAGGTCGGCCCGTCGAACATCCCCCGCAGGTCGCCGGCGCCCATGCGCCGCAGCGCGAGCGCGAGCTGCCGGCCGCCCTCCGCCAGCCGCTCCCGGGTGGTGCGCAGCTCGTCGGCGGAGTCCAGCGAGGGCTCCAGCAGCCGGGTGACGACCTGCGGCACGGTCGCCTGCCCGCCCCGCAGCGTCGCCTCCATCGAGATCTCGCGGTGGGCGCGCTCGAGGGCCGCGTCCTCCTCGGGGGCGAGCGGGCGCCCCAGCATCACCTCGGAGATCGACCGCAGCAGCACCAGCTGCGCGTCCTCACCGATCGCCGGGTCCAGCGGGTTGAGCCGCAGCGACCCCCCACTGACGAACCGGATCGGCTCCACCCCGCACATGTGCGCCAGGTTCTCGTACTCGCCTTTGGGGTCGATGATCCAGGCGGTCTTGCCGAACAGCATCTGCCGCCACACGAAGGTCTTCACGAGTGAGCTCTTCGCGTAGCCGATCTGGCCGAAGACGAGCATGTTCGGACCGTGGATGCCCTGGGCGTACAGCTCCCAGACGTCGAAGCAGAACGCTCCACCGTAGAGGTCGCGTCCGATGTACACGCCGCGGGAGCCGAGCCCGCCCTCGGCCATGAACGGGTAGGCCGCCTGCAGGTGCGCGGTCGTGATCCGGTGCGCCGGCCAGCGCGTCCTGGTCCTCACCGCAGACCCCGGCCGAGCGGAAGCGTGAAGGTGAACGCGACATCCTGTTCGCCGTCGCAGCGCTGCAGCTCCAGGCGGGAGAGGCTGGCGGCGTGCTCGACCTCGGCGCAGGCCTCCTGGAGCGCGTCGAGGCTGGAGGCGGTGACGGTGACGTAGCCGGAGAAGCGGACGTCGGCGTGGCCCTCGGTCAGCTCGCTCTCGCGGCGCTCGACGGCCTCGAGCTGGTTGCGGCGGCGGGCGGTGCCGATGAACCCCAGCCGCTCGCGCATGACCTCCTCGGAGAGGTCGGCGGTCTTGGCGAACCCGACCGCGCGCATCGCCTTGACGATGGAGACCGGCTCCATGGTGACCGAGACGGTGCGCATGACCCGGGTCTGGACCAGCAGCGGCGCGAGGAACTCGGGCCCGACCTCCAGGCGGGGCCACTCCGCGATCCAGTAGGTGGCGTGGTGGACGTCGTTGGTGCGGTAGTACGACCAGTGCGTCTCCGCGTAGCGCGGCCAGGCGTTGCGGGGGCTGACGCCCTCGTGCCGGGTCGGGTCGACGGTGTTGAGCTTGTTGAGGCTGGCGCGCGCGTTGGGGTCGTAGGCGAGCCGGATGGCGGCGCCGAGGCGGCGGGGGCCGAGCGCGTGCAGCACCTCGACCTCGGCGGCGTCCAGGCGGCGGGCGAAGGTGTCCAGCTCGCGGGCGAGCACGGTGCAGGCGCCGGTGTCCTTGCCGCCGGCCTGGCGGATCATGCGCGCGGCCTTGTTGGCCGACAGCTGCAGGACCACGTACAGCTCGTGCTGCTCGGTGGCCGGCCCGGCGGCGGTGGTGAGCGCCAGGTAGCTCTGCATCGCGGGGGCCTCGACCGGGACGGTGGGGTCCAGCGACTCGCGCAGGTAGCGCCCGAGCCCGTTGCCGTCGTCGGGGACGGTGCGCTCCAGCCACTGGACCCGGCTGATGGGGCTGTGGTCGCGGGCGAGCCCGGCGATCACGCCGGCCCACGCGGCCAGCCGCTGCGCCTTGTCCTCGTAGTCCAGCAGGGCGAAGGAGCGGGCGCGCGCCTGGATGACGGCGGTGTAGGTGCCGTCCTTGCGGTCGGCCAGCACGCCCAGCTCGACCCCGCGGAACGGGAACGACAGCAGCTCGACCTTGCCGATCGCCTCGGGCAGGGGCACCGAGACGTCGCCCTGGCGGAAGTGGGTGCCGGCGCCGGCCGCCGCCGAGCGGTAGCGGTGGCGGCCGGTCAGGACCCGGGACCAGAACGAGATCACGACTGGGATCCACTCATGGACGACGCGGCCCCCGAACGGCACGAACGTCGCGGCGGCCCCGATCGCCAGGATGAACGTGCCGATCGCGAGTCCGAGCCCGCTGCGCAGGATCTGGACGGTCAGCACCGTAGCGAAGACGCACCCTCCGAGCACGACGAGCTGCCCGGGCCGCAGGTTGCCGATCAGCCCACGCCGCTCCAGCGGCCCGAACCGGTAGCGCGGCATGTGCCGCGGCATCTGCGCGGCGTTACGCATCTGGGCTCCTGTCGGTGAACGGGGAGCGGCCCGGGTCGGGTCGGTTCACGCCGCCGTTGCCGGTGCCGCCGCCGGAGGGAGGTGGGTCCTTGGAAGGCTGCGCCGCGGCGCCGCCGAGGGTGGCGCCGCTGTCCAGGGTGGTGTTGACCTTGTTGCGCATGGCGGCGGTGCCCGAGCGGGCCTGGGCGGCCGCGGCGGTGACCGCCGCGGCGCCCGCGGTCGCGCCGACCGCGCCGGCGGCGGTGGCGGCCGGCAGGGCGGTGCCCGAGCGGAAGCGGGTCTGGATCATGCCGGAGACGACCTGCGAGCCGGTGAGCACCGAGCCGGCGTAGGTGGCGCGGCGCAGGTTGGAGCGCTGGCCGCTGGCGTCGGCGATCCCCGCCTCGGCGATCGGGATGAGCTTGAGCAGCGCGACGGGGCTGGAGGCGGCGATGAGCAGCATCGCCGAGCCGGCCAGGATCCCCTCGAAGCTGTCGCCCCAGCCGCTGTTGGCCAGCCCGGAGGCGGCCAGCGAGACGATGGCGACGATGAACACCTTGGCGAAGATGATCGCGACCAGGAACTCGATCAGCCGCTTGGCCAGCTTCATCGCGCCCGGCCAGATCATCGCCGCGAAGCCGATGGGCAGGAACAGCACGCACACGTAGATGGCGGCCGCCCGCAGCAGCAGCTCGATCCAGATCGAGAACCCGCCGAGCAGGACCAGCAGCGAGCCGAGCAGGATCCCGAACACCGGCACCCCGGGGGTGGCGGTCCCGGCGCCGAGCGTGGTCAGCGCCTGTCCGGCCTCGGTCATGAACTTCTGCGCGTCGGCGGCGGCGTTGGCGCTGACCGCCAGGCTCATCCAGTCGCTCAGCGCGATCAGCAGCTGCGCGATCGCGGGCGCCACGAACGAGAAGATCCCGGCCAGGGGCAGGTACACGAACGCCGACCGCATGATGTGCCCCATGTCGCCGCGCAGCACCCCCTGCATGACCGAGAGCAGGAGCATCGGGAGCGCGAGCAGCACGGCCAGCGCGAGCATCACCTGGTACTGGCTGGCGAACCAGCCGGCGTTGACCTCGGGGCTGGTGGTGCCGGTGATGGCGGCGCCGACCTTCTCCAGGACCCAGCCGCCGGCCGCGGCGACGGCCGCGGTGAGCCCGCGCAGGGCGCTGTCGCCGGCGCTGGAGACGACCGACTGGGTGGTGTCGGCGGCCGCCTTCTTGGTGGCGTCCACCCCGGCCTGCTTCTCCTTGCAGAGGCGGGCGACCAGGGGGTTGGTGACGTTGCTGCACTGCTGGTCGGCCGCTGGCGCCTGCTGCGAGGGGGGGGCCTGCGCCAGCGCGGCCGGCGCGCCGAGCAGCAGCAGCGTCCCCGCGCACGCCAGCGCCACGGCGGCGAGACCGACCCGGGCCCTGGCCCGGCGCGCGTGCGCGGGCGGTCGCGGCTCGCGCGGGCGGCGGCGGTCAGGATCCGGGTGCATAGCGGTACTCCTCGAAATCCCTGGTCTTGGCGATCAGCTCGGATGCGGCGGTCGGCAGGGC
The DNA here is from genome assembly GCA_035263405.1 of Actinomycetes bacterium. GTDB lineage: Bacteria > Actinomycetota > CALGFH01 > CALGFH01 > CALGFH01 > DATFRI01. The sequence goes on along the minus strand of DATFRI010000070.1, from coordinate 42,560 downwards.
GTCGTCGGCGAGCGGGGTCGGACCGACGGCGGTGCTCGCCGACACCTGCTTCCAGTCATCCCCCACCCAGCGCAGCGTTACCCTCGTGGTCCCCCAGGCCTGCTGGACGGGGGCGCCGTTGGTCGACCCGCCGAGACTCGTCTGCCAGATCGAGACAGTTGCGCTGTTCTCATCGTAGCGTTCCACGCGCGCCCCGACAGGGATCACGCGCAGCAGCACCGCCACGCCGTCGGGCTTCGCGGGCAGCCGCAGCACCCGGGACAGCAGGGTGGCGTTGGTGGCGGCCGACCGCCGCAGCGCCGCGGCGGCGTCGGGCGCGGCGATGATCTGGATCGCCTGGTCGCGCCAGCCCGCGTCGAGCGACCGCTCGTCGGACAGCACCGCGACGTAGTTCGTGGCGGCGGCGATCGCGCCGGCCCGCGTGCGGGCGTAGCCGACCGGGACGCCGTTCGCCACACGGGCGGGTCCCGCGCCCTCCGCCGCGAGCGGACCGGTGTCCTGCGCGCCGGCCTGGTCCGGCCGTCCGGCCGCTTCGGTCGCGGGCGGCTGCTGGCGCTCGCGGGCCGGGGCGGCCGGCGCCGGCGTGGCCCCCGTGCGCACCGTCGCGCGCCCGGCGATCGCACCCATGAGGAACACCACCAGCAGCGCGCCGAGCACCGCCAGCGCCCGCGGCGCCAGGGGCGGCACGAGCGCGCGCGGGCCGGGAGGGGAGTAGACGACGCGCGCCTGCTGCCCGGTCGGCCCCGGGGCGCGGGGCGGACGGGTGCTGGTCCCGCCGGTGGTGGTCACGGCCGCCGTCGCCTCCCGCGGGACGCGGCGGCGGCCGGGCGCGCCGCGGCCGGCGCGGCCTGCGCGCCCGCCGGGCCTGGCACCGCCGCGGGTGACATCGGCGTGGTCCGCCCGGTCCCTACGAGGCCGTCCGGCCGAGCCCGAAGGCCCAGTTCACCAGCGCGGCGCCCGCGCCGACGATCAGCGCGCCGGCGATCGAGTACATGGTGGCGCGCTTGCCGATGGTGGCCGCGTGATGGTTGGACGAAAGGCTCCCCACGCCCCACATGCCGCCGCCGACGATGACGCCGATCAGCGACAGCAGCAGCGCGAAGGCGCCGACGCCGTTGATCAGCTGCTGCAGCGTGTTGGAACCGGGGATGACGCTGAAGTCCGGGCGCATCCGCACGTTCTGCGCCAGGACTGAGGCGAGGTGGCGCATCGTTGGTTTCCCTCCCTAACCTTCCATTTCCTGCTGCCGGGGTGGTGCTGTCGCCGACTCCCGTCGGCGGTCGGCCGGGTGTTGTGTACCCACCCGGGTGAGATCATCGCGCAAATCGTGGGGGTTTGGCTCCGCTAGGACCGGAAGCCGTCGGCGATCGCGGCCGCCAATTCCATGTAGGCCTCCCGCGTGTCGGGCATCAGCTCCTCGAGCGACGTCTCGGCGCCGGCCTCCAGGTGGGGGTCGAAGGGAACCCGGAGGACGGCTCGGCACCGTTGGCGGAAGTGGTCCTCGAGCTCGTCGAGGTCGATCAGCCCCTTGGGCCGGATGGAGTTGATGACCACCACGGCGTCCTCGACCAGCCGCTCCCGGTCGTGCTGGCGCAGCCAGTCGAGGGTGAGGCTGGCCGAGCGGCCCCCGTCCAGCGCGGGCGCGGTGACCACGACGAGCTGGTCGGCGAGGTCCAGGATGCCGCGCATGGTGGAGTGCAGCATCCCCGTCCCGCAGTCGGTGATGATGATCGAGTAGAAGCGCTCCAGGATCGACGAGACCTCGCGGTAGTCGCCGTCGTCGAACGCCTCGGAGACGCGCGGGTCGTTGTCGGAGGCGATCACCTCCAGACGCGAGGGCGCCTGGGAGGTGTACGCGCGGACGTCGGCGAACCGGTCGAGCTTGGCCGCGTCGGCGAGCAGGTCCTTGACGGTCTTGGAGGTCTGGCGGCGGATGCGGTAGCCGAGCGTGCCGGCGTCGGGGTTGGCGTCCAGGGCGACCACGCGGTCGCCGCGCAGGCTGCCGAAGACGTGGCCGACCATGACCGAGGTCGTGGACTTGCCCACCCCGCCCTTGATCGCCACCGCCGCGATCCGCCAGCAGCCGCTCAGGGGCTGGCCGATGCGCGCGAGCAGGTCGAGCTCGTGCCGCTCGGTGGCGGACGGGCCCGGGTTGAGCCTGCCGCCGGTCGCCCGGTACACCAGCTTCTGCCAGCCGCGCTGCGGGGCGTGGTGGCGCTGGTGCATCATCCGCTCGATGGTGAAGTCGGCGGCGGTGAAGGTGGGCGGCGCCGCCGCGGGGATGCCGCCGCTCAGCAGCGCGGCGCGGCGGCCGGCCGGACGCGGCGGCGCGCCGTCGCCCTGGTCGGGCGGCGGGCTCTCGTCGGGCGGCGGGCTCTCGCGGTCGCCGTCGGGGCCGAGGATGGCCGGCGGGGGCGGTGCCGCGACCGGCGCCGGCCGCTCCTCCTCCCTGACGAGGTTGAGCGGGACCGGCTCCTCGTCTGGCTCGACCGGCCAGTCCGGATCCCACTGATGCGTCACGATCCCGGCTCCGTTTCGAATCGGTCGCACACCCTGCACCTTCCGACCTTCATGGTGCCCCTGGAGTGCGACTTCATGCTTACGACCTTTGCTCCGTTTTCCCGTTGGCGGCAGTCGTCTGAATCGTCATTATTACTTATGTAGCTCAGTCGAGCTAGACATCGGCCGGACGTCGAACCCACCGGGGAGGACAATAGGCGACCAGCGTACCGAGCGACCGGTCGGCCGCGCTTCCCCACGCTTCGTGCACAGCCGCCCAATCGGCCCACAATAGGGAAGAGCCGCAACCTCGGCAAGATCGGCAAGATCGGCAGGTTCGTGGTTGTCCGCACACGCGAGACGACGCACCGTGATGATTGCCTTGGCCGGTAACGCGCGGCCAACGCCGGTGCCCGGCGCGTACCCTGTTGCGGGTACGGTGGCAGCGAGTCCCGGCGGCCGGAGCCCTCCCGAGGTCCGCCGGGTCGTCCCAGGCACGGACCGGACGCGCGGATCGGGAGGACCGGGTGAAGAAGGCCCTGATCGCGGCGCTGCTGGTCCTCGTGCTGCTGTTCGCGACCCTGTTCGCGGTCGTCTCGACCGGCCTGGTCGGCAGCCAGCTCCCGAGCAAGGAGGCCACGGGCGACATCCCGGCCAACTACCTCGCCTGGTACCAGACGGCCGCCGACACCTGCCCGGGGCTGAGCTGGACCGTGCTCGCGGGCATCGGCAAGATCGAGAGCAACCACGGGCGCTCGGCCGCGCCCGGCGTCCGCTCGGGCGCGAACTTCGCCGGCGCGGCCGGCCCCATGCAGTTCGGCATCGGCGGCAAGGCCGGCAACACCTGGGCGGCCTACGGCATCGACGGCGACCGGCCCCCCGACGGCGTCGCGGACGTCTACAACCCGGCCGACGCGATCTTCACCGCCGCCAGGTACCTGTGCATGAACAACGCGCAGCGCGACCTGGAGCAGGCGCTGCTCGCGTACAACCACGCCGGCTGGTACGTGCAGGACGTCCTCGCCCAGGCGCAGCGCTACTCGGCCACCCCGGCGCTGGCGGGCGGCGGCGCCGACGCCCAGGGCCTGCTCGCCAACCCGCGGGTGAACCTCACCGAGAACGCCCGCTACGACCTCGAGCAGGGGATCGTCGACCCGCGGGTGGTCGCGGTGATCGGCCTGCTGGCGCAGAGCTACACGGTGAGCGTGAGCGTGATCAAGACCGGGCACGGGACCTACGTCCACGGCACCCGGAGGGTCTCCAACCACATCGGCGGGCGGGCGGTCGACATCTTCGCGCTCAACGGCGAGCCGGTCAGCCCCACCTCCAGCACCGCGCGCGCGGTCACGTCGTGGCTGGCGACCGGCCAGGGGCCGTTGAAGCCCGACGAGATCGGCAGCCCGTTCCCTGAATTCAACGGCCTTCCGGGAGCATTCTCCGACGCCGATCACCAGGACCATCTGCATATCGGCTGGGATCCGGGCTGAGCGCGGCGGGTGCGCCGCACCGTGCGCTCGTGTCCGCGCAATTGGCGCGCCGAGCCCGGCCGGTCGCGGGCACGCACGGTGGTGCGCGGGCCAGTTGACGGGACCGACCTTGCTACGTTCGCCCGGGGAGGCTGCAAACAAGTACGGAGGGCGGACCTGCCCGGAAATCGCCGATTCCGGTGGTGAATTGGCTCCGGTAGCCGCCGGGGTCTCGTAGACTCGGTCCTCGACGGACCTCCCGACCGCACCGTCGCGAGCACCACCCCCTCCCGTGCTCGCAGCACCGACCCCCCCCTGCCGGCGGCCTCCCCCGACCGCCGGCCGGCGGCCTCGCCGACGGCGGCCGCCATGAGCCCGGGAAGGGAACGCATGCTCCACGAGATCAGCTCCCCCTACTCGCTGGACCTCGAGTCCGGCAACGACGTCCACCGGCGTCTGGAGGAGGCGGCCATGGCCGCCGGCACGCTCCAGGCCGCCCTGCTCGACCTGGAGACGGAGCTGCTGCGCCTGCAGCACACCGTGCGCCGCGCCAGCCCCGCGATGATGCAGCTCATGCAGGCGGCGACCGAGGTCCGCGCCGCCGGCCTCGACGACGCCTGACGCGCCACCCCCGGGGGCGCGCGAGCCGTCACCGGGGCGTCCCCGGCGCGAGTCCGGGGCGTGACCGTGCGCTGCGACGCTGGGACCCGGCGCCGGGAATCCCGTCGTTCGGCGACGAGCTGCTCACGACGGCCGCGAGCGTGCCCGACCTCGGCCCCACCGACACCAGCCCGGTGTGACCCGCTCAGGCGGGCAGCAGCGAGGCGCCCATGAGGTGCTGGTCGACCGCGCGCGCGGCCTTGCGGCCGTCGGCGATCGCCCACACGATCAGGGACGCGCCGCGCATGGCGTCGCCGGCGACGAACACCCCCGGCGCGCCCGCCACGGCGTACGGCTCGCCCGGCGCTGAAGCGATCGCGCCCGTCGGGGTGTAGGTCACGCCGAGCTCGTCCAGCAGGCGGTCGCGGACCGGGCCGGAGAACCCGATCGCGACCAGCACCAGGTCGGCCTCCAGCTCCCGCTCGGCTCCGGGGACCACGCGCGTGAGCCCCTCGGGGGTGCGCTCGGCGCCGACCAGGCGCAGCCGCCCGACGTGCCCGTCGGAGCCGGTGAACCCCTGCACCATCACGCTGAACTCGCGCCCCCCGCCCTCCTCGTGGGCCGGCCAGGTCCGCAGCACGAACGGCACGTCCGGCCACTCCAGCGGGTCCGGGCGGTCGGGCGGGCGCGGCCCGTGGGTGAGGACCTGGACCGACGCACAGCCTTCCCGGTGGGCGTTGCCGAGGCAGTCCGCGCCGGTGTCGCCGCCGCCGAGGATCACCACCCGCCTGCCGCGGGCGCTGATCGCCGGGCCCTCGACGGGCCTGCCGGCGACCCGGCGGTTGCACTGCACCAGGTAGTCCATTGCCATGTGGATCCCGCCCAGCTCCCGCCCGGGCACGTCCAGGTCGCGCCCGGCGAGCGCGCCGACGGCCAGCAGGACCGCGTCGAAGCCCGCGCGCAGCTCCTCCACGGCGAGGTCCTCGCCGACGTGGACGCCCGTCCGCAGCTCGACCCCCTCCTCGGCGAGCAGGGCGACCCGCCGGCGGACCATCCACTTCTCGATCTTGAAGTCCGGGATCCCGTAGGTGAGCAGGCCGCCGATCTCGTCGTCGCGCTCGAACACCGTGACCTGGTGGCCGGCGCGGTTGAGCTGCTGCGCGGCCGCCAGCCCGGCCGGGCCGCTGCCGACCACCGCCACCCGCCGGCCGCTGCGGCGCTCCGGCGGGCGCGCCCGGACCCAGCCCTCGTCGAACGCGCGCTCCACGATCGAGCGTTCGATCTCCTTGATGGTGACCGCCTGGTCGTTGATCGCCAGCACGCAGGCGTCCTCGCACGGCGCCGGGCAGAGCGTGCCGGTGAACTCGGGGAAGTTGTTGGTCGCGTGCAGCCGGTCGATCGCCTCGCGCCAGCGGTCCCGGTAGACCAGGTCGTTCCAGTCGGGGATGAGGTTGTGCAGCGGGCAGCCCGGACTGCAGAAGGGCACCCCGCAGTCCATGCAGCGCGACGCCTGCGTGCGCAGCTCCGCCAGCGGCAGCGGCCGGTAGACGTACCGGTGGTCGCGCACGCGCTCGCCCGCGGGCCGCTTGGGCGGCGGCGCGCGCCGCGCGGCGAGGAACCCCTTGGGGTCGCCCATCGCTACACCCCGAGCCCCACGCGCGGGGCCTTGCGGCGCTGCTCCAGCACGCGCTTGTAGTCGTGGGGCATGACCTTGGCGAACGCCGCGCGCGCCCGCGGCCAGTCGTCCAGCAGGCGCGCCGCGACCGCCGAGCCGGTCCAGCCGAGGTGGCTGCCGAGCAGCCCGCGCAGGAGCGCCTCGTCGTCGGGGTCGGCGAGCGGCTCGAGGCCGACCATGTCGAGGTTGCAGCGCTCGGCGAGCCGGCCGGCCGGGTCGTGCACGAACGCGGTCCCGCCGCTCATGCCGGCCGCGAAGTTGCGCCCGACCTCCCCAAGCACGACCACCGTCCCGCCGGTCATGTACTCGCAGCCGTGGTCGCCGCAGCCCTCGACCACCGCGACCGCGCCGGAGTTGCGGACCGCGAACCGCTCACCCGCGACGCCCCGCAGGAACGCGTGCCCGCCGGTCGCGCCGTACAGCACGGTGTTGCCCACCACGATCGAGCGCTCGGGGAGGTAGCCGGCGTCCGCGGGCGGCGCCACCACCAGGGTCGCGCCCGACAGGCCCTTGCCGGTGTAGTCGTTGGCCTCCCCGGTCAGCTCGAACAGCAGCCCCGGGGCCCCCCAGGCGGCGAAGCTCTGGCCGGCGGTGCCGGTGAAGCGCAGGTGGACGGTGCCGTCGGGGAGCCCCTCGGGCCCGCAGCGCCGCGCCACCTCGCCCGAGAGCATCCCGCCGACGCTGCCGTCGACGTTGCGGATCGGCAGCTCGATGCGGACCGGCTCGCGGCGCTCCAGCGCCGGGGTGGCCAGCTCGATCAGCTTGTTGTCCAGCGCCTGGTCCAGCCCGTGGTCCTGCCGCTCGACGCGGCGGGGGGCGTGCGAGACGGCCGGCCGCGAGCTGTGCGGCTCCGGCGGCTCCGCCGCGCCGGCGTCGGTGTCGCTGTCGGCGCGCACGAGCAGGGCCGACAGGTCGACCGTGGCGGCCTTGGGGTGCCCAGGGACGGTGCGGGAGCGCAGTCGGTCGGCGCGGCCCACCAGGTCGTCGAAGCGCCGGAAGCCGAGCGCGGCCATGAGCCGGCGGACCTCCTCGGCGACGAAGAAGAAGTAGTTGACGACGTGCTCGGGCGTGCCGGTGAAGCGCCGGCGCAGCTCGGGGTCCTGCGTGGCGATCCCCACCGGGCAGGTGTTGAGGTGGCAGACGCGCATCATGATGCAGCCGAGCGCGACCAGGGGCGCGGTCGAGAAGCCGAACTCCTCGGCGCCCAGCAGCCCGCCAACGACGACGTCCCTGCCGGTCCGCAGCCCCCCGTCGACCTGGAGCCGGACCCGGCCGCGCAGGCCGTTGGCGACCAGGACCTGCTGGGTCTCGGCGATGCCCAGCTCCCATGGCAGCCCGGCGTGCTTGATCGACGACAGCGGGCTGGCGCCGGTGCCGCCGTCGTGCCCGGCGATCACGATGTGGTCCGCCTTGGCCTTGGCCACGCCGGCGGCGATGGTGCCGACCCCGACCTCGGCGACCAGCTTGACGCTCACGTCAGCGGCCGGGTTGACGCACTTCAGGTCGTGGATGAGCTGGGCGAGGTCCTCGATGGAGTAGATGTCGTGATGCGGCGGGGGCGAGATCAGCCCCACCCCCGGCGTGGCGTGCCGCAGCCGCGCGATCAGCTCGCTGACCTTGTGCCCGGGCAGCTGGCCGCCCTCGCCGGGCTTGGCGCCCTGGGCGATCTTGATCTGGAGCTGGTCGGCGTCCACCAGGTACGAGGCGGTCACCCCGAAGCGGGCGGAGGCGACCTGCTTGATCGCGCTGCGGCGCAGGTCGCCGTTGGGATCGGGAACCGAGCGCGCGGGATCTTCGCCGCCCTCGCCGGTGTTGGAGCGCCCGCGGATCCGGTTCATCGCGATCGCGAGCGTCTCGTGCGTCTCGGACGAGATCGACCCCAGGCTCATCGCCCCGGTCGCGAAGCGCCGGACGATCCCGGCCGCCGGCTCGACCCCCTCCAGGGGGATCGGCGCCCGCTCCAGGTCCAGCAGGCCGCGCAGGGTGGCCAGCCGCGAGGCCTCGGCGTCGTAGTGCAGGCTGAACTGCTCGTAGGTCTCGAAGGAGTTGGTCCGCACCGCCCGCTGGAGGGCGACCACCGTGCGGTCGTTCCACAGGTGGTACTGGCCCTGGGTGCGCAGCTGGTACTCGCCGCCCGGGTCCAGCTCCGGGGGGCCGAGCGCGAGCGCCGCGAAGGCACGCTCGTGGCGCTCGAGCAGCTCACGGGCGAGCCCGTCCAGCCCGATCCCGCCCACGCGCGAGGCGGTGCCGGTGAACCACCGCTCGACCAGCTCGGGGTCGAGCCCGACGGCCTCGAACAGCTGCGCGCCGCAGTAGGCGTACAGGGTGGAGATGCCCAGCTTGGAGATGACCTTGCGCAGGCCCTTGCCGATCGCCCCGACGTAGTTGGCCACCGCCTGCTCGGGCGTCAGGCCCAGCCCGCCCGCCAGCGCCGCGACGGTCTCCAGCGCCACGTAGGGGTTGACCGCGGTGGCGCCGAACCCGATCAGCAGCGCCATGTGGTGGACCTCGCGGGCCTCGCCGGTCTCCACCAGCAGCGCGGCGGCGGTGCGCGCACCGGTGCGCACCAGGTGGTGATGGACGGCGGCGGTGGCCAGCAGGCTCGGGACCGCCACCCGGCCCGGCCGCACGCCGCGGTCGGACAGGACCAGCGTGGTCGCTCCCGCGGCGACGGCCCGGCCGGCGTCCTCGCAGAGCGCGCGCAGCGCGCGGTCGAGCCCGCCCGCGCCGTCCGGCCGGGTGCCGCCTCGGGGTTCCGGTCCCTGGCGCGGGGCCGCCGCTGCCGCGTCGAAGATGAGCGGGAGGGTGACCGCCTCGAACGGCGCCGGGATCGCGCGCAGCCTGGCCAGGTCCCCGGCGCCGACGACCGGCTGCTCCAGCACCACCCGCCGGCAGTGCTCCTCGGTCTCGTCGAGCAGGTTGCGCTCGGGCCCGAAGCGCATCTTCAGGCTCATCACCAGCCCCTCGCGCAGCGGGTCGATGGCGGGGTTGGTGACCTGGGCGAAGAGCTGCTTGAAGTAGTCGAACAGCAGCCGGGGCCGCGTGGACAGGACCGCCAGCGGCGTGTCGGCGCCCATGGAGCCGTCGGGCTCCTTGCCGTCGCGGGCCATCGGCGCCAGCAGCAGGCGCAGGTCCTCGTTGCTGTACCCGAACGCCCGCTGGCGCTCCAGCAGCGTCGACGGCTCGACGACCGGCGTGCCGTTGGCCGCCGGCAGGTCGTCCAGACGGATCGTCTTGGCCTGCGTCCAGGCCCGGTACGGACGGCGCGCGACCACCGCGCGCTTGACGTCGTCGTCGCCGTGCAGCAGGCCGCGCTCGGTGTCGACCACCAGCATCCCCCCGGGGCGCAGCCGCGAGCGCTCGGTCACCTCACGGGCGGGCAGGTCGAGCACGCCCTCCTCGCTGGCCATGACCACCAGGCCGTCGCCGGTCACCGACCAGCGCGCGGGCCGCAGCCCGTTGCGGTCCAGGGTCGCGCCGATCAGGCGGCCGTCGGAGAACGCGATCGCGGCGGGCCCGTCCCAGGGCTGCATGAGCGCGGTCGCGTACTGGTAGAACGCGCGCCGGTCGGGGTCCATCGCCGCGTCGTTCTCCCACGCCTCGGGGATCATGGTCATGACCGCCTGGGGCAGCGACCGGCCCGCGAGCACGAGGAACTCCAGCGCGTTGTCGAACGCGGCCGAGTCGCTCACGCCCGGCTCGATGACCGGGTGGAGCTTGCGCATGTCGGTGCCGAACGCGTCGGAGTCCAGCTGCGCCTCGCGCGCGCGCATCCAGTTGAGATTGCCCTTGAGCGTGTTGATCTCGCCGTTGTGGGCGACGTAGCGGTAGGGGTGGGCCAGCCGCCAGCTGCCCAGCGTGTTGGTGGAGAAGCGCGAGTGGACCAGGGCGAGCGCGCTGGTGAACGCCCGGTCGTTGAGGTCGCCGTAGAAGCGGCGCACCTGCGGGCCCTGGAGCAGCCCCTTGTAGACCAGCGTCCGCGACGACAGGCTGACGATGTAGAACACCTTCGCGTCGAAGGTCTCGGCCACCGCACGGTGCAGGCGGCGGCGGATCACGTACAGCTTGCGCTCGAACGCGTCCTGGTCGCCGGTGGTGCGCTCGATGAACACCTGGCGGATGCGCGGGGCGACCTGGCGGGCCATGCGGCCGATCGCCAGCGGCTCGACCGGCACGTCGCGCCAGCCGAGCACGCGCTGGCCCTCCTCGGCCGCGATCCGCTCCAGGCCGCGCTCGCAGCGGCGCCACTGCTCGCGGTCGGCCGACAGGAACACCATCCCGGTGCCGAACCAGCCGGCCGGCGGCAGCGCGATGCCGTCCTCGGCCGCGACGCGGCGCAGGAACCGGTCGGGCACCTGCACGAGGATGCCCGCACCGTCGCCGGTGTCGGGGTCGGCGCCGGTCGCACCGCGGTGCGCCAGCCGTTCGAGCACCTCCAGCCCCTGGTCGACGATCTCGCGCGAGCCCCGGCCGTCGACACGGGCGACGAAGCCGACGCCGCATGCGTCATGCTCGAAGGAGGGATGGGTGAGGGGAGGGGACAGTCTGGCGACCTCCGTCAGCCGAGTGGTTCCCGAAAGGTGCAGTACCCTGCTCATCGGTGGATCGGCACGCTCGGCTGCGTTGCCAGTGCGTCCTGACAAAAGTGTGACGCGCGCCGGACCAGGACGCAACGGCAGGGCTCCTCGGCCTGCGGGGCCGTTCGGCGGGGCTCAGCCGCCGGCCGCCGACGCGCGCGCCCGGCCCGAGCCGAGCCGAGCGAGCACGCCGGCCGGCGGGACGTCCCCGGTGAACGGGCCCCCTGGGACGTCGATGATCCAGGTGTGCAGCATCGGCGGCGAGGCGAACGCAACCTGTCCCTGCGGGCACCGGCCGGAGCGGCTGCGGACGCCGTCGATGACGCCCATGGCCGGGTTGCTGGAGCACAGGTTGTCGTGCTCGTGCCAGGCGGTCAGGCAGCCGCCCACGGCCATGCCCCGCTCGCCCGGCTGGTTCATCAGGTAGACGGCGGCGACCAGCACCGGGCCGCGGTCGGTGCGGGCGTACATCAGCCCCTCGGGGCGGGTGGGGTCGAGCACCAGGCCGTCCTGGACGAAGGACGCGTTGAAGTAGTGCTTGACCAGCTCCCGGCCGTCGTGGTGCGGCGCGTACCCGGTCGCGAGCGCCGTCTCCAGCGCGCGGTAGCGCGCGACCCCGCGGGCGGTGCCGGCGGTGAGCCGCGCGGCGCCGGCCAGCTCGCCGGCGCTCGGGTGGCAGGCGCCCGTGCCGTGGTCGTGGCCGCCGGCGCCGTGGTCGTGGCCGCCGGCGCGCGCCATGGCCGCGGACTCCTCGTTCGCCGCCCAGCCGAGGGTGCTGAGCGACAGCGCCGTGGCGAGGGCGCAGGTGAGCAGCAGCACGCCGCGCGTGGTCCGCACGCGACCCGGGTCGCCGCTCATACCGAGCCTGACCCAGGCCGCCCCGGCGACGCCGACGGCGACGCCGAGGATGCCGGCCCCGAGCAGCGGGTGTCCCGGGTTGGCCACGGTGAACAGGCCCTCGGTGTGGCCCAGCTCGGGGTTGCGTGCGTGCAGGACGGCGTCCCAGACCAGTCCCGTCAGCAGCAGCGCGAGCCCGGCGACGCCGAGCTGCAGGAAACGGGAGAGCCTGCGCAGGCTCCGTGCTCCGGATCTGGTGGGGGTGGAGGTGGGGGGGGTCGTCACGGGAGGGCTCTCGGTCATCGCGCTGTCTCGCGGGGACGGGAACGACGCGAGCACGACCGGCGAGAGGAGGAGGGGGGACCTGCCGTCTCTGCTTGCTCTGCGCGGCGCAGGCTATCCCGGACGTTGCGGCCGGGACGATGGGAGGTTCTCGTTAGGCAACCCCGAGGCAAGTTCGTCGCGATATGCGCGAGCTCGCCGCGGATCGTCCCGCCCGTCGCGCCGACGCCCTATCGTGGGAGGTGAGCATCGTCCCACCGCCGGAGACCCGATGACACCCCCGACGGCACCCGAGGACCCTGGCGCCACGCGCGCCGACCGGACGCAGTGGCGCGAGCTGTACCACGAGGTCGTGCAGACCGACCTGTGCACCGGCTGCGCCGCCTGCGTCATGGCCTGCCCCCGTGACGTCCTGGAGTACGACCACCGCGAGACCTACCACCCGTACAACGTGGAGCTGTCGACCCCGGTCGACGACTGCCTGCACGGACGCCGCGGCTGCGACATCTGCACCCGCGCCTGCCCCCGCTTCCGCGCCTGGGAGGTCGACAGCGACCTCGCCCTGTTCGGGCGGACCAGGCGGCCCGACGAGGAGGCCGGGATCTGGCGCTCGGTGTGGCTGGCGCGCGCGACCGACCCCGAGGTGCTGGCCTCGGGGCAGGACGGCGGGCTGGTCTCCGCGCTGCTCGCCTGGGGTCTGGAGAGCGGGCGGATCGAGGGGGCGCTGACCTCGCGGCGGTCCACCGAGCGCCTCTGGGACGCCGAGCCGTTCCTGGCCACCACGCGCGCGGAGGTGCTGGAGGCGGCCGGCTCCCGCTACACCTACGCGGCCAACCCGCTGGCGATGAAGGAGGCCGAGGCGCGGGGGCTCAAGCGGCTGGCGCTGGTCGGGATGAGCTGCCAGGCGTCGATCAACGGGACGCTCGCGGCGCGCAGGGTGAACAAGTACGCGCGCCGGATCGAGCTGGTGCTCGGGCTGCTGTGCTCCAAGTCCTTCGGGTACGAGGGCATGCGCCGGACCCTGGAGGCCCACGGCGTCGACCTCGCCGACGTCACCAAGGTCAACATCAAGGGCCGCTTCTCGGTGTGGCGCCGCCCCCCTGCAGCGACGGTCGGTCCGGGGGGCGGCCGGATTGATATCCCGCTGAAGGAGCTGGGCGAGGCCGCGCGTGAGGGGTGTCGGCTGTGCCCGGACTTCGCTGCGCAGCACGCCGACATCGCCGCGGGGGGGCTCGGGCAGACCGACGGGTGGACGCTCACGATCGTGCGGACCCGGCGCGGCGAGGAGTGGCTGGGTGCGGCGGCGGCCGCCGGCGTGGTCCGGCTGCGGCCCGGTGAGGAGGACCCGGCGGCGCTCGCCCTGCTCGGCAGGCTCGCGGTCAGGTCGCGGCAGCGTTGGCCGGCGACGCTGGCGGGACCCGGGGAGGACGCGCCGGGCAGGCTCCCGATCGTGCCGGCGCCGTAGGGCGACAGGACGGCCACGGCGCACGTCCGGGACGGGTCCGCACCGACCAAGTGGGCCGATCTCGATTACGCTTCGGCCGGCGGACCGCTGCTTCACGGAGACCCCCTCGTGACCGAGACGATGCTCGGCCGGCGCTACCGGCTCGACGGCGCGGTGGCGCGCGGCGGGATGGGCACGGTCCATCACGGCCACGACGAAGTCCTCGGCCGCGAGGTCGCCGTCAAGGTCCTGGCCGACGCGCTCGCCCGCGAGCCCGAGTTCATCGAGCGCTTCCGCCGCGAGGCCCGCAGCGCCGCCGGCCTGCTGCACCCCAACATCGCCGGGATCTTCGACTACGGTGAGGACGCGGGTCGCTGGTACATCGTCATGGAGTACGTCCAGGGCGAGACCCTCGCCGACCGCCTCACCCGCCAGGGCCGCCTGACCTGGGAGCAGGCCTTCACCCTCGCCGCCCAGGTCGCCGCCGCGCTGGAGCACGCCCACGCCCGCGGCGTCGTCCACCGTGACGTCAAGCCCGCCAACATCCTGGTCACCGGCGACGGCGTCGCCAAGGTCACCGACTTCGGCATCGCGCGGACCGTGCGCGCCGCCACCACGCTGACGCAGACCGGCTCGCTGCTGGGCACCCCCGCGTACCTCGCGCCCGAGCTGGCCCAGGGTGAGCGCGCCGGCCCGGCGGCCGACCTGTACGCGCTCGGTGTGGTCCTGTTCGAGCTGGTCACCGGCGGGCCACCCTACCGCGGCGAGACCAGCCTGGCGATCGCGATGCAGCACGTGACCGCGCCCGTTCCCGACCCGCGCGAGCGTGGCGCCCCGCTCCCGGCGGCCGCTGCGCGGCTCATCGTCCGCGCCCTCGCCAAGCGGCCGGAGGACCGCTTCCCGAGCGCGACGAGCATGCGCCAGGCGCTGGAGCGCTGCCTCGCGGACGCGGCGGCGGACGCGACGCTCCAGCCCCCCGCCACCGACGCGCCGAACGGCACCGCCGGTGGCCTGCCGCCGGCCGCTCGGCCGGGCGGCACGCCGGGTCCCGCGTCGCAGGCGCCGGCGACCACCGCCGGCGCCGAGCGCGGCGCGCCCTGGACGCCGCCCGACCCCGACGCCAGGCAGCCCTGGCCCGGCTGGCGGGCCGGGCCGCTACTCCGTGGTCTGGTAGGAGGCGATGAACTCGGTGTCACGGGCCTGCGGGCCGACCTTCGCCGCGCCGCCGGGCGAGCCCAGCTCCTCGAACCACTTGGCGTTCTCCTCCTGGAACTGCTTCCACTGGGCTGGCACGTCGTCCTCGTAGAAGATCGCCTCGACCGGGCAGACCGGCTCGCACGCCCCGCAGTCCACGCACTCGTCGGGGTGGATGTAGAGCATGCGCTCGCCCTCGTAGATGCAGTCGACCGGACATTCCTCGATGCAGGACCTGTCCTTGACATCGATGCATGGCTCGGCGATCACATAGGTCATCGGTCAGCCTCCTCGTGCTGGAGGATTCGCAAGCGTCAGCGTTCGCCCCCTCAGCTCGCACGGCCAGCGGGCCGGCAGCGATCCTGCTGGCATCCTACCGTTCTCTGCAGACCGGACAACGCGCGCGCGGAGCGGATCCACGCGACCGGCTTCCCGTGCGCCGCGGCCACGACCCTGGAGGTGGCGGGTGGAGCACGGCGGCGGTCCGGCCACGCCGGGCGCGGGCCGCGCCCGGCTGCGGTACCGGTACGTGCTCCGCCTCGGACCCGGGGACGTGGGCAGGCGCGTCGTGGTCCGCTGGCGGCGGCCCACGGTCGCCGGGCCGGACGAGGTGGCCGACGTGCTCGGCCAGCTCGAGGCCTTGGACGACCAGGTGCTGCGCGTCCGCAACCGGCACGGCGAGCTGATCGTGATCCCCCGCGCGCGGGCGCTGGCGGGCAAGGTCGTGCCGCCGCGCTGACGCCCCGTCGACGGTCGTCCCGGCCAGAAGGCGACGTGGAGCGATATGCTCGAGCCCCGACAGGTTCTCCGCCCTGGGGGCGCACATGGGACTGATGCGACGGTTCAGCAACATCTTCAAGGCCAAGGCCAGCAAGGCACTGGATCGTGCGGAGGACCCGCGCGAGACGTTGGACTACTCCTACGAGCGCCAGCTCGACATGCTCCAGAAGATGCGCCGGGCCGTCGCCGACGTCGCGACCAGCCGCAAGCGCATCGAGCTGCAGGCGCAGCAGCTCCAGCAGAGCGCCAGCAAGCTGGACGGCCAGGCCAGGCAGGCCGTCGCCCAGGACCGCGAGGACCTCGCGCGCGAGGCGCTGAGCCGGCGCCAGGGCATCGCCGGCGAGCTGTCCGCGCTCCAGGCCCAGCACGACCAGCTGCGCGCGGAGGAGCAGAAGCTGGTCGACGCCTCGCGCCGGCTGGAGGCCAAGGTGCAGGCCTTCCGTACCCGCAAGGAGACCATCAAGGCGACCTACACCGCCGCCGAGGCGCAGACCCGCGTCGGCGAGGCGGTCTCGGGGATCTCCGAGGAGATGGGCGACGTCGGCCTGGCGATGCAGCGCGCCGAGGACAAGGTGGCGCAGATGCAGGCCCGCTCGGGCGCGATCGACGAGCTGATGGCCTCGGGCGCTCTGGACGACTTCACCGGCTCCAGCGACCCCCTCCAGGCCGAGCTGGACCGCGCCGGGGTCGAGCCCGCGGTCGAGGCCGAGCTGGCCCGGATCCGCGGCGAGCTGGACGCCGGCGAGCCGACCAGGCAGCTCGGAGCGCCCGGCGAGCAGCCCGGTCCGGCGCAGCAGCCCGGGACCGGCGGCGGGGGGTCCGCCTGATGATCCTGCGCATCCTCGGCGAAGGGCAGTTCGACGTCCCCGACGACCGGCTCGAGGAGCTGAACCGCCTCGACGACGACCTGCAGCGCGCGGTCGAGGCGGGCGAGCAGGAGGGCTTCACGCGGGCGCTGTCGGCCCTGCTGACCGGCATCCGGACGGCGGGCGAGGAGCTGCCCGAGGACTACCTCGGCCCCTCGGCGCTGGTGCTCCCCGGGCCCGACTCCACGCTGGAGGAGGTCCAGGAGATCCTGACCGACCGCGACGAGGGTCTGATCCCCGGTTGACCGCCCCGCGCCCGCGCCGGCGGTCCGGGACGACCGACGTGCTCGCCGGCCACCTGAACGCCGAGGTCCTGCTGATCCTGACCGGGCCGGCCGCTCAGGACTCGCCGCCGATGTCGACCGCGTACGCCTCGTAGATCAGCTCCGCGCCGCGCTGCCGGTGGCGCACCAGCCGGCCGAGCAGCAGGGTGAGGCGCCCGCGCTCCTGCTCGACCTCTGGCGAGCCGCCCTCGGCGGCCGCGCCGAGGCGGAGCAGCTCGGCGTTCAGCGCCATGCGGATCTGCGCGTGCTCGGCCTTGAGGCGGCGGACGCCGTTGGCGAGCCTCGGCGCGGTGTCGAGGATGTCCTCGTGCAGGCCGTCCGGGCCCTCGGTGACCGCGACGTGCAGGTCGAAGACCTCCGAGAGGTGCCGCACGGCGTCCAGCAGCCGGGCCGACCACGTCCGCTCGCGGCCGGCCGCCGGTGAGGCGAGGGTGTCCTCGAGCTCGGCCAGGGCGCGCCGGAGGCTGAGGCGCTGCCCGCGGACGGCGTCGAGGTGGCCACCCGTGTCGTCACTGCCCGGGATCTCGACCGGCTGCTCGGCCATGACAACCCCCTTCACCTGCTGCACGGCGACGAGCCCCGAGTCTGCGGCACCCGGGCCCGCAAGTCACCCCGTCAAACCGCCGGCACCCCCGCCACTCCGCCGGTGGTGGGCGGGGATCGCCGATGCGACTCCTTCTCTCCTCTCCGCGCGGGCGCCCGCCAAACCGCCGACCCGGTTCCGGGCGGCGGTCCACGCCGGCGCGCGGGCTCCCGGCGGGCGGGCGCCGGGCGCCGTCGGAGCGGGGAGGTAGGCTCGCCCGCGAGATGGAAGCGAGCTGGACCGTCCCCCGCGTCGAGGAGCTGGCGCCCGACCCGCGCGCCGCGAAGGCCGCCCACGCCCTGGCCTCCCCCCGGCGCTGGGCCGGGCTGGGCCGCGGCGACGAGGCGATCTGGGGCTGCTGCGCGGGCAGCGGCGCGAGCCGCTACCAGACCGCGGCCGACCTCGACGGTCCCGCCTTCCGCTGCTCCTGCCCCAGCCGCAAGCTGCCCTGCAAGCACGCGCTCGGCCTGCTGCTGTCGTTCGCGCAGGAGCCGGCTCGGCTGCCGCCCGGCGCGCCGCCCGCCTGGGTCGCCGAGTGGCTCGGCCGGCGCCGGCAGCGGGCACGGTCCGCCCCGGCCGCCAGGAGCGGCCCGGCCGACCCGGCGGCCAGCGCCCGGCGCGCTGCGGACCGGGCCGCCCGGATCGGCGCGGGCCTGGCGGAGCTGGAGCGGTGGCTGCGCGACCTGGTGCGGCAGGGGTTCGCCGCCGCGCAGGCGCAGCCGTACGGGTACTGGGACACGATGGCCGCCCGCATGGTCGACGCGCAGGCCGCCGGGGTCGCCGGCCGGGTGCGGCGGATGGCCGGGCTGGTCGCGGGCGGGGAGGGCTGGCCCGGCCGCCTGCTGGAGCAGGCGGGGCTGCTGCACCTGGTCACCAGCGCGTGGCCGCGGATCCAGGCGCTCCCGCCGGCGCTCCAGGCCGACCTGCGCGCGCAGGTGGGCCGGGCGCACAGCAGCGAGGAGGTGCTCGCGACCGGCGCGGTCCGCGACCACTGGTACGTGCTCGGCCGCTGGACCAGCCGCGAGGACCCGCTGTGGGCCCGGCGGACGTGGCTGTGGGCGCTCGGCGGCGGGCAGCCCGCCCTGATCCTGGAGTTCGCGCCCGCGGGCCGGCCGTTCGCGACCGATCTCGTCCCGGGCACGTGCGTGGACGCGGGCCTGGCGTTCCACCCCGGCGGCGCGCCGCTGCGCGCGCTCGTCGCCGAGCCGGGCCCGGCCCGCCCCGGGGGCCGCCTGCCGGGCTTCGCCAGCGTCGGGGACGCGCTCGGCGCGCACGCGCGGGCGATCGCGCGCAGCCCCTGGGTGGAGCGGTTCCCGTTCCCGCTGGCGGCGGTGACCCCCTGCCGCCGCGGCGGGGCGTGGCTGGTCCGCGACGCGGGCGGGGCGCTGCTCCCGCTCCGCGACGCCGCCGGCTGGCGGCTCGCGGCGCTCTCGGGCGGCTGGCCGATCGGCGTGTTCGGCGAGTGGGAGGACGGCCGGCTGCGGCCGCTGAGCGCGTTCGCCGACGACCGGCTGGTGCCGCTGTGACCACCTCGGCCGACCCGGCCGGGCGCGCCTGGGAGGAGCTGGTGACGGTCGCGCTGCTCGGCACCGAGCGCCGGCCGGCCACGCTCCCCCGCCCGCCCGGCCCCCTCGGCGACCTGCTGACCCGGCTCGCCCCGGGCCCGGCCGACCGGGCCGGGCGCGGCCAGGGCGCGGGGGACGCGGGCGAGCCGGCGGGCCCCGACGAGCCGGCCCCTCCGGTTCCCCCGGCGGCCGCGCCCGCCGGGACCGCCGAGGACGCGCTGCTGGGCGCGGCGGCGGCGGTCGCCGCCTACCGGCGGGCGGGGCGGGTGGCGCCCGCCGACCGCGAGCCGGCCGTGGAGCCGTGCCCGCCAGAGACCCGCCGCCGCTGCTCGCCGCGGGCGGCCTGGCGGCTGCGCGGGATGCTCGAGCGGGACCGGCATCCCCTGCTCGCCGAGTGGCTGGCGCTGGCCGCGCGCAACGGCCGGCGGCCCTGCGAGGAGGACCTGCCCGCCCTGCTGGACCGGGGCGGCGAGCAGCGCGCCCTCCAGGGCCGGATCGCCGAGGTGCTCGGCGCCCGCGGGCGCTGGCTCGCCGCCCGCAACCCCGACTGGGCGTGGGCGCTCGGCGCCGGCCCGCTCGCGCCCACCGGCGGCGGCGGCGAGGTGTGGCACGACGGCGTCCGCGACGCCCGGCTGCTGCTGCTGGCGCGGCGGCGGCGCGAGGATCCCGGCCAGGGGCTGGCCCTGCTCGCCTCGACCTGGGCGCGCGAGCCCGCGGGCGACCGGGCCGCGTTCCTGCTCCTGCTCGCCCCCGGGCTGTCCGTGGCCGACGAGGCGTTCCTGGAGGACGCCCTGGACGACCGCGCCGCGAGCGTGCGCCGGGCCGCGGCCGCGCTGCTCACCCGGCTGCCCGGGTCGCGGCGGGCGGCGCGGGCCGCGGCGCGTGCCCGCGGGCTGCTGGTCCCCGCCGGCCGGCCGGCGGCGCACCTGGCGGTCGCGCTGCCGGAGCGGCCCGGCCCCGACTGGCAGCGCGACGGGTTGGCCCTGGACGGCAAGGGCGGCCTCACGGGACGGTCCGGGCTGCTCGCCGCGCTGGCCGCGGCGGCGCCCCTGGCGGTGTGGGAGCAGGACACCGGCCTGCCCGCCGACCAGCTCGTCCGGCTCGCCACCGGCGGCGGCCCGGCGGCCCGGCTGGACGGGGCGAGCTGGCGGGGGGCCGCGCAGGCGCTCGCCGCCGGCTGGGCCGAGGCGGCCACCTGGCAGCGCGCCGAGCGCTGGGCGCTGCCGCTGGTGGACGCGGACGTGACCGCGGCGCTCGGCGCGCTGCCCGCCGACCGCGCGCACGAGCTGGTCCGCACGCGGTTGACCGGCCGCGCCCGGCGCCGGGGGCTCGGCGCCGGCCTGCTCGCGCCCGGCGCCGCCGGCCTGCTCGAGCACTGCCCGGGCCCGTGGCCGCCGGCGCTCAGCGGCGCGTTCCTGCACGCGCTCGTGGCGGCCCTGCGGGCGCTGCGCCGCCACGACCTGGCCCCCGCCGAGCTGGTCAGCCTCGACGGCCGCGAGCACCGGCCCGCCGCGGCGCTCGAGCTGCTCCCCCGGCTCGCCCACCGGCTGGACCCGGGCCTGGCCGGCGAGGCGCGGGTGCTGCTGGAGCCCGACGCGACCGGCCGCGCCTGGTGGTCGCGCCCGGTCGACGCCCTGGTGACCACCCTGGAGCACCGCCGAGAGCTGCACGAGGAGCTGAGGAGCTGACGTGACCGGGATCCTGCGCGCCCACGCCGAGCAGCAGTACGCCGACGAGCTGGCGGCCCTCGCCCGGGAGGACGGCCGCCCCCGCCCGCCCAACTGGCGCCTGTCCCCCTGGGCGGTCACGACCTACCTGCTCGGCGGCACGCTGGCCGGCGGGACCGAGATCAGCGCGAAGTACCTCGGGTCGCGGCGACTGATCGAGGTCGCGGTGGCCACGCTCGCGACCGACCGCGCGCTGCTGCTGCTGGGCGTGCCCGGGACCGCCAAGACGTGGGTCGGCGAGCACCTGGCCGCCGCGATCTCCGGGGACTCCACCCTCATGGTCCAGGGGACCGCCGGGACCGGCGAGGAGGCGATCCGGTACGGCTGGGACTACGCCCGCCTGCTGCGCGAGGGGCCGAGCCCGGCCGCGCTGGTGGCCAGCCCGGTGATGCGGGCGATGCGCGAGGGCCGGATCGCCCGCGTGGAGGAGCTGACCCGCATCCCCGCCGACGTCCAGGACAACCTGATCACGATCCTGTCGGAGAAGACCCTGCCGATCCCGGAGCTGGACGACCAGGTGCAGGCGGTCAAGGGCTTCAACGTGATCGCGACCGCCAACGACCGCGACCGGGGCGTGAACGAGCTGTCCGCGGCGCTGCGGCGGCGTTTCAACACCGTGGTGCTGCCCCTGCCCGACCAGCTCGAGGAGGAGGTCGAGATCGTCCGCCGCCGGGTCGAGCAGCTCGGGCGCGCCCTGGAGCTGCCCGCCGAGGCGCCCGCCGTGGACGAGATCCGCCGGGTGGTGACCGTCTTCCGCGAGCTGCGCTCGGGCCGGACCGCGGACGGGCTGACCAAGCTGAAGTCCCCCAGCGCCACGCTCTCCACCGCCGAGGCCATCTCGGTCGTGACCAGCGGGCTGTCGCTGGCCGCCCACTTCGGCGACGGCCGCATGGGGGCGGTCGACGTGGCCGCGGGCCTGGTCGGGGCGGTCGTCAAGGACCCCGTGCAGGACCGCATCGTGTGGCGCGAGTACCTGGAGACCGTCGTCCGCGACCGCGAGGGCTGGGACGACCTCTACCGCTCCTGCCGCGAGCTGAGCTGACCCGCCGCGCCATGGAGGTCAGCGTCTTCGGCATCCGCCACCACGGTCCCGGCTCGGCCCGCAGCCTGCGCGCCGCCCTGGAGCGGCTGCGCCCCGACGCGGTCCTGGTCGAGGGGCCGCCCGAGGCCGGCGCCGTGCTCGAGCTGGCGGCGTCCGGCGGGATGCGGCCGCCGGTCGCGCTGCTCACCTACGTGCCCGACGAGCCCAGGCGGGCGACCTTCCACCCCCTGGCGGTGTTCTCCCCCGAGTGGCAGGCGATCACCTACGGGCTGGCCGGCGGCGTACCGGTGCGGTTCATCGACCTGCCCGCCGCCAACGCGCTCGCGGCCGGCGGGCACGAGCGCGCCGCGCCGCTGCGCGAGGACCCGCTGGGGCAGCTCGCGGCCGCGGCCGGCTACGACGACGCCGAGCGCTGGTGGGAGGACGTCGTCGAGCAGCGGCTGGACGGGCAGAGCCGGTTCGCGGCGATCGCCGAGGCCATGGCGGCGCTGCGCGCGCAGGCGCCGGAGCCGGACGCCGGCGAGGCCAGGCGCGAGGCCGCGATGCGCCAGGGCATCAGGCAGGCGCGCCGGGACGGCGCCGGCAGGGTCGCGGTGGTCTGCGGCGCATGGCACGCGCCCGCGCTCGCCACCCTGCCGGCCGCGCGCGCGGACGCGGCGCTGCTGAAGGGGCTGGCCAGGGTCAAGGTCGCGGTGACCTGGGTGCCGTGGAGCATGAGCCGGCTGGCGCTCGCCAGCGGCTACGGCGCCGGGATCGCCTCGCCGGGCTGGTACCACCACCTGTTCTCCGCGCCCGACAACGTGGTGCCGCGCTGGCTGACCCGGGTGGCGGCGCTGCTGCGCGCCGAGGGGCTGCCCGCCTCGACGGCCTCGGTGATCGACGCGGTGCGGCTGGCCGAGACGCTGGCCGCCCTGCGCGGCCGCCCCCTGGCCGGGCTGGAGGAGCTGGACGAGGCCGCGCAGGCGGTCCTCACCGGCGGGTCGAGCCTGCCGATGGCGCTGGTCCACGAGCGGCTGACCGTCGGGGAGGCGATCGGGGCGGTGCCCGAGGAGACCCCGATGGTCCCGCTCGCGCAGGACCTCGCCAGGCGGCAGCGCCGGCTGCGGCTCAAGCCGGACGCCGCCGTGCGCGAGCTGGACCTGGACCTGCGCCGCCCGCTGGACCTGGACCGCAGCCACCTGCTGCACCGGCTGCTGCTGCTCGGGGTGGACTGGGGCGAGCAGCGGCAGGCGCTGGGCAAGGCCGGCACCTTCCACGAGCTGTGGCGGCTGGCGTGGCGGCCCGAGCTGGCCGTCGGCCTGATCGAGGCGGGGATGTGGGGCACCACGGTCGCCGACGCCGCCGCCGCCCGCGCGCGCCACGCCACCCGGGACGCGGCCGACCTGGCGGCCCTGACCGCCCTGGTCGAGCGGTGCCTGCTCGCCGACCTGCCCGACGCGATCGGGGAGGTCATGCGGGCGCTCGCCGACCGGGTGGCGCTCGACGGCGACGTGGCCCACCTGATGCAGGCGCTCCCGCCGCTGGCCAGGGTGCTGCGCTACGGCAACGTGCGGCGCACCGACACCGGCGCGGTCACGGCGATCGTGGACGGCATGGTCGTGCGGGTGTGCATCGGGCTGCCGCCCGCGTGCGCGGCCCTGGACGACGACGCGGCGGCGGCCATGCTCGAGCGCGTCGCCGCCGTCCACGGGGCGCTGGCGCTGCTCGACCGGCCCGACCTGCGTGCCAGGTGGCAGGCGGCGCTCACACAGCTCGGCGACCAGGCCGGGCTGCACGGGCTGGTCGCCGGGCGCTGCTGCCGGCTGCTGCTGGACGCCGGCGCGGTCGAGCCCGCCGAGGCCGCCCGCCGGCTGGGGCGCGCGCTGTCGGCCGCCGAGGAGCCCGACCACGCCGCGGCCTGGGTCGAGGGGTTCCTGTCCGGCAGCGGGCTGCTCCTGCTGCACGACCAGACGCTGCTGTCCCTGCTCGACCGGTGGCTGGTGAACCTGCCGGCCGGGCGCTTCCCGGGCCTGCTGCCGCTGCTGCGACGGACGTTCTCGACCTTCACCGAGCCCGAGCGGCGCCAGCTCGGCGAGCGCGTGGGCCACCTGGGCCACCTGGGCCGTCCGGGCCGCGCCGTCGCCGACGCGGCTGCCGAGGGGCTGGACCACGCGCTGGCCGAGGCGGCCCTGCCGGTCGTGGGGCTGCTCCTCGGCGCCGGGGACCAGGAGGGCGGGCGGTGAGCGAGGAGCGGCTGCGGCGCTGGCGGCTGGTGCTCGGGCCGGCGGCGGAGGACGGGACCGGCGTGCGCCTGGACCGGGCGGACGCCGGCATGGACGCGGCGCTGGCCGCCCTGTACGAGGCGGACCGCGCGCGAGGCCGGCCCGGGGAGCGGCGGGGGTCGCCGCGGGGCGGGCTGGAGGCCTCGGCGCCGACCGTCGCCCGCTGGCTCGGCGACATCCGCCGCTACTTCCCCGCGAGCGTGGTGCGGGTGCTCCAGCAGGACGCGGTGGACCGGCTGGGGCTGCAGCGGCTGCTGCTGGAGCCCGAGCTGCTCGAGGCGGTCGAGCCCGACGTCCACCTGGTCGGGACGCTGATCGCGCTCAACCGGGTGATGCCCGAGCGGACCCGCCAGACCGCCCGCGAGGTCGTCCGCCGGGTCGTCGAGGACCTGGAGCGCCGACTGGCGCAGCGCGCCCGCCAGGCGATCACCGGCGCCCTGGACCGGACCACCCGCGGGCGCCCGCGCCGGCTGCGCGAGGTCGACTGGCGCCGCACCATCGCGGCCAACCTGGACCACTACCAGCCGGAGTACCAGACGGTGATCCCCGAGCGCCTGATCGGCCACGGCCGGCGGCGGCGCTCGCTGCCGCGTGACGTGATCCTGTGCGTCGACCAGAGCGGCTCGATGGCCGCCTCGGCCGTGTACGCGAGCGTGTTCGGCGCGGTGCTGGCGAGCATGCAGGCGCTGCGCACCCAGCTGGTCGTGTTCGACACGGCGGTCGTGGACCTCACCCCGCAGCTCGAGGACCCCGTGGAGATCCTGTTCGGGACGCAGCTCGGCGGCGGGACCGACATCAGCCGGGCGCTCGCCTACTGCGAGCGCCTGATCGCCCGGCCGGCCGACACGATCCTGGTGCTGCTCAGCGACCTGTACGAGGGCGGCGACCGCGAGCAGCTGCTGCGCCGCGTGGCCACGCTGCGGCGCGCCGGGGTGCAGGTGATCGCGCTGCTGGCGCTGAGCGACGACGGCGCCCCCTCCTACGACCACGGCAACGCGGCGGCGCTCGCCGAGCTGGGCGTGCCCGCCTTCGCCTGCACCCCCGACCTGTTCCCCGAGCTGATGGCGGCCGCGATCGAGCGCCGGGAGATCGCCGGGTGGGCGGCGGCCAGCGGCATCGCCACCGCGCGCGGCGCGGGCTGAGCGGCCGCGCCGGGGCCGGCCCGGCCGGCTCACCACGCCTCGAACGCGCTCGCGATCGACCGCTCGGTGCTCTCGTAGCTGGAGGACGCGTGCGCCATGAGCCGGGCGATCCCGGTGAGCGCCTCCTGCAGCCCGCGCGCGTCGCGGTGCCACTGCGCCCAGAGCTCCTGGAACCTGGCCTGCGCCAGGCCCGCCCAGTCGCCGCCGAGCGGCGCGACGTGGGCGGCGAGCTGCTGGAGCAGGCCCTCCACGTTGCCGGCGCCGGCGACGAGCTGTGCCGCGACGTGCGCGAGCTGCTCGGGGGTGACCCTGATCCCGCTGGTCCCGATCCCGCTGGTCGCCATGGACTGCCCTCCTGGTCGCCGAGGTCCACGATCAGGCGTGACGCTACGGGGCCGCCGCCGGCGGGCCAAGGCCGTCCGGGCGATCTGTGGACGGCGCGTGCGGGCGATCGTTGCCGGCGCCTCAGGCTGCTCTCAAGGTCCCCACACCCGGGCGGGTGATCCTGGCGGCCGCGCCCGACGCGCCCGCCCGGCGCGCCGAGCGATGCCATGACCGCGGCTTCCCTGGCGGTGGCGGCCGCCAGGGAGGCCGCCCCCGCCGCCAGGGCGGGGGCCGGAGCCGCGCGCCGACCAGGCCGGGGCCGCAGGTCCGGTCCGCCGCCCTGGCGGACCCGGGGCGTCACAGGCTGCTGGCGGCCTCCGAGGCGCCGACGCGGTGGACGATCACCCGGTTGGTGGCGCCGACGCTGCCGGGTGTGCCGGCGACCAGCACGACCAGGTCGCCGGGGAGCAGCTGGCCCCCGGCGGTGAGGCGCTGGTCGGCCTCGGCGATCATCTCGTGGAGGTGGCCGCAGCGCGGGATCCGCGGCGCCGCCTCGACGCCGCGGTAGAGGGCCATGCGGCGGCGCGTGCGCTCGAACGGGGTGATCCCGACGATCGGGGCGTGCGGGCGGAAGCGGGACACCATGCGGGCGGTCGCGCCGGTCTCGGTGAACGCCACGACCGCGCGGGCGTTGAGGTCGGCCGCCGCCGACACGCCCGCCTTGCAGACGGTCGCGGCCACGTCGAGCGCCCCCACCGCGGGCGGCGGCGGGTGCACCAGGTGGGGTGTGGCCTCGGCCTCGCGGGCGATGCGGACCATCGCCTCGACGGCCTCGACGGGGAACCGGCCGACCGCGGTCTCCCCCGACAGCATCACCGCGTCGGTCCCGTCGAACACGGCGTTGGCGACGTCGCTGGCCTCCGCCCGGGTCGGCCGGGGGCTGGCGACCATCGACTCGAGCATCTGGGTCGCGGTGATGACCGGCACGCCGAGCGCATTCGCGCGCGCGATGATCCGCTTCTGGAGCGGGGGGACCTTCTCGACCGCGATCTCCACCCCGAGGTCGCCGCGGGCGACCATGACCGCGTCGGCGGCGGTCAGGATGTCGTCCAGCTCGTCGAGCGCCTCGGGGCGCTCGAGCTTGGCCACGACCGGCACGTCGCCGCCGAGCGCCTGGATCGCCTTGCGCGCGCCCACCACGTCCGCGGCGCCGCGCACGAACGAGATCGCGACGTAGTCGACCCCGGCCTGCACCGCGGTGGCCAGGTCCGCGCGGTCCTTGTCGGTGAGGGACTCGGCGCTGACCGCCACGCCCGGCAGGTTGACGCCCTTGCGCGAGCGCACCACGCCGCCCCGGACGACCTCGCAGCGGACCCGCTGGCCGTGGACGTCGCGGACGGCCAGCTCGATCGTGCCGTCGTCGAGCAGGACCCGGTCGCCGGGCCGCACGTCGACGGCCAGCCGCTCGTAGACCACCGGGACCGCGGGCGGGGTCGCGGACTCGGCGCCCGCGACCAGCTCGCAGCGGTCCCCGCGGTCCAGGCGGATCCCCTCGGGCGGGACCAGGCCGACGCGGATCCTGGGGCCCTGCAGGTCGGCGAGCACCGCCGTCCGGCCGCCGCGCTCCCCGGAGACCGCGCGGACCGCCTCCAGCCGGGCCAGGTGCTCCTCGGCGGTGCCGTGCGAGAAGTTCAGGCGCACCACGTCCACGCCCGCGTCCAGCATCCGGGAGAGCACCGCCGGCTCGCCGGAGGCGGGCCCGAGCGTGGCGACGACCTTGGTGCGCTCCTGGCTGACGCGCTGCTGGTGCGCAGGCACGGGCTCCTCCTTGCGAGGGGTCAGGCCGGGGCGCCCGACTCGTAGGCCTGCCCGACCGACCGCGGCGGCCGCACCCGACGATAGAACACCGCCAGCACCACCAGCGTGATGATGTACGGCAGCGTCTGGATCAGCTCGTCGGGCACGAAGGAGATCTCCAGGTAGGTGCTGAGCGCCTGCGTCCAGCCGAAGAACAGGCAGGAGGCGGCGACGCCCACCACCGACCAGTTGCCGAGGATGAGCGCGGCCAGGGCGATGAACCCGCGGCCCTGGTTCATGCCCTCGACGTACTGGCCGACCAGCTCGACCGAGATGTACGCGCCGGCCAGCCCGGCGAGCCCGCCGGAGATGAGCACGCCCGCGTAGCGCATCGCCACCACGCGCACCCCGAGGCTCTCCGCGGCCCGCGGGTTCTCGCCCGCCGAGCGCAGCCGCAGCCCGAACACGGTGCGGTTGATCACGAACCAGGCGGCGACCCCCAGCAGCAGGGCGAACGGCACCAGCGGCGAGATCTGGCCGAGCAGCGGCAGGTCGATCCGCGGCAGCGGGGGCACGTCGGGCGACTGCGTCGGCTGGTCGTAGGCGAGGATCGACAGGAAGCGCGGCAGGCCGAGCGCGATGATGTTGATGGCCACCCCGGAGATGATCTGGTCGACCCGGAAGGTGACCGTCGCGACCGCGTGGATCGACGCCACCGCGACCCCCGCGACCGTCGCCAGCAGCAGGCCGGCGGGCGCTCCCCAGCGCAGCGCCCCCCACGCCCCGAACCAGGTGCCGAAGATCATCAGGCCGTCGATGCCGATGTTGACGATCCCCGAACGCTCGTTGAACAGCCCGCCGAGCGTAGCCAGGAACAGCGGCGTGAAGGAGCGGATCGCCGAGGCGATCACCGCCACGCCGACCACGCTGCCGAGGAACTCAAGCACGCTCGTGGACCTCCTTGAGCCGGCGGCGCTCGGCCGCCCGGCGCGCGATCTCGAACGCGATCACGATGGTCAGGATGATCACGCCCTGGAGGATCGTGACCAGCTCCTTGGGGACCTCGGTGCGCAGCCCGATGCCGCTCGCGGCCCGGTCGAGGTAGCTGAACAGCAGCGCCGCCCCGACGATGCCGACGCCGGAGTTGCGGCCGAGCAGCGCGACCGCGATCCCGGTGAAGCCGTACCCGCGCACGTAGTCGAGCTTGGCGAAGCCGTCGATCCCGAGCGTGTCCTGGAGGCCGACCAGCCCGGCGACCCCGCCGGAGACCAGCATCGCCAGCAGGAAGGTGCGGTTGGGCGGGATGCCGGACGGCTCGGCGGCGCGCGGGTTGGCGCCCAGCACGCGGATGTCGTAGCCGAAGCGCGTGCGCCGCAGGACCAGCCCGTAGATCACCGCCGACACCAGCGCCAGCGCGAAGAACCAGGTGAGCGGGGCGGACGCGCGGAAGTTGAACCCCAGCGAGTTGAAGAAGTCGTTCATCCTCCCCACCCGCGCGGTCGCCTCGACCGGGGCGGTGCGCTGCTGCTGCACGCCCGGCGGGGTGTCGCGCAGCGGGCCCGCGAGCAGGTACAGGACCAGCCCGTTGGCCACGTAGTTCATCATGATCGTCGAGATCACCTCGTTGGCCCCGCGCCAGGCCTTGAGGATCCCGGGGATCGCCGCCCAGGCCATCCCGCCGAGGATCCCCGCCAGCAGCGTGAGCGGCAGGTGGATGACCGTCGGCGCCTGGATCGAGTAGCCGGCGATCGCGGCGGTGATCGCGCCCACCGCGTACTGGCCCTCCACGCCGATGTTGAACAGGCCCGCCCGGAACGCGATCGCGGTGGCGATCCCGGCGAAGATGAACGGCGTGGCGCGCGCGAAGATGTAGGCGAACGAGTCGCGGTTGAGCAGCCCGTACTCCCACATCGCGCTGGCGACGTCGCCGAGGTCGCTGACGCTGCGGCGCACCGCGAGGATCACCAGCGCCCCGATGACCGCGGCGGTGAGCAGCGCGATCGCCACGGGCACGAGCGTGTCCAGCAGGTCGCGGGCGGCCGCGCGCCAGTCGGTCGCCCGCGGCCGCCCGGCGGCCTCGGGCCCCGGGCCCGGCTCGGCCGGCGGCGCCTGCGTGACGCTCATCGATCCACCCGGCCGCAGGCGCTCATCGATCCACCCGGCCGCAGGCGCTCATCGATCCACCCGGCGGCCGGCGCTCACGGATCCACCCGGCCGTGGGCTTCGCCCGTCTCGCGCCGGGGGTCCGAGGTCGGCGGTGGCGCCCGGCGGGCGCCGGTCATGTACAGGCCCAGCTCGGACATGGTGGCCTGCGAGCCGGGCAGCTCGGCGACCAGCCGGCCGCCGTGGAGGACCCCGACGCGGTCGGACAGCGCCAGGATCTCCTCCAGGTTGGCCGAGACCAGCAGCACCGCCATGCCGGCGTCGCGGGCGGCGATGAGCTGCCGCCAGACGAACTCGGTGGCGCCGACGTCCAGCCCCCTGGTCGGGTGCGCGGCGATCAGCAGCCGGGGCTGGCTGGCGAACTCGCGGGCGAGCACCAGCTTCTGCTGGTTGCCGCCGGACATGGTGTACCCGGGGGCGCTGATCGACGGGGTCTTGACCCGGAACCGGCGCACCAGGTCGGCGGCGCGGCGGCGCATCGCCCGCGGGTTGAGCACCCCCAGCCGCTCGAACGGCGGCCGGTTGTGCTGGCCGAGCACGCTGTTCTCCCAGGTCGCCATCGGCAGCACCATACCGCGGGCGTGCCGGTCCTCGGGGATGTAGGCCACGCCCTTGGCGCGGCGCGAGCGGACGTCGGCGGCGGCGAGGTCGTCCCCGCCGAGCAGGATCCGGCCCGTGTCCGGCCGCCGCAGCCCGATCAGCGCCTCGACCAGCTCGGCCTGGCCGTTGCCCTCGACGCCGGCCAGGCCGTACACCTCCGCGCTGCGGATGGTGAGGTCCACCCCGGCGACCCGCTCCTTGCCGCCGACGGTGACGCGCAGGCCCTCCACGCGCAGCACCGGGTCGCCGCTCGCGGCGACGCCCTGCACCCGCTCCAGCAGCACCGGGCGCCCCACCATCATCTCGGCGAGCTGCTCGGTGGTGGTCCCGGCGGCGGCGACGGTGCCGATCACCCTGCCGTCGCGCAGCACGGTCACGCGGTCGGCGATCCGCAGCACCTCGTCCAGCGAGTGCGCGATGAACAGGATGGTCTTGCCCTCGTCGCGCAGCTTGGCGACGTTGGTGAGCAGCTCGTCGACCTCCTGCGGGACGAGCACGGCGGTGGGCTCGTCGAGGATCAGGATGTCCGCGCCCCGGTACAGCACCTTCAGGATCTCCACCCGCTGCTGCTGGCCGACGGCGAGGTCCTCGACCCGCGCGTCCGGGTCCAGCGGGGTGCCGAAGCGGTCGGCCAGCTCACGGACGCTGCGGACGGCGGCGGCGAGGTCCAGGCGCCCGTGGTCGCCCGGCTCCGCGCCGAGGACCACGTTCTCGGCCACGGTGAAGTCCTCGACCAGCATGAAGTGCTGGTGGACCATGCCGATCCCGAGCGCGATCGCGCGCCGCGGGCTGTCGATCCGCTCGGGCCTGCCGCGGACCAGGATCTCCCCTTCGTCGGGGTGCTCCAGCCCGTACAGCATGCGCATGAGGGTGGACTTGCCGGCGCCGTTCTCGCCCACGATCGCGTGCACCTCGCCCTGGCGCACGTCCAGGTCGACCTGGGAGCAGGCGACCACGCCCGGGTAGCGGCGGGTCACGCCGCGGCACTCGACGACCGGCGGCGCCCGGCGGGCGTCCGGGGCGGCCCCGGCGCCGGCCGGCCGCGGCGGGCCGTGCCCGCCCCGCCCGCTCACGGGTCGCCCGGGGGGCGGCGTCGGGCGCCGCCCCCCGGGCGCTCCTGCGCGCACGGCACCGGACAGGTCATCCGCCAGGCGCGGCGATCAGCTCGTCGGCTTGTCGGGGACGCTGATCTGACCGTCGATGATCTGCTGCTTGACCTGGTCCAGCGTCTGCGGGATGTCGCCGAGCAGCGCCGTGTTGTACTGGTTCTTGGCGTAGTCGACGCCGCCTTCCTTGAGGCCGAGCGCCTCGACGCCGCCCGCGAAGGTGCCGTTGTCGTAGTCCTTGATGGACTTCTTCACGGAGTTGTCCACGCGCTTCAGCATGGAGGTCAGGATCCACTTGCGGTTCTCGGGGTTCTTGGTGCTCAGGCTCTGGTCGAGGTCGACGCCGATGGCGTACTTCTGCTTCTCGCGGCAGACGTCGATCATGCCGTTCCCGGTCGCGCCGGCGGCGTGGTAGAGCACGTCCGCGCCCTCGCCGATCTGCTTGATGGCCAGCTCGCGCCCCTTGGCCGGGTCGGTGAACGCCTGCACGGTCGTGCCCGCGTAGTCGCTGACGACCTTGACGTTCTTGCCCTTGTTCTTGTTCGCCCACTCCACGCCGGCCTCGTAGCCGGCCTGGAAGCGGCCGATCAGGTCGCCCTTCTGGCCGCCCACGAACCCGACGACGTTGCTCTTGGTCTTCAGCGCCGCGGCCACGCCGACCAGGAAGGAGCCCTCCTGCTCCTTGAAGCCCAGGCAGCGCATGTTCTTGGCCGTGCAGCCGAAGCCGTCGACCACCGCGAAGCTGGCGTCGGGGTTCTCCTGCGCCGCCTTGGCGACGTCCTCGCTGAACGCGAAGCCGACGCCGATGACCAGGCCGTAGCCCTCGTCCACCAGGCCGTCGACCAGCTCCTTGCGGTTGGAGCCGTCCTGGTTGGGCGACAGGTCCTTGCTCTCGATGTTGCCCAGCTCCTGCTTGGCCTCGGTCAGGCCCTTGTAGGCCGAGTCGTTGAAGCCGAGGTCCCCCCGTCCGCCGACGTCGAACACCAGGCCGACCTTCTTCGCCTCGCCGCCGCCCTGGCCCGTGCCCCCGCCGCCGTCGTCGCCGCCGCCGCACGCGGCGGCGAGGAGTCCGAGGGCCAGCAGGGCGGCCGCGGTCCGCGTCAGCCTCCATTGCCCGCCGCGCCGGGTACGCCGTGGCATGCCCATCTCCCACCTGCTCCTTCCTGGAGCCGGGAACCAGCCAGCTCCTGGGGTCCCACCGTGCCGGATTGTCCCCGACCGGGCGTGCGGGCGTCCACAATTGCGCGAAACCGCGGGGTCGCGCATGCGTTGTCCGGGCACTGCGTACAATCCCGCGGTGCGCCGGATCCTGCTGCTCGTGGCCTTCCTCGTGCTCGGCTACTTCGCCGTCACGACCACGCTGGTGACCGCCTGGATGGGCAGGGACCAGCGTCCTCGCGTGGACGCCATCGTGGTGCTCGGCGCCGCCCAGTACAACGGCCACCCCTCCCCCATCTACCAGGCCCGGCTCGACCACGCGCTCGACCTGTACCGGTCGGGCGTGGCGCCGATCATGGTGGTCACCGGCGGCCGCGGCGTCGCGGGCGAGCGCTTCACCGAGGGCGGCACCGGGCGGCGCTGGATGATCGAGCACGGGGTCCCCGAGCGCAGCGTCCTGGTCGAGGAGTCCAGCCGCACCACCTACCAGAACCTGCGCGGGGTGCGCGAGCTCCTGGTCCCCCGCGACCTGCGCCGGGTCGTGCTCGTCAGCGACCCGTTCCACATGTTCCGCGCGGTCGAGCAGGCCCGCGACGTCGGGCTGGAGGCGTACTCCTCCCCGACCCGCTCCAGCCCCGTGAGCGGGCGGCCGCTGCGGATGGCCTGGGCGGTCACGCGCGAGGATCTCGCCGTGGGCGGGTACTTCCTGCTCGGGCTCGGGAAGTGAACGGACGGAGGCCGTCGTGGCGCTGAGGGTCGTCGACCACCCGCTGGCCCGGACGATGCTGACCCGCCTGCGCGACCGGGACACCCCGCCGCCGCTGTTCCGCCTGCTCGCCAAGCGGCTGGCGCTGGCGCTGGCACTCGAGGCGACCAGGGCGCTGCCGACACGGGCCCGCGAGGTCCGCACGCCGCTCGCCCCCGCCGAGGGGGTCGCGTTCGCGGTGCCGCTGGTGGCCGTGCCGATCCTGCGTGCGGGCCTGGGGATGCTCGAGGCGGTGACCGACCTGTTCCCGGAGGTCGCGGTCGGCTACCTCGGGCTGGAGCGCGACCACGCCACCTTCCAGCCGTCGGCCTACTACTCCAAGCTGCCGCCCATCGAGGGCGCGTACGTGCTGCTGCTGGACCCGATGCTGGCGACCGGCGGCTCGGCGGCCGCCGCCTGCGCGCAGCTCGCCGCCGAGCGGCCCGCGAAGGTCACGCTGCTGAGCGTGGTGGCGGCGCCCGAGGGGCTGCGGCGCCTGGAGGCCGAGCACCCCGAGGTGGACGTGGTGACCGCGGTCGTCGACGAGCGCCTGAACGACCAGGCGTACATCGTTCCCGGCCTCGGGGACTTCGGCGACCGGCTGTTCGGCACCTGAGCGCGCCCGCCCCGGAGGATCGCGGCGGCACGGCCGCCGAGCGCTCAGCGCCCGCGCGGCCGGTCGGGTCCGCGGCCGTCCAGCCGCGCGTACTCGCCGCCGTAGTACAGCAGCGGCTCCTCCCGGCCGCTGCGCTCCAGGGAGCGCACCCGGCCGACGAAGATCTCGTGGTCGCCGCCGTCGTGCACGGCGTGCACGTCGCACTCCAGCCACGCCACCGAGGCGTCCAGCAGCGGCGCGCCGGTGACCGGCCCCGGCGACCACGCCACCGGGTCGAACTGCGCCGGCCCGCTCGGGCGGGAGGAGTCGGAGAACCAGCGCGCGAGCGACTCGGCGTCCGCGGCCAGCACGCTGACCGCGAAGCAGCCGGCCTCGTGCAGCACCTTGCGCATCACGGCGTCGCGCTCCACGCACACCAGCGCGAGCAGCGGGTCCAGCGACAGCGACGCGAACGCGTTGGCGGTCATGCCGTGCACCAGCCCGCCGGCCCCGGCGGTCACCACCGTGATGCCGGTGGCGAAGCGGCCGAGGGTGGCGCGGAACTCGTCGGCGTTCAGGGGAGCTGGCACGACCCTCCCGATCTTCCAGCGGCCGCCGCGCCGGAGGGGGCGCGGCCACCGCCATGCTACCGATCGCGCCGGTGGGCGCCGGCCCCGGGCGGCGCCCGGAGGGGCGGGCTCGCAGGGCGAGCGGGCGCTGGCCGGCGACCGGTGCATGGCATAGGGTCGCGGCGCCGGGCGGGCGGTGGCGCCCGCGGCGGGAGGGAAAGGGGGCGCGGGTGGCGGAGGTCACCGAGTCCGAGCAGATCCCGGGGGTCTGGGTCGTGCGGCCGGACGTGCTCGAGGACGAGCGCGGCCGCTTCATGGAGACCTGGCGGTCGTCGTGGCTGCCGTTCAGCGCGCCGATGGTGCAGGGCAACCGCTCCGGCTCGCGCGCGCGGGTCCTGCGCGGCCTGCACTACCACCGGCGCCAGGCCGACCTGTGGTTCGTCCAGGCGGGCCGGGTGACCACGGTGCTGCTGGACACGCGCGTCGGCTCCCCAGCGCAGGGCCGGCACACCACCCTCCAGCAGGGCGGCGGCGAAGAGGTCGCGGTCTACATCCCCGAGGGCGTCGCCCACGGCTTCTACGCCCACGACGACGTCGTGATGAGCTACCTGGTCACCAACGAGTACGACGGCAGCGACGAGCTGGGGGTCGCCTGGGACGACCCCGAGCTCGGGATCGACTGGCCCGACCCGGCGCCGATCCTGTCCGGGCGCGACCGCCGCAACCCGCGGCTGGCCGAGGTCCCGGCCGGCGACCGGGTGGCCTGGCGGCCCTGACCCGTCCGGCGGCGCCGGCCTGACGGATCCCGGTCGGGCGGGTCGCGGCGCGCCGTTCCGCCCGCACCCGCCTGACGGTAGCCTGGCGGTACCGTTGGGAGCACGTCGTCACCGGATCGGGAGCCTCCCCGTGCTGAACACCTCGCTTCACCGGACCATCCGCCGGTCGCACCCGACCAGCCCGGCGAAGCCGGGGCCGCCGCGGGACAACCCGCCCAAGCCGCCGCCGCCGCCGCCGCCCGCGTGGCGCAACTGGCTGCTCGTCGCCGGCGTGCTGATCACCGTCGCCCTGCTGATCGTGCCGAGCATGACCCGCTCGGGCGTCCAGCAGGTCCCCTACTCCCAGCTCAAGCAGGACGTCCAGGCCGGCAAGGTGGCCTCGGTCGAGATCGGCTCGGACGGCAGCATCAGCGGCGAGCGCAAGGACGGCAGCTCGTTCCGGTCGGGCTACCCGACCGCGATCCAGGACCCGGAGTTCGCCCGCCTGCTCGACGAGCACGACGTCAAGGTCCGGGCGGTCGGCGCGCGCACGTCCTTCCTGGACATCCTGCTCACCTTCCTGCCGCTGCTGCTCATCATCGCGTTCTTCCTGTACGTGGGCCGGCGCGCGCAGCGGCAGCTGGTCGGCGGGATCGGGGGCATCGGCCGGTCCCGGGCCAAGCTGTACGACGAGGAGCGGCCGAGCACCACGTTCGCCGAGGTCGCCGGCTACGAGGGCGCCAAGCAGGAGGTCACCGAGGTCGTCGACTTCCTGCGCAACCCCGACCGCTACCGGCGCGCCGGCGCGGTCGGCCCCAAGGGCGTGCTCATGGTCGGCCCGCCGGGCACCGGCAAGACCCTGCTGGCGCGGGCGGTCGCCGGGGAGGCGGCCGTGCCGTTCCTGTCGGTCACCGGCTCCGGGTTCGTGGAGCTGTTCGTCGGCGTCGGCGCCGCGCGCGTCCGGGACCTGTTCAACGACGCCCGCAAGCACGCCCCCAGCATCATCTTCATCGACGAGATCGACGCCATCGGCCAGCGGCGCGGCGGGTCGGCGATCGTCTCCAACGACGAGCGCGAGCAGACCCTCAACCAGCTCCTGGCCGAGATGGACGGGTTCGACCCGGCCACCGGCGTGGTCGTGATCGCCGCCACCAACCGCCCCGACGCGCTGGACCCCGCGCTGCTGCGCCCGGGCCGCTTCGACCGGCAGGTCGTGATCCCGCTGCCCAACCAGAAGGAGCGGCGCGCCATCCTCGAGGTCCACGCGCGCGGCAAGCGGCTCGGCCCGGACGTCGACCTGAACGTCGTGGCCCGCGGCACGCCCGGGTTCAGCGGCGCGGACCTGGCCAACCTGGTCAACGAGGCGGCGATCTTCGCCGTCCGCGACGGCCGCGAGGTGCTCGCCGCGGTGGACTTCTCCGAGGCGCGCGACCGCGTCCTGCTCGGCCGGCGCGACGCGTCCAACGCGCTGCTGCCCGACGAGAAGCGCAAGGTCGCCGTCCACGAGGGCGGGCACGCCCTGGTCGCGGCGCTGAGCGAGCACGCCGACCCCGTGGCCAAGGTCACCATCCTGCCGGCGGGCCAGGCGTTGGGCGTCACCGAGCAGCTCCCCGTCGACGAGCGGCACCTGTACTCCGAGAGCTACCTCACCGACTCGCTGGCGGTGCGCATGGGCGGCCGCGCCGCGGAGCTGCTGATCTTCGGCGAGGGCTCGACCGGCGCCGCCAACGATCTCGCCAGCGCGACCCAGCTCGCCACCAGGATGGTCCGCGAGTACGGCATGAGCGACGCGCTCGGCCCGGTCGGCTTCGCCTCCGGCTCCCCCATGTACCTCGGCGGCGAGGAGGTGCGCAGCCGCAGCTACGCCGAGGCCACCCAGCGGCTCGTCGACGAGGAGGTCGCCAGGCTGCTGCGCGACGCCGCCGAGCAGGCCGGCCGGCTGCTCGGCGAGCACCGCGACGCGCTGGAGCGGCTGACCGAGCTGCTGCTGGAGCGCGAAACGGTCGACGGCACCGACGTCGACGAGGTCCTCGGCCGCGTGCCGAGGACCACCGAGGCGCCGGTCGGGGGACGCGGACGACCCGGCGGCACCCCGGCGCCGACGCCGTGACCTGACGCAGGCGAACCGGCCCGGCGGGTCGCGCTCAGCGGCCGGCCGGGGTGACCTCCTCGGAGGACAGCGCGCGGATCCAGCTCCGGCGGCCGAGCCGGAACGGGACGATGGTCACGTTCACGCCGTCCATGTTGCCGAGCACCTTGACCAGCCCGGCCGAGGAGCGGTCGTGCAGGACCCGGTGCCAGAACTTGGCGTACCCGCGCCGCGGCACCAGCACCGTGACCTCGGTGTCGGGGCGGACGAACTCGGCCACGACCTGCTGGGCGGTCGCCAGCAGGTTGCGCTCGGGGGCGTCCACCACGTCCAGGGGGAACGGCATGCTGACCGTGCTCCACAGCTCGCACAGCTCGCGCGCGTGGTCGGGGTCGACCGCGATGTGCACCGCGGTGATGTGCAGCGGGTTGAGCTGGCGGGCGTACTGCATCGCCTCGATCGCCGACCGGTCCAGGTCCTCCAGCAGCACCACCACCTCGTGGCGGGGCTTGGCCGGCGCGAGCCGCTGGGTCCGCTCGACCTTCAGCTCGGCCAGCTCGGAGGCGTAGGCGAGCTGCGTGCGCCGCAGCAGCAGCACGATCAGCGGCAGCGCCACCACCACCATCCAGGCGCCGTGGCGGAACTTGGTCACCGTGATCACGATCAGGACCACGAAGGTCACCGCCGCGCCCAGGCCGTTGACGACCAGGCCGTTGCGCCAGCCGGCCTCGCGCAGCCGCAGGTGGCGCAGGGTCATGCCGGTCTGGGCCAGCGTGAACGACGTGACCACCCCGATGGCGTACAGCGGGATCAGCCGGTGGACGTTGGCGTGGAACGCCACGACCAGGAAGACCGCCGCGCCCGACAGCACCAGGATGCCGTTGGAGTACACCAGCCGGTGGCCGCGCTTGCGCAGCTGGCGGGGCAGGAGCGCGTCCGCGGCCGCGAACGAGGCCAGCACCGGGAACCCGTTGAACGCCGTGTTGGCCGCCAGGACCAGGATGAACAGCGTGGCGACCTGCACGAACACGAACGCCACCTCACCGACGCCGGGGCCGAGCACGTGCCGGGCGATCTGGGCGACCAGCGTCGGGTTGCCGTCCTCGAACGGCTGCACGCCGAGCTGGTGGGCGAGCAGGGTGATCCCGAGGAACAGGAACCCCATGATCACCGCCATGACCACCAGCGTGCGCTGGGCGTTCCTGGCCTCGGGGCGGCGGAACGCCGGGACGCCGTCGGCGATCGCCTCCACGCCGGTCAGCGCGGTCGTGCCGGCCGCGAACGCGTGCAGGACCAGGAACAGCGACACCGCCGCGAGCCCGCTCTCCCCCGACCCGACCAGCCGCTGCGCCTGCGCCGGGTCGTAGGCGACCTCGCCGAGGTGGCCGGCGAAGACCCGCAGGATCCCCAGCACCACCACGCCGCCGAGGCTCAGGATGTACACGTAGGTGGGGATCGCGAACACCCGCCCCGCCTCCTTGATGCCGCGCAGGTTGCCCCACGTCAGCAGCACCACGAAGGCGACCGACAGCTCCACCCGCCAGGGCCCGATCGGCCCCCACGCCGAGGCGAGCGCGGCCGTGCCCGCCGACACGCTCACCGCCACGGTCAGCACGTAGTCGATCAGCAGCGCCGCCGCGCACACCATCGCCCAGAGCCCGCCGAGGTTGTCGCGGCTGACCATGTACGCGCCGCCCCCGAGCGGGTAGGCGCGGATCACCTGCCGGTAGGACACCACCAGCACCAGCAGCAGCGCGACGATCCCGCCGGCCAGCGGCAGCGCCAGCGACATCCCGGCCGCGCCGGCCGCGACCAGGACCAGCAGCATCTCCTCGGTGGCGTACGCGGTCGAGGAGATCGGGTCGGAGGAGAACACCGCCAGCGCCACCCGCTTGGCGATGCGCTCGTGGCTGAGCTGCCCGGTGCGCAGCGGCTTGCCGAGCAGCACCCGCTTCACCCGGTAGCCGAGCGACTCGTAGGGCTGCGGCAGGTCCGGCGGCGACGACCTCGGCGCGGTCGTGGGCGCGGCCGTCCCGGTCACGCTGTCCCTCACGGCGGGTCTCCTCGGGCGACGGACCGGCCAACCAGGCCGCGGCGGCATCCCGGCGCACCGGGGACCCCGCGGGTGGCCGGACCGCCCGGCGTCCCCGTGCCGCCACCCTCTCTGTACCACAGACCGCACGCCAGCACGACCTCCGGCCCCCTGCCCCGGATCCCGGACCGCCGCCGGAGCCCCCGGCGCGCCCGCGGCTCAGGCCGGCCGGGCGGGACCGTACAGCGCCAGGGCGTTGGCGACCGCGGCGAGCGCGACCCGCACCGGACGCGTCACCGCGCGGTCGCGGCCGGGCAGGACGACCAGCGCCCCGACCAGCTGCCCGGCCCACTCGATGTCCAGGATCACGCCCTCCTCGGGCAGCACCAGCCCCGCACCGACGTGGCGCAGGTGCCCGCTCGGGATGCGGCCGTCCTCCTCCAGGCGCACCAGCCCGCGCGGATCCGGCTCGCCGGCGGGCTCCCCCGCCTCGGCGGTCACCTTGTCGTGGTCGGCGTCGGCGGTGCGCCGGACCTCGACCCGGCGGGCGTCGAGGAGGTCGCGCACGCCCTGGGCGGCGAGCTGGTCGGCGTCCCCGCCCATCGCGACCGTCCGGGTGATCGAGTCGAGCAGCCAGATCGCCTCGGCCTGCCTGGGGTCGGCCTCCACCGGCCGGCTCGACGGGCGGCTGCCGATGCTGGCGAGCAGCCCGGCCAGGAACAGCAGCGCCACCGTGATCGCCTGCTCGGCGGAGTCGATCGTCAGCGCCCGGTAGGGGGTGGTGAAGAAGAAGGTGTAGGCGAGCGCCGCCGACAGGGCGCTGATCAGGCCCGCGGTCCGCCCGCCGACGGCCGCCGTCACCACCACCACCCCGAGGTAGGCGATCACCACGTTCTCCAGCCCGATGGTCGCGCGGTACGGCTCGATCAGCGCGCCGACGACCAGGCTGGCGGCGAACCCCCCCGCGCCCCACACGACCCCCTCGCCCTGCACCCCAAGCAAGCGGCGCATCGTTCCCGGTCCCTTCCTCGCGATCCCTCCCGTCACGGCCCCCGGGCGCCGGGCAGGTGCGCGCCGCCGTGGCGGAGGGTCCGCGCGCGCCGATCCCCGGGACGGCCGCGGTGGCCAACGCTACCGCCTCGCGCGGCGGCCGTCCCGCGACCGCGCCGGCTCAGCCGCCGGCCGGTGGCGCCGGGGGACCGCCCTTGGCCGGCGCCGGGCGGCGCCAGCCCGAGACGTGCGCGGGGACCGGGATGCCCGGGGTCAGGCGCGGGTCGGGCTCCGGCCTGCCGGGGACCAGCGCGAGCGGCAGGATCCCCGACCACCACGGCAGGCCGTAGTCCTCCTCCTCGTCGCCGGGCGGCCCCGAGCGCACCTTCGCCGACACCTCGTCGAGGGGGAGCGCGAGCACCGCGGTGGCGGCCAGCTCCTTGCGGTCGGGACCACGCACGCCCTCGCGCCGGCCGGGGACGATGTGCTCCACCAGCGCGCCGAGCGCCGCGTCCTTCTCCGCGGGGTCGGTGACCGGGCGGGTCGTGCCGAGCACCATCGCCGACCGGTAGTTGTAGGAATGATGGAAGGCGCTTCTGGCCAGGACCACGCCGTCGAGCAGGGTGACGGTGACACAGACCGGCATGCGCGGCCGCAGGCCGAGCCGGCTGCCGCTGGAGCCGTGCAGGTAGAGCGTGTCGCCCACGCGCGCGTAGCTGGTCGGGAGCGCGTACGGCTGCCCGTCGACCACGAACGCCACGTGGCAGATGAAGCCCTCGTCGAGGATCGCGTGGATGGTCGCGCGGTCGTGGTGGCCGCGTTCGGGCAGCCGGCGCAGCCTGGTCCGTGCCGTGGGCTCGTAGCGGTCCAACATCCCCTCCACCCGCTCGGCGGCGTCCGCGTCCTGCCGGCAGGGTAGGTGCGGCCGGCGGCCGCACGCATCCGCTCGCCGTGCGCCGCGGCCCGGCGGGCCGCGCCGGGTGCCGCCGCAGCGGTCACTGCAGCAGCCGGCGGGCGATCTCCGCGACCTCCGGCGGCAGGCCGTCGATGCCGAGCGCGAGGGTGAGCGCCGAGCGGCGCGACTGGACGAAGTGGCCGCCGCGCGCGTCCTCCTCGGCCAGCTCGACCACCCGCTGGGTGAACAGGTGGCGGATCTCGGGCAGGGCCGCGGGGGTCGTGCCGGCGATCCAGGCGAGCGCCGCGAGCGCGGCCTCGACGGTCCAGTCCTCCGGCCCGTCGGCGAGGTCGAGCAGGACCTCGCGGCGCGGGGTGTCGTCCCAGCCGGGGCCGAGCTGGGCCAGGCCCATGCAGGCGAGCGCCTGGACGCGCCGGATCCAGCGCCACACGGGCGGGACCTCGGCGACGGGCTGGCGCGGCGGCGGCGGGTGGACGAGCAGGCCGAGCAGGTCGGGCACGGGGTCGGGACGGCAGGCGGCGCACAGCGCCACCGCGCGGTCCAGGCGGTACCAGGGCGGGAACCAGCGGCCGCCGGCCAGCTCGCCCGCGGCCAGGGCGGCGGCCTGCCGGGGCGGCGGCACCGCGGGCACCGGCCGGGCCCCCTCGTAGCGCCACACCAGGTGCCGGACGGGGCGCCTGGGCTCGCGCGGGTCGGGCAGGAGCACCTCCCCGACGCTCACGCCGGCGCCGAGCCCGTTGCCGGTGAACAGCGCCAGGGCGAGCAGCGCGCTGGGCGACTCGACCTGGGTGGAGGCCACGTTGACCAGCTCGGTCCCCCGGTCGACCGCGATCCGCATCCCCCTGACGATCGGGTCGGTCGGCTCGGGGATCGAGCACACCCACGGGAGCTGGGCGGCCAGCCGGTCGGCCAGGCGGCGCCCGTAGCGCCGTTCGGGATGGCGCTCCAGGTAGCCGATGAGCGCGGCGACGTGCGCGGGGTCGCCGTCGGCCTGCCAGCGCCAGCCGAGGGCGACCGGGAGCGCGCGCGGGTGCTCGGGCTCGGCGGCCAGGATCCGGTCCAGCTCGGCCAGGCCCTCCTCCAGCCGGCCGGTCCGGCACAGCAGCTCGGCGAGGTCCAGCCGGATCAGCTCGTCGTCCGGGGCGTACCCGACCGCCCGGCGGTAGGCCTCCTCGGCCAGGGCGGGCTGGCCACCCTCCTCCAGCGCGTACGCGAGCATCAGGGCGGTCCACTGGTTGGGCTCGCGCCCCAGCGCCGACCGGGACCACGCGATCGCGCGGTCGACCCGGCCCAGCCGCCGGGCCAGCCCCGACGCGGCGGTGAGCGCGCGCGGGTCCGGGTTGACCGTGAGGACGGCGTCGCAGACGTCCACGAGCGGCTCGAAGCTCTCGCGCACCGACGGCCGGTCGTCCAGGTCGTCGCCGTAGTGGCTGATCCAGGTGGAGGCGAAGGCGGCGATCATGGCCGGGTCGACCCGCGCGGCGGCGTGCGGGCTCGCCACCCACTGCCGGGCGAGCGCCGCGAACGGCACGCCCGGCAGGGCGAGGACAACCCCGAAGGCCAGGCGCAGCGCCTCGCCCACGTCGCCGCGTGCCGCCAGGACGGCGGCCCGGACCGCGCCCTGCTCCGCCGGCATCGCCTCGCCGGATCGCTGCGGCAGCAGCGCGAGCACCCCGCCGGGGTCGGTCGCGGCCAGCCGGGCAAGGCGGGCGCGCAGCTCGGCCGACAGCGGCTCGCGGCAGAGGGCGGCGCCGAGGTGCCGCAGGGCCTCGGCGAGGTCGCCGCGTGCCAGCGCGTCGTCGGCGACGGCCAGCTCGTGGCTTGCGTTGACGGGGTGGGGCTGGTGCATCGCATGGCACCTCGGGTGCGGATGGCGGGGGGGTGTCCGGGGCGGCCG
>DATFRI010000069.1:0-38341 GCA_035263405.1 Actinomycetes bacterium | reverse complement strand
CGACCCCGGCCAGCTCGGGGTTGTCGGCGTTCCACGCGTAGTAGAGCACCCCGGCGCCCAGGCCGAACACGCCGAGGACGATGAACAGGCGGCCGGCGACGATCATCGGGCGGCTCCGGCGGGCGGTGGCGGGGGCATCGCGGTCACCCGAGCAGGTAGATGGTCGAGAACAGCCCCACCCACACCACGTCGACGAAGTGCCAGTAGTAGGAGCACATCTCCACCGAGTCGTGCCGCGTGCTGGTGAACTGCCCGGAGATCGACCGCAGCAGCACGATCGTCATGAAGATCGCGCCGCCGGTGACGTGCGCGCCGTG
The DNA here is from genome assembly GCA_035263405.1 of Actinomycetes bacterium. GTDB lineage: Bacteria > Actinomycetota > CALGFH01 > CALGFH01 > CALGFH01 > DATFRI01. Next base: position 38,024 of record DATFRI010000069.1, on the reverse strand, counting down.
GAAGCCGGTGAGGGTGTAGAAGGTCGAGCCGAACACGCCGCTGCGCAGCGTCATCCCCTCGCCGATCAGCTTGGAGTACTCGTACCCCTGGCCGACCAGGAACGCCGCGCCCAGCACCAGGGTGACGATCAGCCAGCGGACCAGCCACCTGCGGTCGTTGCGGCGCACCGCGTACACCGCCAGCTGCATCGAGAGGCTCGAGGTGACCAGGATCGCGGTCAGCACCCCGGTGTAGGGCACGTTCAGCTCGGGCGTGCCCGGCGGCGGCCACTGCGGCGCGCCGCCGCGGATGGTGAAGTAGGCGCCGAACAGGCCCCCGAAGAACATGACCTCCGAGGCGATGAACAGCACCATCCCGAGCAGCGACGGGCTGATGCCCGCGTGGCTCGGGGCCGGCGCCTCCTCGCGGAGGCTGACGTCGCTGGCGGCCATCTAGCGGGCTCCCGTGGTGGTTGCGTCGGGTTCGGCGGCGACCTCCTGCGCGTGCCGCAGGTCGAACAGGGGGCGCTCGGAGCGGATCGGCGGGAGGCTGTCGAAGTTGTGCGCGGGGGGCGGCGAGGTGGTGTACCACTCCAGGGAGTTGCCCTCCCAGGGGTCCTCGGGGTCGCGGTCGCGCCGGCGCGAGGTCAGGACCACGTTGGCCAGGAACGGCACCGTGGACACCGCGATCAGCATCGCGCCGACCGTGGCGGTGAGGTTGAGCCGGTCCCAGTCGACCTGCGGCAGGTAGTCGGCCACCCGCCTCGGCATGCCGAGCAGCCCGAGCACGTGCATCGGCACGAAGGTGAGGTTGAAGCCGACGAACTGCAGCCAGAAGTGCAGCTTGCCGAGGCCCTCGTTGAGCATCTTGCCGGTCCACTTGGGCCACCAGTAGTACAGCCCGGCGTAGATGGCGAACACGCTCCCGCCGAACAGCACGTAGTGGATGTGCGCGACCACCCAGTAGGTGTCCTGGAGGTGGAAGTCGACCGGCGGCGACGCCATGACCACGCCGTTGATGCCGCCGACCAGGAACATCGTCAGGAACCCGACCGCGAACAGCATGGGCGTGGTGAAGCGCAGCTTGCCGCGCCACATCGTGCCGATCCAGTTGAACATCTTGACCCCGGTCGGCACGGCGATCATGAACGTCATCAGCGCGAAGAACGGCAGGAACACGGCGCCGGTGGTGAACATGTGGTGGGCCCAGACGCTGAACCCGAGCGCGCCGATCCCGACGGTGGCGAACACGAACGCCTTGTAGCCGAACAGGGGCTTGCGGCTGAACACCGGCAGGACGTCGGAGACGATCCCCATCCCCGGCAGGATCATCACGTACACCGCCGGGTGGGAGTAGAACCAGAAGACGTTCTGCCACAGGATCGCGTTGCCGCCGCGGGCGGGGTCGAAGAACGACCCGCCGAGGTTGCGGTCGATGAACAGCATGCACAGCGCGCTGGCGAACACCGGCGTGGCCAGCAGCACCAGCAGCTGGGTCACCAGGACCGTCCAGGTGAACATCGGCAGGCGGAACATGGTCATGCCCGGCGCGCGCAGCTTGAAGATCGTGGTGATGAAGTTGACCGCGCCCAGCACCGAGGACATCCCGATGATCAGCAGCGACACCAGCCACAGGTCGATGCCCGGCCCGGTGGCCCGCTCGGCGATCGGCGCGTAGGACGTCCAGCCGGCGTCCGCCACGCCGCCGAACAGGTAGCCGGAGTACAGCAGCACGCCGCCGAGCGGCAGCATCCAGAACGACAGCGCGTTGACCCGCGGGAACGCCATGTCCAGCGCGCCGATCTGCAGCGGCACGATGTAGTTGCCGAGCCCGGCGAGCATCGGGATGACGAACAGGAAGATCATCGTCGTCCCGTGCATGGTGAACAGCTGGTTGTAGCTGGCGTCGTCGAAGAACTGCTGGCCGGGGCGGGCCAGCTCGGTGCGGATGAAGACCGCGATCAGCCCGGCCACCAGGAACCAGAAGTAGGAGTTGACCAGGTACATGATCCCGATCTTCTTGTGGTCGGTGGTGGTCAGCCACTCGAGGATCGGGTGCCGCCGCGGGACGAGCCGCTCCTCGTCGTCGCGTCCGGGCGCGACGCCGGGGCGAGGAGCCTCAGTGATGGCCATGCCAGTTCCTCCACACCGCCCGCCGGGCCGGGCGCGGGCCTCGCGCCCGGCGAGCGGGGTCCCTCAGGCCGTCATCTGACGACGAGTTTGCCCTTCATCGCCTGCGGGTGCAGGTCGCAATGGAAGAAGTAGTCGCCGGGCCGCAGCGCCGGCAGGTGGTAGCGCACCACCGCCGAGGTCACGATCTGGCCGGTGAACAGCTTGCGGCCGGCGGCGTCGGCGCCCTGGAACACCGCCACGTTGTGCGGCACCGCCTCCCTGTTGTCGAAGGCGATCTCGAAGGGCCTGCCCGGCGGCGCGGCCAGGCACGACTTGTCGAACGCGATGTTCTGCGCGGCGATGTCGAGCGGGTGGGGGTCGTTGGGGCAGCCGGCCACCGCGTCGCGCTTGGCCTTGGCGAGCCAGGCGGCGAACTCCCCGCGCGGCACCACCCGGATCGTGAAGTGCATCTGGTTGTGGGCCAGCCCGCAGTACTCGGCGCACTGCCCGGGGAACGTGCCCTGGCGGTCGGCGGTGACCTCGAACCGGTTGGTGCGGCCGGGCACGACGTCGCGCTTGAAGCGCCAGCCGGGCACGAAGAACGAGTGGATGACGTCGTTGGACTGCAGCTCGAAGCGGACCCGCTCGCCCAGCGGCAGCACCAGCTCCGGCGGCCGGGCGATCGTCCCCTCCAGCGTCAGGGCCTTGGGCTCGACGCCCGGCCGCGCCGGCAGCCGCTCGCCCACGTAGGTGAAGTTCCACTGCCACTGGAACCCCTCGACCTGGATCGTCCGGTCGGGGCGGGCGCTGAGCGCGTCGACCCGGTTGATCCCCTGCCAGGAGATCACGAACAGGAAGATCACCATCGCCAGGGGGATCAGCGTCCAGGCGATCTCGAGCAGGTTGTTGCCGTGGGTCTGCCGCGGCAGCTCGTCGTCGCGCCGCCGGTAGCGCACCACCGCCCACACGATCAGCCCCTCGACCAGCACGAAGACGATCCCGCCCGCGACGAACAGGATGTTCCACAGGTGAGTGATCTCTCGGGCCTCGGGGGTCCCGCCGCCGCCCAGGCCGCAGCCGGCCAGCAGCAGCGCGCCGAGCAGGATCCAGCCGCGGCGCCCCACCCGCCGCCACGCCTCCCGCATCACACCCCCACGCGCATCAGGACCTCGACCACCCGTCCAGGGCGCACCCGGTCGGACGCATCCGCACCCCGGCGCCCACCCCGCGCGGCGACCCTCCGCCGGCGGCCTCGCCGCGCCGCCCGGGACCCTGCCGGGCCCGCCGTGCGACCCCGGCGCCGACCCAATCTAGTCGCGCCCGCCGGACCGCCACAAGTCGCTGACCTTGTGCTCTTGCGCCTTCGGGGGACCGCGGGCGCGTGCCCGGCGGCCGCCGGCGGGTGAAGAATGAGTGCCGCCGGCGAGGGCCGGACGGCCGGGAGCGGCCGCAGGGGGAGGGCGGACGATGCAGCCGACGCTCGCGCAGGCGGGAACGCGGCCGCCGGGGCTCGGGACGCTGCTGCTGGACTGGCACGCCGACCCTGCGGTGCTGGCGGCGCTGCTCGCCGCCGGGCTGCTGTACCTGCTCGGGGTGCGCCGGGTGCGCGCCGCCGGCCGGACCTGGCCGCGACGGCGCAGCGCCTGCTTCCTCGCCGGGCTGGCCGTGCTCGAGGTCGCCCTGCAGTCGGCCGCCGCCACCTGGGACACCCGCGTGTTCTCCGTCCACGTCGCCCAGCACATGGCGCTGACCATGCTGGCGCCGCCGCTGCTGGCGCTGGGGGCGCCCGTCACCCTCACGCTCATGGCCAGCTCCACGGCCGGCCGCCGGCGGGTGATGCGGGTGGTGCACAGCGCCCCGGCACGGGTCCTCGGGCACCCGCTGTTCGCCTGGCTGGTGTTCACCCTCAGCCTGTACGCGCTGTACTACTCGCCGCTGTTCGGGCTGTCGCTGCGCAACGCCCTGGTGCACGACCTGGTGCACGTGCACTTCATCGCCGCCGGGCTGCTGTTCTGGTGGCCGGTGGTCGGGGTCGACCCGACCCGCTGGCGGCTGCACCCTGCGGCGCGCCTGGGCTACCTGTTCCTCATGCTGCCGTTCCACGCCTTCCTCGGGGTCGCGCTGCTCAACTCCGGGGCGCTGCTGGATCCCCGGATGGCCGCGCTGGCGCCCGCCTGGCTCACCGACCCGCTCGCCGACCAGCACGCCGGCGGCGGCATCCTGTGGGCGGTCGGCGACCTGGTGTCGGTGGTCGCGGCGCTGGGGGTCATGGTCGCCTGGGCCAACCAGGACCAGAAGGAGGCCGCCCGCATCGACCACCGCCTGGAGCGCGAGCGCGCCGCCGGCCCGCTGCGCCCGGCGCGCCCCGGCGAGCGCCGCCCGGCGGCCCGGAGCGGGCCCGGCGGGACGCCGGCGGCGCCCCCGGGGGGCGGGCCGGGCTGAGCCGCCCGCCTACACCCGCACCGGGACGATCGTGTCCAGCGCCATCGCCGCGAACAGCAGCAGCAGGTAGAGGTTGGAGAACGCGAACAGGCGCACCGCCCGCGCCCCCGAGGTGTGGCGGCACAGGCGCGCGGCCCGCCACACGAACGCGGCGCCGAGCCCGACCGCGGCGGTCAGGTAGATGAGCCCCATGCGCCCGGCGGGGAACAGCAGCAGCGTCACCGCGACCACCAGCAGCGTGTAGAACAGGATCTGGTGGGAGGTCTCCCGCTGGCCGTGGACCACCGGCAGCATCGGTACCCCGGCGCTGCGGTAGTCCTCGGCGTAGCGCATCGACAGGGCCCAGAAGTGCGCCGGGGTCCAGTAGAAGACGATCGCGAACAGCACCAGCGCCGGGACCTGGATGGTCCCGGTGACCGCGGCCCAGCCGACCAGCACGGGCACCGCCCCCGCGGCGCCGCCGATGACGATGTTCTGGGTGCTGCGCCGCTTGAGGCCGAGCGTGTACACGAACACGTAGAACCCGATCGCCCCGGTCGCCAGCAGCGCGCTGAGCAGGTTGACCGTGGCCCACAGCCAGGCGAACCCGGCCAGCCCCAGCACCAGCCCGAAGCGCAGCGCGCTCGCCGGGGCGACCTGGTGGCGGGGCAGCGGGCGGCGCGCCGTGCGCCGCATCACCTGGTCGATGTCGCGGTCCAGGTAGCAGTTGATGGTGTTCGCGCTCGCGGCGCTGAGCGTGCCGCCGACCAGCGTCGCCAGCACCAGCCACCCCGACGGCAGCCCGCGGGCCGCCAGGAACATCGCCGGCACGGTCGTCACCAGCAGCAGCTCGATGATGCGCGGCTTGGTGAGCAGCAGGTAGGCGCCGACCGTCTGGCGGACCCGGCCGCGCGCGGCGCGGCGGCCGCCGCGCCCGGGCGCCGCGTCGCCGGCCGGCGTCCTCGCCGCCAGGGCGAGCGTCACCAGGGCACCCCACAGCAGCGCGCCGACGAGCAGGTGCGGCACGACGCTCAGCGCCGACAGCCGCCACCACACGTTGAGGGCGCCGAGCGCGATCTGGACCGCGACGAGCGCGCACGCGGTCGCGGCCAGCAGGGCCAGGCGCGGGCGGGTGGCGCGCACGCGCCTGGCCTGCACCCAGGTCGCGACCACGGCCAGGGCGACCAGCAGCGCCAGCGCCCGGTGGGCGAGCTGCAGCTGCTGCGCGAAGCCGTCCGGGCGCGGCAGGAGCCGGCCGCCCATCAGCGGGAAGTCGGCGAACGCCAGGCCGGCGTCGGCGCCGGTCACCGTGGAGCCGACCAGCATCTGCAGGTAGGTGACCGCCGCGGCGGCCGCGGCCGCCGCCGCCAGGCGGCTGCGGCCGGCCCCGGGGCGGCCGGTCCGGCTGCGCACGGTCACGAACAGCAGCAGGCCGACCAGCGCGAGCGCGGTCGCCAGGTGCAGCGTGACCGACTCGGCCTGCAGGCGCGCCCAGACGACGATCGCGCCCAGCAGCGCCTGCCAGGCGACCAGCACGGCCGCCGCGGCGGCGGCGCGCCGGACCGCCCGGTCCTGCCGGGTGCGCCAGGCGGCGACGGCCAGCAGCGCGACCATGCCGAGCACCACCGAGGCGACCAGCCGGTGGGAGTGCTCCACCCAGGCGTGCAGCTCCGGCGGGGGGACCAGCCTGCCGAAGCACGCCGGCCAGTCGGGGCAGCCGAGCCCCGAGTCGGTCGCCCGGACCAGACCGCCGACCCCGATGAGCACGAACGTCGCCACCGTGGTCGCCACGGCCAGCCGCTGGAACCGGGTCACCTGTCCCTCCTGGACGCACCCGGGCGCTCGACCCGCGTGCCGGACGCGCGCACCCGTCCCCGGACGTCCTGGCTCGGGGCGGGCGCGCACCCGCAATGTAGGCGCCCGCGCAGGCACGCGCCAGGCGCGGGCGCGGCCGCGGCGGCGAACCGGTAGCCTTGCCGGCATGCAGCCCGGCAGCGCCTCCCGGCAGCCCGCGCCCGACGGCCGCCCGGCGATGGCCGAGCGCGGGCGCCGCGGCGCGAACTTCGCGCCGCCGCTGCCGCCGCTCGGCGCCGAGGCGCGCACCAGCCAGGGCCGGCTGGCCGCCTGGCTGTTCGACGTCCCCGTGGCCGAGCTGCGGGCCGGCTACCGGTCGGCGGTCTACTTCGACCGGGCCCGCCGGATCCTCGCCGCGGAGGCGCTGGACACCGAGGTCACCATGCAGGTGTTCCAGCGGGCGGACCGCATGGTCGCGTGCGGGATCGACGAGGCGCTGGCGGTGCTCGCGCTCGGCGCCGGCGCCCCCGACGACCAGCACGCCGCCGACGCCGCCTTCGCCGAGTACCTGACCAGCCGCGACGCCGCACGGCGGGCGCGGCCCGGCGGCGGCGAGGGCTACCTCGCCGCGATGCGCGCGCAGCTCGCCGCCGAGGTCGCGCTCGACCGCCTGTGGCGGCCGCCCGGCGACCGGCTGCGGGTCCGGGCGCTGCGCGACGGCGACCGCGTGGACCCCTGGGAGCCGGTCATCGAGATCACCGCGCCCTACCGGCTGGTCGCGCACCTGGAGAGCGTGTACCTGGGGGCGCTCGCGCGCCGCACGCTGGTCGCGACCAACGTCCGTCGGGTGGTCGACGCGGCCGGCGGCAAGCCGGTCCTGTTCTTCGCCGACCGCTACGACCACTGGGCGACGCAGGGCGGCGACGGCTACGCGGCGTTCATCGGCGGCGCCCAGGGGGTCGCGACCGACGCCCAGGCCGCCTGGTGGGGCGAGCGGGGGCTCGGGACGATCCCGCACGCGCTGATCGCCACGTTCGAGGGCGACACGGTGACGGCGATGCGGGCGTTCGCGCGGCACGTGCCCTACGTGCCGCTGATCGCGCTGGTCGACTTCGACAACGACTGCGTGGGGACCTCCCTGGCGTGCGCCCGGGAGTTCCGGGAGCGCCTGTGGGGGGTCCGGCTGGACACCTCGAGCACGATGGTCGACCGGTCGCTGTGGAACGAGCTGGGGGACTTCAACCCGACCGGCGTCAACGAGCGGCTCGTCCGCAAGGTCCGCGACGCGCTGGACGCGGAGGGCTTCACGCACGTGCGCGTGGTCTGCTCCGGCGGCTTCACCGCCGACCGGATCCTCGCGTTCGAGGCCCAGGACGTGCCGGTGGACTCCTACGCGGTCGGCTCCTCGCTGCTCAAGGGATCGGCCGACTACACCGCGGACGTCGTCCTGCGCGCGGGCGTGCCCTGCGCCAAGGCCGGCAGGCGGTACCGCGCCTCGCCGCGGCTGGCGCCGGTGGACCTGTCGCTGCACCGCGCGCCGGCGCCCGGGCGGTAGGGCCCTCCCGCGGATCGGCGGCAGCGGGGTGTTTCGTCTGCGCAGTCGGGCTCCATAATCGACGCGGAACCCCCCGTGCTCGCATTCCGCGGCGGGCCGGACCGGGCGCTGGCCATCGGAGGCGAAGGAGGAGCCCGCCCATGCCCCGAGCCGAGTCGGATCCTGCCCCGGCCGACCCCGAGCGGGCGCGGACCTACGTCCTGGACACCAACGTCCTGGTCGCCGACGCCGACGCCCCCTGGCAGTTCGAGGAGCACGACGTCGTGGTCCCGCTGACCGTGGTGGAGGAGCTGGACCGGCTCAAGACGCGCCTGGACGAGACGGGCGTGGCCGCCCGCCGCGCCCTGCGGGGGCTGGAGGCGCTGCGCGAGCACGGCAACCTCCACGACGGCGTGACGCTGCCGGGCGGCGGCATCCTGCGGGTCGAGGTCAACCACGTGAGCGTGGCGCTGCCCGAGGGGCTGGCATTCGACACGGCCGACAACCGCATCCTCGCGACGACCTCGAACCTGGCCAAGGAGCTGCGTGGGCACCGGCGGGTGGTGCTGGTCAGCAAGGACGCCAGCCTGCGGATCAAGGCCGAGGCGCTGGAGCTGGAGGCCGAGGAGTACCGCCACGAGCGGGTGACGGTGGGGCAGGGCTACACCGGTGTCGCCGCGCTCGAGCTGCCCGGCTCGCTGGACCGGCTGTACGCCGACCGCCGGGGCCGCTTCGTCGCCCCCCAGCCGCTGGCCGCCAACCAGTTCCTGGTGCTGCGCGCGGGCAGCCAGTCGGCGCTGGCGCAGGTGCGGGCGACCGTCGCCGCCGGCGGGCAGGCCGAGGTCGCGCTGCTCACCGAGCCGCCGGAGACGTTCGGCGTGCGGCCACGCTCCAAGGAGCAGCAGTTCGCCCTGCACCTGCTGCGCGACCCGCAGGTCCCGCTGGTGTCGCTGGCCGGCCTGGCCGGCACCGGCAAGACCTACCTGGCGCTGGCCGCCGGCCTGGAGGCCACCGTCGAGGAGCGCGCCTACGACCGCGTGCTGGTGTTCCGCCCGATCGTCCCGGTCGGCCACCAGGACCTCGGGTTCCTGCCCGGCGACGTCGACGAGAAGGTGTCCCCGTGGATGAAGGCGATCCACGACGTGCTCGCGCAGCTGTTCCGCGGCACCCACGACCTGGACCGGCGCGAGAGCTACACCGTCGACCTGGTGCAGGGGCTGCTCGACGACGGCACGGTCGAGCTGGAGCCGCTCACGTTCATCCGCGGCCGCACGCTGGTGCGCACGTTCGCCATCCTCGACGAGGCGCAGAACGTCGAGTACGGCGTGCTGCGCTCGCTCGCCAGCCGGCTCGGCGAGGGATCCAAGCTGGTGCTGTGCCACGACACCACCCAGGTCGACCACCCCTACGTCGACCCGGACACCGGCGTGGCGGCGCTGGTCGAGCGGCTCAAGGGGGAGTCGCTGTTCGGGCACGTCATGCTCGTCAAGGGGGAGCGCAGCCCGCTCGCCGAGCTGGCGGCCAGGCGGTTGTAGCATCGTGGCGCGGCGGCGGGCGCCCCGCGCCCGCCGGAAGGCCGGAGCCCTGGGAGGGACAGATGGCCGAGGACGCGAAGCCCGCCCGCGCGGCGGGCGACGACGAGGAGCTGCTGCAGCGGGCGGAGCTGGCGCTGGCCCAGCTCAACAACCAGCACGGCCTGAGCCCCGAGCAGGCGTCGACCCTGACCGCGATCCGGCTGCGGCTGGAGGGCAAGGAGCGCGCCTCCCTGGAGGACCTGCTCCACGCCGGCAAGGACCTCGGCGGGCGCGACCCGCTCACCGAGGCGATGGAGCGCCAGGCGCGCAAGCCGAGCTTCGAGGACCTGATCGACCGCGCCGGCCGCCGGCCCAGGTCCTCCCTGGAGGACCTGCTGTAGCTCGCCTGCTGCGCGCCCCTACTCGCGGACCTCGCGGCCGGAGTAGACGACGAACGCGGCGACCAGCGCGACCAGCGCCGAGCCGCCGAGCACCGCGACCGCCTCGGCCGTCGGCAGCCCGCCCTGGCCGGTCAGGCTGGTGGCCGCCGAGCGCACCGACCACTGCGCCACGGAGCGCCAGCGCGACCCGAGCAGCAGCTCCACCAGCAGGCCGTAGCTGAGCACCCCGAACACGCCCGCGAGGCCGCCGCGGAACCCCAGCGCGCAGGCGGCGCCGAACAACCCGTAGAAGGCGGTCGCGGCGGCGGCCGCCGCGACCGCCAGCGCGAGCGCGCCCGGGTCCTGGAACTCGACCCCGGGCGGCTCGATGAGCAGGCGCAGGACCGTGCCGGCGCCGACCGCGAACGCGCACTGCACCAGCGTCCACACCACCATCAGCGCGGTCACGATCGCCAGCTGCATCGCCACGAAGCGGGGCCGCCGCGGGTCGCGGGCGAGCAGGGCGCGCTCGGTCGCCCAGTTGAACTCCGCCCCCACCACGGTCGCGGCGAGCACGCCGAACAGCAGCCCGCCGGGCGCCACCACCAGCCGCAGGCAGTCCAGGACCAGGCTGGCGTCGGTGTCGCTGGCGTAGACGTCGACGAAGCGCAGGCCGGAGATGACCGCGACCGCGACCGCCTGGGCCAGGAACAGCGTCACCACCAGAGGACGGCGCAGCAGCTCGCGCGCGCGGATCCGGACCGCGCCGGTGAACGGGTGCCGCTGCCGGGACCTAGGCACGGCCGCGGAACCCCCCGATCAGGTCGGCGTAGGCGATCTCGAGGGTCGGCGCGCGCCGCAGCCCGGAGGGGTACACGCCGGCGGCGGCCAGCGCGCGGGCGACCGTGCTGCCGTCGACCGGGCCGTCGGGGAACCCGCCCCGGGTGTCCACCACGATCCGGTCGCCGTCCTGCCAGGACAGCAGGCCGGCCGAGCGCAGCACGGCCAGCGCCTGGGGGATGTCGGCGACGAGCACCTCGAAGCGGCCCGCGGCCGCGCCCAGGTCGGCCGGCGGCCCCTCGAGCAGCATGCGCCCGTCGCTCATCAGCCCCACGCGGGTGCACAGCCGCTCGGCCTCGTCGAGGTTGTGGGAGCTGAGCAGCACCGTCCCCCCGGCGCGCACGTGCTCGACGAGCAGCTCGTTGACCCGGCGGCGGTTGGCGGGGTCCAGCCCGGTGGTGGGCTCGTCCAGGACCAGCAGCTCCGGCGGGCCGATGAACGCGGCGCCGAGCGCGAGGATCTGCCGCATCCCGGTGGAGTAGGTCGCGATCGGCCGCTCGGTCATGCGCCCCATCCCGAGCCCGGCGATCACGCGGTCGACCTCGACCTCGGGGGCGCCCGCCCAGCGCGCCATCAGCGCCAGGTGCTCGCGGCCGGTGAGCCTCGGCGACAGCGCCGGGCCCGCGACCAGGCTACCGACGCGCAGGCCGCGCCGCCCGGCGGCCGAGCGTGGGTCCTGCCCGAGCAGGGTGACGGTGCCCCAGTCGGGACGCACCAGGCCGAGCGCCACGCGCAGCGCGGTCGTCTTGCCGGCGCCGTTCGGCCCGATCAGCCCGTACAGCTCACCGGCGTGGACGCGCAGGTCCAGGCCGTCGAGCGCGGTGGCGCGCCCGTAGCGGCGGTGGACGTCGGCCAGCTCGATCGCCGGACCACCCACGGGTTTGGAGAACTCGGCGGCTCCCGCGCCTGGAGTTCCGACCGCGACCTGCACGTTGTGTCTCTCCATGCCTGCGCAGCGCGATGACGCTGCCATTGAATCACCGAACGGACCGCCCGAGGGTCACGAGCCCGGACAAACTGCCGCGCAGGCAGTGGCTGCGGCCCTCTGGATTGCCTACGCTTGCTCCATGCGTTCACGCCTGCACGCCGTGTGGGACCTCATGATCAGCGAGGTCCGCGAGTACGCGGGGCTGCACCAGTACGACGGCAGGCTGGCCGACCTGTCGCCCGCCGGGGTCCGCGCCGCGCTCGGCCGCCTGGGCGGCCCCCCCGAGCGCGACCCCCACGACGAGGCCCACCTCGCGGCGTTCGAGGAGCGCCTGCGGGTGGAGCTGGGCGAGGCCGAGCTGCACCGGCGCAGCCCCATGCTGCTGCTGAGCGAGCTGGACCTGTCCGGGTACGACCGCGGCTACGCGCCCGCCGGCGAGCGCGCGGCTGCCCGCCGGCGGCACCTGGCCGCCTGGCCGGACGCGATCGACGCGGGCCTGTCGGCCCTGGACCGGATGAACGCGCCGGTCGCGCGGTCCCTGCTGCCCGCGGTCGAGGGGCTGGCGGCCGAGGTGGTCGGCGGCGACGCCCTGGAGCACGCCGCCCGCGCGGCGCACGAGCGGCTGGTCCGGCGGGTCCGCCACGCGGCCGAGCACGGCGACCCGGACCCCGCGCTGGGCGGCCCCCTGCTGGCGCGGCTGCTCGGCGCCGGGGAGGCGCTCGAGGTCGACCTCGGCCGGCTGGAGGACGCGGCCGACGCCGAGCGCGACCGCCTGCGCGCCCTGCTCGCGCAGGCCTGCGAGCGCCTCGCCCCCGGCCGCCGGACCGCCGAGGTCGTCGCCGGCCTCATGGCCGACCACCCCGGTCCGGACGCGGTCCTGGAGGAGGCCCGCAAGCTGGTCGAGGAGACGATCGACTTCACCCGCGAGCGCGGGCTGGTCCCCGGGCTCGACGGCGCCTGCGAGGTCGCGGTCGCGCCCCCGTCGCGCCGCTGGGCGACCGCGATGATGTCCTGGGCCGCGCCCTACGAGGCCGACGCGCCCAGCCGCTACTACATCACCCCGCCCGACCCGGGGTGGTCGCCCGCGCGGCAGGAGACCTGGCTGGAGCTGTTCAACCGCTCGGCGCTGCCGGCGATCACCGTGCACGAGGTCGCGCCCGGCCACTTCGCGCACGGGCGCGCCCTGCGCCGTGCCGAGGGCGAGGTGCGCAGGACCCTGCACTCCCCGGCGTTCGTGGAGGGCTGGGCGCACTACGCCGAGGAGCTGTGCCTGGAGGAGGGCTTCCACGACGGCGACCCGCGCTTCGCCGCCGGGGTCGCCCTCGAGGCGCTGCAGCGCGTGACGCGCCTGGCCGTGTCGCTCGGCCTGCACGCGGGGAGCATGCGCCTGGAGGACGCGATCGCCCGCTTCGAGACCGACGGCCACCTGCGCGGCGCCGCCGCCGAGGCCGAGGCCCGCCGGGCGACGTACGACCCCACCTACGGCCGCTACACCTGGGGCAAGCTCGAGATCCTGCGGCTGCGTGAGCGGGCGCGGGCGCACCGGGGGGCCGGCTGGTCGCCGGCGCGCTTCCACGCGGCGCTGCTGGCGCTCGGCTCCCCGCCGCTCGGCCTCATGCCCGCGGCCCTGGCGGCCGACGGCCCGGGCAGCGCCGCGGGCGTGGCGGCGGGCGGGACGGAGGCCGGGAGATGACGGGACGCGAGCGCGGGGCGGACCTGTTCGACCCCGGCCTGTACCTCAACCGCGAGGTCTCCTGGCTGCACTTCAACGACCGGGTGCTCGCGCTCGCGCGCGACCCGTCGGTGCCGCTGCTGGAGCGCCTGCGGTTCCTGTCGATCTACAGCACCAACCTCGACGAGTTCTTCATGGTGCGCGTCTCCGGCCTGCGTGAGCAGGTGGAGGCGGGGATCACCACGCGCGGCAGCGACGGGATGACGGCCGCCGAGACGCTCGAGGCGATCGCCAAGCAGCTCGCCCCGTCCATGGACGCCCAGATCCGCTGCTACCAGGACGAGCTGGTGCCGGCCCTGGCCGCCGCGGGCGTCCACCTGGCCGGCATGGACGGGCTCGACCGCGACCAGCGCCGCCAGCTCGACGAGTACTTCGAGCGGCAGGTCTTCCCGGTGCTCACGCCGCTCGCGGTGGACCCGAGCCACCCGTTCCCGTACATCTCCAACCTGTCGCTGTCGCTGGCGGTGCTGGTCGGCGACCCCGACAGCGAGCGCGAGCTGTTCGCGCGCGTCAAGGTGCCCCCGATCCTGCCGCGCTTCGTCCCGGTCGGCGGCAGCGGCGCGTTCGTGCCGCTGGAGCAGCTGGTGACCGCGCACCTGGACCGGCTGTTCCCGGGCATGGACGTGCTCGAGGCCTACCCGTTCCGGGTGACGCGCGACGCCGACATCGAGGTCGCCGAGGACGAGGCCGACGACCTGCTGGTCGCGCTCCAGCAGGAGCTGCGCCGCCGTCGCTTCGGCAACGTGGTGCGCCTGGAGGTCGACACCACCATGCCGGCCAGGGTGGTCGAGCTGCTCAAGCGCGAGTTGGGCGTGGACGACGCGGCGGTGGTGCCGGTCGAGGGGCCGCTCAACCTCGGCGACCTCGCCGGCCTGGTCGACGCCGTGGGCCGGCCCGACCTGCTGTACGAGCCCTGGCCGGGGATCACGCCACCGAGGCTGGCCGGGATCGACCGCGAGGACGTCGACGTGTTCGCCGTGCTGCAGGCCGGGAACCTGCTCGTCCACCACCCCTACGACGCGTTCGCGACCAGCGTCCAGGCGTTCATCGAGGCCGCGGCCGACGACCCTCGGGTGCTGGCCATCAAGCAGACGCTGTACCGCACCGACGGCGACTCCCCGATCGTGTCCGCGCTGATCCGGGCGGCCGAGGCGGGCAAGCAGGTGGTGGTCCTGGTCGAGCTGAAGGCGCGCTTCGACGAGGAGTCGAACATCGGCTGGGCGCACATCCTGGAGCGCGCCGGCTGCCACGTCACCTACGGCCTCACGGGGCTGAAGACGCACGCCAAGACGGCCCTGGTGCTGCGCAGGGAGGCCGACGGGATCCGCCGCTACTGCCACATCGGCACGGGCAACTACAACGCCAAGACCGCCCGGCTGTACACCGACCTGGGCCTGCTGACCTGCGACGAGGAGCTGGGGGCGGACCTCACCGACCTGTTCAACTCGCTCACGGGGTACTCGCGCGAGTCCAACAGCCGGCGGCTGCTGGTGGCGCCCTCCGGCCTGCGCGAGCAGGTGATCGAGCGCATCGAGCGCGAGGCGCGGCTGCACGCCGAGGGCCGGCCCGGCCGCATCTTCATGCAGATGAACTCGCTGGTCGACGCGCCCTGCATCCGGGCGCTGTACGCGGCCAGCCGGGCCGGCGTCGAGATCGACCTGGTGGTGCGGGGGATCTGCCGCCTGCGGCCGGGCGTCCCCGGCGTCAGCGAGCACGTGCGCGTGCGCAGCATCGTCGGCCGCTTCCTGGAGCACCAGCGCATCATGCGGTTCGAGAACGGCGGGGAGCCCGAGTACTTCCTCGGCTCGGCCGACCTCATGCCGCGCAACCTGGACCGGCGGGTCGAGGCGGTCGCGCCGGTGACCCGGCCGGCGCTGATCGCCCGCCTGGACGAGATCATCGCGTTGCTGCTCGCCGACAACGTGCAGGCCTGGGAGCTGGGCGCGGACGGCTCCTGGCAGCCCGCGCGGCGGGTCAAGGGGGCGCGGCGCGTGGCCACGCACGAGGCGCTG
Organism: Actinomycetes bacterium; assembly: GCA_035263405.1. GTDB lineage: Bacteria > Actinomycetota > CALGFH01 > CALGFH01 > CALGFH01 > DATFRI01. The sequence continues at coordinate 22,778 of DATFRI010000069.1, read as the reverse complement.
CTCGCGCGGGCGCTGCGGCGCTCGGAGGGCAAGCTGAGCCTGGCCCGCCGCGGCTCCTGAACGGCCGGCCCACGCGCCGGCGGCCGGTGGGCGTCCGCGCGAGGTCGGGCGGGTAGCATGCCTGGGTGGCAGCTCGCGCGGCGCGCAGCGCGCCGGCGAGGGATCCTGCCGTGCGACGAAAACGTTTCCGTGAAGGGAGAGGATCGATGGCTCGGCGACTGGAGGAGCTGTCGCGGCAGGGGACCTCGGTCTGGGTCGACTCCATCGCCCGCGACTGGCTGCACAAGGGTGAGCTGCGGCGGCTGCGCGACGAGTTCGGCGTGGCCGGCGTGACCTCCAACCCCACCATCTTCGCGACGGCGCTGTCCGAGGGCTCGTTCTACGACGACCAGCTCGACCGGCTCGCCCGCCAGGGCGCGGACGACCGCGCGCTGTTCGAGGCGCTGGCGCTGGACGACATCCGCGCCGCGTGCGCCGACCTCGCCCCGGTGTTCGAGCGGGGACGCTCCCGCCCCGACGGCGGCGACGGGTACGTCTCGTTCGAGGTGCCGCCCGACATCGCCCACGACTCCGCGGGCACGATCGCGCAGGCGCGCCGGCTGTTCGACACGATCGCCAGGCCCAACGCGTTCATCAAGATCCCCGCGACCGCGGAGGGGCTGCCGGCGATCACCGCCTCGGTCGCCGACGGCATCAACATCAACGTGACGTTGATCTTCGCCCTGTCGCGCTACCGGGAGGTCGTGGAGGCCTACCTCGCCGGACTCGAGCAGCTGATCGAGCGCGGCGGCGACCCCTCGAGCGTGGCCAGCGTCGCCTCGTTCTTCGTCAGCCGCGTCGACACGATGGTGGACGCCGAACTGCAGCCGATCGTGGACGCCGGCGGCCCGGACGCCGAGGAGGCCCGGGCGCTGCTCGGCACCACCGGGATCGACAACGCCAAGCTCGCCTACCAGGCCTGGGGCGAGCTGTTCGGCGGGCCGCGCTGGGAGGCGCTGGCCGCCCGTGGCGCCCGGCTGCAGCGCTGCCTGTGGGCGTCCACCTCCACCAAGAACCCGGCCTACCGCGACGTCATGTACGTCGAGGAGCTGATCGGGCGGGCCACGGTCAACACCATGCCGCTGGCCACGATCGAGGCGTTCGCCGACCACGGCGAGGTCCGCGGGCAGACGGTCACGCAGGGCCTGGACCGCGCGCGCCGCACCTGGGAGCGCCTGGCGGCGCTCGGCATCCACGAGGCCGACATCGGCCGGCGCCTGGAGGAGGAGGGCGTGGACAAGTTCGCCGCCAGCTACCAGCAGGCCCTGGACTCCGTGCGCGCCAAGCGCCGGGCGCTCGCGGCGGACGCCGGCCACCGCGGGGAGGCGTAGGTGGACGACCGACCGGGCACCAACCCGCTGTTCGCCGGCGAGCGGCTGCGGGCGGCGCCGCCGCCGACGGCGCTGGTCGTCTTCGGTGGCTCCGGCGACCTGGCCCACCGCAAGATCATCCCGGCGCTGTACAACCTGGAGCTGAACAACATGCTCCCGCAGGGGTTCGCGATGCTGGGGGTGAGCCGGACCAGGTTCTCCGACGAGGAGTACCGGCGCGAGATGCGCAAGGCGGTCGACGAGTTCAGCCGCACCCAGCCGGTCGACGACGCCGTGTGGGAGTCGTTCGCCCAGCGGCTGCACTACGAGGCCGGCTCGACCACCGAGCTGGAGACCTTCGAGCGGGTCGGGCGCCGGCTGGAGCAGCTCGACGAGGGCTTCGGCACCGCCGGCAACCGCGTGTTCTACCTGTCGACCATCCCCAGGCTGTTCCCCGAGATCGTCCGGGGGACCGGCGAGAGCGCGATCGGCGGCCGCCGCTACCGCGGCGGCAGCTCGCGGATCGTGGTCGAGAAGCCGTTCGGGCACGACCTGGCGTCCGCGCTGGAGCTGGCCGATCTGGTCAACGACGTCTTCCGCGAGCAGGACGTGTTCCGCATCGACCACTACCTCGGCAAGGAGAGCGTCCAGAACATCATCGCGCTGCGCTTCGCCAACGGGATCTTCGAGCCGGTCTGGAACCACCGCTACGTCGACCACGTGCAGCTCACGGTGGCCGAGTCGCTCGGCATCGAGCACCGCGGCAACTTCTACGAGACCGCCGGCGCGATCCGCGACATCATCCAGAACCACGCTCTGCAGATCCTCGCCCTGGTCGCGATGGAGCCGCCGGCCTCGTTCGAGCCCGAGGACGTGCGCAACGAGAAGGCCAAGGTCCTCAAGGCGGTGCACCGGCTCGCCCCCGAGGAGGTGGACCGCGACGTCGTGCGCGGCCAGTACGACGCCGGCTGGATCAACGGCGTGGAGGTGCCGCCCTACCGCGGCGAGCCGGACGTCGCGCCCGACTCGGTGATCGAGACGTTCGTCGCCTGCCGCCTGTCGGTGGGCAACTGGCGCTGGGCCGGCACGCCCTTCTACCTGCGCACCGGCAAGCGGCTGCCCAAGCGCGCGACCGAGGTCGCGGTCCAGTTCAAGTCCGCCCCGCACCTGCCCTTCGGCGAGGCCGCCCAGGACGGGCTGGAGCCCAACGCGCTGGTCCTGCGCATCCAGCCCGACGAGGGCATCACCCTCAAGTTCGGGGCGAAGGTCCCCGGCCCGTCGCTCGCGGTGCGCTCGGTGAACATGGACTTCGCCTACGGGACCTCGTTCGCCGACGACCTGCCCGACGCCTACGAGCGCCTGCTGCTGGACGTGATGCTGGGGGACCCGACCCTGTTCCCGCGCCGCGACGAGGTGGAGCAGGCCTGGCAGATCACCCAGCCGATCCTGGACCGCTGGGCGCAGGTCCCGCCGGAGGACTTCCCCAACTACGAGGCGGGGTCCTGGGGGCCGGCGGCGGCCGACGAGCTGATCGCGCGCGACGGGCGCCGGTGGCGGCGGCCGTGAGCGTCCAGGCGGCCCCCGGAGGGCGGGCCCCGGCGGGCCGGCCGGTGCTCGACTGGCCCGGCGAGCCGGTCGCCCTCGGCGACGTCGAGCGCGTCCTGCGGCGCCAGGCGGCCGAGCAGCGCCGCGGCGGCGACCAGGGCGTGGTCCACACGCGCGTGGCGACCCTGCTGATCGTCGCCGGCGACCTCGAGCGGGCCCACGACGCCGTGCGGGTGGTCGAGGCGATCACCGGACGCAACCCCTCGCGCTGCATCGCCCTGCTGGCCCGCCCCCCCGACGGCCGGCCGGAGGTGCGGGCCTGGGCGAGGGTCGTCCCCCGCGCCGGGCTCCAGCCGGGCACCCGGCGGGTGCGCGAGGAGGTCCTCGTCGACGCCGCGGTGCCGCCCCGGCATCTCGCCGAGGTGGTGCTGCCGCTGCTGCTGCCGGACATCCCGGTGTTCGCCTGGTGGCTCGGGGCGGTGCCGTTCGGCAGGCCGGTCGCGGGCGAGCTGCTGGGCGTGGCCGACCGGCTGGTGGTCGACTCCGCCGCGTTCGGCGATCCCGGCGGGGACCTGCGCCGCCTGGCCGGGGCGGCGGTGCAGGGACCGCCCGCGACCGACCTGATGTGGGGGCGGCTCACGCCCTGGCGGGAGCTGCTCGCGGTGGGCGTCGACGGCCTGCCCGCCCGCGCCGCCGTCGAGCGCGCGACCGCGGTGCGGATCGCGGCGGTCCGGCCGACCGCGGGGCTGCTGTTCGCCGGCTGGCTCGCCAGCCGGCTCGGCTGGCAGGCCGAGGAGGTCACGCCCGGCGAGCGGCCCTGCACCGGCACCGCCCGCTACCGCTCGCCGGCCGGCGCGGTCGAGGTGGAGCTGCGCGCCGCCGCGGGCCCGCACGCGCTGGCGTCGGTGCGCCTGGCCGCCGCCGGCGGCGCCGAGCCCGTGCGGGTCTCGCTGGAGGCCAAGGGCAGCCTGCTGCTCGCCAGCTACCCGGGCGGCCAGGAGATCGCCCAGACCCGCATCGGCTCCGGCGCCGTGAGCGACACCCAGGCGCTCCAGGCCGAGCTGGAGGTGTTCGGGCGCGACCGCGTCTTCGAGGAGGCGCTCGACGCGACCGCGCCCTGGACCGGCGCGGCCGGCTGATGGCCGCCGCCGACGCCACGCTGCAGGTGCTCGACGACCCGGCCGCGGTCGCGCTGGCGGCGGCGCAGGCCACCGCCGACGCCCTCGCCGAGGCGGTCGAGCGCCGCGGGAGCGCGACCTGGGCGCTCACCGGCGGGAGCACGCCGCTGGCCGCCTACCGGCTGCTCGCCGCCGGCACGCCGGGGCCGCCGGTGCCCTGGCCGCGGCTGCGGCTGGCGATGGGCGACGAGCGCCTGGTGCCCGAGGACGACCCCGGGTCCAACTGGGGGCAGGCGGCGGCCGCGCTGCTGGACCACGTGCCGGTCCCGCCGGCCGGCCGGCTGCAGCCGCGGACCTGGCTGCCGCCGGAGGAGGCGGCCGCGGACTACGAGCGGCGGCTGCGCGCCCTGCCCGCCGCCGCGTCCGGGTGGCCGCTGCTGGACCTGGTGTGGCTCGGCGTCGGCGAGGACGGCCACTGCCTGTCGCTGTTCCCCGGCCACCCGGAGCTGGACGTCACCGACCGCCTGGTGGTCGCGGTGCGCGGCGCCCCCAAGCCGCCGCCGGACCGGATCAGCCTCACCCTGCCCGCCCTGCGCGGCACGGCGGGCTGCCTGGTGGTGGCGGTCGGCGCGGGCAAGGCCGCCGCGCTCGCCCGGGCGCTCGCCGGCGACCGCCGGCTGCCGGTCAGCCGCGCCGTCGCCGAGGTCGCCGCGGCCGGCGGCAGCGTCACCTGGCTGCTGGACCGCGCCGCCGCCGGCGGCTGACCCGTGCGCCTCAGCCGAGCGTCGCGGCCTCGGTGGAGTCGCTGGAGCGGGGGTCGAGGGCGAACAGCAGGCTCGCGACCGCCACCCAGGCCAGGAAGGCGTAGAAGGCGACCTCCCTGAGCGGCAGGGGGGTGGTGAGGTCGAGCAGGACGACCGCCGCGAGCGCCACGCCTGCCCAGCCGAACCAGCGCGGCAGCTGGCGGGACGCCAGCACGCCGACCGACGTCGCCGCCACCAGCGCCAGCAGCGGGTAGCCGGCGAACCGGTCGAACGCGTCGTACAAGCGGAACAGCGCCAGCGCCCCGCCGGCGCTGCTCTGCGTCGGCGCGAGCACCTCGGCCTGGCGGAACTCGACCAGGGCGGCCAGCGCGCTGGTGGCCACGAGCGAGCACGCCAGCGCGCCCACCCCGCCGGCGAGCGCGACCGGCGCGAGCCACGGCAGCTCGGAGTCCCGGCGCAGCACGTGGAACAGCGCCCCGAGGAACACCAGCCCGCACACGACCGCCAGGCCGGTGAGGACCCCCCGGACCCCGAGCAGGCTGCGGTGGTCCAGGTAGTAGGAGCGCACCAGGCCGCCGGGCTGGACCTCGGGCAGGACCGGCCTCGGGACGACGAGCCGGGCCGCGAGCTGCAGGACCACGAACACCAGGCCGGACCCGGCCGCGCCGCGCTCCAGACTGCGGGAGGACATCGCCACTCCTGTGATCGGCCCCGAGCCTGCCTGCTCGGGCGAGCGCACCCTACTACGTCCCGCTGCCCTCGTCATGGCCGGTCGCGGCCGCATCGTCCCAGCTCCGGGTGTGTCCCGATCCGGTCGGTGATCCTCACGAGCCGGTCCCCGCGCCGCCCGGCGCGGCGCCGCGGGCGCGGGCTCGGCCGCCGCGGCCGAGCCCGGCCAGCAGCGCGACGGCGTTGGCGCCGAGCGCGCCGAGCGCATACCCGCCCTCCTGGACCAGCAGCAGGGGGCGGCCCAGCTCCCCCAGCCGCGCGCCGACCGCGCCGTACCCCCGCGTGGTCAGCGCGAAGCTGCCCAGCGGGTCGTCGGCGAACGTGTCGAACCCCATCGACACGACCGTCACCGCCGGCCGGAACGCGTCGACGACCTCCAGCGCCAGCTCCAGCACCCCGAGGTAGGCGCCGTCGTCGACGCCGTCGGGCAGCGGCAGGTTGCGCGTGGCCCCCGCGCCGGCGCCGCCGCCGGTCTCGTCGGCGGCGCCGCTGAAGTAGGGGAAGTGGGCGTCGGGGTCGCCGTGCAGCGAGACGTACAGCACCCCCGGGTCCGACCAGAAGATCTCCTGCGTCCCGTTGCCGTGGTGGAAGTCCAGGTCCAGGAGGGCGACGCGGCCGAGGGCGCCGAGCGAGCGCGCCGCGATCGCCGCGTTGTTGAGGAAGCAGAAGCCCCCGTAGTAGCCGGGTCCGGCGTGGTGGCCGGGCGGCCGGCAGAGCGCGTAGGCGGCGCGCCCGCCGGCGGCGACCAGCCCGGCGGCGGTGAGCGCGACGTCGGCGGCGGCGCGCGCGGCCGACCAGGTGCCCGCCACGACCGGCGTGGCCGTGTCGAAGCAGAACGCCCCGGGGCGGCCGAGGCCCGAGCGGGTCGGGTGCGCCCGGCCGCCGCCGAGCCGGGCGTGCGCGAAGGTGTCGGGGATCATCGCCTCGGGACCGCCGGCGGCCCGCCAGTCGCCGTGCCCGCGTTCCAGGAACCGCAGCAGCGCCGCCTCGTGGACGGCCAGCAGCGGCGCCTCGGGGTGCGCCCGCGGCTCCAGGACCGGGTGCCCGGCGGCGGCGAGCGCGCCGCGCAGCGCCTCGCCCCGGGCGGCGCGCTCGTACACCGGTGCCACCACCCGCCCCTCGTTCAGCTCGTACGGCGGGTCGTGGGCGCGGTGCGCGTCGCTGGCCACGACCGGGATCGGCTGCATCGCGGCGAGCCTACGCCAGGGGCGGCGCCGGGCCCGGTGTCGGCCCCGGCGGGTAGGGTGGCGGCGATGGCAACCGCAGGGCGCGGCGCCCCGCCGCGCGACACCCTGTCCCTCGCCCAGGCCCGGCGCCTGGCGCTCGCCGCGCAGGGCCTCACCGGCCGGGCGCCCCGCCGCGCGACCGCGCGCACCGTCCGGGCCGCGCTCGCCTCGCTCGGCGCCGTCCAGATCGACTCGATCAACGTGGTCGCGCGCAGCCACCGGCTCGTGCTGGCCGCCCGCGTCGGGGCACTGCCCGAGGCGCTGTTCGAGCAGGTGGTGTACTGCCAGCGGGCGGCCTTCGAGTACTGGGGCCACGCCGCCTCCTTCCTGCCGGTCGAGACCTACCGCCTGTTCCTGCCGCGGATGCGGCGGATGGCGGCGACCACCCGGGGCTGGTGGTCGCAGATCCGCGAGCGCCACGGCGCGCTCTACGCGCCGGTCCTGGACCGCATCCGCGCCGAGGGCCCGCTGCCCGCCTCGGCCTTCCGCGAGCCCGGCGCCCGGCGCCGCGGCACCTGGTGGGACTGGGCGCCCGTCAAGCACGTGCTGGAGGACCTGTTCGACCAGGGGGTGCTGCTGGTCGCCGACCGCGTGCGCTTCGAGCGGCGCTACGACCTGGCCGAGCGGGTCCTGCCCGCGGGCCTGGACGTGTCCGAGCCCGGCCCGGTCGAGGCCGCGGTGGCGCTGACCGTGCGCGCGGCCGGGGCGCTCGGCGTCGCCACCGCGGCGGACCTGGCCGACTACTTCCGCCTGCCTGCCGAGCACGCGCGCCCCGCCCTGGCCGAGGCGGTCGGCTCCGGCCTGCTCGAGCCGGTCGGGGTCCAGGGCTGGGCGCAGCCCGCCTACGTGCTGCCGGGCACGAGCGTGCCGGGATCGGCGCGCTTCCCGCCGGTGCTGCTGAGCCCGTTCGACTCGCTCATCTGGTTCCGGCAGCGGGGCGAGCGGCTGTTCGGGTTCCACTACCGGGTCGAGGTGTACACGCCGGCGGCCCGGCGCCGCTTCGGCTACTACACCATGCCGGTGCTGGCCGGCGGCCGGCTGGTCGGCCGCGTGGACCCCAAGCTCGACCGCGCGACCGGCCGGCTGCTGCTGCGCGCGGCCCACCTGGAGCCCGGCCAGGGCGACCAGGCGCTGGCGGCGACCGCCGCGGCCGCCTGGCGGCTGGCGGGGCAGCTCGGCGCGGCCGAGGTGGTCCTGGACGGCACCGGGCGCACGGGCACGGGCACGGCGCTGGCGCGCGCGCTGGCGCAGCCGGGCGGCGCCCCCGCCGGCAGCGACGGCGGCCCGTCCGCTCCCGCGCGTCGACGGCGGAGTTGAGCCCGAGCGGTCGGCGGGCCTGGCGCACGCGCGGGAGGTGCGCAACCATGCTCTCCAGGAGGAGGGTGCGCTCCGCCGGGCCCGGCGCCGCACGCGGCGACCGCCGGGCCCCGGCTGCCGCGCCCGCGCGGGACGGGAGGCGCGATGGGGCGAGGCATCCGGGTCGGGCGGCCGTTCGGCATCCCGCTGGTGATCGACCTCTCCTGGCTGATCACCCTGGCGCTGGCGGTGGTGGCCACGCGCGGCCTGTGGCGGCCGCTCGCCGGCACCGGCGCGGCGCTGACCTCGCTGCTGTTCTGGCTGGTGTTCTTCGCCTGCGTGGTCGCGCACGAGCTGGCGCACGCGCTCGTGGCCAGGGCGCTCGGGATCCCGACCGCCGACATCACCCTGTTCGTGTTCGGCGGCACCGCGCGGATCACCGCCGAGCCCGACGACGCGGGCGACGAGGCGCTGATCGCGATGGCCGGGCCGCTCGTGTCGGTCACGATCGCCGGCCTCGGCCTGCTGCTGGGCGGGCTGCTGCCGGGGCAGCCGGGCGAGTTCGTCCTCCTGATCGGCCTGGCCAACCTGGTGCTCGCCCTGTTCAACCTGCTGCCCGGCCTCCCGCTCGACGGTGGCCGGGTGGTCAGGGCGGTGGTGTGGCGGACCGGCGGGCGGCGCATGCTCGCGACGCGGATCGCCGCCTGGAGCGGGCGGGTCCTGGCGGGCCTGCTGGTGCTCGGCGGCACCGGCGCCCTGCTGCTGACCCGGGACCCGCGCTACGGGCTCGACGCGCTGCTGGGCGTGTTCCTGTGGCGCGCCGCCGGGATCGGGGAGCGCGCGGCCCGGGCGGTCGACCAGCTGTCCAGCAGCACCGTCGGCGACTACATGACCCGGGTCGTGCCGACCATCCCCGCCTGGACGATCGTGGCCGACGTGGCCGCCAGGGGCCTGGCGCCGCGGCGCGACGGCGGGCGGCTGGTGGTGGTCCGCGGCGACGGCCGGCCGCTCGGCCTGCTCCACGGCAGGCGGCTGGTCCAGGTGCCGGTGGTGCAGTGGCCGAACACGACCGCGGGGGCGCTCGCCGAGCCGATCGACGCCAGGCTGACCGCCCGGGTGGACGAGCGCGCCGACCGCTTCCTCAGCCGGTATCTCGACGGGGGAGCCGCGGAGTATCTTGTGCTGGACGGGGACGGCAGGCCGGCCGGAGTGGTCGACGGGTCGGCCGCGGACCGGCTGCGGCGCACCTGCGGCGCGCTCGCGCGCGGGCCGGCCGGACGCCTGCCGGCCGCCGGGTGAGGCCGCGGCCGGACCCGGCCCCACCAGCCAGCGGCCGCCCCAATGGTCGCCGGCAGCCCGGCGCCGCCGGCCGCCTGCCCGCACCGGACCGTCCGGACGAGGAGCCTCACATGCGCGTCACCGCTCGGATCCGCCCACCGGACCGCACGGTCGAGGTCGACGGCGCCCGGCGGGTCGACCAGCTCCTGGAGCGCCTGGAGGTCAGGCCCTCCACCGTCCTGGTGATCCGCGACGGGGACCTGCTCACCGAGGCCGACGAGCTGCGCGACGGCGACACCGTGGAGGTCCGCTACGCGATCTCGGGGGGCGCGTCGCGGGGTGGGCGATGAGCGCGGCCGGGCGCCGCCGGCCGATGACCCGCTGCGGCCGCTGCCGCGAGCGCGCGGTCATCGAGCTGCGCCGGCACAACTGCGCGTTCTGCCGGGACTGCTTCCTGCACCACGCCCGCCAGCAGGTACGGCGCGCCATCGACAAGCACCGCATGATCGCGCCCGAGGACCGGGTGCTGGTGGCGGTCTCCGGCGGCAAGGACTCGCTGGCGCTGTGGGACATCCTGCTCGGGCTCGGCTACCACGCCGACGGGCTGTACCTCGGGCTCGGCATCGGCGCCTACTCCGACCGCTCGGGCGAGGTCTGCGCGGCGTTCGCGGCCGAGCACGGCGCCACGCTGGTCACCCACGACCTGGCCCGGGAGCAGGGGTTCACCATCCCGCAGGCGGCGGCCGCGCAGCACGGCCGCTCGTCCTGCAGCGTCTGCGGGCTGTCCAAGCGGTACGTGTTCAACTCCAGCGCCTTCGCCCGCGGCTACGACGTCGTGGCGACCGGCCACAACCTCGACGACGAGGCGGCGGTCCTGCTCGGCAACACGCTGCGCTGGGACACCGCCGCGATGGCGCGCCAGTTCCCGGTGCTGGAGGCGACCCGGCCCGGCCTGGTGAAGAAGGTCAAGCCGCTGTACCGGCTGGCCGAGCGCGAGTCGGCCGCGTACTGCGTGCTCACCGGGATCGACTACGTGGTGGAGGAGTGCCCGCTGGTCGCCGGCAACACGCAGATGCGCTACAAGCACACGCTCGACGAGCTGGAGGAGGAGGCGCCGGGGACCAAGCACGGCTTCCTGCTCGGCTTCCTGGAGCGGGCGGCCCCCCTGCTCGAGGCCGCCGACGACGCCGAGCTGACGGCCTGCTCGCGCTGCGGCATGGTCACGCAGGCGCCGGCCGAGGCGGGTGAGGCGCCGGTGTGCGCGTTCTGCCGCACCCGCGCCCGGCTCACCCAGGGCTTGGTCGTCCTGGAAACGGCGGAGGGCGCGCGGTGAGGCCGCTGGAGCCCGGCGAGCGGCTGCTGCTGCAGGACGGCAAGGGCCGCCGCTACCTGATCACGCTGGCGCCCGGCGGGGTGTTCCACTCCCACCGCGGCCGCCTCGCGCACGACCTGCTGATCGGCGGGCCCGAGGGCCGCACGGTCCGCACCGACCTCGGCCAGCGGCTGCTGGTCCTGCGCCCGACGCTGGCCGACTGGATCCTGAAGATGCCCCGCGGCGCGCAGGTCCTCTACCCCAGGGTGCTGGCGCTCATGGTCATGGCCGCCGACGTGCGGCCCGGGCTCACGGTCGTGGAGGCCGGCGCCGGCTCCGGGGCGCTGTCGATCGCGCTGCTGCAGGCGCTCGGCCCGCAGGGACGGCTGGTCTCCTTCGAGCTGCGGCCGGAGTTCGCGGCCCAGGCGCGGGCGAACGTGGAGGGCTGGCTCGGCAAGCTCCCCGACGCCTGGGAGCTGCGCGAGGGCGACGTCGTGGAGGGGCTGGCGCAGGTGGGCCAGGCCGACCGGGTGCTGCTGGACCTGCTCGACCCGTGGACGGTCGTGCCGGCCGCGGCGCGGGCGCTGGTCTGCGGGGGGTCGCTGGTGGCGTTCACGGCCACCGTGCCGCAGGTGATGCGCACGGTCGAGGCGCTCAAGGCCGCCCAGGCGTTCGGGCCGGTCGAGACCACCGAGGCGATCGTGCGGCCCTGGCACGTCGACGGCCTGGCGGTCCGGCCCGAGCACCGCATGATCGGGCACACCGGCTTCCTGATCGCCGCCAGGCGCGTCGAGGCCGAGCCGCCCTGAGCCGCGCACCGGCGGCGCCCGGGGCTCGTTGTCGGGCCGCGCGCGGAGCACTACATTCTTCTCGAGCCGCTCGTCCCCCGTCCTGGCGTGTGTCCGCGGGCGGTGGCGTCGGCGACCGCGATGTTGGCGCTGGAGAACGCACCCCGCTACGCCGAGGAGTCGAGGAGAACCGAACCTATACTGGGCAACTCGAGCCGTAGCTGCGGGCTGGCCCGGCCCGGAGCACCGATGGCCCGACGTGGAAGGGGGAGCACTTGAAGGACGCCGACCGTCCCAGGACGCCGCGACAACGCCGCGAGCCCGACGCCAGCGCTCCCACTGCCGACACCGGCGAGCTGCGCCGGCAGATCGAGTTCCTGGAGGAGGAGACCGCCCTGCTCCGCCGCCGCCTGCAGGACTCGCCCCGGCAGGTGCGCGTGCTCGAGGAGCGCCTGCTGGAGGCCAAGGGCCAGCTCGCCCAGGCGCTGGCCCAGAACGAGCGGCTGACGGCGACGCTGCGCGAGGCGCGCGAGCAGATCCTCGCCCTCAAGGAGGAGGTCGAGAAGCTCACCGCGCCGCCGTCGGGCTACGGGACGTTCCTCGGCGTCAACCCCGACGGCACGGTGAACATCTCGACCGGCGGCCGCAAGCTGCGAGTGAACGTCCACCCCGACATCGACCCCAAGTCGCTGCAGCAGGGCCAGGAGCTGATGCTCAACGAGGCCCTCAACGTGATCGAGGCGTGCGCGTTCGAGATCCAGGGCGAGGTCGTGACGCTCAAGGAGCTGCTCGGCCCGGACCGCGCGCTGGTGATCGCCAACGCCGACGAGGAGCGCGTGGTGCAGCTCAGCGAGCCACTGCGCAACCGCAAGCTGCGGGCGGGCGACTCGCTGCTGCTGGACGCCAAGTCGGGGTTCGTGCTCGAGCCGGTGCCGAAGCCCGAGGTGGAGGAGCTGATCCTCGAGGAGGTCCCCGACATCGCCTACCAGGACATCGGCGGGCTCGCAGACCAGATCGAGCAGATCCGCGATGCCGTCGAGCTGCCCTTCCTGCACGCCGACCTGTACGCCGAGCACCAGCTCAAGCCCCCCAAGGGGGTGCTGCTGTACGGCCCGCCCGGCTGCGGCAAGACGCTCATCGCCAAGGCGGTCGCCAACTCGCTGGCCAAGAAGGCCGCCGAGATCACCGGCCACGCGGCCAGCAAGAGCTACTTCCTCAACATCAAGGGCCCCGAGCTGTTGAACAAGTACGTCGGCGAGACCGAGCGGCAGATCCGACTGATCTTCCAGCGCGCCAAGGAGAAGTCCGCCGAGGGCGTGCCCGTGATCGTGTTCTTCGACGAGATGGACTCGATCTTCCGCACGCGCGGCTCGGGCATCTCCTCGGACGTGGAGAACACGATCGTGCCGCAGCTGCTCAGCGAGATCGACGGCGTCGAGCAGCTCAAGAACGTGATCGTGATCGGCGCGTCCAACCGCGAGGACATGATCGACCCGGCGATCCTGCGGCCCGGCCGGCTGGACGTGAAGATCAAGATCGACCGGCCCGACGCGCGCAGCGCCGGGGACATCTTCTCCAAGTACCTGGTGCCGGGCCTACCGATCGCCCGGTCGGTGCTCGGCGAGCACGGCGACGACCGCGCGGCGGCACTGGAGCACATGATCGACAAGACCGTCGACCACATGTACTCCGAGTCGGAGGAGAACCGCTTCCTCGAGGTCACCTACGCCAACGGCGACAAGGAGATCCTGTACTTCAAGGATTTCAACTCCGGTGCGATGATCGAGAACATCGTCGCTCGCGCGAAGAAGATGGCGATCAAGAGATTCCTGGTCAGCAAGGAGAAGGGCATCAAGACCGACGACCTGCTCCGGGCCGTCCAGGACGAGTTCAAGGAGAACGAGGACCTGCCCAACACGACCAACCCGGACGACTGGGCGCGGATCTCGGGCAAGAAGGGCGAGCGCATCGTCTACGTCCGGACGCTCATCGGCGGCAGCAGCAAGGACGCCGGCCGCGCGATCGAGCAGGTCAACGCCGGGCAGTACCTGTAGGCTCCGAGCCGGCGCCCGGCCCGTCGGCAGCGGCCACGGCCAGGCGGCCGGCCCGGTCAGGACGGCGCAGTCGCCGGCGGGCGCCCGCGGCGCGGCCGGACGAGGGTCCGGCCGGAGGGAGAGGAATGGCCCTAACCAAGGTCATGGGCATCGAGACCGAGTACGGGATCACCGTGCCGGGAGCGCCGGAGCTGAACCCGGTGCTCGCCTCCAGCCTGCTGGTGAACGCCTTCTCCGGCCGGGGCCGCCGGGTGCGCTGGGACTACGAGGAGGAGTCGCCGCTGCGCGACGCCCGCGGCTTCGAGGCCCCGCGGGAGCCGGAGGTGGCCGGCGACGACGACCTCGGGCTGGCCAACGTCATCCTCACCAACGGCGCGCGCTACTACGTCGACCACGCCCACCCCGAGTACTCCTCGCCGGAGTGCCTGGACCCGCGGACGCTGGTCGCCTACGACAAGGCGGGGGAGCGGATCCTGGCCGAGTCCGCCCGGCGCGCGACCGAGCTGACCCCCGGCGGCCGGCGCATCCAGGTCTACAAGAACAACACCGACGGCAAGGGCTCCTCCTACGGCACCCACGAGAACTTCCTGGTCGACCGGACCACGCCCTTCTCCAGGGTGGTGCGGGACCTGACCCCGTTCCTGGTCACCCGGCAGATCTTCGCCGGCGCCGGCAGCCTGGTGAGCGACCCCGCCGACGGCACGACCGCGTTCCAGATCGCGCAGCGCTCGCAGTTCTTCGAGGTCGAGGTCGGGCTCGAGACCACCCTCAAGCGGCCCATCATCAACACCCGCGACGAGCCGCACGCCGACCCGGAGAAGTACCGCCGCCTGCACGTCATCATCGGCGACGCGAACATGAACGAGGTCGCCACCTTCCTGAAGACGGGCTCGCTCGCGGTCACCCTCAACATGATCGAGGACGACGCCGCCCCCGCCGAGGAATGGGGCCTGGCCAACCCGGTCCAGGCGCTGCGGGCGATCGCCAAGGACCCCACCCTCCAGGTCACCGTCGAGCGCCGGGACGGCCGGCGCGTGACCGCGCTGGAGGTCCAGTGGGCCTACCTGGACGCCGCCAAGGCCTACCTCAAGGACCGCGAGATCTCGGCCTGGGAGGCCGAGGTGCTCGGCCGCTGGGAGTCGACGCTGGCCGGCCTGGAGGACGAGCCGGCCAAGCTCGGCCGCACGATCGACTGGGTCGCCAAGTACACCCTGCTGCGCCAGATCGCCGAGCGCGACGGCCTGGCCTGGGACGACGCCAAGCTGGCCCTGGTCGACCTGCAGTACCACGACGTGCGGCCCGAGAAGGGCCTGTACTACCGGCTCGCCCACGCCGGCAGGATCGAGCGCCTCATCGCCGAGCAGGAGATCCAGGCCGCGATGACCGAGCCCCCGGTCGACACCCGCGCCTACTTCCGCGGGCGCTGCCTGGCCAAGTACGCCTCCCAGATCGCGGCGGCGGGCTGGGACGCGATCATCTTCGACATCGGCCGCGAGACCCTGCAGCGCGTGCCGATGCTCGAGCCCACGCGGGGGACCGCGGCGCACACCAGGGGCATCCTGGACGCCAGCCCGACCGCGGAGGACCTGATCCGGCGGCTCCAGGGGTGACGCGCCCGGAGCGCTCGGGGGCCTGATAACCTGCATGTTCATTCGACCGCAAGGAGGAGCTGCGGTGGCCAAGGACAGTGGGGGCGGGGCGGAGCAGCGGCGCCGCGCGACCGAGCGGCAGGCCGACAGCCAGGAGGAGACGGCCTCCTCCAGCGAGATCCAGGAGAAGGGCGAGGAGCTCAAGGAGGAGCTGGACGCCCTGTTGGACGAGATCGACGAGGTCCTCGAGGAGAACGCCGAGGAGTTCGTCAAGCAGTACATCCAGAAGGGGGGCGAGTGACCTGCTCCTGACCGCAGCCGACCACCCCGCCCCGCGGGGACGGCGGCCATGAGAGACCTGTTCTCCGCGCCGCCGCTGTTCAGCCCGTCGTTCGTCGACGCGCTGCGCGTGTACGCCCCGGAGCTGCTGCCGGCGGCCCTGCCCGGCGGCAGCTCGCTCGAGGCGTCCCACGCGACCACCGTGGTGGCGATGCGCTACGCCGACGGCGTGGTGGTCGGGGGCGACCGGCGCTCCACCGAGGGGCTGTCGATCGCCCAGCGGGACATCGAGAAGGTGTTCCCCGCCGACGAGCACTCGGCGGTCGCGATCGCGGGCGCCGCCGGACCGGCGATCGAGATGGTCCGGCTGTTCCAGACCGAGCTGGAGCACTACGAGAAGGTCGAGGGCTTCCCGCTGTCGCTGGAGGGCAAGGCGAACAAGCTCGGCCAGATGGTCCGCGGCAACCTCGGCCTGGCGATGCAGGGCCTGGTGGTGGTGCCGCTGTTCGCCGGCTACGACCAGCGCCGCGAGACCGGGCGGATCTTCCGCTACGACGTCACCGGCGGCCGCTACGAGGACACCGACTACCACGCCACCGGCTCGGGCGGGCGTGACGCGCGCGGCAGCATGAAGAAGCGCTACCGCCACGGCCTGGACCGCCAGACCTCCGTGGACATCCTGGTCGAGGCGCTGTACGACGCCGCGGACGAGGACGCGGCCACCGGCGGCCCCGACCTCGTCCGGGGGATCTTCCCGGTGGTGGCGACGGTCTCGGCCAAGGGCTACGAGCGGCTGGAGGACGACGAGGTGCGGGCGGCGGCCGAGCGCGTCGTCCAGGCCAGGGTGGCGGGGGAGGGCTAGCGCATGGCGATGCCGTTCTACGTCTCGCCCGAGCAGGTCACCAAGGACAAGGCCGACTTCGCCCGCAAGGGCATCGCCCGCGGCCGCCCGCTCATCGTCACCGAGTACGACCAGGGTGTCGCGTTCGTGGCCGAGAACCCCTCGACCCACCTGCACAAGGTGGGCGAGCTGTACGATCGGATCGCGTTCGCGGGGGTCGGGCGGTTCAGCGAGTACGAGACGCTGCGGCAGGCGGGTGTGCGGCTGGCCGACATCCGCGGGTACGCCTACGGGCGCGAGGACGTGACCTCCCGGGCGATCGCCAACGCCTACTCCCAGACCCTCGGCCAGGTCTTCATGCAGGAGCCCAAGCCCTACGAGGTCGAGCTGTGCGTCGCCGAGCTGGGCGTCGAGGGAGAGCCCAACGCCCTGTACCACGTCAGCTTCGACGGCACCGTGGTCGACCGCAAGGAGTGGCTCGCCATGGGCGGCCAGGTCGAGGCGCTCAACGAGGCGATGAGCGCCGCCTACCAGGAGGGCTGGAAGCTGGACGCGGCGCTGCACGCCGCGGTGGAGGCGCTGCGGACGGTCACGCCGCCCAACGGGGAGCGCACCCGGCTGGAGATCGCCGTGCTCGAGCGCGGCCCGAGCCGGCGCGCGTTCCGTCGCCTCAGCGACGAGGACTTCGCCGAGGCAGCCGCCGACAAGGCGCCCGACGGCGCGTGATGAGCGCCGGCAGCCCTTCCGGGCCGCAGGACCCCGGACCGGGTCCCGCGCCACCCCCCTGGCAGCCGCCGGGAGACGACCGGACGGTGTGGCTGCGCGAGCAGCAGACCGTGCCGCCGCCCCCGCCGCCCGGGCGGGGACGGCCTCGCTGGCTGCTGCCGCTGGTGGCCGCCGCGGCCGCGCTCGCGGTCGCGCTCGCCGCCGCCGGGCTCGCGCTCGCCGCCCGCGACCGCCGGGACGGCGGGGCCGCGGCCGCGCCGACCGCCGGCAGCGCCCCGGACCCGCCCGCGACGACCGCCCCCGCGCGCCCGTCCGCGGTCGCCGCACAGCTCCGCCAGATCGAGCAGCAGCTCGAGCAGGTCCGCGACCTGAGGTTCCTGCGGCCGGTGCCCTCGGAGGTGCTGTCCAACCGCGAGCTGGCCCGCAAGCTCCTGGCCGAGATCGACCGCGAGACCGACGAGGCCGACCTCGCCCGTCAGGCCAGGGCGCTGGTGCTCCTCGGCGAGCTGCCCGCCGGGACCGAACTGGTGAAGCTGCTGCGCGAGGTGCAGGCCGAGAGCGTCCTGGGCTTCTACGTCCCGGGGACCGGGCCGGGGAAGGGCCGCCTGTACGTCCGCTCCCAGGGCGGGCTGACCCCCTTCGCCGAGTTCGTCCTCTCCCACGAGCTGACCCACGCCGTCACCGACCAGCACTTCGACCTGACCCGCTCCGACCGGCTGGAGGACCAGGGCCTGGACGACGAGCTGCTGGCCTACACGGCCCTGGCCGAGGGCGACGCCACCCTGACGATGCAGCGCTACCTGCAGTCGCAGATGCCGCCCGCGACCCAGGTCGAGGTCGCCCGCGAAGGCCTGGCGCAGACCACCCCCAAGCTCGACCGCGCCCCCGCGGTCATCCGCGAGTCGCTGGCGTTCCCGTACCAGGCCGGCCTCGCGTTCGTCCAGGCACTGGACCGGAGCGGCGGCTCGGCGGCGATCGACCGGGCCTACCGCGACCCGCCCACCTCCACCGAGCAGATCCTGCACCCCGAGCGCTACCTGCGGCGGGACGACCCGCAGCAGGTGCGCGTGCCGGACCTGGCGGGCGCGCTCGGCGCCGGCTGGAGCGGGGGGGCCGACGTCGGCTTCGGCGAGTTCGACGTGTCGCTGCTGCTCGGCGGCGAGCTGGCGGTGTCCACCGCGCGGTCGGCGGCCGCCGGCTGGGACGGCGGCCGGCTGCGCACCTTCAGCCGTGGCGGCGCGACCGCCATGGTGGTCCGGACCGTGTGGGACAGCAGCGCCCAGGCCGACGAGTACTGCAAGGCCACCGCCCGCTGGGCCAACGAGCGCTTCGGCACCGGGACCGCCGGGGCCGCCCCGGGCAGCGGCCGCTGGGCCGGCCGGGGCCAGCGCGCCGCGCTGGTGTGCCGCGGCACCCGCGCCGCCTGGTTCTCGGCCCCCGACGCCGGCGCGCTCGAGCGGCTGGTCGCCGGGCTCGGCGCCCCCTGAGCCCGGCCCGGTCCCGCGCGTGCGCCGGGGGCCGCCGCCCGGTTGACGGCCCGGCGGGGTCCACCCAGGATCAGGGCGAGCACCGCCGACCGACAGGAGCGCCCCCTGGCCGCCCGACGCCTCGTCCGCGCCTGCCCGCCGCTGCTCGCCTGCCTGCTGATCGCGCTGCTGACCAGCGCGAACCGCGCGCCCACCCCGGTCCCGCTGCTGGCCGCCGGCCTGCTCGGCAACGGCGACGCGCTCGCCACGGTCTCGCCGGCCGACGCGGCCGGCGCCGGCTGGCTCGGCGACAGCCTGGTCCTGCGCCTGGCCGACGGGCGCCTGCGCTACCTGCCGCCGGGCGCCCGGGAGCCGGTCACCGTCCCGGCCGGCGACCCGGCGGCGCTCGCCGCCGCCGGGGACGACCGCGCCTGGCTGGCGGCCGGCACGGTCCCCGGCAGCGACGCCAGGGAGCGCGACGCCGCGGCCCGCTCCCTGCTGTTCCTGCGCCGGCTGATCCGCCCCGGCGGCGGCGTGGCCGCTGCGCCGCAGCCCCGCTGGGCGTACGTGTGGCCGCGGGACGCGAGCTTCGCCGCGGCCGCCCTGGCGGTCACCGGCCACCGCACCGAGGCGGCCGGGGTGCTGGCGTTCCTGGCGCGCACCCAGCGCGCGGACGGCACCTGGCCGGCCCGGTCGCACCCTGACGGCCGCCCGGTCGAGGACGGCCGCCCGCCGCAGCTGGACGCGACCGGCTGGGTGCCGTGGGCCGCGTGGGTGGCCAGCGGCGGCGGCAGCGACCGGGCGCTCGCGGCCGCGGCGTGGCCCGCGGTCGCGCGCGCCGCGCACGCGGCGGCCCGGTCGCTGCGGCCCGACGGGCTGCCGCCGGCCGGCCCGGACTACTGGGAGCGGCGCGAGCGCCAGCCGACGCTCGGCACGGCGGCGCCGCTGCGCGCCGGGCTGCGCGCGGCGGCGAGGCTGGCCGGGACGCTCGGCCACCCGCGCGAGGCGGCCGCGTTCCGCGCCGCGGCCGCCCGCCTGGACCACGCGATCCGGCGGCGCCTGCACGGCCCGGGCAGCGCCGGATACGAGCGCACCCCGGCCGGCGGCGGACCCGACGCGGCGGTCACCTGGCTGGCGCCGCCGTTCGCCCCGCCCGAGCGGGCGGTCACCGCGGCGGTGTGGACCGCCTGGGCGGCGCTGGGAGCCGGCGGCGGGGCCGTGCCGGGCAGCGCGTGGGCCGGCCAGGACCCCTGGACGCCCGCCACCGCCTGCTTCGCACTGGCGGCGGCGTCCGCGGGCGACCGGGCGCGCCTGGCCGGCGTGCTCGGCTGGCTGCTGGCGCACCGCACCGCGCTCGGGGCGTTCCCCGAGCGGGTCCGGCGCCACGACCTCGCGCCGCGCTCAGCCGCGCCGCTGGCCTGGACGCACGCCCTGGTGGTACTCGCCCTCAGCACCGCGGCGCGGCCCCTGCCGGTCCCCTGACCGCCCAGCGGATCCCCCACGCCGGGAGGCTCGAGCGGTACAGTGACCGGCATGGAACGGCGCATCTTCGGCCTCGAGAACGAGTACGGGGTCACCTGCACCTTCCGGGGCCAGCGCCGCCTGTCGCCCGACGAGGTCGCCCGCTACCTGTTCCGCCGGGTGGTCTCCTGGGGACGCTCCTCCAACGTGTTCCTCGAGAACGGCGCCCGGCTGTACCTCGACGTCGGCTCCCACCCCGAGTACGCCACCCCCGAGTGCGACTCGGTGATCGACCTGATCACCCACGACAAGGCGGGCGAGCGGATCCTGGAGAGCCTGCTCGCCGCGGCCGAGGCGCGCCTGCACGAGGAGGGCATCGCCGGCCAGATCTTCCTGTTCAAGAACAACACCGACTCCGCCGGCAACTCCTACGGCTGCCACGAGAACTACCTGGTCAGCCGCTACGGCGAGTTCCAGCGGCTGGCGGACGTGCTGATCCCGTTCTTCGTCAGCCGGCAGATCATCTGCGGCGCCGGCAAGGTGCTCGCCACCCCGCGCGGCGCGGTCTACTGCATCGCCCAGCGCGCCGAGCACATCTGGGAGGGGGTCTCCAGCGCGACCACCCGCTCGCGGCCGATCATCAACACCCGCGACGAGCCGCACGCCGACGCCGAGCGGTACCGGCGGCTGCACGTGATCGTGGGCGACTCCAACATGAACGAGTGGTCGGCCTTCCTGAAGGTCGGCACCACCGACCTGGTGCTGGCCATGCTGGAGGAGAACACCGTCATGCGCGACCTCACCCTGGAGAACCCCATCCGGGCGATCCGGGAGGTCAGCCACGACATGACCGGGCGGCGCAGGGTACGGCTTGCCAACGGCAGGGACGCGAGCGCGCTCGACATCCAGGGCGAGTATCTCGGCAAGGCGAGAGACTTCGCCGCCAAGCGCGGCCTGGACGACGGCACGGTGAAGCATGTGCTCGATCTGTGGGAGCGCACCCTCAATGGGGTGTCATCGGGCGACCTCGATTCGGTCGACCAGGAGATCGACTGGGTCATCAAGTACAAGTTGATCGAGCGTTACCGCGCCAAGCACCAGATCCCGCTCTCGTCACCGCGGATCGCGCAGCTCGATCTTGCCTATCACGACATCAACCGGCACCGCGGCCTCTATTACCTACTCGAGCGGCGGGGTGCTGCCGAACGCGTCGCCCGTGACCTCGACGTCTTCGAGGCGAAGTCCGTCCCGCCACAGACGACCCGGGCCCGGCTGCGCGGTGAGTTCATCCGGCGCGCGCAGGAACGCCGGCGTGACTTCACCGTCGACTGGGTGCATCTCAAGCTGAACGATCAAGCGCAGCGCACAGTGCTATGTAAGGACCCGTTCCGTGCCGTCGACGACCGGGTCGAGAAGCTCATCGCCAGCATGTAGACAGGCTGGCGGCCTGGTTGATGCCCTGCCCAGGTAGGCTGGCGCCTCGCGCGGTTTGGGCGACACCACGCGCTCGTCGCGTCCCCCATGCCACACCTCGATCAGGAAGAACGAAACCACGTGCGCCGTCTGTTTCTGCCTGTCGCCGCTGCCCTTTTGGCCGCCTCGCTCGCCGCTTGTGGTGGCGGAGGCGACGACCGGGCGTCATTGCCTACCGTCACCGGTGGCGTGGGCGCGAAGCCGACGGTAACGGCGCCTGACCGGGATCCGAGCAAGACCCTCGTGTCGAACGTGATCACCGACGGCGGGGGCGCGAAGATCGCCAAGGGCGACCTTGTGGTGGTCAACTACCTCGGACAGCTGTGGCGGGACAACAAGACGTTCGACACCTCGTACGGCAAGGCGCCGGTGAGCTTCCGGCTCGGCAAGGATCCGATCATCACCGGCTGGTCCGATGGTCTCGTCGGGAAGAACGTGGGCAGCCGGGTGCTCCTGGTAATCCCGCCAGACAAGGGTTTTGGCACGAAGGGGCTGCCCGATGCCGGCATCAAGCCCGACGACACCCTGGTCTTTGTCATTGATGTGCTCGGGTCCTATTCGGCCAAGTCGAGCCTGAACCCAGCTGTCGCATCGGGCGGCGGCGGCGCCCTGCCGGCAGTGAGCGGTGCGGGAGACGAGAAGCCGACGATCACGATCCCAGCCTCGGCGAACCCGCCCGCTAAAACAACCGTCCGAAACGTGATCGAAGGCGACGGCGCGCCGGTCGCCAAGGGCAACCTGGTCGTTGTCAAGTACGTCGGCCTGAGCTGGAGCACGGGCAAGGTGTTCGACGCCTCATGGGATCGCAACGAGCCGGCCTCCTTCACCCTCGATGACTCCCAGGTCATCAAGGGCTGGGTCGAGGGGCTGACGGGTGTGAAGACCGGCAGCCGAGTTTTGCTGGTGATCCCGCCCGACTCCGGATACGGCAAGGCAGGCCGCCCGGAAGCCGGGATCAAGAAGAACGAGACGCTCGTCTTCGCCGTGGACGTGCTCGGCACCTTCTGATCCTTCCCGGTGCCTCACCCATTCGTCGGCTGGCTTGCTGCTGTCGTGAGCAGGCGGGCCGCGTGGCGGCCCGCAGCAGCCACACCGAGGAAGTAGGCAGTGTCCTCGGCAAGGCCGCGGCCCATGGTGGACAGGCGCACCGGCGATTGGCTGAGGATGCCAAGCAGCTCCTCGGTCGGCTCGAGGATCAGCCGGTGGCGGCTTGCCAGCGTCTCCGCCGCACGCCGCACCTCTGCGCCGAATTCGCCAGGCAATTGGGGCACGACCAGATCAGCCGACGCCAACGCGACCCGGCCGTACGCGGTGAGGCTGTGATGGGAGACACCACGGTGCCGGTCTCTCGGGTCGGCTTCAGAGATCCGCAGCGAGGCAACCGGCCGACCGCCGAGCACCGCGGCCGCGTTGACCGCCTCGCCCGATTGCACGCCCGAGAAGCCCCAGCGTGTCCCGGTGCCAAGATTTCCTGGGCCCTGGGT
>DATFRI010000068.1:0-18181 GCA_035263405.1 Actinomycetes bacterium | reverse complement strand
CGCGGCGCTCGCCTGGGTGGCCGGCTCCATCTTCGGCCTCCTGGCGATCAACACCACCCTCTACAAAGGTCCGCTCGCAGACCTCGCTGATGGGGTCGACGTGAGCTTCCTGGGCTCGTTCGCGATCGCTGGGATCCTGTACCTGGTCCTCGAAGCGGTCGTTCCTTCGACCTCGAAGGGCGTCACCACCAACGCGGCCCTCGCATCAGCCGATGACTCGTAACGTGCTCGGTGGCTTGGCCCTCTCTCCAGGCTGCGCGGGAGCGCCCCGGTCCTGCGGGAGGAAGGGGCTCTCGGCCGGAGCCGAGTTGTGGGATACGCTCTGTCGCAGATGTGATCATCAACCGGAGTGACGGTTGGAGTTTCGTCTCCTCGGGCCCTTGGAGCTGCGCGACGGCGGCCGCGCGCTACCGATCGGCGGGCTCAAGCAACGTGCGCTGCTGGCCATGCTGCTCCTGCACGCCAACCAGTCGGTCCCGACCGAGCAGCTCGTCAAGGTGCTGTGGAGCGGGCAGCCGCCCGCCAACCCGCGCCGGACCCTGCAGTTCTTCGTCCACCGCCTGCGCAAGCAGCTCGCCGACGGCACCACCGGCCTGACCGAGGGCCCGCTGGTGCGCCGCGGGTCGGGCTACATGCTGCTGGTCGAGGCGGGCCAGCTCGACGCCGACCGCTTCCGCGGCCAGCTCGCCCGCGCCCGCCAGGCCCACCGCGACGGCGCGCTGCAGCACGCGGCCGAGGTCCTGGAGCTGGCGCTGGAGCTGTGGCGCGGCCCCGCGCTGGCCGACTTCGCCGACGCGCCCTTCGCGCAGGCCGAGATCGCGCGCCTGGAGGAGCTGCGCCTCGGCGCGGTCGAGGAGCAGATGGACGTCGGCCTGGCGCTCGGTCGCCACGCGGCGCTGGTCGGCGAGCTGGAGGGGCTGGTCCGCGCCAACCCCCTGCGCGAGGGGTTCCGCACCCAGCACATCCTCGCGCTGTACCGCTCCGGCCGGCAGGCCGAGGCGCTGGAGGCGTGCCGCGAGGTGCGACGCGCGTTCGTCGACGAGCTGGGGATCGAGCCGGGCGCCGACCTGCGCCGGCTGGAGCAGGCGATCCTGGCGCAGGACCCCGCGCTCGAGCTGGCCGGGCCGGCCGCGCCGCCGACGGCGCCGGCGGCCGGTGAGCGGGGCCGGTCCGGGGCGGACGAGGACGGGGGCCGCAGGCGCGAGGAGCGCAAGGTGGTCACGATGCTGGTGGCCGGGCTGGTCATGTCGGACCTCGACGAGCTGGATCCCGAGCGGCTGGACGCCGAGGACGTCGCCGAGCGGGTCGCCGCGGTCCAGCGGTGCATGACCGAGCGCGTCCGCCACTACGGCGGGGTGGTCCTGACGACCGTCTCCGGCCAGCTCCTGGCCACCTTCGGCGCGCCGCGCAGCCGCGAGGACGACCCGGAGCGGGCCGTGCGCGCCGGCCTGGACATCTGCAAGGACGTCGACGCCACCGCCGTCGGCCAGAAGGCCCAGGTCGGGCTCGCCACCGGGGAGGTGATCGCGACCCTGACCAGCTCTCCGGAGGCCGTCCCGGCCCTCGGCGACGGCTCGCCCGCGCCGCTGCTCGCCCCCGGCGAGTCGATCAGCGTGGCCGGCGACGTCGTCGCCGTGGCCACGGCGCTGCAGGCGGGCGCCCTGCCCGGCGCGGTCGTGGTCGGGACGGGCACCTACCGGGCGACCCGCCACGCGATCGAGTACCGCTGGGTCCCGCCCGTCACCGAGGGCGGCACGCAGGCCTGGCAGGCGCAGGGCGCACGCTCGCGGACCGGCGCCCCGGTGGCCGACGTCAGCCCCTCGCTGCTGGTCGAGCGCGAGCAGGAGCTGGCGATCTTCGGCGACCTGCTCGAACGGCTGCAGAGCAACCGTGAGCAGCAGCTCCTGACCCTGGTGAGCGTGCCGGGCATGGGCAAGAGCCGCCTGGTGTCGGAGCTGGGCCGGCTGGCCGACGACACCAAGGAGCTGATCAACTGGCGCCAGGGCCGCTCCCTGCCCTACGGCGAGCCGACCGCGTTCTGGCCACTGGCCGAGATCGTCAAGGCGCACGCCGGCACCCTGGAGACCGACCGCGCCGGGGTCACCGAGGACAAGCTGCGCCGGGCCGTGGCCGACGCGTTCGGCGACCCGGACGAGGCCGACCAGATCATGGACCAGCTCAACGTCCTGCTGCGGGCGCGGCCGATCGCCCCGCTGCCGCGCGAGCGCCAGCGCGAGGTGCTGGCGGGCTGGCGCCGGTTCCTGTTCGCGGTGGCCGCCGAGCGGCCGCTGGTGGTCGTGTTCGAGGACCTGCAGTGGGCCGACGACGCGCTGCTGGACTTCATCGACGGGCTGACCCACCACGGCGACCAGGTCCCCCTGCTGGTCATCTGCACGGCCCGGCCGGAGCTGCTGGACCGCCGGCCCGGCTGGGGCGGCGGCAAGCGCAACGCGATGACGGTGCTGCTGAGCCCGCTCTCGGAGCAGGGCGCCACCGAGCTGCTCGACTCCCTGCTGGACGGCACGCCGGTCTCCGCGGACATCCGCGACGCGCTGATCGCCCGCTCCGGCGGCAACCCGCTGTACGTCGAGGAGTACGCGCGCATGGTCCACGACCGCGGCCTGCTCGACCGGCGTGGCGACGGCGCGGCCGGGCTGCGGCTCGGCAGGCGGTCCAGGCGCGACGCCGACGACCTGCCCATCCCCGAGTCCGTGCAGCAGCTCATCGCCGCACGTCTGGACGCGCTCCCGGTCGAGGACAAGCTGCTGCTCCAGGACGCCGCGGTGGTCGGCGAGTTCGGCTGGGCCGGAGCGCTGGTCAGCATGGGCGGCCGCAAGCGCGAGCAGGTGGAGGCGGGGCTGCACCGGCTGGAGCGCCGTCAGCTCCTGCGCCGCGCGCGGGTCGCCTCGGTCGGGGCCGACACCGAGTACGTGTTCCGCCACGCGCTGGTGCGCGAGGTCGCCTACAGCCAGATCCTGCGGGCCGAGAAGGCCGAGAAGCACCGCCGGGTCGCCACCTGGATCCAGGAGCTGAACCCCGGCCTCCAGGAGACCCGGATCGAGCTGCTCGCCCACCACTACGAGCAGGCGCTGGCGCTGCGCCGGGCGGCGGGGGAGCCGGTCGGCGACCTGCCCGCGCGCGCCCGCCCGGTGCTCACCGAGGCGGGCGACCTGGCCACCATGCAGGGCGCGCTGGCCACCGCCGCGCACTTCTACCGGTCGGCGATCCAGCTCTGGCCCTCGGAGGAGGCGCCCAGCTCCGAGCTGCTGTTCCAGCTCGGCCGCTCGCTGGTGTACACCGAGCACGCCGGCGCGGAGTTCCTGGTCCGCGCCCGCGAGCGGTTCCGCGCCGAGGGCAGGCGCGACCGGGCGGCCGAGGCCGAGGTCGAGCTGGGGCAGCTCGCCATCATGCAGGGCGACGCGGGTCGGGCCGAGGCGCACCTGGAGCGGGCGCTCGACGAGCCGGTCGGGTCCGCGCAGGCGCAGCTCGAGATCCAGCTGCAGCAGACGATCCAGCTCATGCTCGCCGACGAGCACGCCGTCGCGGTCGAGACCGGGCGTGGCGTGATGCAGCGCGCGCAGGACCTGGGTCACCTGGGGCTGGAGAGCAGCGCGCTCGGCATCATCGGCCAGGCGCGGATCTGCGCCGGCGACCTGCACGGCGCCGAGGACATGGAGCAGGCGATCGACCTGATGCAGGCCAGCCACGCGCCCACCGTGGGCCTGGCCCGCTTCGGGCTGGCGTGGTCGCTGTACTGGTACGGCGACTTCGAGCGCTGCGCCGCCGCCGTCGCCGCCGGCCGGCGCCACAGCGTGGACGCCGCGACCGACCAGTGGTACGACGCGGTGCAGGCCGGGATGGACTACGCCGGCGGCGACTGGGACCGGGCGCTCGCGGTGGTCGACCGCGCGCTGGCCGGCTCGGCCGACGGGCTCGGGTTCGTGCGCCCCTGGTGCAGGACGCTGCGCGGCCGCATCCGGCTGGCCCGCGGCGACGTGCAGGGCGCGCTGCAGGACGCCACGGACGCCATCGACCCCGCCGAGGCGCTCGGCCCCCGGCACCGCTTCGCCGCCGAGGCGCTCGCCGGCCGCGCCCTGCTCGCCGCCGGCCACCGCGACGAGGCCGCCGCCCGCTTGGACGAGCTGCTCGGCCGGCAGCGGGAGCGCCCCGAGCAGTTCACCGCCACGCCCGACCTCGCCGACCTCATCGTCGACCTCGACCGGGCCGGCGACGACCTCGCCGAGGGGCTGGCCCCGACGCGCTGGCACGAGGCGGTGCGCGTGTTCGTCAAGCGCGACTTCCGGCGGGCGGCCCGCCGCTACGCGCGGATGGGCTCGGCCATGGAGGAGGGCTGCGCGCGCCTGCGCCTGGCACAGCAGCTGCGCGCGGCCGGCCAGCCCGAGCCGGCCCGGGCCGAGCTGACCAAGGTGGTCGCCCTGCTCCGCTCGCTCGGCGCGAGCGCCTACCTGCGCTACACGCAGGCGCTGCTCGCGGAGCTGGACGGCGAGCCGCCCGCCTGAGCCCGGGCCGCTACCACTCCACCAGCAGCGCGTACGGCCCGCGGTGGTTGAGCCCCGGCCGGACCCTGACCTCCTGGTCGGGCACCAGGCGCATCCCGGGCAGCCGCGAGCTGAGCAGCTCGAGGCTGACCTGCAGCTCCTTGCGGGCCAGGCCGGACCCGACGCACAGGTGCACCCCGCCGCCGAAGGCGAGGTGGCGGGTCACCGCCCGCGTGATGTCGAACTCGTCCGCGCGCTCGAACTGCGACTCGTCGCGGTTGGCCGAGCCGTACACCACCATCAGCTCCGTGCCCGGGGGCAGGTCGACGCCGCCGACGCTGACGGGGCGGGTGGTGACCCGGAAGAAGCTCTGCACCGAGGGGTCGTAGCGCAGGATCTCCTCGACCGTGCCGGGGATCAGCTCCGGCCGCTCGCACAGCAGCTCCCAGCGCCGACGGTCGCTCAGCAGGTGCCGCAGGCCGTTGCCGAGCACCGCCGAGGTGGTCGTGTGCCCCGCGATCGCCACCCCGATGAGGTGCCACACCAGCTCGGCGAGCTGCTCGAACGCCAGCTCGCCCTCGCTCGGCGCGAGCGCGGCGACGACGTCGCTCACGAGGTCGTCGCGCGGCTGCGCCCGCCGGCGCTGGACGTAGCCGGCGATGGTGTGCTGGAAGGCCACGAACTCGCGGGTGGCGGCCGCCTGCTCGTCCTCGGACAGCTGCGCGGAGATCATCTCGGCGGAGGCGTAGCTCTGCTCCGCCGCCGCGGCCCGGTCCTGCTCGTCCAGCCCCAGCAGCTCGGTGATGATCTGGACCGGCAGCGGGTAGGCGTAGCGGGCCATGACGTCGGCGTGGTCGTCGTCGACGAACCCGTCGATCAGCGCGTCGGCGCGCTCGCGGATGAACGGCTCGAGCGCGTTGACCCGCTCCGGGGACAGCGCCCTGGCCAGCGGCGCCCGCAGCCGCCGGTGCAGCTCCCCGTCGGAGTCCACGGTCGAGGGGACCGGCGGGAACCCCTTCTGCAGCTCCTCCAGGGACGCCGGGTGGAACTGGACCAGCGGGCGCAGCGCGTTGCCGGACGAGAACGTGTCCGGGTCCCGCACGATCCGGGACACGTCCTCGTAGCGGGTGACCACCCACGCGTTCAGGGCGGGCGAGAAGAAGACCGGCTCCTCCTGCCGGGCCCGCCGGTAGAACGGGTACGGATCCTGGAGATGCTCGCCGGAGGGCTGGTACTCCTCACCGAGGGACGCGCTCGTGCCCATCGCGGACCTTTCTGTGACCGGTGCACGGTTTGGCAGAATTGGACCATGGAACCCCGCGGGCAGCCAGGGCCCAGGTCGGCCGGGGCCCGGGCCGGCCGGGACCGCCCGGCCGGCCGTTCAGCCGCCCGCGCAGTGCCAGCTCACGCTCGTGGCCACGGTGCGGCCCTGCGGCCCGGTCGAGCTGTAGGAGAAGCGGCCGCTGGTGGCGCTGTTCACGGTCAGGGGGACGCCGGCGGTCGTGCCGCCGAGGGCGGCGGTGCCCGGCTGGGCCACCAGGAACGTCACCCGTGCCTGGTAGCTGCCGGGGCCGGTGTAGCCGGGGATCACCGCCCGCAGCGTCACCCGCAGGTCCTGCGCGGTGACGTCGTTGGCGGTGACCGTGTAGCGGCCGAGCCGCTCGGCGCAGGTGACGGTCGCCGGGACGGTGGTGCTGAGCGACCGCGGCTGGGTCATGGCGAGGGTGAGCGAGCCGCCGCCGGACGTGCTGGAGCCGCCGGCCTGGGCGGTCGACGCGGGTGCCGGGCTGGCGGCCGTCTCGGCCTGGACCTGGCCGCGGGCTCGCAGCGAGCCGCCCCCGCACCCGCCGAGCAGCAGGATCGCGGCGGCGGGCAGGGCGAGCAGGAGGAGGCGGCGGCGGAGCGGGATGGGTGACACGGCGGGGTCCGTCCTTTCGGTGCCGGGGTCCGGACCGCGCGCCTCGGGGAGCGGCGGCCCGGGGGGTCGGGGGGGTGCCGCGAAGTCTCGACCCGGATCTTGAGGACGCGCTGTGATTCTCCGCAAGCCGGCACAACGATCCCATCCTGCCTTGATCCGCGTCCCGGCGGGCGCCTCGGCCCGTGCCCGCCGGGCCGGGGCCACCTCGTCCGGCCGGCGGGGCGGGGTCCGGCGCTAAGCTTCAGATGCTCGACGGACCACGCCGCGAGGAGCTGATGCCGCTGATGCCCGGACCGGCGGAGCCCGCGCGCGACCCCCTGGCCGCGCGCGACCGCGGTGACCGGCCGCGCCCGACGGCCGCGGCGACCGCGCGGGGGCTGGTGCACCCGGTGGTGCTGATCTTCCTGCTCGCCGGGGTCTTCGACATCGTGGCCGGGGACTCTCCCGAGCACTGGGGCCCGCTGTTCGCGGTGGCCGTGGTGCTCGCGCTGGACGTCGCGCGCGGCACGGGCGACCGGGCCGCCCGCGAGGCGGCGGCCGCGGGGACCGCGCCCGCGCAGGCCGCTCCGGGAGCGGGCGGGGAGGGCACCGGATCCGGGGCGGGAGCCGCCCCCCGCCCCCCGCCCCTGCACGGCCCCTGGCGGGCGACGCCGGCGCTGGTCCTGGGCGGGCTCGCGTATGCCCTGGTCGCGGGGGGGTTCGGCCGCTACACGTGGCCGTCGACGATCGCGGTCGTGTGCCCGGCGGCGGCCAGCGTCGCGATCGCGTGGCGCGTCCCGGTGAGGGAGGCGGCGCGGCCGCGGCGGGTCGGCCCGCTCGGGCTGGCGGCGTGGGCGGCGGTGTTCGTGGCCGCGGCGCTCTGGGAGCTGACCTCCCTGCTGCTGCAGCCCTCGCTCACGACCGGCTCGCCCGAGCACCCCACCATCAGCGTCCTCACCGGCCCGCTGCTCGCCTCCCATCCCGGACGCTCGCTCGTGCTGGCCGTGTGGCTGGCCGGCGGCTGGTTCCTCCTGCGGCGATGAGCAGCCGTGGGCTGACGATCGCCGGCTACCTCCTGGTGGTCCTGGCGGGCGTCGGCCTGGAGCTGTTCGGCCGGCGGCCCGAGTCGCGCGTCCCCCCGCTCGGCGCGGTGCTGCGCGAGGCCATGCGCAGCCGCCCCGGCCGCATCGGCGTGATCGCGGCGTGGGCGTGGATCGGCCTGCACTTCTTCACCCTCTGACGCCACCCGGGCACCGGAGGCCGCGCCTGCGGCGCCCGTGCTCCAGGGGCGGCGGCCGCGCGGCGGCCTTCCGGGTCCCGTCTCACGGACGGCGGCGGCCGCGGCGCCGGCCGCGGCGCGCGCGGCCGACCGCCAGGCCGATGCCGGCCCCGAGCGCGGCGCCGGCCAGCACGTCCCCCGGGTAGTGCGCCCCGGTCCACACCCGCGAGCCGGCGACGGCGGCGGCGAGCAGCCCGGCCGGCGCAGCCAGCTCGGGCGCCTGGGTCGCGACCGCGGTGGCGAACGCGGCGGCCGAGGCCGAGTGCCCGGACGGGAACGCCGTCGTCACCGGCGCCCGGTGGACCCGGCGGGCCGGCGGCACGTGGTCCATCGGCGGCCGGCGCCGGTTCACCGACAGCTTCGCCAGCCCGTTCACGGAGCTGCTCGCCAGCGCGATCGCGGCGACCCCGCGGAGCGCGGCGCGCCGCCACGCCGGCCGGCCCGACGCCGCCAGCAGCAGCGACAGGCCGAGCCACAGGCGCGACCAGTCCGCGGCGCGCGACAGCGCCGGCATCGTCCGGTCCAGGACCGGGTTGTGCGCCCCGGCGATCCGCTTGAACAGCGCCAGGTCGGCCCGGCGCAGCGCCGCGGCCACCCCGGCCGGCCCGCCCCACGGCAGCCCCTGCCGCGCGCCCGGCCGGTCCCCGCTCACCCGGCGCCCCCGCCCTGCCCGGCGTCGCCGTCCCCGGCTTCGCCGCCGGTGCCGCGGCCGGCCGCGGTGGCCCACAGGCGGCGGACGGCGACGCGGCTCAGCAGGCCGGGGAGGGCCGGGCGGCGAGGCCGCAGCCGCGGCGGCAGCAGCACGCGCAGCGAGCGCGGCAGCACCCGGAACTCCAGCGGCGGCCGCAGCACGACAGCCTCCCCGTCGAGCCCGGCCGGGATCTCGGCGAGCTGCGAGTCCACCCGCAGCTCGCGGCTGGTCCACTGCGCCCAGGTCGGGCCGGGCTCCCGGCCGGCGGCCCTGCGGGCGAGCAGCCCGGCCAGGGCCGCCCCGGTGCGGGCGCGCAGGGCCGACACCTGCAGCACGCCGTCGTCGAGCCGGTCGCGGGCGCCCAGCCGCGTCGGCCGCTGCAGGTCGTAGCGGTTGTTGGCGACGAGCAGGACGAGCGCGTCCTGGTAGCGGCGGCCCTCCCGGTCGCCGAAGGAGACCGCCAGGGGCGCCCGCTCGCCGCGCAGCGCCCCGGGCAGGACCGCGTGCGCGGTGGCGAGCTTGCCCGCCCGGTAGCCCGGCTCGGTCACCAGGTCGGCGTACGCCCCCAGGGAGACGTTGTTCAGGAACACCCGCCCGCCGACGACCCCGACGTCCACGCGCCGCTCGTCGCCGCCGAACGCGTCGAGGGCGGCCAGCGGGTCGCCGCGGTCCAGCCCGAGGTCGTGGGCGAAGTGGTTGCGCGTGCCCGCGGGCACGCACACGAACGGGACCCCGGCCTCGACCGCGACCGCGGCCACCGGGCCGAGCGAGCCGTCGCCCCCGGCCATGCCGATCGCGCCGGCCCCGGCGGCGACCGCCGCGCGCGCCAGCGCCGCGGCCTCCTCCCCGGCCGCGAGCAGGTGCACCTGCAGGCCCCGCGACCGCGCCGCCTCGACCAGCCCGAGCCGCGCCGCCGTCCCCCCGCCCGACCTCGGGTTGACCAGCAGCCACGGCCTGGCCGGCGGCGCCGGCCCGCCACCTCCCGGCGGCCGCGCCCGGTTCCCGGCGGCGGGGCCCAGCGCGCGCCTGGCCGCGAGCACGTAGGCCAGGCCGACCGCCGCGAGGATCAGCAGCTCGCCGGCCTGGCGGACGCCGAAGACGACCACGGCGGCGGCCAGCAGCACCAGCGCGACCGCGGCGACGGCGAGGTTCAGCCGGCGCTTCCAGGTCCTGCGGGTGGTGAACGCCCACCAGGCCACGGCGGCGACCACCGCCACGTCGACGGCGGCGGCCACCGCCAGCGCGGCCAGCCCGCCGCGGCTGCGGACCAGGATCGCCAGCAGCCCGAGCGCGGCGGCCAGGAGCGCGACCAGCGCCAGCCGCGCCCACCAGCGCCGCGGGTCGCGCGCCGCGGGCCGGTGGGCGTCCGGGCTCACCGGGGCTGCCCGGTCCCCGGCGCGCCGGACGGCGCGCCGTCGCCGCGCTCCGCACGCGCGGCGCTGCGGTCCCGGTCCCGGTCCGGGCCGGCCAGCCGCCCGAGCGTGGCCGACAGCGCCGACTCGTCCCGGGCGATCAGCGGCCCGTCGGCCACCGCCGCCTGGTCGAAGTCGACCAGCCACGGCCGGCCCTCGCCGTCGACGACGACGTTGGCGGGCTCCAGGTCGCCGTGCGCGATGCCGGCGGCGTGCAGCAGCCCCACCTGGCGCCGGACCTCGTCGGCCAGCGCGCCGCCGACCTGCCCCGCGGCGCCCGGCTCCGCGAGCGTGCGGCCGTGGATCCGCTGCTGGACCAGCAGGGCCGCCCCGCGGCCGTACGCCCCGGCGAGCAGGACCCTCGGGGTGCGGACCCCGGCCGCGGCGGCGAGCAGCGCCATGGCGGCCTCGTGCTCGACCTCGTGGAGCGACGGCCCCTGGCGCCGCGTCCGCGCGGTGGGCGCGCGCAGCCGGCGCCAGCCGCGGTACAGCAGGTCGCGGTCGCGCCACTCCGCGACCACGGCCTTGACGAACAGCCCGGGGCCGTCGTCGCCGGTCACGAACCGGGCGGACCGGCGGCCCGGGCCGAGCGGCCGCAGACCGGCCGGGTCGAACCCGCGGGCCTCCAGCGCGCGGCGGACGGCGCCGGGCGGCACGCGCGGCACCGGCGCCCCCAGGGCGAGGTGCACCAGCGCGCCCGCGGACAGGCCGAGCGCGGCGCCGCCGAGGACGTCGAAGGGCAGGTGCGCGCCCACGTACATCCGTGCCAGGCAGACCAGGACGGCGAGCGTCCAGGCGACCCGGCGGGCGGTGCGGCCGAGGTAGGGGCCGGCGACGGTGGCGAGCGCGACCGCGACCGCCGAGTGGCCCGAGACGTAGCCGAGGCCGCGGGCCGGCTCGCCGAGGACGTGCACGCCCTCCAGCAGGGTCCGGGGCCGGCCGCGCTGGACGAACTCCTTGATGAGCTTGGCGATCATGTAGATGCTGCCGGCCGCGAGCAGCGCGTCCAGCGCCAGGCGCAGCCGCCGGGTGGCCACCGCCAGCGCCGCGACCAGCGGCACCGCCCCGATCACGCCGAGCTGCATCACCAGCCACACCGCCGGGTAGGTCCAGCCCGGCAGGGCGAGGTCGTTGACGACCCGGAACAGGTCGGCCTCGCGGGTGCCGACGCGGTTGGCGTGGATGGCCAGGGTGGTGAGGGCCACCACCCCGCTCCCCACCACCAGGCTGACGACGTCCGCCGGGTGGCGGGCGTAGCCGGCGGGCAGGCCCCAGGTGGCCGCCCTGCCGGCGGTCACGACCCGTCGGCGCGCACCGGGCTGGCCGCTTCCGCGGGCCGCGCCGTGAGGGACTGGCGGCGCCACCACAGGTAGCAGCCGACCCCGATCGGGATCGGCAGCAGCCAGGTGAGCGCCCGGTAGACGAGCACCGACGCGACCGCCATGGACTTGTCGGCGCCGGCGGCGACCAGGCCGCCGATCAGCACCGCCTCGACCACCCCGAGGCCGCCGGGGGTGAACGGGATCGCCGTGGCCAGGCGGGCGAACGCGAACACCGCCAGCACCTCCGCCCAGCCGACGGTGTCGTCGGACACGCCGACGTGGCGCAGGGTCAGCAGCAGCACCAGGTACAGCGACAGGTGGCTGACCAGCGTGGCCACGGTGATCGCCAGCCAGCGGTGGCTGACCAGGCCGATCGTGCGCGCGCGGAACTTGGTGGTGGCGATCTCCCAGCCGTGCACCGGCGGGCGCCGGAAGACGCGCAGCACCCGCGACGCGACCCGGCCGCCGACCATGCCCACGCGCTCGGCGCCGCGCTCGCTGCGCAGCATCACGGCGAACACGGCGATCGCGGCCACCAGCCCGCCGATCCCGGCCAGCGCCGCGGTCACGCGCGCGCCGCTGACGCGGTTCTGCAGCGCGACCAGCGCCACCGCCAGCACCGGCATGCCGAGCTTGACGAAGCTGTTCCACACCCCCGAGACCAGCACCGCGACGGTGCTGCGCGACCGGGAGAACCCCCACGACCCGAGCATCGAGTAGGTCAGCCCGACGCCGACGGCCGCCCCGGCCGGCAGGGTGTTGCCGACCGCGGTCGAGGACTCGGCGAGGACGAACGCCCGCGGGGAGGTCAGCCCCGGGGTCACCGCCATCCAGACGAGCACGTAGGTCAGCAGGTTCCAGACCGCCGCGATGCCGAGGGTGACCAGCTCCAGCCAGGTCATCTCGCGGATGTCGGCCCACACCTCGGCGAGGTCGATGTTCTTGAACAGGAAATAGAAGATCCCGACGACCAGGACGAGCGACACCACGATCTGGAGGACGCGCCGGCTGGTGGAGGGGCGCGGCTTCGCGCCGGCCGCACCGGTCTGCTCCGCCATCCCGGTCACCGTCCTTCAGGGGTCGAGTCGCGGTGCATCGGCCGGCGCACCAGGTTACCTTGTTCACGAGCCCGCCGGACCCCCGGGTTTTCGCGCTCCCGGGTCCGAGCCGGGCGGACGCCGACAGGGGGACGAGGTGCCGTGGGAATCCTGTGGGAGGGCTACCAGCAGATCTCCAACCGCCGCATCAACGACGCGCAGAACGAGGTGCAGCTCACGCTGGCGCAGCGGGTGGTCACGCTCGAGCAGGTCGTCATGCAGCAGAACGAGGTGCTCGGCGCGCTGATCCGCCACCTGGAGCGGCGCTTCGGCGAGGACCTCGACGGCGACCAGCGCATCGGCTGACCGTCCGGTCCGGGATGCTGCGCACCCCGCTGCCCGACCGCGACGAACGCCTGGCGGCCGGCCGGGCGCTGCGCCGGCGGGCGCCGCGCAGCGCGCTCGGCCGCTGGCAGCCCCCAGCCGGCCGGCCGGACCCGGTCCTGCTCGTCGAGGCGACGCACGAGGGCCGGCTGGAGCACCTGATCCCGCTCCGCCTGGAGCGCATGACCGCGTCCCCGTACGCGTTCCTGCGCGGCTCGGCCACGCTGATGGCCGAGGACTTCGCGGAGCTGCCACGGACCGGCGTGGAGCCGGTCATCTGCGGCGACGCGCACCTCGGCAACTTCGGCTTCTACGCCTCCCCGGAGCGCCACCTGGTGTTCGACCTCAACGACTTCGACGAGGCCCACCCCGGTCCCTGGGAGTGGGACCTGCGGCGGCTGGCGACGAGCGTGTGGGTGGCGGGTCGGCAGAACGGCCTGTCCGAGGCGGCCTGCGAGGACGCCGCGACCTGGTGCGCGCGCGCCTACCGGGAGCAGATCCGCAAGCTGGCCGGGCAGCCGCTGCTCGCCCGGTCGTTCGAGCGCCTGGACATCGACCGGATGCGGCACCAGCTCACCGACCGGTCGCTGCTGGACGAGATCGAGCGGGCGGCCGCGGTGGCCCGGCGCCGCACCAGCGACCGGGCGCTGCCGCGGCTCACCCGCGAGCGCGAGGGCGTACGCCGGATCGTGGACCAGCCGCCGCAGGTCGTGCACCCAGCCGCCGACGAGACCGACCGGCTGACCGACGGGCTGGTGGGGTACCTGCAGGTCCTGCCGCCGTACTGGCGCGGGCTGCTGACCGCCTACACGGTCGTGGACCTGGCCCTCAAGGTGGTCGGCGTCGGGAGCGTGGGGCTGCGCGCGTACGTCGCGCTGCTCCAGGGCAACAGCCCCGACGACGTGCTCTTCCTCCAGCTCAAGCAGGCCCGGCGGTCGTGCGTGGCCAGGTTCGTCCACGGCGAGCGCGCCTGGCACGAGCACCAGGGCCAGCGCGTGGTCGAGTACCAGCAGACGCTGCAGACCGTCAGCGACCCGCTGCTGGGCTGGACCACCGTCGACGGGCGCGACTACTACGTCCGCCAGTTCCGCGACATGAAGGGCGCGGTCACCGTCGACGGCATGGACGGCTCGGCGCTGGAGGACTACGCGCGGATCTGCGGCACCCTCCTGGCCAAGGGCCACGCCCGCACCAGCGGCGCGACGGTGCTGGCCGGCTACCTGGGCAAGGGCGACGCCGCCGACCAGGCCTTCGCCCGCTTCGCAGGGGCCTACGCCGACCAGACCGAGGCCGACCACGAGGCGCTGCGCCGGGCGGTCAAGACCGGCCGCCTGCCCGCGAAGCACGGCGGGTAGCCCGGCCCCGCCGCCCGCGGGCGGTCGTGAGCCGCCCGGCTCGCCGTAGGCTTGACCTGGTCGGGTCGCTGGCGCTGCAACGCGGCTCCGCCGACCGGTGTGTTCCTCGCCGAGTCCCCCACGGCTCCGGCGGCACGCGCGGGCGCTGTTCCAGCTGGGCCGGCCGCAGGACACGGTGCCGCCGCTGGACGCCGCCGAGACCGACCTGGTCGCGGCGCTGCGCAGGCTGCCGCTGCGGCAGCGCGAGGCGATCGTCCTGCACCACCTCGCCGACCTGTCCGTGCAGGCGGTCGCGGCGCAGCTCGCCCTGCCCGACGGCACGGTCAAGAGCCTGCTGTCACGCGGGCGGGCGACGCTCGCCCGGGAGCTGTACGGCCGCAACCAGCGCGGCGGCACGTGGAGCTACTGGGTGGCCCGTACGCCCAAGGGATATGCCAGGTCCAGACCGCCGACGCCGGCCCCGCGGCCGACCGCGCCCCGAACTGCCCCGACCCCGACGCCTCCCTGTCGAACTGGCGCCCGGACGGCTCCAACGGGGGCGGCGCCAGCGTCGGGCCGATCACTGCCGGCGAGCTGAACCTCGCCAACGGCGGCTGCAACATCGCCCCTGGCGAGCAGAGCCGTAAACGGGCTGAGCGGCGGGGCCGGCGCCACGCATCCCTTGCGTGGCGCCGGCCCGCCGTCCGGCGGGTAGGCTTCCCCGCGACGATTCGATCGCTTGCTCGTTGGAGGAAGGTGGGCGTCGTGACTGCGCCGCACGCGGGAGCCGCACTGCACAAGGTCGACCCGGAGGTCGCCCGGCTGGTCGAGGAGGAGGCCCACCGCGAGGCCGACACGATCCGGCTGATCCCCTCGGAGAACTACGCCTCCGCCGCGGTCCTCCAGGCCAGCGGCACGGTGCTGACCAACAAGTACTCCGAGGGGTACCCGGGCCGCCGCTACTACGAGGGCCAGCAGGTCATCGACCAGGTGGAGACGCTGGCGATCCAGCGGGCCAGGGACCTGTTCGGGGTCGCGCACGCCAACGTCCAGCCGTACTCGGGCTCGCCGGCGAACCTCGCGATCTACCTGGCGCTGCTGGAGCCCGGCGACACGGTGATGGGCATGGCGCTGCCGATGGGCGGCCACCTCACCCACGGCTGGGGCGTGTCGGTCACCGGCCGCTGGTTCCGCGCGGTCCAGTACGGGGTGCGGCGCGAGACCGGCCGGGTCGACCTCGACGAGGTACGCGAGCTGGCCCGCCAAGAGCGGCCCAAGCTCATCTTCTGCGGCGGCACCGCGATCCCCCGGACCATCGAGTTCGACGCGTTCGCCGAGATCGCCCGCGAGGTCGGCGCGGTGCTGGTCGCCGACATCGCGCACATCGCCGGCCTGGTCGCGGGCGGGGCGCACCCGACGCCGGTCGGGCACGCCGACGTCATCAGCACCACCACGCACAAGACGCTGCGTGGTCCGCGCGGCGCGATGCTCATGACCGACCGCGAGGACCTCGCCAAGCCGCTGGACCGGGCGGTCTTCCCCGGCCTGCAGGGCGGCCCGCACAACCACACCACCGCGGCCATCGCGGTCGCCCTCCACGAGGCCGCGCAGCCCGCCTTCCGCGACTACGCCCGGCAGGTCGTCGCCAACGCCCGCGCGCTCGCCGAGGCGCTGCTGGAGCACGGGTTCGACCTGGTCTCCGGCGGGACCGACAACCACCTGATCCTGATCGACCTCACCGGCAAGGGCGTGGCGGGCAAGCCTGCGGCCAAGGCGCTGGACCGCGCGGGGATCGTGGCCAACTACAACACCGTCCCGTTCGACCCGCGCAAGCCGTTCGACCCGAGCGGGCTGCGGATCGGCACGCCGGCGGTGACCAGCCGCGGCATGGGCCTGCCCGAGATGCGCACGATCGCGGGCTGGATCGACGAGGTGACCGAGGCGGTCAAGGCCGAGGACGAGGCGACCGTCAAGCGCATCGCCGACCAGGTCCGCGACCTCGCCGGCGACTTCCCCGCGCCCGGCATCACAGCCTGACGCCGAGCGGAGCGTGCCCGGCGATGCCGCACGGGTGCGCGCTCGTTGCGCCCCTGTGACCCGCCGGGGTTAGCGTCTCCTGGCCTGTCGCGGCTGCGCGGCCCCCGCGTAGCCCGTGGTGGTGCGACCGTGGTGATGTGATCTGAGAGCTCCGGGGAAGCGGTGGTCCGGGCGGGCGGCTCGGGCCGCTCCGGCCGCTGCGCTGCTGCTGGCCGCCGCGTTGCCGGCGATGGCGCCGGCCGGGGAGGCGATCGCCGCCGCGCGGGCCGCGCCGGCCCCGCGCCGGCCTGGCGGCGCGCCCGCGAGGCCGCAGCGGCCCGAGGTGCTGCGCAGGCTGCCCGATGGCGGCCTGGAGTTCCGGACCGGCATCCAGGTGCTCGCCGACGGGACCCGCGTCCTGCGCGACGGGACCCGCGTCCTGCGCAGCGGCCTGGTCGTGTGGCCCGACGGCACGGTCATCCTGCCCCGCTTCATGCGGGTGCTGCCCGACGGCACGCTCGTGGTCGTCCGACCCGCGCCCGGAGCCGCGCCGGGGCAGCCCCCGCAGAAGCTTTCCGGCAACCGGTGGCTGGACCCCGACGGCAGCGTGCGGAACCCGGACGGGTCGGTCGAGTACCTGAACGGCATCCGCAGGTGCGCCGACGGCACGGTCGTCCACCCGGGCGGCAGGGTCGTCGACCGCTTCGGCAGGTCCGTGCTGCCCGACGGCGGCCTGCAGGCCGGCCGCGGCCCGATCGGCTACCCCGGCGGCCGGATCGTCGCCTCCGACGGCTCGTTCATCCGCCCCGACGGCGGTCGCATGCTCGCCGACCGGACCCACATCCCCGTCGTGGGCCCGGTCGAGCTGGCCGACGGCACGACGGTGTTCGACAACGGCCTGGTCGTCTGGCCGGATGGCACGAAGGTGCTGCGCAGCGGCGTCAGGGTGACCCCCTCCGGCACGCACATCCCGCCCGCGCGCGCCGGCCTCCACGGCGGCCCTCCGACCCGGCTCCCCGGCGGCAGGCTCGCCTGGCCGGACGGCGGCGTGCAGCAGGCGGACGGCTCGATCCTGCACGCCGACAACAGCCGCGAGCTTCCCCGCGGCGGCCCGCGCGTCCACCCGGGCGGTCGGATCGTGAGCCGCGACGGCTCGGTCGTGCACGCCGGCGGCATGCGCGTCCTCG
Organism: Actinomycetes bacterium; assembly: GCA_035263405.1. GTDB lineage: Bacteria > Actinomycetota > CALGFH01 > CALGFH01 > CALGFH01 > DATFRI01. The sequence continues at coordinate 1,123 of DATFRI010000068.1, read as the reverse complement.
CCGACCGGACCCGCGAGCATCGCGGAGGCCGGGTCGACCACCCCGACGGCAGGATCAGGTACGCCGACGGGAAGCTGCGGTATCCCTACCCCGACGGCAGGATCGTCTACACCACCGGCCAGGTCGACCGCCCGGCCCTGCTCCCCGACGGCGGCCTGCAGTACCGCAGCGGCAGGATCGAGTACCCGAGCGGCCGCAACATCCGTCCCGACGGCACGGTCGAGGAGGCCGACGGCCGGCTCAGGGAGCCCTCCGGCGTGACCTGGTACCCCGACGGCACCCACGAGGACCCCGACGGACGGGTCGTGCACCCCGGCGACCGGATCGAGTACCCGCTCGACGTCCCGCTGCCGGTTCCCTTCGAGCCCCGGCCGCGGGAGCCCTTCCCCGAGCCGCTGACGCGGCCCGAGTGGCCGCACCCGATGCAGCCGCCCGACGACCGCGCCCAGGCCGACCCGCCCCCTGCGCCCACGCCGGCCGGCGCGGAGCCGCCCGCGCTGCTCGCCGCGGCCGCCGGCCCGCCGCCCGAGCCGGAGGCGGCCCCGCCGCCGGCCGCCCCGTCGCTCGCCGCGGCCACGGGCGGGCGGCAGTCCGAGCTGCAGGCCGGGATCCACCTCCAGGGGCCCGACGGCACCGTCGTCGCGCCCGGCGGGACCATCCGGCTCGCCGACGGGACCGAGCTGCGCGCGCTCGCCGACGGCGGCTTCCAGGCGGACGACGGCACCCTCCTCGCCGCGGACGGGACAATCCTGTCCCCGTCGGCCGCCGCGCTCCCCCCGCTCGCCGAGGCCGGCCGGCCCGCCCTGACCGGCCCGGACGCGAGCAGCGACGGCCTCCAGCCCCTTTCCGGCGTCGCCGACGACCGAGGCGACTCGCACGGATGAGCGGACCTCTCCATCGAGGTCCCCTCCTGCGGGCAGCCTGGGCGCCCCCGCGTGCCGGTCTGCAGGACTCAGCCTGGCTCGGCCGTTCGCTGATGTTGTGGGCCTCGAGGTTGCCGCCGGCTGACCGTCAGGCGTCGGTAGCCTGCTCGCGGCGTCGGGTCCAGAGCTGCCAGGCCACCAGGACCACGCTGACCCACAGCAGCGGGACGTAGAAGGTCAGGATCAGCCAGGTCACGTCG
>DATFRI010000067.1:0-22871 GCA_035263405.1 Actinomycetes bacterium | reverse complement strand
ATCGGGCAACGTGAGGATGTTGACGTAGGTCACGCGCTCCTCGCCGGCCTGCTCGTCGACGCTGAACTTGACCCGCTGGCCGAGGGTCAGCCGCAGCAGGCCGGACCGGGCGAACGCCTCCGGCGGCACGTCCCACTCGCGGCGGTCGTCGGTGATCACCACCGACCGCCGTGTGGCGGGGTCGAAGCTCTTCACGGTGCCCTGCAGCATCGGGCGCTCCTTCGCGGCGTCGATCGGGGTCAGTCCGGGCGTCCCCGGTCCGGCTGGAGGCCCGCGGCGAGCCGCGCGGCGAGTCCGAGGTCGCGCGCGCGCCGGGCCGTGACCGTCCCGGGGTCGAGCCGGCCGAGGACCGCCCGCAGGTCGGCCGGCGTGTCCACGTCCAGCGCCAGCTCGGGCAGCTCCAGGCGCAGTGCTCCGGGGAGGGCGGCGTGCCGGCCGGCGCTGCCCGGGCCGAACCGGGGCTCGAACCGGGCCGGCGGCCGCCAGCCGAGCACGTTGGTGCCGCCGCCGTCGGCGCTGGGCACGACGACCACCGGCGCGGCGGCGAGCGCGTCGCGCACCCGCCCGAGCGCGTCCGGGGTCGCGAGCGGCAGGTCGGCGGCGACCACCGCCACGCCCCGCGCCTGGTCGCCCGCTGCCGGCGTGGCCCGGCGCACGGCGGCGTTCAGGTCGCCGTCGCCGTCCTCCTCCACGACCCGGCAGCGCAGCGCCTCCGCGCGCCGCCACACCTCCCGGTCGGGGGAGACGACCACCGGCGCGGCGAGCCCGGTGGTCGCCTGCACCGCGGCGACGACGTCCTCGAACATCGCGATCGCGAGCACGCGCCGCTCGACCGGGTGCAGGTCCGGCGCCAGCCGGCCCTTGGCGGCGGCCAGCCGCTTGACGGGGATCACAGGTGCGAGCATGGCGTGGACTGTACTATCTCGCGCATCGTGGCCGGCCAGCGCGAACCGCTCTACACCCTGGCGAGGACCGTCGTCCCGCCGGTGGTGCGGTTCTGGGTGCGGCTGGAGTGCAGGGGGATGGAGCACCTGCCCGACGGCCCCGCCATCGTCGCCGCCAACCACCTGTCCTATTTCGACCCGGTGTGCCTGGGCAGCTGCCTGCACGAGGCGGGGCGCAAGGTCCAGTTCCTGGCCAAGTCCGAGCTGTACCGCAACCCGGTGCTCGGCTGGGTGCTGCGCGGCGCCCAGCAGATCCCGGTGTACCGGGAGTCGCGCGACGCCGCCAAGGCGCTCGACGCGGCCGTGCGCGCGCTGGACCGGGGCGCCACCGTCGTGGTCTACCCGGAGGGGACCACGACCAAGAACCCCGACTTCTCGCCGCTGCGGCCGAAGAACGGCGTGGCGCGCCTGGCGCTGCTGACCGGCGCGCCGGTCGTCCCGGTCGGCCAGTGGGGCGCGCACCTGCTGTTCGCGCAGGGCCGGATCGGGCCGTTCCGCCGTGGCATCCGGGTGGTGATGTCCGCCGGGCCGCCGTTGCCGATGGACCGGGACCCGAGCATGCCGCGGGACCGCATCAAGGCGGAGACCGCCCGCGTGTGGGACGCGATCACGGAGCAGATCGCCGTGGCCAAGCTCGGCTGGGAGCCGCCGGCGTGGTACCGGCCGGCGGCCCGCGCCCATGGCCGCTGACCCCGTCCCCGGCCAGGCCCCGTCCGGCCCGCGCGCGCCCGGCGCGCAGGAGGCCGGCGCGGGGCAGGCGGGCGCGAAGGGGGCCGCCGCGGCGCGACCCGCCGGGGACCCTCCCGCCGTGGAGCGGTTCCAGCCGGGCGGGGTGCTGCACGCGCTGGTCAGCGGCCTGCTGGGGCTCGCCCTGGCGTCGCTGCTGCTGGGCGCCGGGCTGGCGGCGGGGGAGCGCAGCCGCGAGGCGGGAAGCTCGCTGCTGGCCGCGGCGCTGCTGTGGGCGGTGCTGGCGCTGTGGAGCCTGGCGCAGTCGGTGCTGCGGGCGCGCATGCTCGTCGCCGAGCTGGACGCGGGCGGCGTGACCGTGCGGGGCGTGGCGGGCTCGCGCCGCCACCGCTACCAGGAGCTGTCGGCCGTGCGCCTCGCGCGCGGCCGGGTGCGGCTGGTCACCCGCTCGGGCCGCGTGGTGCACGTGCGCGCGGTCCGCGGCGTCGCGCAGGGCCGGCGCTTCCGGGAGCGGCTGCTCAGCAGAGCCGCTGCGGCCGCCGGCTCCGGCCCTGATAGGCTCGCCGGGAACGGGGGAGCGGGCGCGACCGGTCCGCGGCCTCCAAGCCTTCCGCCGAACCCGTGACGAGAGACGAGCCTTGGCGACCCAGCCGGATCCGCCCAGCGCGCCGCAGCGCGGCTTCGCGACGCGCGCGCTGCTCGGCGCCGACCGGGCGCCGCCCGCCGAGCCGCCGCTGGCCGTGCCGATCTGGCAGACGTCGGCGTTCGCGTTCGACGACGCGGAGCACTACGCGCGCACGCTGCGCCAGCCGGGCGAGGGCTTCGTCTACACCCGCTACGAGAACCCCACCACCGCGGCGCTGGAGGCGACCGTCGCCGACCTGGAGGGCGGGCGACGCGCGCTCGCGTGCGCCTCGGGCATGGCGGCGATCTCCTCGACGGTGCTCGCGCTCGCGGGTGCCGGCGACCACCTGGTCGTCCAGCGCGCGCTGTACGGCGGCACGTACTCGCTGCTGGCCCGCCTGCTGCCGAGGCTCGGCGTGGCGGCGAGCTTCGTCGACGCCGCCGACCTCGCCGCGGTCCGGTCGGCGTTCACCCCCCGCACGCGGGCGCTGTACGTGGAGACGATCGCGAACCCGACCATGGCCGTGGCCGACCTGCCCGCGCTGGCCGGGCTGGCCCGCGCCGCCGGCGTGGCGCTGGTGGTGGACAACACGGTGGCCTCGCCGTCCCTGTGCCGCCCGCTGGCGCACGGCGCCGACGTGGTGGTGCACTCGGCCACCAAGTTCCTCGGCGGCCACCACGACGTCGTCCTCGGCATGGCGGTGTTCGCCGACCCAGGGCTGCACGGCCGCGCGTGGCAGGTGATGATCGACCTCGGCGGCTCCCCGGACCCGTTCGCGGCCTGGCTGGTGCTGCGGGGTGTGGCCACGCTGGAGCTGCGCGTCGGGCGGCAGGTGGCCAGCGCGCGCGTGCTGGCCGAGCTGCTCGGCGCGCACGGCAAGGTCGAGCGGGTCCACTGGCCCGGGCGGGCGGGGCACCCGAGCTTCGAGATCGCCGCCCGGGTGCTGGACGCCCCCGGCGGGATGCTGTCGTTCGACCTCGCCGGCGGCCGGCCCGCCGGGCGGCGGTTCGTCGAGGCGACCCGGGTCGCGCGGCTGGCGCCGTCGCTGGGCGGGGTGCGCACGCTGGTGTCCCACCCGGCGAGCACCACCCACCGCCAGCTGGACGCCCGGGCGCTGGTCGAGGCCGGGATCGGCGAGGGGATGGTCCGGGCCGCGGTCGGCATCGAGGATCCTGCCGACCTGCGCGCCGACTTCGAGCAGGCACTGGAGGCCGCGTGAGTACCAGGAAGGTCCGCCTCGCGCTCCTGTACGGGGGCCGGTCGGCCGAGCACGCCGTGTCGGTGGTCTCGGCCCGTTCGGTGATGGAAGCGCTGGACCGTGAGCGGTTCGAGGTGATCCCCGTGGCGATCAGCCGCGACGGGCGCTGGCTGCTGCCCGAGCGGCCCCCGCTGGAGCTGGCCGCCCCCGGCGGCGGGCTGCCGACCGTCGACGAGCACGGCGTCGAGGTCGCGCTGCGTCCCGACCGCGGCGGCGGGGGGCTGGAGGCGCGCCCGCCGGATCGGGGGAGCGGGGCCCTGGCCGCCGTCGACGTGGTGTTCCCGCTGCTGCACGGGCCGTACGGCGAGGACGGGACGGTCCAGGGGCTGCTGGAGCTGGCCGGCCTGCCCTACGTCGGCTCGGGCGTGCTCGCCAGCGCGCTGGCGATGGACAAGGCGATGGCCAAGGTCGTGCTCGCGCAGGCCGGCCTGGACCAGGTCGGCCACCTGGTGGTGCACGAGCGGGACTGGCGGCGCGACCCGGCGGCGGTCGCCCGGGCCGTCGCCGAGCGCCTGGCGTACCCGGTGTTCGTCAAGCCGGCGCGGCTGGGGTCCTCGATCGGGATCGCCAAGGTGCGCGCGGCCGACGACCTGGACGCCGCGCTCGCCGACGCGTTCGCGCACGACCCCAAGGCGCTGGTCGAGCAGGGTGTCGCGGCCCGCGAGCTGGAATGCGGCGTGCTCGGGCTGGACCGGCCGCAGGCGAGCACGGTCGGCGAGATCGTCCCCGCGAACGAGTTCTACGACTTCGAGGCGAAGTACCTGGAGGAGTCCAAGCTCCTGATCCCCGCCCCGGTCGGCGCGGACGTGGCCGAGCGGGTGCGGGCGCTGGCGCTGGCGGCGTTCACGGCCCTGGGCTGCGAGGGGTTCGCGCGCGTGGACTTCTTCTACGACGAGACGACCGGCCGGGTGCTGCTCAACGAGGTGAACACGATCCCCGGCTTCACCCCCAAGAGCATGTTCCCCTTGCTCTGGCAGGCGAGCGGGATCCCCTATGCTGAGCTCATCGCCCGGTTGGTCGACCTCGCCCTCGAACGGCATCGTCGCCGCCTGGGCTGACCGCCGGCCGTCGCACCCACCTGACGGATCCCGGTTGACAGGTCCCGCTTGACTGATCAGGGAGCTGCATGTTCGAGCGCTTCACCGACCAGGCCCGACGCGCGGTCGTGTACGCGCGCGAGGAGGCCCGGCGCCTGGAGTACAACTACATCGGCACCGAGCACCTGCTGCTCGGGCTGTGCCGGGAGGGCGACGGGCTGGCCGCGCTGGCCCTGCGCTCGCTGGGGGTCTCGGTCGAGGACACGCGCGCCCAGGTCGAGGAGCTGATCGGCCCCGGCCGCAGCGTCCCGACCGGCCACTTCCCGTTCAACCCGCGCGCCAAGACGGTCCTGGAGCTGTCGCTGCGCGAGGCGCTCCAGCTCGGCCACAACTACATCGGCACCGAGCACCTGCTGCTCGGGCTGGTCCGCGAGGGCGACGGGTTCGCCTCGCAGCTGCTGGTCGGCATGGGCGTCGACCTGGCGAGCGCGCGGGGGGCGGTGATGACCCAGCTGATCGCGCGCGGCGACGTGGACCGCTCGCAGCTCTCGCCGGACCGGGTGCCGCCCTCGGACGAGCCCGCCGGCCTGGTCCGGGTGATCCCCCTGGTCCGCGTGGAGGTCGTCCCGCCGCAGACGTTCACGCTCATCGCGCTGGACCTGTGGACCTCGTTCATCGAGTTCCGCTACGTGCTGCAGCTCGGGCCGCGCCAGACCGGCGACTCGTTCACGATGAACGAGTGGATCCTGGAGGACGACGCCCAGACCACCTACCGCTCCAGGCACATGCGCCAGGCGGGCAGGATGCTGCCGGTGGTCTTCACCCAGCGGTTCATGCCCAGCCCGCCGAGGGCGGCGTCGCAGGTGGCGCTGCTGCTGCACGGCGACGCCGACGGCCGGCCCCTCGCCCGCGTCGAGGTGCCGCTGCGGTGAGCGCGGCCTGAGCGGGGCCCGGACGCCACCGTGCCGTCCCGACCCATGGCGCCTGAGGGACCCGCAACCGCCGAGCTGGCCGCCCGCAACATCGCGGCCCTCAAGCTGGCCACGGCCGAGGCGCTCGGGCACGCGCGGCTGGCCGAGCCCGGCCTGGTCGCGACCGACGCCGCGGGCCCGTTCCGCGGCCACAACGTCGCGATCGCGCTGCGGCCGGCGCCGGCGGAGCGGCTGGCGGGCCGGGCCGAGCGGTTCTTCACCGCCCGCGCCGGCGGCCCGTGGTCGCTGCAGGACTACTGGGGCGTCGGGGACCTGCGCCCGCTCGGCTACGAGCTGGGGATCGTCATGCCGGTGCTGCGCCGGCCGCCCGCGCCGCCGCCCGCGGCCGGGCCGCCCGGCCTGGAGGTCCGCAGAGTGGCGGGCGCCGAGCCGCTGTGGTGGTTCGAGCGGACCCTGATCGACGGCTTCCCGTTCGCCGACCTCCGGCCGCCCCGCCGCGGCGCGCTGTTCGACGAGCGGGTCCTGGACGTCACCGGGCTGCACCTGTGGGTCGGTCTGCTCGACGGCGCCCCGGCCGCCACGGCGATGGCGTTCGTCGCCGGCGGGAGCGTCGGGGTGTACTGGGTCGCGACGCTGCCGGGCGCGCGCGGCCGCGGGCTGGGCGGCGCGCTCACGCGCACGGCCCTGGCGGTCGCGCCGGAGCTGCCCGCGGTGCTGTCCGCCACCCCGGCCGGCGTGCCCGTCTACCGGCGCCTGGGCTTCCGCCCCGAGGCCCGCACCTGGTGGTGGAGCCGGAGCCGGGGATAGGTCAGCCCTGCCCGGTCTCGGCGAGGAGCCTGGCGATGCGGCCGAGGCCCTCCTCCAGGTCGGCGTCGCCGAGCGCGTACGACAGCCGCGCGTACCCGGGCGCGCCGAACGCCTCGCCGGGGACCAACGCGACCCGTGCCTGGTCCAGCACGATCCCGGCCAGCTCCAGGGTGCTGGCCGGGCGCCGCCCGCGCAGCGGCCGGCCGAGCAGCGGGCCGAACGCCGGGAAGGCGTAGAACGCGCCCAGCGGCCGGACGCAGGTGACGCCCGGGATCGCGGTGAGCAGCTCGTGCATGCGCCGCCGCCGGCGGTCGAAGACCGCCCGCATCTCCGCCACCGCGGCGAGGTCGCCGCTCACCGCCGCCAGGGCGGCCGCCTGCGCGACGTTGGCGACGTTGGAGGTGGCGTGGGACTGCAGGTTGGCCGCGGCCCGCACGACGTCGGCGGGCCCGATCATCCAGCCGACCCGCCACCCGGTCATCGCGTAGGTCTTGGCCACCCCGTTGACCACCACGCAGCGGTCCGCGGCCTCGGGCGCCAGCACCGGCAGGGAGGAGAACGCGGCGTCCTCGTAGACGAGGTGCTCGTAGATCTCGTCGCTGACCGTCCACAGGCCGTGCCCGGCCGCCCAGCGACCGATCGCCTCGACCTCCTCGGGCGGGTAGACCGCCCCGGTGGGGTTGGAGGGGGAGACGAACACCAGCGCCCTGGTGCGGGGCGTCCGCGCCGCCTCGAGCGCCTCGACCGAGACGCGGAAGCCGGTCGACTCGTCGGTTGGGACGGCCACGGGCACGCCGCCCGCGAGCGCGATCGACTCGGGGTAGGTGACCCAGTACGGAGCCGGCAGCAGCACCTCGTCGCCGGGGTCGAGCAGGGTCGCGAAGGCGTTGTAGAGCGCCTGCTTGCCGCCGTTGGTCACCAGCACCTGGGCCGGCTCGACCTCGTAGCCGGAGTCGCGGCGGGTCTTGGCGGCGATCGCCGCGCGCAGCTCGGGCAGGCCGGCGACCGGGGTGTAGCGGTGCATGCGCGGGTCGCCCGCGGCGCGCCTGGCCGCCTCGACGATCGGCGCCGGGGTGGGGAAGTCGGGCTCGCCCGCGCCGAACCCGATCACGTCCTCACCGGCCGCCCTGAGCGCTTTGGCCCGCGCGTCGATCGCGAGCGTGGCCGACTCGGCGATGGCGCCGACGCGGCGGGAGATCCGGGTCATGCTCGGAAACGCACCTCCTTCGTGTCGCCCTCCCGCGCCGGGCGGGCGGGACGGGCGCGCGGTACCGTGCGGGCACGTCCCGGCGGGCGCGGACCGTGCCAGGCGCCGGGGCGGGCCGACCCTGCGAGCAAGGATCGTTCCACAGATGACCACAGACCCCACCGCGATCACCCTCCCGCCGGCGCTGCGGCCCCGCGACGGGCGCTTCGGCTCGGGGCCCTCCAAGGTACGCCCCGAGGCCGTCGCCGCTCTCGGGCGGGCGGCGACCACCCTGCTCGGCACCAGCCACCGGCAGGCGCCGGTGCGCGCGCTGGTCGGGCGCGTGCGCGCCGGGCTCGCCGAGCTGTTCGGCCTGCCCGACGGGTACGAGGTCGCGCTCGGCAACGGCGGGACGACGCTGTTCTGGGACCTGGCGGCCTGCTCCCTGGTCGAGCGCCGCAGCCAGCACCTGGTGTTCGGGGAGTTCTCCGCCAGGTTCGCCGCGGTGGTCCAGGCCGCGCCGCACCTGGAGGCCGAGGTGATCGGCAGCGCCCACGGCAGCCACCCGCAGCCGCGCGCCGACGAGCGGGTCGACCTGTACGCGCTCACCCACAACGAGACCTCGACGGGCGTCGCGGCGCCCGTGCGGCGCCCCGCGGGCGCGCGCGGGCTGGTCGCCGTCGACGCGACCTCCGCCGCGGGCGCGCTGCGGGTCGATCCGGCGGCGTTCGACGTGTACTACTTCGCCCCCCAGAAGGTGCTCGGCGCCGACGGCGGGCTGTGGCTGGCGCTGCTGTCCCCGGCGGCCGTCGAGCGGGCGCTGCGCCTGGAGAGGTCGGGCCGCTGGGTCCCGCCGATGCTGAGCCTGGTCACCGCGCTGGAGAGCGCCCGCAGGGACCAGACGTACAACACCCCGGCGCTGGCGACCCTGCTGCTGCTGGCCGAGCAGCTCGACTGGCTGCTGCGGCAGGGCGGCCTGGAGTGGGCCGCCAAGCGCTGCGAGGAGTCGGCCACGATCGTGTACGGCTGGGCGGAGGCGTCGGCCTACGCGCGCCCGTTCGTCACCGACGCGGCGATGCGCAGCGCCACCGTCGCCACGGTCGACCTGGACGAGCGGGTCGACGCCGCGCGGGTGGCCGCCGTGCTGCGCGCCAACGGGGTCGTGGACACCGAGCCGTACCGCAAGCTCGGCCGCAACCAGCTGCGCATCGGCATGTTCCCGGCGGTGGAGCCGGACGACCTGGCCACGCTCACGCGCGCGGTCGACCACGTCGTCGACCGCCTGAGCACCTGAGCGCGTGTGCGCCGCGGGACCGGGGCGGCGGGACCGGCGACGGCGTGCGGCGCTACAGGTGCACCACCGGGCAGGTCAGGGTCCGGGTGATCCCGTCCACCGCCTGCACCCGTGCCACCACCAGCTTGCCGAGGTCGTCGACGTTGTCCGCCTCGGCACGCACGATGACGTCGTACGGGCCGGTCACGTCCTCGGCCGACTGCACGCCGCTGATGTCCGCGATCGCCTTGGCGACCTGGGCGGCTTTGCCCACTTCCGTCTGGATCAGGATGTACGCGGTCACCATCGGATCCACCCTCCCCGGAGCCGCTGCTCTCGGTCCCCCGCCTACCGAGCAGTGGGCGCATGCTACACGCGGCTCTGACCTCTGCCAATACGTGCCCGCACGGTGCCGGAGGCCTGCTCGGCCCGCGCTGCCCGGCCCGCGCTTCATTCGGAGCACGGCCGGGTCTATGCTCGACCGGCCGCGCCCCGGGATCCAGGCCCGGGAGCTGCCGCGGGTGGACGGGTCCGGTGCCGCCAGGACACCGCGGCGACCCGCACGAGGGAGGACGCCATGTTCTCCGACCGCGCCGACGCGGGCCGTCGGCTCGCGGAGGCGCTGCACGGACAGGTCTCCGGCCCTGCCGTGGTGCTCGGCATCCCCCGGGGCGGGGTGGTCGTCGCCGCCCGGGTCGCGCGGTCCCTCGCCACCCCGCTGGACGTGCTGGTCGCGCGCAAGCTCGGCGCGCCGGGCAACGCGGAGCTGGCCGTCGGCGCGGTCGCCGACGGGGTGGCGGTGGTGGACTGGCGCGCGTGCCGACGGCTCGGCGTCGACCCGGCCGACCTGGAGCGGGAGATCGACCGCCAGCAGGCGGAGGTGGTCCGCCGCACCGCCGTCTACCGGCGGGGCCTGCCGCCGCCGGACCTCGAGCGGCGCATCGCGGTCGTCGTCGACGACGGCGTCGCGACGGGGTGGACGTGCGTGGCGGCCGCGCGCCGGTGCCGGCGGCTGGCGGCGTCGCGCGTCGTGCTCGCCGTCCCGGTCGGGCCGGCCGACCTGCGCGCACGGGTCGACGCCGACGTCGATCAGGTCGTGTGCCTGACCATGCCCCGGCCGTACCTGGCCGTGGGGCAGGCGTACCGGCGGTTCGGCCAGGTCGGCGACGAGGAGGTGCTGCGCGCCCTGGAGGACGCCGCCGCACCGTCCGGGTAGCGGAAGGAGGCTGCGTGCCCGACCCCGACCCGCCGCCCGTCCCCGGCGGCGAGCTGGCCGAGCTGGGCGAGTTCGGGCTGCTGGAGCGGCTCACCCGCGGTCTGCCCGGCGGGCCGGGGATCGAGGTCGGGATCGGCGACGACGCCGCCGTCGTGTCGCTCACCCCGGGCTGGCGGCTGGTGGCCACGACCGACGTGCTGGTCGAGGGCCGGCACTTCAGCGAGCGCCTGTCGAGCCCGCGGGACTGGGGCTGGAAGGCCGTGGCGGTCAACCTCTCCGACCTGGCCGCGATGGGCGCCCGGCCACTGGCGCTGCTGCTCGCCCTGACGGTGCCCGAGCCGACCCCGCTGGAGCGTCTCGACCGCCTCTACGAGGGCGTCGCGCAGGCGTGCGCCGAGCTGGGGGTGGCGCTGGCCGGCGGGGACGTCTCGGGGGGGCCGGTGCTGTCGCTGGCCGTCACCGCGCTCGGCGAGGCCGAGCGGCCGGTCACCCGGGCCGGGGCGCGACCCGGCGACCGGCTCGCGGTGACCGGGCCGCTGGGCGCGGCCGCGGCCGGCCTGGCACTGCTGGAGCGTGGCGACGCGGCCGCCCGGGCGCTCCTGGACCGCCACCCGGCGCTGGCCGCGGCCCACCGCCGCCCCCGGCCCGCGCTCGCCGCCGGCGCCCGGCTCGCACGGGCGGGGGCGCACGCGATGATCGACGTCTCCGACGGGCTCGCCGCCGACGCGCTGCACCTGGCCGAGGCGTCCGGGCTGGGGCTGGCGGTCCACGGCGCGCTCGTGCCCCTGGCCCCGGGCGTGGAGCAGGCCGCGGGGCTGCTCGGCCGGGACCCGCTCGCGCTCGCGCTCGGCGGCGGCGAGGACTTCGTCCTGGCGGTCGCCCTGCCGGCGCAGGCCGCCGTCGGCGGGGTGGTGGCGTGCGGCGAGTTCCTGGCCGACCCGGGCGTCCGCGTCGCGCGCATGCCGCGGGGAGAGGAGGTCGCGCTCGCCGGGCTCGGCTTCGACCACCTGCGCCGGCGGGCCGGGCCCGCGTGAGCGCGCGCCCGGGCAGGGGCGCGGCGCCGCGGCGGGCGTCAGCGGGCGTGGGCGCCGCCGCGCCTGGTCAGCCGCAGCAGCAGGCCGCCGGCGGTGAGCGCGGACAGGGCGGTCAGCAGCATCATCCCGCTGACGCCCGCGAACGGCGAGGCGCCGTCGGGCTCCACGATCTGGTCGGCGGCGGCGGCGATCGCGGCGGCCCGCTCCGCCTGGGCGAGTGAGCCGATCGCCGCGCCGCCCGCCGCCCGGCGCTCCGCCTTGCGTTTCGCGGCGGCGGACGGGGACCCGGCGCCGGCGCGCGGCCTCGGGCCGGCGGCCGCGGCCGCCTGGTCGCCGGGCTGCGGCGGCTCGCCGGCGGACGCGCGCGGCGACGGCAGGGGTGCCACGCCCGGCGCGGGAGCCGGGAGGGTGGTGCGCGGGCTGGCGCCGCCCCCGACGGGAGCCGGACCGGGCTCGGGGGTCGGCGTCACGACCACCGGCGCGGCACCCATGGAGCACGCGTCGGGGTCCTGCAGGATCGCCTCGACCAGATCCAGCGAGCTGCCGCCGTGCCCGCCGGGCGTCGCCGGCCCGACCACGAACGAGACCCGGAAGTTGCAGTCGTCCAGCACGTCCACGGTGAGGCGGTAGACGTCACCGGCCGAGAACCTGCCGGTGACGAGGTCGAGCAGCGGCTGCTGCGGGGGCCCGGGGACGCCCGCGGGGCGGTGGCTGAGCAGGGACACCCACACGTCGCGGCACCCCGGGGCGAGCGTGAACGCCACCCGCGCCTGGCCGCCGAGCACCTCGATCGGCTCGTGCGAGGCGACCGCGGCGGGCCCGTCGGGGCAGTCGTCCTCGTGCGCGCTCGCGGTCCGCTGGCTCGTGGCGAGCAGCGCGCCGCCGAGGGCGAGGAGCGCAAGGGGTGCGAGCCAGGCCATCCGGCGCATGGCGCTCCCTCCTGCGCGGCCGGGCCGCCTGCCAGGCAGTGCCTCGCGGTACGGCTCGGAACGGTCGTCGCGACTGGCGGTGCTGGCAGCAAGCGACCGACTGCCACCGTCCGGGGGACCGGGCTTGCTGGCCGACGCCGACTCTAAACCAGAACCAGCCGAAGTTGGCAGAGCGATTTTCGCGCCGTTCGGGGAGCGCCCGCCCGGCGACCCGGCGGGCGGCCGTATCGTGGACCCGGGAGCACCACCCGGGAGCACTACGAGGAGCGCCGAACGATGCCCGCACCGCCCCGCCTGCTCACCGTCGCCGGGTCCGACTCCGGCGGCGGCGCCGGGATCCAGGCCGACCTGAAGACGTTCCTGGCCCTCGGCGTCCACGGGATGAGCGCGGTCACCGCCGTCACCGCGCAGAACTCCACGGGCGTGCAGGCGGTCCACCCGCTCCCGCCGCGTGCGGTCTTCGAGCAGATCGAGTCGGTGGTGACCGACATCGGCGTGGACGCGGTCAAGACCGGCATGCTCGCGTCGGGCGCGATCGCCGAGGCGGTCGCGGACGCCCTGACGCGCTTCGAGCTCGCGGGGACCGTCCCGGTGGTGGTCGATCCCGTCGCCGTCTCGCGCCACGGCGACCCGCTGCTCGCCGACGACGTGCTGGACACGCTGCGGACCCGCGTGCTGCCGCTGGCCACCGTGGTCACCCCCAACCTCGCCGAGGTCGAGCTGCTGACCGGCGCGCGCGTCCGCGACGCGGACGACCTGGAGCCCACCGCACGGCGCCTGCACGCCCTCGGCCCGCGCTGGGTGCTGGTCAAGGGAGGGCACCTGCCCGGCGAGCGCGCCACGGACCTGCTGTTCGACGGCCGGCGCGCGGTCACCCTGACCGGCCCGCGGCACGACACCCCCAACACCCACGGGACCGGCTGCACCCTCGCCAGCGCGATCGCCGCCAACCTCGCGCTCGGGCTGGACGTCCCGGCCGCGGTGCGCGCGGCCAAGGCGTACGTGTCCGGCGCGATCGCCGCCAGCTTCCCGCTCGGCAAGGGCGTGGGACCCACCGACCACGCCTGGCGGATGCGCGCCGCCGGCTTCCTGCGGCCCGGCGGCCCGGGCGAGCCCTCACCCGACTCCTGGTCGCTCGCGCCCAACCCCTACGAGGGCTGAGCGGCGCGGGCCGCCGCCGCCCCCCGGCGATGCACTAGAGTCTGCTGCGCGCCAGGACCGCCGCCGCTCCCAGCCTCCCGATCCTCTCCGGGTCGGCCGGGCCGGCGGGACCCGGCGCGGCCCGCCCCCGCCCCGGTGCATGCACGAATGCGCAAGCTGGCGAGCGGGCTTGACCGGAGTGAGAATGCATGGACAGACCCGATCGATCTGGGGGAGCTCACGGTGGGTGAGGAGCAGTTCCGGCCGCAGGTGATCCCCGACGCCGACGAGCAGGAGACCCGCGAGTGGCTGGAGTCGCTCGCGTCCGTCGCCGAGCACGAGGGCCCGCAGCGCGCCAGGTACCTGCTGCTGCGGCTCCTCGACCACGCCGGGCGGCTCGGCGTCCCGGTCCCCGCGGTGACCCGGACCGACTACGTCAACACGATCCCGACCGGCGCCGAGCCGGAGTTCCCCGGCGACCTCGAGCTGGAGCGCAGGATCCTCGCGGCGGTGCGCTGGAACGCGGCGGTGATGGTGACGCGAGCCAACCGCCCCGAGGTCGGCGTGGGCGGCCACATGGCCACGTTCGCCTCCGCCGGGGAGCTGTACGAGGTCGCGTTCAACCACTTCATCCGCGGCAAGGACGCCGGCGGCGGCTCCGGCGACCAGGTGTTCGTCCAGGGCCACGCCTCCCCGGGGATCTACGCCCGGGCGTTCCTGGAGGGCCGCCTGACCGAGAAGCAGCTCGACGCGTTCCGGCAGGAGGGCCAGGAGGGCGGGCTCGCCTCCTACCCGCACCCGCGGCTGATGCCCGAGTTCTGGGAGTTCCCCACGGTGTCCATGGGCCTCGGCCCGATCAACGCGATCTACCAGGCCCGCTTCAACCGCTACCTGACCGACGTGGGGATCAGGGACGCCTCCGGCAGCCGCGTGTGGGCGTTCGTCGGCGACGGCGAGATGGACGAGCCGGAGTCGCAGGGCGCGCTCAGCGTGGCCGCCCGCGAGGGCCTGGACAACCTGTGCTTCGTGGTCAACTGCAACCTGCAGCGCCTGGACGGCCCGGTGCGCGGCAACGGCCACGTCATCCAGGAGCTGGAGAGCATCTTCCGCGGCGCCGGCTGGAACGTGGTCAAGCTCGTGTGGGGCCGCGAGTGGGACCGCCTGCTGGCCCGCGACACCACCGGCGAGCTGGTCCGCCGTCTGGAGGAGGTGCCCGACGGGCAGTGGCAGACGTTCGCGGCCGAGGACGGCGCCTACTTCCGCGAGCACCTGTTCGGCGCCTCGGAGCACCTGCGCAGGATGGTCGAGGACCTCTCCGACGACGACCTGCTCCGGCTCGCGCTGTCCCGCGGCGGGCACGACTACCGCAAGGTGTACGCGGCTTACCGGGCGGCCGTGGAGCACACCGGCCAGCCGACGGCGATCCTGGCGCACACCATCAAGGGCTGGACGCTGGGGCGCGAGATCGAGGCGCGCAACGCCAGCCACCAGATGAAGAAGCTCGCCAAGGACGCGGTGCGCGCCTACCGCGACCGGCTGGGGCTGGACATCCCCGACTCCGCCATGGACGAGGCGCTGCCGGTCTACTACCACCCCGGCGAGGACAGCCCGGAGATCCAGTACCTGCTCGAGCGGCGCCGGGCGCTGGGCGGCCCGGTGCCGCGCCGGGTGGTGCGCGCCAGGCCGCTGGAGCTGCCGCCGCACGACGCGTTCGCCAAGCTCAAGCAGGGCTCGGGCAGGCAGCAGGTGGCCACCACCATGGCCCTGGTCCGGCTGGTCAAGGACCTGCTCAAGCACGAGGAGTTCGGCCGCAGGATCGTGCCGATCATCCCCGACGAGGCGCGCACGTTCGGGATGGACTCGATGTTCCCCAACCTCAAGATCTACTCGACCAGGGGGCAGCGCTACGAGGCGGTCGACCGCAGCCTGCTGCTCACCTACCGGGAGTCCGAGCACGGGCAGATCCTGCACGAGGGGATCAGCGAGGCCGGCGCGATGGGCTCGTTCGCCGCGGCCGGCTCCAGCTACGCCACCCACGGCGAGCCGATGATCCCCTTCTACATCTTCTACTCGATGTTCGGGTTCCAACGCACCGGCGACCAGATCTGGAGCGCCGCCGACCAGCGCGTCCGCGGCTTCCTGATCGGCGCGACCGCCGGCCGCACGACCCTCAACGGGGAGGGCCTGCAGCACCAGGACGGCCACTCGCTGCTGGTGGCCACGACCAACCCCGCGTGCGTCGCCTACGACCCCTCGTTCGCGTTCGAGATCGCGGTCATCTTCGAGGACGCGCTCGAGCGCATGTACGGCAAGGACGCCGAGGACGTCTTCCACTACCTGACGGTCTACAACGAGCCGGTGGTGCAGCCGCCGATCCCCGATGGCCTGGACGAGCGCCTGATCCTCGAGGGGCTGTACCGCTACCGCCAGGCGCCGATCCCCGCCAGGGGCCGCGGCCGCAGGAAGCTCGCCGCGCAGGTCCTCACCAGCGGCAGCGCCATGCCGCTGGCCCTGCGCGCGCAGGAGCTGCTGGCCGAGGACTTCGGCGTCGCCGCCGACGTCTGGAGCGCGCCCGGGTGGCAGCGGCTGCGCGCCGAGGCGGTCGCCGCCGAGAGCTGGAACCGGCTGCACCCGGCCGAGGAGCCGCGCACGCCCTACGTGACCAGGGCGCTGCAGGACGCCGCCGGGCCGGTCGTGGCCGTCACCGACTGGGTCAAGGCCGTCCCCGACCAGATCGCCAGGTTCGTCCCCGGCCCGTTCGCGGTGCTCGGCACCGACGGGTTCGGGCACTCCGACACGCGGCCGGCGCTGCGCCGGCACTTCCGGATCGACGCGGAGAGCATCGCGGTGGCGGTGCTGTACGAGCTGCTGCTGCTCGAGGCGGTCGAGCGCGAGACGGTCGCCGAGGCGGTCCACCAGTACGGCCTGGACCCCGACGCGACCACCGACGTGCCGTAGCCGCGCCGGCGGGGGAGCCGGGCGGCCGGGGGGTCAGACCGCGCGGCGGACCTTGTTGGCCTTGATGCACGAGGTGCAGACGTTGCGCCGCACCGGCGTCCGGCCCTCGAGGATGCGGATGCGCTGGATGTTGGGGTTCCAGCGGCGGGGGGTCCGCTTGTGGGAGAAGCTCACGGACATGCCGAAGCCCGGGCGCTTGCCACACACTTCGCAGACGGCAGCCATGAACGCGTTCCTTCCGTGCCCGTGGGATCCTCGAGTCGCAGCGGCGCGAACGGTAGCACGGGCCCGGCCCGCGCGGCCACCTCCCCGGGCGCCGGCCCCGGCGGGGACGGCGGGCCGCGTGTGGCGCGCGGTTCGTATACTCGGTCGATGCCTTCGCCGGTGCACCTCGACCAGCCGCTCGCGCAGGTTCCCGGGATCCGCCCCGCGCTCGTCAGGGCGGTGGACGACGCCTTCGGCTACCTGACCGTCCGTGACCTCCTGGAGCACTACCCGCGCCGCTACGTGACGCGCGGGGGCCTGACCGACCTCGCCCACGCGAAGAAGGGCGCGCTCGTCACCGTCGTCGGCGAGGTGAAGGGCCAGGCCCGCAAGCAGCCCAAGCGCAACCTGCGGATCCTCGAGGTGCGCGTGTCCGACGGCTACGGGGTGGTCGGCTGCACCTGGTTCAACCAGCCCTGGCACGGCGACAAGCTGCCCAAGGGCACGCTGGTCGCGGTCTCGGGGGTGCTGCAGTGGCGCGCCGGCCGGCTCACGATGGCCAACCCCGACTACGAGGTGCTGAGCGAGGTCGACGACGTCGAGGGGTTCGCCGACGCGGTGATCCCGGTGTACCCGGCGACCAAGGACGTCTCCTCGGGGCGGCTGCGGCAGGCGATCGGCCAGCTCCTGGAGCGGCTGGACGGCCCGGAGGAGTTCCTGCCGGCGCGCCTGGGCCGCGAGCGCGGCCTGGTCTCCCGGTCGCAGGCGCTGCGCTGGATCCACCGGCCCCCCGACCAGGCGGCGACCGAGGCGGCGCGCCGCCGGCTGGTCTACGACGAGCTGTTCGTGCTGCAGGTGGCGCTCGCGCTCAAGCGGCGCGCGACGGCCCACAACGAGCGCGGCGCGCCGCTGGACGTGGACGGGCCGCTCACCAAGGCGCTGCTGGACCGGCTGCCGTTCCGGCCGACCGGGGCGCAGCGGCGGGTGATCGCCGAGATCGGCGGCGACCTCGGCCGCGCCCGGCCGATGCACCGCCTGCTGCAGGGCGACGTCGGCAGCGGGAAGGCGCAGCCGCTCGACGCGCTGGTGCTGACCCCCGCGGGCTTCCGGCGGATGGGGGACCTGCGCGTCGGCGACGAGGTGGTCAACCCCACCGGCGAGGTGACGGTCGTCACCGGCGTCCACCCGCAGGGCGAGCGAGAGGTGTGGCGGCTGGTCCTGGACGACGGCGCGGCCGTGGAGTGCGACGACGAGCACCTCTGGGCGCTGCGCGCCTGCGACCCCGGGGACCCCGGCGCGCCCGCGCCGGGGGAGCTGCACGTGCTGACCACGCGCCAGCTCCGCGAGGGCCTGACCGGGCCGGACGGGGCGCCGAGGTGGCAGGTGCCGGTCGCCGCCGCCGCCGAGCTGGAGGGCGGCCAGGAGCGCCTGCTGGACCCCTACGCGCTCGGGTCGCTGCTCGGCGACGTCGCCGGGCGCCCGGCCGCCGCGCCCGGGCGGGTCCCGGGCGCCTACCGCGACGCGCCGGTGAAGGTCCGTCACGCGCTGCTGCAGGGGGTGCTGGACGCCGGCGGCACACCCCGGCCGGGCCGGGGCGCGGCGGGCGGCGTCACCTTCGTCACGGCCTCCCGCCTGCTGGCGTCCGACGTGCGCTGGCTGGTCGCGTCGCTCGGGGGCGTCGCCCGCGTCCGGTCGGTGCGCCGGTCCGGGCATCCCGAGCTGGAGGTCGGCATCCGCCTGCCGCGCCGGTACCCGCCCTCCCGGCGGCGGCGCCCCGGCCTCGCCGAGCCCGCCGCGGACCCGGCAGGGCGCGCCGTCAGCGCGGTCGAGCACGTCGGCCGCAAGCCCGTGCAGTGCATCTCGGTGGCGCACCCCAACCAGCTCTACGTGACCGATGACTTCGTGGTCACCCACAACACGGTCGTCGCCCTGTGGGCGCTGCTCGCGGCCGTCCAGTCGGGCGCGCAGGGCGCGATCATGGCCCCCACCGAGGTCCTCGCCGACCAGCACTACCTCAACCTGCGCGGGCTGCTGGACCGCACCGTCGCCGACGCCCCCGACTCCAGGACCCTGTTCGGTGGGCCGCGGATCGAGGTGCTGACGGCGGCGGTGACGGGCGCGGCCCGCACGCGCGTGCTGGAGGCCGCCGCGGCCGGCGAGATCGACATCCTGGTCGGGACGCACGCGCTGCTGGGCGAGGGGGTCGGGTTCCGGCGGCTGGGCATGGCCGTGGTGGACGAGCAGCACCGCTTCGGGGTGCACCAGCGCGTCAAGCTGCGCGAGAAGGGCGACAGCCCGCACGTGCTGATCATGACGGCGACGCCGATCCCGCGGACGCTGGCGCTGACGCTGTACGGGGACCTGGACGTGTCGGTGCTGGACGAGCTGCCGCCGGGCCGCACGCCGGTGGCCACCCACGTGGTCGCCGAGCAGCGCCTGCGCGACCGCGCCTACCAGCGCATCCGCGAGGAGGTGGGGCAGGGCCACCAGGCCTACGTGGTGTGCGCGCTCAAGGACGAGTCCGACAAGCTCCAGGTCCGCTCGGCCAAGGCCGAGGCGGAGCGCCTGCGCGGCCAGGTCTTCCCCGACCTGCGCGTGGGCCTGGTGTACGGCGACATGGCCGCGCGCGACAAGGAGGCGGCCATGGACGCCTTCCGCGCGGGCGCGACCGACGTGCTGGTGTCGACGTCGGTCATCGAGGTCGGCGTGGACGTGCCCAACGCGACCGTGATGCTGATCGAGGACGCCGACCGCTTCGGCCTGTCGCAGCTGCACCAGCTGCGCGGGCGGGTCGGGCGCGGCGCCGCGGCCGGCCTGTGCGTCCTGTTCGCCGACCCGGCGACCGAGGAGGGCCGCCGCCGGATGCGGGCGATCGCCTCCTCGACCGACGGCTTCCGGCTGGCCGACGAGGACCTGCGCATCCGCGGCGAGGGGACGGTCTTCGACGCGCGCCAGTCGGGGGTGAGCGACCTCAAGATCGCGCGCCTCGTCGAGGACGTCGACCAGCTCGTCGCGGCCCGCCAGGACGCGTTCTCCCTGGTCGAGGAGGACCCCGCGCTGCGCGCGCCCGCGCACGCAGCCCTGCGCGGCGAGCTGCGGGCGCGCCTCGGCGACGGCCGCGCGGACTGGCTGTCGTGGGGCTGACCGCCGCGGCCGGCGGAGCGGGCGCGGGCGGCCCGGCCGGCGCCCGGAGGCGGCGACGGCAGGTTGCATCCTTCGCATTCGTCCGTTGTTTTCGCTTTCGTTATCTTTCTTCCCCTTCAAGGTGATTGACTGCTTGATGCAGGTGCTCCTAGATTGGCGGTCGGCAGCCGCCTCGCTGGACATGCAGCGTGCTCGCACGCGTCCTGCTTGGCCGAGAGGTGGCGGGGGTTGGGCCTCGGCCCCCCCGGGTCCACCCCCGCCTCCAGCCATCCCCACCGCGTCACCGTCAGCGCGGCTCGTGCGTGCGGCCCGGCCGCCCGGCCGTGCCCGCGGGCGGCGGCCGGGCGGCACGCTGCGCCGCGGGAGGAGGAGGCGGGCCTGGTGCGGGTGACCGGTGGGCGGCTGGCGGGCCGCCGGCTGCGGGCGGTCGCGGGCACGTTGACGCGCCCGACCAGCGACCGGGTGCGCCAGTCGCTGTTCGGCGTCCTCGGGGAGCGCGTGGCGGGCACGCGCGTGCTCGACCTGTTCGCCGGCACCGGTGCGCTGGCGATCGAGGCGCTCAGCCGGGGGGCCGCGTCGGCCGTCCTGGTCGAGTCCGTCCCGGCCGCGGTCGCGGTGGCCCGGGCGAACCTGGAGGACCTCGGGCTGTCGGGGCAGGCGACGGTCCGCCGCACGCGCGCCGAGAGCTGGCTGCGCACCCAGCGTGACGGCGTCTTCGACCTGGTCCTGCTCGACCCGCCCTACGAGCTGCGGGTGGGCTTCGTCGCGGGGGTGCTCGGCCGGCTCTCGCGCACCGCCCTCGCCGCGGACGCGCTGGTGGTCCTGGAGGCCGCCGCGCGCGGGGAGGCGCCGCCGTGGCCGCCCGGGCTGGAGCCGTTCGACGCCCGCCGCTACGGCGACACCGCGGTGCACCTCGCCCGCTGGACCGGCCCCGCCGGCTCGTCCGGCCGCACGCCGTAGCGCCGCGGCGCCGTAGAGTTGCGGCGCCGTGCCCGCCCACGCGCGATGGAGGAGCCGAGCCGTGACCTTGCGGATCGCCTGCTGCCCCGGGACCTACGACCCGGTGACCAACGGGCACCTGGACATCGTCGCCCGCGCCCGCGGGTGCTTCGACCGGGTGCTCGTCGCGGTGCTCGTCAACCCCTCCAAGCAGCCGCTGTTCGGCGTCGACGAGCGGGTCGCGATGCTCGAGGAGGCGGTCCGCGGCCTGCCCGCCGCCGCGGGGACGGTCGAGGTCGACTCGTTCGCCGGGCTGCTGGTGGACTACGCGCGGGCGCGGGAGGTCACCGCCCTGGTCAAGGGCCTGCGGGCGGTCAGCGACTTCGACTTCGAGCTGCAGATGGCGCAGATGAACTACCGTCTCGCCCGGGTCGAGACGATGTTCATGACCACCAACCCCGCGTACTCCTATCTCAGCTCGAGCCTGGTCAAGGACGTCGCGCGCAACGGCGGCGACGTGACCGGCCTGGTGCCCGCGGGCGTCGCGGCCCGCCTGAAGGAGCGGTTCGCGGGCGGTGAGGGACGACGGCCCGGCGGTCTCTGATACGCTGCGTCAAACGCCACCGACGGGCGCGGCCGCGCGTGCCCGCCATCGGGGCGCACAGGGTCGGCTCAACGCCTCGAGGTTGCTCACCACCGCATGAGAAACGTCGCATCCACGCCTGACTTCGTCGTGAACGTCCGCGACCTGGTGCGGTCCCCGGGCGCGCGGCGTCACGTGACGGTGCGTGCTCCGATGCCCGGGCTCGGCACGGGCATCGCCGCGGTGCCGGCCGCCTCGCGGGTCACGATCGACGCCGACGTCGACAGCGTCGTGGAGGGCCTGCTGGTCACCGGTGAGGTCGCCGCGCCGGCCGAGCTGTCCTGCGTGCGCTGCCTGCGGGAGCTGGACGGCGAGGTCCGCGTCCAGGTCCGCGAGCTGTTCACGCTGGACGGCGAGCCGGTCGAGGAGGGCTACGCCGTGCTCCCCGGCGACCTGCTGCCGCTGGACACGCTGGTGCGCGACACGGTGGTGCTCGCCCTGCCGGAAACGCCGCTGTGCCGGCCGGACTGCGCGGGCCTGTGCCCGCGCTGCGGCGCCGACCGCAACGTCACGGCGTGCGCGCACGAGGCCGAGGTGGACCCGCGTTGGCAGGCGCTCGCGGACCTCGCCCGGGCGCGCGACCCGCACCCCGAGCCGCGGTGACCCGCCCCGAGCCAGGTCACCGCCGACGAGAACGGAAGGAGAACCGCGATGCCCGTCCCGAAGCGAAAGACGCCGAGGGCGAAGTCGCGCCATCGCCGGGCCCACTGGAAGGCGAGCGCCCCGACCTACTCCGTCTGCCCCCAGTGCCGCCAGGCCAAGCCCCCGCACCTGGTCTGCAGGAACTGCGGCTACTACGCCGGCCGCCAGGTGGTCGAGGTCGAGTGAGCGCGTGACTCGCAGCGTGCCGCTCCGACGCAGCGCCCTGGAGAAGGCGCTCGGCGTCCGCTTCGGGAACGAGGAGCTGTACGCGCGCGCGTTCGTCCACCGGTCCTACGCCTACGAGAACGGCGGGCTGCCCACCAACGAGCGGCTGGAGTTCCTCGGCGACGCCGTCCTCGGCCTGGTGATCACCGACATGATCTACCGGGCGTTCCCGGACCTGACCGAGGGCCAGCTCGCCAAGCTGCGCGCCGCGACGGTGAACATGAACGTGCTCGCCGACGTGGCCCGCGAGCTGGGCATCGGGGACGTCGTGCGGCTCGGCCACGGGGAGCAGCTGTCGGGCGGGCGCGACAAGTCCTCCATCCTGGCCGACACGCTCGAGGCGCTGCTCGGGGCGGTCTACCTCGACCGGGGGCTGGCGCGCGCCGCGAAGGTCATCCGCCGCCTGTTCGAGGCGCGCGTGTTCGACGCGGCCGGCCGCGGCGCGGCGCTGGACTACAAGACCTCCCTGCAGGAGCTGGCCGCCTCGAGCCTCGGCGGGATGCCGGTGTACGGCATCACCGAGGAGGGCCCCGACCACGCCAAGCGGTTCACGGCGACGGTGTCGGTGGGCGGGACCGCGTACGGCAGCGGCCAGGGCCGCTCCAAGAAGGAGGCCGAGCAGCACGCCGCCCAGGAGGCCTACGAGCGGCTCGCGGCCGAGCGCATCGTCGAGGGCCGGTCCGAGGACGGGAACGCGCCGCAGCCGCCGGCCAAGCCGGCGAACGGGCGGCCGGGAGGGACCTCCCAGGAGCGCGCCTCGCACTGATGCCGGAGCTGCCGGAGCTGGACGTGCTGGCCGAGAACCTCGCGGCCCAGCTCCAGGGCGCCGTCGTGCGGGCCGCGCGGGTCCTGTCGCCGGCGGCGCTCAAGACCTTCGACCCGCCGGTCGAGGCCGTGGCCGGCCGCACGGTCACGGCTGCCGGCCGGCGGGCCAAGTACGTCTGGCTGGAGGCGGGCGGGCTGTACGTGGTGGTGCACCTGTCCCTCGGCGGCCGGATCGTCCTCGGCACCCGGCCCGCCCCGCGCCGGGGGGGCCTGCTCGCGCTGG
>DATFRI010000066.1:0-50026 GCA_035263405.1 Actinomycetes bacterium | reverse complement strand
ACGACCAGCTCGTCGCGGTGGCCCCGCAGGTCGGTGGCGAGGATCCGGCCGAAGTTCTCCTCGGCGGCGCCGTACGGGGGGCCGTAGTTGTTGGCCAGGTCGAAGTGGGTGATGCCGAGGTCGAAGGCGCGCCGGATGATCACCCGCTGGGTGTCGAGCGGCCGGTCGAAGCCGAAGTTCTGCCACAGGCCGAGCGAGATCGCCGGCAGCAGGAGCCCGCTGCGCCCGGCGCGGCGGTAGGGCATGGACTCGTAGCGGCCCGGCAGCGGGACGTGGACCATGACCGGCCTCCTCGGTCTGCTCGCGGTGCGCGGGTCCCCTCGGCGCCTGTGGGGGCGCGTCCCGGGTGCGACGGGAGCGCGTGCACGCCGTCGGCGGCCATCCTAGCGGGCGGGCACCGGCGGCCCGGCCCGCCCCCTGGGGGCGGCGCGCAGGCCCGGACATGCACCAGCGCAGGGCCCGGACGAGCCCTGCGCTGGTCGGAGCGAGGCTGGGATCGACGCCTAGCGGCTCTCCGCCGGCCGCACGTTGGCGGCCTGCGGTCCCTTCGGACCCTGCTGGATGTCGAACTCGACGGCCTGGCCCTCCTCGAGCGAGCGGTAGCCGGTCATCTTGATCGCGCTGAAATGCACGAAGACGTCCGGTCCCGACTCGGGGGCGATGAACCCGTAGCCCTTATCCGAGTTGAACCATTTGACGGTTCCAACGGTCATGAACTCTTGTCCCTCCCTCCATCAGCTCGGAGGTGACGACCAACGCCGGCGGGTGTCACGCCGACGGCACGGGACAAGCTCGACCGCGTGATGCTGGGCCAGAACCTTGAACCTATGCTGGCGTCAGCCTACCAGGCTTGGGCGTCCCGAGGTCCAGCCGGTCCCTGGAGCCGTCGGGTAGCCTGCTGGATGGCCGCCTGGCGCGGGCGGGCGCCGCCCCGCCAGGCCGCGGTCCGGCAGCGAGCGCTCGCCCCGACTGGCGCAACGGAGGAGCCATGAGCGTCCAGCTTGACGACCCCGTCCGAACCGGCCGACTCATCCGCCTCGCCGTCGCCGCCGCCCTCGTGCTGGCCGGCGTCGGCGCCCTGCTCCTGGCCCGGTCGGCGCTCGGCGGCGACCCGGCCGGCTTCGTGACCCTGACCATCGACAACTCCACCACCAGGACCGTGGACGTCGACCTCATCGGCCCCGGCGGCGAGACCCTGCGGCTGGCGCGCGTGGAGCCGGGCGACTCCCGCGAGGTCCGCGAGGTCATCGACCAGGGCCGCAGCTGGGTGTTCGCGTTCAGCGAGTCCGGCCGGGAGGTCGCCAGGACCGCGCCGATGACCAGGGACCAGCTGCGCGCCCAGGACTGGACCGTGCACGTCCCCGCCGAGGCGGGCTCCCCGGCGGCGCCGGGCACGGGAGGCTGACCGGCCCGCGGCCGGGCCGCCGGTGCCCGCCGACGCCCTCCCGGCCGGGGCGCTCACCCCGCCGCTGTCGCGGCTGCTCGGCGACCCGGCGCGCCTGACCGCCGTCCCGCTGCGCCACAACCTGGGCAACGGGGTGACCGCCGGCATCTGGCGGGTCGCCGGCCCCTCGGGGACGGCGGTGCTGAAGGTGACGACGCCGCACGGCGACCCCGCGGGACCGTGGGCGGCCGGCCGGTCGCCCGGCCACTGGAACTACTGGCGGCGGGAGGCCCTCGCCTACCGGACCGGCCTGGCGGCCGGCGCGTACGCACCGGCCGGCGTGCGCGCGCCGCGGCTGCTGGACGCGCTCGAGCGGCCCGACGGCTCGGTGGCGCTGTGGCTGGAGGACGCCCGGGGCGCGCCGGGGACCGCCTGGACGGTCGAGGAGCTGGCCGGGTTCGCCCGCCGGCTCGGCGTCGCCCAGGCGCGCTGGATCGGGCGGCCGCCGGGCCATCCGTGGCTGTCGCGGCGCTGGCTGCGCGCCTACGTCGGCTCCCGGCCGGTCGCCGAGCCGGTCGCCTGGGACCATCCCGCCGCGGTCGCGGCCTGGCCGGCGCCGCTGCGCGCGCAGCTGCGACAGCTCTGGCAGCGGCGGGCCGACCTGCTCGACGCCGTCGAGCGGCTGCCGCAGACCCTCTGCCACCTGGACGTCTGGCCGCCCAACCTGGTCGGGGACGGCGAGGAGACGATCCTGCTGGACTGGGCGTTCGTGGGCAGCGGCGCGGTCGGTGAGGACGTCGGCAACCTCGTCCCCGACTCGGTGGCCGACGGGCTCCTGGACCCCGGGCTGCTGCCGGAGCTGTCCGAGGCG
Organism: Actinomycetes bacterium; assembly: GCA_035263405.1. GTDB lineage: Bacteria > Actinomycetota > CALGFH01 > CALGFH01 > CALGFH01 > DATFRI01. Next base: position 47,771 of record DATFRI010000066.1, on the reverse strand, counting down.
GTCGGCGAGAGCTACCGGCAGGGGCTGGCGCGCGCCGGCCGGCCCGGCCCGGCCGGGCTCGTGCGGCGCGGGATCGCCGCGGCGGGGGCCGCGAAGTACTGCTGGCTGGCGCCGACCATGCTCGCCCGGCTGGCGCGTGGCCAGCGGGTGGGCTCGCCCTCCTACGACCCCGCCAGCAGCGACGAGGAGGTGCTCGCCCGCCGTGCCGGCATGTTCGCCCTGCTGACCGCGTGGGCCCGGGTCGCGCTGGACTGAGCCGCGCCCGGCGGTGCCGCCGGCGGCGTCACCCGGCCGCGAGCGCGTCGATGCGGCGCAGCTCCTCGGCGCGCAGGGCGAAGCCGGACAGGTCGAAGTTCTCCCTGATCCGCTCGGGGGTGCTCGACTTGGGGATCACGACCACGCCGTGGTCGACGTGCCAGCGCAGCACCACCTGCGCGGCGCTGACCCCGTGCTCGGCGGCGATCCGGGTCAGCACGGGGTGGTCCAGGTCGGTGCTCCTGAACGGGCTGTATCCCTCGAGCACCACGCCCCGCCTGCGGTGCTCGTCCTGGCGCTCGGCGTCGTACAGGGAGGGAGCCCAGCGGATCTGGTTGACCGCCGGCGCCTCGCCGCTCGCGCGGATCAGCTCGTCGAGCTGGCCGGTGGAGTAGTTGCTCACGCCGACCGCGCGGGCGAGGCCGTCGTCGCGCACCCCGAGGAACTCCGCCCAGGTGTCCGGGCGCGCCCGGCCGCGCGGCGGCCAGTGGATCAGCCACAGGTCGACGTAGTCCGTCGCGAGCGCGCGCAGGCTCGCGGCGATCGTGGCCCGGACGGCGCGGGCGTTGGCCGGGGGCAGCTTGGTGGTGACGAACACCTCCTCGCGCGGCACGCCGCTGTCGCGCAGGGCGCGCCCGACCTCGCGCTCGTTGCCGTAGATCGCCGCGGTGTCGACGTGCCGGTAGCCGGCGTCCAGCGCGCAGCGGACGGCGTCGTAGCAGCGCCGCCCCGACATCTGCCAGGTGCCCAGCCCGACCAGCGGGATCGCGCCCCCGCGGGCGAGCGGCACCGCGGTGGGGTGGTGGTCCTCGGTCATGCGCCCGTCCTCTCCCGCCCGGTCCAGCCCGGCGATCCTCGGTGGTCGCGACGGCTCCAGGGCCTCGTCCCACGCTGCCCGGTCCGGGGGAAAGTTGCCAGTGAAGGTGCCCGCGGCGCCCTGCTTCGTGGCGTCCACCTGTGGTCAGAAGGCGTCGCGGACGCCTCCGGCTGCGCGGCCCGGCCCGGTCGCCCGTTGGCGGAGGCGGCGGCTGCTTCCTACCATGCCGTGTATGGATCGGCAGGAGTCCCGGCGCCCGTGACCGAGCCCGCTGACGGCGTCATCGTCGAGGTCGACGACCTGGTGAAGCGCTACCCCAAGCGACCGGTCAACGCGGTCGACGGGGTGTCGTTCACGGTCCGCCACGGGGAGGTGTTCGGCCTGCTCGGGCCGAACGGCGCGGGCAAGACGACCACGATCGGGGTGCTCACCACCCGGGTGGTCCCCACCGGTGGGCGGGCGCGCATCGGCGGCGTCGACGTCGCCCGCGACCCCGTCGCCGTCCGCCGCCTGCTCGCCGTCGTCCCGCAGCGCGTCAACCTGGACCGCAGCCTGTCCGCCCGGCGCAACCTGCTCTTCCACGCCGCCTACTTCGGGATCCCGCCGGGCGAGCGGGAACGGCGCGCGGACGCGCTGCTGGAGCAGTTCGGGCTGGCCGACCGCGCGGGCGACAAGGTGGACCGGTTCTCGGGCGGCCAGTCGCAGCGGCTGATGATCGCCCGCGCGCTCATGCACGAGCCGACGGTGCTGTTCCTCGACGAGCCGACCACCGGCCTGGACCCGCAGGCGCGCCTGTTCGTCTGGGACCAGGTGCGGGCGATGCGCGATCGCGGCGTGACCGTGGTGCTCACCACCCACGACATGGACGAGGCCGCCACCCTCGCCGACCGCGTCGGCATCATGGACCACGGCAAGCTGCTCGCCCTGGACACCCCGGGCGCGCTGACCGCGATGGTCCCCGGCGACAGCACCCTGGAGCTGAACGTCACCGCCACCGGCGGCGCCGCCGAGGCCGACGGGCTGGAGCCGGCGCTGGCGGGCCTGCCGGGCGTCGAGCGGGTCGAGCGGGTCCGCCGGACGGCGCCCGCCCCGGCCGCCCTCCTGGCCGGCCGCCCGGGCGGCTGGGCCGGCGGTGGCGGCCGGCCCGAACCGGCGCCGGACGGCGGCGGCGCGGGCGGGCGGCTGCGGCTGTACTGCACCGTGGAGGCCGCGACGATGGTCGCGCCGGTGATCGGGCTGCTGACCGAGCGCGGCTACGTCCTGGACGACCTCAACCTCGGCCGCCCGAGCCTGGAGGACGTCTTCATCCACTTCACCGGGCGGGGGCTGCGCGCGTGAGCGCGGTCGGCACCGACGCGGGGCCGGCGCCGGCCCCGCCGGCCACGTCGTCGCCGCCCGGCGGCGCGTGGCGGGCGTTCCTGGCCATCCTCGGCCGCGACCTGTTCGTCACCGGCCGCGAGCTGCCCGTGTTTCTCGCGCAGGTGGTCCTCCAGCCGTTCTTCTTCGTGCTCGTGTTCGGCAGGATCCTGACCAGCCTCGGGTTCGCGCAGAACCGCTACGCCGACATCCTGCTGCCGGGGATGATCGCGCTCACGGTCGTGCTGACCGCGCTGCAGAGCACCGCGCTGCCCCTGGTGATCGAGTTCTCCTTCACCAAGGAGATCGAGGACCGGCTGCTGGCGCCGCTGTCCACCGGGCTGGTCGCGATGGAGAAGGTGGTGTTCTCGGCCCTGCGCGGGCTGCTGGCCGGGGTCGTCATGTTCCCGATCGGCTGGCTGGTCCTCGGAGGGCTGCACTTCGACGTGCAGCCGCTCGAGCTGGTCGCCTTCATGGTCGGCGGCGCGCTCGCCGGCGCCTGCATGGGCATGATCGTCGGCACGGTCGTGCCGCCCAACCGCATCAGCGTCGCGTTCGCGCTGATCCTGACCCCGCTGCTGTTCACCGGCGCGAGCCAGTACCCCTGGCCGTCCCTGGACCGGCTGCCCTGGTTCCAGGTGGTGACCCTCTTCAACCCGCTGACCTACGTCTCCGAGGGCTTGAGGGCGGCGCTCATCCCCGGCGTCGTCCCGCACATGCGCGTGTGGGTCGCCGGCCCGGTGCTGGCCGCCGCGACGGTGCTGCTGGCCGCCGCCGGGGTGCGCGGGTTCCGCCGGCGGGCGGTGGACTGACCGGCGCGGGCGCGCGCCGGGCCCGCCGGGTGGTTTGCGCCCCGCGTGAGGAGGTATGCCGGGATCCGGTGGCGGCGCAGGGCCGCCACGCCGCCCGAGCGGCCGGTCCGGGCGCCTGGCGCCCGGCGTGACCCGGCGGCACGGCCGGATGCCCCGTGGAGGTGCGCCGATGCGGCCGCTGATCGTCGAGATGCTGTCGGTGGCGGCCGTGGTGCCGCCCGCGGTGGCGCTGCTGCGGGCGGTGGGCCGGCGCCGCAGGCGCCCGCGCGGCGCCGAGCGCGTGACGCCGGCGCTGCGGCCGGTGCCCGAGCCGCTGCGCCTGGCGGAGGAGGCGTTCACCCGGGCGGTCGAGGTCGGGGACTTCACCGGGGCGGAGGCGGCGATGGCCCGCTGGTTCGCGCTCGCCGCGCGCCGACCCCCGCTCACTCGCTAGCAATCTGCAAGCCGGATCGGAATGCATCTCCAGGCCGGGTGGTTGTGCAGGCAAACGCCCCTTGACACCCGGAGCCGAGCATGCCCGACCTGACCACGCAAGCCCTCCCGTTGCTCCCCCTGACCAGCGGTGTCGTCCTGCCGGGGATGGTCGTCACGGTGACGATCGAGACCTCCGAGGCCACCGCCGCGGCCGACGCCGCGCCGCGCGGCGACGACCGGCTCGTGCTCGTCCCCAAGCTCGACGGCCGCTACGCGCAGGTCGGCGTGATCGCCAAGGTCGAGAACGCCGGCCAGCTCCCGAGCGGGGTGCGCGCCCTGGTGGTGCGCGGCGAGCGCCGCGCCCGCATCGGGCTCGGCGTCCCCGGGCAGGGCAGCGCCACCTGGGTCCAGGTCGAGCGCGCCCCCGAGTCCCCGCCGACCGACCGCGCCCGCGAGCTGGCCAGCGAGTACCGCGCGGTGGTCGAGAACATCCTCGAGGCGCGCGGCGCCGAGCGCGTGGCCGAGCTGCTGCGCGGCATCGACGACCCCGGCCAGATCGCCGACACGGCCGCCTACTCCCCGGACCTGTCGTTCGAGCGCAAGGTCGAGGTCCTGGAGACCCTCGACGTCGAGGCCCGGCTGACCAAGGTGCTGGAGTGGGCGCGCGCGACGCTGGCCGAGGTCGACCTCAAGCGGCGCATCCGCGACGAGGTCAACACCGGCATGGAGAAGCAGCAGCGCGAGTTCCTCCTGCGCCAGCAGCTCGCCGCGATCCGCAAGGAGCTGGGCGAGGACGCCGAGGACGAGCAGACCTCCCTGCGCGAGAAGTTCGAGGAGATGGCGCTGTCCGAGGCCGTCCGCAAGGCGGTCGAGCGCGAGCTGGGCCGCCTGGAGCGCACCAGCGAGCAGAGCCCCGAGCACGGCTGGATCCGCACCTGGCTGGACACCATGGCCGACCTGCCCTGGGGCACCCGCACCCAGGACGACCTGGACGTGTCCGAGGCCCGGCGCATCCTCGACGCCGACCACACCGGCCTGGAGGACGTCAAGGACCGCATCGTGGAGTACCTGGCGGTGCGCAAGCTACGCGCCGAGCGCGGCATCAAGGCCAGCGACGGCCGCGAGGGCGGCGCGATCGTCGCCCTGGTCGGCCCGCCGGGGGTCGGCAAGACCTCGCTGGGCCAGTCGGTCGCCCGCGCGCTGGGCCGCAGGTTCGTGCGGGTGGCGCTCGGCGGCGTGCGCGACGAGGCCGAGATCCGCGGCCACCGGCGCACCTACGTCGGCGCCCAGCCGGGCCGGATCGCCCGGGCGCTGACCGAGGCCGGCAGCATGAACCCGGTCTTCCTGCTCGACGAGGTCGACAAGGTCGGCGCCGACTGGCGCGGCGACCCGTCCTCGGCGCTGCTGGAGGTGCTCGACCCGGCGCAGAACCACAGCTTCCGCGACCACTACCTCGAGGTCGAGCTGGACCTGTCGGACGTGCTGTTCATCGCGACCGCCAACGTGGTCGAGACGATCCCCGGCCCGCTGCTGGACCGCATGGAGCTGATCCGCATCGACGGCTACACCGAGGAGGAGAAGGTCGCCATCGGCCGCGACCACCTGCTCGGCCGCCAGCTGGAGCGCAACGGCCTGCGGCCGGACGAGGTGGCCCTCAGCGACGACGCGATCCGCCGCGTGATCGGCGACTACACGCGCGAGGCCGGGGTCCGCAACCTCGAGCGCGAGCTGGGCAAGCTGCTGCGCAAGGCGGCCACCCGGATCGCCGCGGGCGGGGCCGCGACGCCGCTGGAGGTGGGCGCCGACGACGTGCGCGGCTACCTCGGGCGCCAGCGGTTCTTCTTCGAGGCGGCCGAGCGCACCGTGGTCCCGGGCGTGGCCACCGGCCTGGCGGTCACCGGCGTCGGCGGCGACGTGCTGTTCGTGGAGGCGAGCGTGATGGACGGCGAACCGGGGCTGACCCTCACCGGCCAGCTCGGCGACGTGATGAAGGAGTCCGCGTCGATCGCGCTCAGCCACGTCCGCGCCCACGCCGCCGAGCTGGGCCTCCAGGAGGGCTTCGAGCAGCGGCGCTTCCACATCCACGTCCCGGCGGGCGCGGTCCCCAAGGACGGGCCGAGCGCCGGGGTCGCGATGACCACCGCGCTGGTGAGCCTGCTCACCGGCCGGCCGGTCCGCGCCGAGGTCGGCATGACCGGCGAGGTCACCCTGCAGGGCAAGGTCCTGCCGATCGGCGGGGTCAAGCAGAAGGTGCTGGCCGCCCACCGGGCGGGCCTGCGCGAGGTGATCCTGCCGGCCCGCAACGAGGGCGACCTGGAGGACGTACCCGAGTCGATCCGGCCCGAGATGACGTTCCACCTGGTCGAGGACGTGCGCACCGCGCTGGACCGGGCGCTGGCGCCCGCGCCCGAGCCGGCGGTCGCCTGAGCCTCCGACCGAGCCGGTCCTCCCTGTGAGGGCCGGCTCGGTCCCCGGCGCCGAGGACGCGCCCGAGCGCGGCCCTGAACGACGCGGCGAGGCCATGTGCCGTGCCCGCTGGTGCCGACACGCGCACGGCAGCACGGTTCGTGGAACGAAGTGAACGCCGAGTCTGCCAGGTGAGGGTGGGTCTGGGGCGCCCAGCGCGCGGGCCTGGTCGACGGCCCAACGGGCAGCGGCCCAGACGCGAGCGTGGCCAGGTCAGCGTCATCCCAAAGCATGGCCACCTGCCCTAACGTATCTGCCGAGGTGCCTTTTCCACGTGCCGACCCCTGACGTCTGCGGGCCGGTCAGCCCTTGTCCGAGACCGCCGGCCGGGCCGGGTAACCCTCGGGCAGCATGATGTCGTCGCCCCAGTACACCTGCCACTCGTAGTAGCCGAGGTACGCGCGCGGGTCGGCCCGGATCTGGCGGGCGTAGGCGGTGACAGCGCGGACGTAGTGCCGGCTGTGGTTGTAGGCGTACAGGGCCGCGGCCATGTCCGCCGGGGCGCCGTGGGCGCGCAGCAGCCGTGCGGCGGCGGGTACCGCGTCGTGGACGGCGTTGATGTCGCCCCCGGCGCCGTAGCGCCGCCAGGTCGAGGGCAGGAACTGCATCGGGCCCTTCGCGCCGGCCGAGCTGGTGCCGCGGATGCGGCCCACCCTGGTCTCCACCACGTGGATCGCGGCGAGGTACTCCCAGGGCACGCCCAGCTCGGCCTCAGCGGTCCGGTACTCGGCGAGCAGGGCGGCGGCGGGTGGGGGTGCGACGATCCGCCAGCGGGGCAGCGGGCGGTCCGGCCGGGGCCGGCCCATGCTGTGCAGCTCGATGGCTGCCAGCGCGTTGGCCTGGACCACGCCGCGCAGGCGAGCGGGCAGCAGCCGCAGGACCTCGGGCAGCAGCCGCGGCCGGCGGGCGAGCGTGCGGTAGACCTGTTGCTGGATGTGACCGAGCGGCGCGAGTCGGGCATCCGGCGTGGCCGGGTCGCGGATCGCGGTCTCCGCCGCGGTGATCTGCGCGGCCAGCCGGGCGGTCGGCGTGGTCGCCGGTGCCGGAGCGGCCGTGAACGCCCGCGGCAGCGGCAGCGCGGGGGCACCGGTCACCGCTGGGGGCGGCGCGGGTCGCGCACTGGCCGGCTGCGGCGAGCGACCCGCGCTGGCGGGCGGGCTCGCCGCCGGGTCGGCGTCCGCGCACGCGGTCAGCAGCAGCGCGCAGGCTCCCAGCAGCGGCCACCACGCCAGGGCGCGAGCCCTCCAGCCCGTGCCTGGGCGCCGCACGCGTGGGGTCCTGGGGTTGCGTTGCACCACCAGCATGTTCCCACGCCGTCACCGGGCGTGCCGAGCGCCCCCCGTTTCCGGGCGCCCGCGGGATACTTGGCCAGCCGCCACAGGGCGGTCCCGGTCGTGGGAGGAGGAGACGCCATGGCCAAGCGCACCGCGACGCCCGCCGTCGCCGGCGCGCGGCGCCCGCGCGCCGGCGTGCTGGCCGCCTGTCTCCTGGTCGCGCTCGCCGGCTGTGCCGGCTCGCCGCCGGAGGCGGACCGGCCGTCCGAGGGGTACCTGGCGCCGGCGGCGCCCGCCGGCCGCCCGGCGGTGCTCGTCTTCACCCGCACGGCCGGGTTCCGCCACGCCTCGATCCCCGCCGCCGCCGACGCGGTCCGGCGGCTCGGGCGCGAGGCCGGGCTCGCCGTCGACGTCACCGAGGACCCCGCCCGCTTCAGCGACGCCGGCCTGCGCGGCTACCGGGCCGTGGTGTTCCTGCACACCACCGGCCACGTGCTCGGGGCGCGGGAGCAGGCGGCGCTGGAGCGCTTCGTCGGCGCCGGCGGCGGCTGGGTCGGGGTGCACGCCGCCGCGGACGCCGACCCGGGCTGGCCGTGGCAGCTCGGGCTGATCGGCGCGGAGTTCACCGGGCACCCCCCCGTCCAGCAGGCCGACGTCCTGGTCGAGGACCCGGCGCACCCCTCGACCCGGAGCCTGCCGCGGCGCTGGACCCGCACCGACGAGTGGTACAACTTCCGCGCCAGCCCGCGCGGGCGCGCCCGCGTGCTGCTCACCCTGGACGAGGCCACCTACCAGGGCGGGACCATGGGCGCCGACCACCCGGTCGCGTGGTGCCGGCGGTACGCGGGCGGGCGCTCCTGGTACACCGCGCTCGGGCACACCGAGGCCACCTGGCGCGAGCGGCCGTTCCTGGAGCACCTCCTCGGCGGGATCCGCTGGGCCGCCGGCCTGGTGCCGGGCAGCTGCGACCGTTCGTCGGAATCTCAGCGTCCTTGACTGGGGCGGCTGGGAGCCGGTTCCTGCTTCACGGCGGGCAGTTTCGCCAGCTCGTCGCCGAGGCGGCCGGCGCTTCCCGCTCCACAGGCGTTCTCGGTCTCCGGGGAACCCCCGGTGAGGTTGCGTGCCGCGTCGAGGTCCCCCGGTGGGACCAGGGGGTCCCGGGGCCGGCCGTTCCCTTGCCCGGCTCGGCAGGTGTAGAACACGCGGGAGACCACTGGCGGGAGACCACGAAGGTGTCCGCGACGCCCTGCTTCGGGGGCGTCCACCTGTGGTCAGAAGGCGTCGCGGACACCTTCACCCGGGGGGGCACGCATGGAGCTGGATCTCGTAACCGATCTGTCATGGCTGGCGACGATGCCCCCGTGGCTGCGCGCGGCGCTCGACCCCGAGCGGATCGTGGCCGCGCTGACCGCCGCCGTCCCCGGCGTCGCGTTCAAGGGCGCCAAGGTCAAGCGGCTCCTGCTGGACGCCCGCGTCCGCCGCTGGGTCGGCACCTACCAGGTCGCCACGGCGCGGGGGACCACGGCGCTGCGCGGCACGCTCACCCCGCCGCACCTGGCCGGGCGGGAGGCCGCCGCCGGGCAGGCCGCGGGCGCGCGCTTCGGCCAGTCCGGCTGGCGCTGCCACCTGCCCGAGCTGGGGCTGGACCTGGAGCCGCAGCCGCCGGAGACCGTGCTCGCCGCCTACGACGGGCTGACCGACCCCGGGCAGGCCGCCGCCGTGCTCGCGCGGGCCCTGGACCGGCCGGTGGCCTCGTGCGCGGTCGAGACGCTCGTCTACAAGCCCGGCAGCCGCGCCGTGCTGCGCTACCGGCCCGCGTACCCGCCGGGCACGGACGGCCCGCCGGTGGTCATCGCCAAGACCTACCGCACCCGCAAGGGCGCCAACGCCTACGAGGCGATGCTCGCGCTCTGGCGCACGCCGCTGCCCCGCGACGGCCGGGTCGCCCTGGCCGAGCCGCTCGCCTGGGTGCCGGAGCTGAAGCTCCTCCTGCAGGGGACGGTCCCCGGCGAGCGCACCCTGGAGGGCGTGCTGGCCACGACGCTCGCCGCGGGCGGTGAGGGCGTCCCCGACGAGGTGGGGCGGCTGCTCGCCGCCGCCGCCCGCGGGCTGGCCGCGGTGCACGGCTCGGGCAGCGACCACCCCCGGACGGCGTCGCTGGACGACCGGCTCGGCGACGCTCGCGAGCTGCTCGACCTGCTCGTCGAGGCGGTCCCCGCCCCGGAGCTGGCGGCCGGGGTCGGGCCGCTGCTGTCCCGGCTGGAGGCGCTGGCGCAGGCGCACCCGGCGGCGCCAGCGGTGCTCTCGCACGGCACCTTCGACCCCGAGCAGGTGCTCCTCGACGGCGAGCGGGTCGGCATCATCGACTTCGACGACGCCTGCCTGGCCGAGCCGGCCATGGACGTCGGGCTGTTCATGGCCGCGATCCCCGACCTCGCCTACGAGGCCGGCGCGCCGGCCGGCGCGCCGGCGCGCCTGGACCGGGCCGCCGCCATGGCCGAGGCGTTCCTGGCCGCCTACGAGCAGGCCGGCGGGACGGTGTCGCGGGCCCGCGTCAGCCTCTGGCAGGCGGCCGACCACCTGGTCCACGCGCTCCAGACCTGGACCAAGGCCAAGCCGGCCGGGCCGGCCAAGGACCTGCGGATCCTGGACCACCACCTGCGGCACCTGCGCGTCTGACCGGCGGAGCCCGGCCCGGCCGGGGTCACAGCTCGCGCTCGGCCACCATGCCCGCGGCGAAGGCGCGCTCCACCAGCCGCGCGCGCTTCTGGTTCTGGGGCAGCTCCTCGACGCCGAACTTCTGGAACAGCACGCGCAGGTGCGTCTTGACCGCGTCGACGCTCAGCACCAGCTCGTCGGCGATCTGCTGGTTGCTGGCGGGGGTGGCGTAGGCGGCGCCGCGGCGGTAGGGACGGCACAGCGCGACCAGGACCCGCCGCTGGGCGTCCGACAGCTTGATCAGGCTCGGCAGGCCGCTGGCGGCGACGGTGGCGGTGTCCCGCTCGCGCGGGGCGTGGAAGACCAGGCTCGTCGCCCCGACCCGCAGGCGGTCGCCGTCGCGCAGGCGCCGCCGGCCCGCCAGCCGCTCGCCGTTGACGAAGGTCCCGTTGCGTGACAGGCCGTCGTCGACGACCGTCCAGTCGCGCCCGACCCGCTCCAGCTCGGCGTGCAGGCGGGAGACCTCGGGATCCCAGTCGAGGCAGATGTCGCGGCCCGCGGACCGGCCGACCGTGACGCGCGCCGGCGCCCCGGTGAGCAGCACCAGCCGCTCCTCGCCGCCGTCGTCCCGGTAGGCCAGGAACGGGGTGTCGGCCGTCCGGGGCTCGGCGGGGCCGGAGGCCGCGGCCGCGGAAGGGTCCGTCATCGTCGGTCCTCCCGACGCCGTCAGCGGGTTCAGCACGGTGAGGGTGTCCGCGGTGCCTTCTGACCGCGAGTGGACGCCCCTGGGAGGGCGTCGCGGACACCCTCGGTCACTCCTGCCGACCGAACTGTACCGCGGCACCGGACGGGCGGGAACCGCCCCGCCACCGCCACACCCAGGGGTGGCAGGAACCACCCCTGCGGGAGGCCGGCACCACCCCTAGGGTCTCTACCAGCGCGAACGCCTCCCGCGGACCATATCCGCAAGGTCGAAGGCGGGCGACGCAGGGCACGGAGGGACGGCCCGGAGCGCGGCGCCCGGCAGGCGGTGGGGGTGGGCCCCCGCCGGGACAGCGGGAGGAGACATCATGTCGTCGGCGTGGGGTTCCTGGGCAGGCAAGGCATTCGAGCAGATGACCGCGCGTCCCGAGGGCGCCCGGGCCGGCCAGGCGCCGGCACCGGCGCCGGCCGACGCGCCCACCCTGGTGCACGGCGCGCCCGCGGCGCTGGCCGTCCGGCAGGCGGCGCCCACCGCCGAGCACGTCGCCGTCGCAGCCGAGCAGGCCGCGGGCGGCCCGCAGGCGGCGCCGGCCCCGCTGCCGTACCCCGCGGGTGCCTGGGCTCCGACGACCGTCGTGTCGCCCGCCGACGCGCCGGGCATGACCCCGGTGCGGGGGCGCCGGCCGGTGAAGCGGGCCGCGCCGGCACGGACGATCGCCATGGCGGTCGCCGCGGCCGCCGCGGTCGTGGGCGCGCTGATGCTCGCCCAGCCCACCCTCACCGGAGCCAACGCCGCCAGCACCAGCCCCTCGTCCACCGCCGCCACGGCGGCGACGCCCACGACGCAGGCCGCCGGGAGCGCCGCCGCCGGGAGCGCGGTCGCAACGCGCCGCCAGGCCGCCAAGCCGGCCGCGCCCGGCGGCGACGTCCAGGCCGTCGAGCAGGGCTTCGCCCAGCTCCCGCGGGAGGCGGACGGCGACTCGAAGGTCATGTACGCGGTGCTGCTGCGCAACCCGCGCAGCACCGAGGTCGCGGTCGACGTGCGCGCGATCGTCACCCTCACCGGCCGCGGCAACCGCGCGCTGAAGGTCAAGGACGAGCGGCTGGACTCCCTGCTGCCGGGGCAGACCGGCGCGATCGCCGACGACACCGAGCTGGCCGGCGTGACCGGGATGCGCGTGCGGGTGCTGGTCGGCAGCTGGGCCCCTGCCCAGGGGCTCGCAGGCCGCATCACCGCCGGCGACGTGCGGACCAGGCGCGTGGCCGGCGAGCTGGTCACCACCGCGACCCTGCGCTCGACGCTCGCGGCGGACGTCGGCGACGCCGAGGCGGTCGCGGTCTACCACGACCGCGCCGGGCGGATCATCGGCGGGCACACCGAGGACCTCGACTTCATCCCGGCGGGCGGGACGGCCAGGGTGGCCATCGACACCTCCCACGCGCCGCGTGGTGTGGCCAGGACCGAGGTCTACGCCAACCCGGAGCTGTTCCAGGTCGACGACTGACGGCCCTCCCGCCGCCACCCGGGCGGCGGGCCGACGGAGCCGGCAGCACGGGCGGGCGCCAGCCGAGCCGTGCCGCCGGCTCCAGTCGTGGGCCGCTCTGCCATGTTTTTGGGCATTTCGGCATCATGCCGTAGTCTCATAGACCGCCGACCTGCCAAGAATTATCGTGATTGTCAGATTCCTCCCGGTCCTGGAGTCATCCGAGATGGATCATCAGCGCGCAAGGCTCACCCGCCGGTCGCTTCTGGACCGTCCGCAGTCGTTGATCCGACGCCCGGTCGTCCGGGAGTCGGCGACCTCGCCTGCCCCGATCGACGAGCCCGATCCGTCCTCGCTGTGGCCGCCCAGCCTGGGATCCTGGCCGAGTCCAGGTCCCCGGGAGCGCGCCGGTCCGGACGAGCAGTGGCTGCCGCTGAGCTGGCAGCTCCCGCGGGGGTCGTGGGAGGCGTCCGAGCCGTCGGCGCCCGAGCCGGCCGCGCCGACCAGCCTGCGGACCCGCCCACCGGCCGCGCCGCCGCCCGCGCCGGTGCGGCCGCGGCGGTCGGAGCGCGACTCCGGGGCCCCGGGGGTCGTGCGGAGGTGGATGCTGGTGGCCGGGCTCGTGGCGGTGCTCGGGCTCGTCGTCACGGTGGCGGCCCGCAACCTGCCCAACCCCCTCGCCGCGGGCACCACGGCGACCAGCGGGCCGGAGCAGGCCGGGACGACGCGCCTGGCCAAGGTGGGGACGCCGTTCACGTTCCCCAACGGGCTCACGGTCAACATCATGCGGCTGCGCGTCGTGAACGCCTCGGCCGACGGGCCCGGCGGCGTGCGCAAGGGCCAGCAGCTCCTGGTCGCGGACGTGCAGGTCACCAACGGCGGCGGCGATCCGGTGCGGCTCGACGTGCTCGACCTCCAGGCGCACATCGGGTCCGACCACCACCTGGCCCGCCAGGTGACCGATCCCGCCATCTCGCCGGGGAAGGCCACGGGCTCGCTGGCGCCTGGGCGCGTCGGCGGCGGCGGCTACGGGTTCGCGCTGCGGGACTCGGACGACACCTCCAAGGTCCTCATCGACGTGCAGCTCACGGGGTCCGGCCAGCCGCTGGTCTCGTTCGAGGGCAGCGTCTGAGCGCACCGCGGCAGCGCTCACGCGACCGCCTCCTCGGCCGATCCCCTGCCCTCCGGATCCAGGACCAGCCGCCGGATGATCCCGTTGCGGTCCTCGATCTGGCGCCAGGTCTCCCGGACGAGCTCGTCCGGTGACTCCTGCATGGCGTCCTCGAGCTGCTCGTTCAGGTCGTACCGCTGGATCTCGAGGTCGGGAAGCTCCCGCAGGCGCTCGCCGCCGTGTCGGAGGATCTCGCCGATCCCGCTGGAGGTCTCCTTGAGCTTCCCCCGGAGCTGCCGAGGGCGAGCGTCGTCGGAACCCTCGACCGCCGGCCGCAGCGCCGCTTCGAGGTTCTCGATCTCCTTGTTGAGCTGCTCCAGCGCCCGCAGGCGTCGCTCGGCGTCCGCGTCCCCGACGGATGGGTCGCCGCTCCCCGGCGCCCGTGCCGCCCGCTCGCCCTGACGGCGGGGTCGGGGCCGGCGCTGGGGTGGCCGGTCAGCTCGACCGGCTGCGGGTGCCTCCTCGGATGGCCCGCCAGGCGGCGAGCAGCACGACCGCGCCCAGGATCGAGCCGATGACGCCGCTCGGCCGCAGCGCCAGCCCGTCCCCGCTGAGCAGGCTGATGAGCAACCCCCCGACGAACGACCCGGCCAGGCCGACGACCAGCAGCTCGGCCCAACTGATCGGCTGGTTGCGGGCGAGGAGCAGATGCGCGACCCACCCCGCGAACATGCCCAACACGAGAATGGCCAGCAGGATCACGGATGCTCCCTCCCGATCGCGGGCGGCCCGGCGCCCCCGTGGCGCTGTCCGCCAGCTTGCCTTGCCTAGACGTATCAAACCGTCCCGGCCGGCCCGCCGCAACCACCCGGGTCACAGGACGAAAAGCGGCAGGTCGGCCGAACAGCCTTGAACCACCCAGGTCGGAGGATTCTGGGAGAATCCGGCGGACAGCTCGGCGTTCCCCCGGCGCAGCGGGCGTGCGGCCGGCGGACGGGTCGAGACGCTCCAGGCGAGAGGGAGAGTCGCATGCGCTCCCAGCCCGACGACGGCACGCAGGTCCGGAGGCAGCCCCCATCGACACGCTGACCGGCCGGGGGCGGCGCCGCGGCCTCTGGCTGTCCGGCCTGACCCTGCTGCTCCTGCTCGCCGGGGTGGCCGTGCTCCTGCAGCAGTCACAGCTCGGCAGGAGGCTGCGCCCCGGTGACCAGGTGGTGGTGCGCGCGGGAACCGCCTGGCGCGGCGACCTGTACGCGGTCGCCAGGGTGGTGCGGATCGCGGGGAGGGTGGACGGCGACGTGGTGGCCGTCGGACAGCAGGTCGAGATCTCCGGCGAGGTGACCGGCGACCTGCTGGCGGTCGGCGGCGCCGTGGACGTCTCCGGCCGGGTGGACGGCGACACCCGGCTGGTCGGCGGCCAGGTGATGGTCGCCGGGGTGGCCGGCGAGGATCTCCTGGTGGCCGGCGGCCACCTGCACTTCACCTCGTCCGCCCGGGTCGGCGACGACCTCGTGTTCGTGGGCGCGCACACGACCATGGGCGCGCAGGTGGCGGGGGACATGCTCGGGGCGACGGGCCACTACACCTTCCGCGGCACGGTCGCAGGAGCCGTGGGCGTCACCACCGGCGGGGCGGAGACCGGCATCTCGTTCTCCGAGCGCGTGCGGCGCGGCGTGCTCCGCCTGATCGGCATCCTCGGCGTCGCCGCGATCCTGCTGTGGCTGCTGCCGGGCGTGGGGACGGGAGCGGTCGCCGTGCTGCGCCGCCGGCCGCTGGCGAGCCTCGGGGTCGGCACCCTCGGCATGGCCGGCGCCATCGTCCTGCTCCTGGCGATGCTGCTGGTCGTGATCCTGCTCGCCGTCTCTCTCGGGCTGTTCGGGCTGGAGCGCCTGGTGGGCGTGACCCTGTCCACCGGGATCCTGATCCTGGCGGCCCTCGCCTACCTGGTGTTCGTCGTGACCGACTTCGCCGCCTCGGCCGTTGCCGGCCTGTGCCTGGGTCGGCTCGCGCTGGCGTCGGAACGTCCTGGCCGGTGGCCGGCGGCAGCCGTCCTCGGGATCCTCGCCGTCGCCGTCGTCACCGCGCTGCCCGTGGTGGGCTGCTGGCTCGCGTTGCTGCTCGCGGTCGTGGGCCTGGGGGCGCTGATGCTCACCGTCACCGGCCGACGGCGCAGCGGGCCGCCGCCGGCCGCGTCGGCGCGGTAGGTCTCGCCGCGGTCACGGTTGGGTTGCGGAAGCGGGCACGAGGCAACCGGAGCGCTCCCCGTAACCGTTAGGACTAGTGACTGGCGCCTGCGCCTGCGAAGGCCCACCCCCGTACCCGCACGCGCCCACCCACCGGGCCGTGCCGAGCGCCGAACCGCCAGGTCCGCGTCCCCTCCCGTCCCTCCCGTCCCCGTCCGTCCCCCGTCGGCACCTCCGGTCCCAGTGCCGCTCCAGACCACGAGGTGGCTCATGGTAAGGAATCATCGCGTCCGTCCGGCGAGGCTGCTCGCCACGTCACTGCTGTTGGCGGTGGTCGCCGGCCTGCCGGCCGCGAGGGCTGTCGCGGCGCCGGCGCCGCAGCTGCGGCTGGTCGCCGCGGCCTCGGCGGTGACCGTCGAGCGGTTCCCCGGCGAGCCGCCCCAGCTGGATCTCGGCGCCAACGTGGTCGCGGGCGCCACCCCGCTGGAGATCCGCGTGACCCGCCGCTCCTACCACGACCCGATCGTCGCCACCCAGCGCGTCGGCAAGGAGCAGGCCAGGAAGCTGCCGGCGGGAATGGTGAAGGACTTCGCCGGCCTCGCCGGCTTCCTGCACGTGACGCTCACCGACACCGCCGGCAGGAAGGTGCTGGACCAGGACCAGACGTTCTGCCCCAACTCGTTCCAGGCCGCGCGGACCCGCCCCGACGCGCCCGACACCTCGCCCTATCCCCAGATGTGCGGAGACCACCCGTTCACGCTCGGATCGGTCTGGGGCCTCCAGGCCGGCTGGGCCGCGCCCGCTGCCGGTGGCGGCTTCGACCCGGGGCCCGAGCCTCCCCCGGACTCCGAGCTGCCCGACGGCACCTACACCGCGCGCGTCAGCATCAACCGGCCGTACCAGCAGTTCTTCGCCATCCCCTCGGACCAGGCCAGCGCGACGGTGAAGGTGACGATCCACACCATGCCCGAGGAGCCGGGGCCCGAGGAGCCGGGGTCCGAGGAGCCGCCGACCCAGGAGCCGCAGACCGGGACCAACCACCTGGCGCAAGGCGGGGAGGGCGAAGCGCCCAGCCCGCTCGCCGGTCCGGGAACCGCGCCCCTGCAGCCGGCACCCCGGCCCAGCGGCGCCCGGGACGTCCCGGCCGGGCCCCGGCCGGACCTGCGGCCCCTGCCGGCCTATGGCATCAGCGTCGGCAACGGCGAGGACGAGGAGCCGCCGGTCGCTCCCGTCGGCCAGGCGCCGGCTTCCCCCGGCGCTCAGCCGCCGGCCGCGGGCGAGCAGCGCCAGTACCTGTCCTTCAGCGCCAACGTCTGGAACGCCGGCCCGTCGCCGCTGGTGGTGGACGGCTTCCGCCAGCCGGGCAAGGACCTGATGGACGCCTACCAGTACTTCTACGACGCCAAGGGCAAGCAGGTCGGGTGGGCCCCGACCGGGACGCTGGAGTACGACACCCGCGACGGCCACCAGCACTGGCACTTTACCGACTTCGCCAGGTACCGGCTGCTCAGGGAGGACAAGAAGGAGGCGGTCCGCAGCGGCAAGGAGGCGTTCTGCCTCGCCCCGACCGACGGCATCGACCTGACCGTCGCCGGGGCCAGGTGGAAGCCCACCGACACCGGCCTGGAGACCGCCTGCGGGACCCGCAACTCGATCGCGATCCGCGAGGCGCTGGACGCCGGCTGGGGCGACACCTACACCCAGATGCGGCCGGGCCAGTCGTTCGACATCACCGGCGTGCCCAACGGCACCTACTACATCGAGGTCGCCGCCAACCCCGAGCACCGGCTCTACGAGACCAGCACCGGCAACAACGTGTCGCTGCGCAAGGTCGTCCTCGGCGGGACCCCCGCCGCCCGCACCGTCCAGGTCCCCCCGTACGAGGGGATCGACGCCTAGCTCGGCTGGACCGTCGCCCGCTCACCACGGACCCGCGCGTGCCGAAGGGCACGCGCGGGTCCACGCTCGTCCGCCGGTGGCGGGCCGGCGGGGGAGCGAAGCGACAGATGACGCGTGTCTGTACAAAACCGACACTTGACGCGAGCGCGATCGGCAGGTTCCATCGGGGGGCCCTTCGAGGAGGCTTGCCATGGGCCGCCGGTCTCTCGCCCGTCTCGGCTTGTCCGGATCGCGTTCGCTCGCGCTCGGTGTGCTGTTCTCCCTCGCCGTGGCGGGGATCGTCGGCTCGCCGGCGCAGGCGGAGCCGACGTCGGGGATCGAGTGGATCCGCCAGCTCGGCGGCTTGCGACCGGTCGTGGACGCCGCCCAGGCCGTGAGCGCGGACGGGAGCGTCTACGTGGCGGGTCGGGCTGGGGGCGCCTTCCCGGGTGAGACGGGCGCGGGCGGCCTCGACGCGTTCCTGAAGCGGTACGACGCCGCGGGCGGGGAGGTCTGGACCCGCCAGTTCGGGACCGGAGGCACCGACCAGGCGGCCGGCGTCGCGACCGACGGTGCGGGTGGGGTCTACGTCGTGGGGACGTTCGCCCCCGGCGGCGCGGCCGACGCCTTCGTCCGCAGGTACGACGACGCGGGCAACGTGATCTGGGCGCGCCAGTTCGGGACGTCGAGCGCGGACGGGGCGCTGGCGGTCGCCGCCGACGGCAGCGGCGGGATCTACGTCGCGGGCCAGACCGACGGCACGCTCCCGGGCCAGACGAGCGCGGGACGGTCCGACGTGTTCCTGCGCAGGTACGACACCGCGGGCAACGAGCTGTGGACCCGCCAGTTCGGGTCGGACGTCGTCGACACCGGCTACGGGGTCGCGGTCGACGGCCAGGGCGGCGTCTACGTCGCCGGGTCGATCAACTTCCAGGGCTTCGTCCGCAGGTACGACGCCGCCGGCGGCCAGGTCTGGGACCGGCAGTTCGGCTCCGGGGTCGGGAACAACGTCGAGGCGCGGAGCGTCGCGGCCGACGACGCGGGCGGGGTGTACGTGGCCGGCCAGGTCTCCGGCGCGCTCGCCGGCCAGACGAGCGCGGGGAACTTCGACCCCTTCGTGAAGAAGTACGACGCGGCCGGCGGCGAGGTCTGGACCCGCCAGTTCGGCACGTCGAACGCGGACGCGGCGTTCGGGGTCGGGGTGGACGGCGCGGGCGGGGTGTACGCGGCGGGCAGGCTGGCCTCGAGCTCCAACGCGTTCCCCTCGGACGCGATGCTGTGGAAGTACAGCGCCACGGGCGACCCCGTCTGGACCCGCCAGTTCGGGACCGCGGCTGCGGACGAGGCGTCGGGGGTCGCGGTCGGCGCGGGCGGGATCCTGGTCGCGGGCCAGACCGGCGGCACCTTCCCCGGCGAGACCAGCGCGGGGAACCTCGACGGCTTCGTCCGCAGGTGGGACGCGGCCGGCAACGAGGTCTGGACCCGCCAGTTCGGGACGCTGAGCCCCAGCGCCGTCGAGGACGCGGCGTTCGGGGTCGCCACCGACGACGCCGGCGGGACCTACCTGGCCGGGTGGACCAACGGCGCGCTCGCCGGCCAGACGAGCGCGGGGAGCTTCGACGCCTTCGTGAAGAAGTACGACGCGGCCGGCGGCGAGGTCTGGGCCCGCCAGTTCGGGGCGGCCGGTCCCGACCGGGCGGAGGCGGTCGCCGTCGACGGCGCCGGCGGCGTGTACGTGACCGGCTCGACCGCGCCCGTCAGCGGGCGCAGCGACGTGTTCGTGCGCAAGTACGACGCGGCCACGGGCGACGAGCTCTGGGCCCGCCAGTTCGGGACGGCGCAGGACGACGTGGCGCACGGGATCGCGGCCGACGCGGCCGGCGGGGTCTTCGTGACGGGCGAGACCGTCGGCGCCTTCCCGGGTCACACCAACGACGGCAGCCGCGACGTCTACCTGCGCAGGTACGACGCGGCCGGCAACGACGCCTGGACGCAGCAGGTGGAGTCCGCCGACACGCGCCTGGCGTTCGGGGTCGCCGCGGACGGCGCCGGCGGGGCCTACGTGGCCGGGCGGACCGACGTGGTGGACGAGACCGATCCCGATCGCCCCGCGGTCTCGACCGGCGTGCTCTGGAGGTTCGGCGCCGCGGGCGACGTCGTCTGGGAGCGGCAGGGGCCGGTGCTGGTGCCCCAGCACTCCGACGGGGGCGTCGCCGTCGACGGCGACGGCGGGGTGTACGTGACCGGCACCGTCCCGGACCCCGACCGGGACTGGGAGGTCTACCTGCGCAAGCACGACGCCGCGGGGAACGTGCTGTGGACCCGGCAGTTCGGCACCGACGTCGAGGACGAGGTGTTCGGGATCGCCGCGGGCGGCGGCGGCGTCCACGTCGTGGGCGAGACCGACGGCACCTTCGAGGGCGCGGCGAGCGCGGGCGGCGTCGACGCCTTCCTGCGCACCTACGACGCCGCGGGCAACGAGCTGTGGACCCGGCAGTTCGGGGTGACGGTCGGCGACCGGGCGTGGGCGGTGGCCGCCGACGGCGCGGGCCGCGTCTCGGTGGCGGGCGAGACGGCCCCGCAGCCGGGGGCCGACCGGAACGCCTTCGTCGCCAGGGTCGGCATCATCGACCTGCTCTACCTCCACGCGCAGGGCACGACCCTGCTCCTGGATCCGGACAGGCCGACGAGCGCCACGGCGACCTCCCGCGACTCGGCGGCGCTCAGGTTCGCCGGCGGCAACCCCTGGAAGCCGGTCGGCACCTGGACCCAGACGGCGACCGGGCAGGCGCGGACGCTCGAGAGCCTCGGCGACCTGCGCGTCTGGCTCGGCCTCAGGAACAGCGACGACCAGGGGACGCGGTTCGACGTGCGAGCCGAGCTGTTGCGGAACGGCGTGCCGGTCGCCTCGGGCGAGACCTCCTGCATCCAGGGCGCGACCACGAACCCGGCCAATGCGCTCCAGACCTTCGTCTCCTTCGGCGCGACCGGGACCACCGCGGTCGGCCCCGCGGACACGCTCTCGCTGAGCGTCTCCGCCAGGATCGGCACGGACGGGAGCGGCGCCTTCTGCGGAGGGCACGCGAGCGCGACCGGCGTGCGCCTGTACTTCGACGCCCAGAGCCGCCCGTCGCGCCTGGACCTCGCGTTCGGGTAGCCGACGGGCGGCCGGACCGACGCCTCCGGGTGCCGGCGTTCGGCGCACGCGCCTTCACGACGGGCCTGGCGGGCCACAGCGACTACCTCAGGCCCGGCACCCCCTCGACGCGCAGGCCTCGCGCGCATCGCGCTCGGCCCCCGCGTCGATCTGCCGTATTTCTCCCGGTCTGAAAGTCTCGAGGGGTTCGCGCAATATGCCCCTAGCGCCCGATTCGTACCTGTGTGAAGGTAGCGGCTGGCGGCCGCGGATCCGCAACGCCGCCCTGGCCTGCTGCCCGGAGCAGCCTTCGACCCGCGGTCCTCCGGCACCACCAGCAGCGGTCCCCGCCGCGCCGGTCCTGCTGCCGCTCGGCAGAAGGAGGATGGCGGACATGCGACGGATCACCCTCACCCTCGCGCTCATCCTGGTGGTCGGCGCCTTGTCGGCCGCGCCCGCGGTCGCCCGCAGCATGACCGCGGCCCAAGGCCCGCCGGCCAGGACGCTGCAGGCCGACTTCAACAACGACGGCGCGGACGATCTGGCCGTCGGCGTCCCCGGCGAGGACGTCGGCGGTGTCCTGGACGCCGGCGCGGTGAACGTGCTGTACGGCGGCACGGCCGGCGGGCTCACCGGCACCGGCGGCCAGCTGTTCACCCAGGTCGGCAGCGCGCCCGAGCCCTTCGACGGGTTCGGCGACTCGCTGGCGACGGGGGACTTCAACCACGACGGGTTCGCCGACCTGGCCGTCGGCGCTCCGTCCGAGGACGCCGGGAGCACCCCCGACGCCGGTGCGGTGAGCGTGCTGTACGGGTCGGCTGGTGGGCTGACCCGCACCGGCGGGCAGATCTTCACGCAGGTCGGCAGCGCGCCCGAGCCCTTCGACGGGTTCGGCGACTCGCTGGCGACGGGGGACTTCAACCACGACGGGTTCGCGGATCTGGCCGCGGGCGCCCCGTTCGAGGCCGCGGGGAGCACCCCGGAGGCCGGTGCGGTGAGCGTGCTGTACGGCTCGGCCGCCAAGCTCACCGCCGCGGGTGGGCAGATCTTCACCCAGGTCGGCAGCGCCGCGGAGCCTGGCGATCTGTTCGGCGAGTCGCTGGCGGCGGGGGACTTCAACCATGACGGGTTCGCGGATCTGGCCGCGGGCGCCCCGACCGAGGACGCGTTCGGCACGTTCGACGCCGGTGCGGTGAGCGTGCTGTACGGCTCGGCCGCCAAGCTCACCACCGCGGGCGGGCAGATCTTCACCCAGGACAGCCCAGGCGTCCCCGACGTCGCCGAGCAGGACGACTTCTTCGGCGACGCTCTGGCCACCGGCGACCAGGGTCCTTCGCCGGCGCCGGCGGCGCAGGCCGCGCCCGGCTCCGGCACGCAGACGACGCCGACACGTCGGTAGTCGCCGGCGCGGCAGCAGGCCCCGGCGCGCGCCGGGGCCTGCTGCCGCGCCCCTGGCCGACCACGGGGCAGGTGGGCGCGCTCCGGGCGGTCCTGCTCACGCGCTGGAGGAATCAGGACCCGGGCTGAAGCTCGGGTCGGGCGTGTCGTCGCTGACCACGGCCTCGCCGAGGGCCGAGGAGTCGGCGTCCGCAGCAGGCCGATCCGCCCGGATGTCCACGTCGGCGACCTCGAGGGAAGCAGCCGGCGAGCTGGCCGCCCGCGCGTCCTCGACGACCGCTTCGGGCGGCCCGGCAGGCTGCCCGGGGAGGACCCGCTCCTGCGCCATCGAGGCCGGTCCTCGTGACTGGTCCGATGTGGTGTCTGTCACCCGTCCGGTCGTCTCGGACGACTCGGGTACCGCGAGGTCGACCTGCCGGTCCTGGAGGTCGCCGAAGGCCGGGGGGTTCGCGGGCGGGTCGCCGCCCGGGCGTCCCGGGGGCGCCCCGGGTGCCAGCGGCGGCGGGCCTGTCCCGGGCGCCACCGGCGGGCCCGGCTGCGGGAGGGCCGGGACGGGTGGCTGCGGTGGCGGCACCGGCTGAAACTCGCCGACCGCCACCACGTCGCCCTCGTGGTCGACCTGTGTCTGGAGCGGGACGACCGTGCTGTCCCCGAGCTGGAACTGGCTGTACAGGCTCGTACCGTCCCCCAGGTCCACCGGCTCCCCGAACGGAGCCCCCTCCTCGAACGTCACCCGGTCCGCCCTGGCACTTATGCGGAGCTTGACCGGAACGACCATGTCGTTTCGGAGCAGGATCTCTTCCGTGATCAGCAACGAGCCCTGCTCGGGCGCTGACACGCCCTGTGCCGGCGCCGCCGCTGCGGGCCCACCCGTCGGATCGGCCTGGACCGTGATGATGAACGTGCCGAGCTCCAGGACGCCGCCCTCGCGGTCCACCAGCGTCCTGAGCGGGACGATCGTGCTGTCCGTGAACTGGAACCGGCTGTACTCGCTCAGGCCGTCCCCCAGGTCCACCGGCTCCCCGAACGGAGCCCCCTCCTCGAACGTCACCCGGTTCGCGGGACCCTCGATCTCGTACAGCTCACGGCCCGTGGAACGCACGCGGAGCCTGACCGGGACCCGCAGGCCGTTGAGGAGCGAGAGCTCGACCGAGACCAGCTCCGAGTCCCGCTCCCGGGTCTCCTCGAGCGCCAGACCGCTCCGCGGCTTCACCCGGGTCCAGAGCGAGACGCCCCGGCTGCCGGAAAGCCGGAGCTGACCGGTCGCCCACCCGCGGGCCCGTTCGCCCGCGCGCCCCTCCTGGTCGACCCGTGTGGAGAGGGGGGCGACCTCCCCGTCGGGCGCACGGAACAGGAAGTACACCTTCGTGGCGTCCCGCAGGGTCACGGGCTCGCCGACCGGACGCCCCTCCTCGAACGTCACCCGGCCCGTCGGGCTCACCTTGGTCCGCATCCGCACGACCCTGTCGCCGGGAACAGGAACCAGCGATACAGCCGGTCACCGGTCTCCTCGTCGATGCTCGGGTGCCCGGTGGGACCTGGAAGAACCCGCCCAGGTCCGGCGCTCACGGGCGACGGCGGCACCTCGTACACAGGCGGCCCGATCGGGAAGAGCTGGAGCGCGCGATCCCACGCAGGGTTCACGGGCTCGCCGTCGCCGTCGGGCTGGAGGGGCTCGCCTTCACGCTCATCGCGGGACCCCGGCCACCACATCTGGAAAGAGGGCGCCGGCGGCGACGGCGGCACCCCCGGACCCTCGCCTGCGGCTGGCGTGGCCGTCGCGCGGGCACGCCGGGCGGCCGGCAGGTTCCCCTGCACCAGATCCGACGGGGACCGGCGCAGCACCGCCACCGCCTCGCCCAGCGCGTCTGCGTACTCGGCGAGGGCCGGCGGACGCGGGTTGCGCCCGCCAGGCGCGGCGCGGGGCATGCCGGCGGTCGGGCGCCCCGCGCCCCCGACCGCGACGTCCGCCGCAGGCCTGCTCGCGGCCGCCGCCGTGGACCCCCGGTCGGCCGGCGGGGCCGCCGCGGCGACGCTCTGGTCGACCAGGGCGACCAGCAGCAGCACGCTCGCCAGCAGCAGCGCGGCGGCCAGCAGCCGGACCAGCCTGACCAGCGCGACCGCGGCCGTCGGCGCTGCGCCCGGACCGCCATGACTCGAGGTTGCGCGACGGGGCTGCACCACCGGTCTCCTGTTGCGAGCTGACAGCGACCACCACCCGGAGCGGGAGCAGCCGCAGGGGAACGGCCACCGGCCGCCGTCGACGGCCGTCGACGGCAGGTCCCGAGCGCCTCCGATGGTCGCAGCGAGCCTGCAGAGGGAACTTGTGAGAGTCCTGTGCTCGGCTTGGGACCACGATGAACATTCCGCGAAGGAAGCGGGTGCCGTCACATGCCACCGTCTCGCCGTGCTGCTCGCCCGTAGAGCGCCCGCACGCGCCGCGGCACCGCCGAGCCGCGCTCGAACGCACCGCGGTCGCAGAGCCTGGGCGGCCGCCGTCGTCCGCGCGACGGCATGACCAAGCGCGACCCGACACCCGCAGGTGATGGTTGATGACTCCTGAGCAGCGCAAGAAGGTCCTCGAGCAGCGCAACCTCATCGCGACGGCTGGTCGACCGGGCTGTCGGCGGTGCCGATCCTGGTCCTGGGCGGCATCCAGCAGACCGCTGACCGGTATGCGAACGGCCCCATGGCCGTGCTGCTCGCACTTGTGCTGAGCAGCTTCCTCGTGACCGTGGTGCTGCTCATCCGCCAGCGGCTGGTCTGACCGTGTCCACCGGCGCCGGCAGGCCCAGCCGCTGGTAGATGGCGGGGTTCGGGGCGGCACGCTTGAGCGGCGGGACGCACAGCGTCGAGCTCGGGCGCACCTCCGCCTCGCTCAGCCGTCCCAGCGGGACCGGCGTCATGCGGGCCGCGCAGATCGGGAGCTGGGCCGCCTCGTAGATCCAGACACGATGCTCGTCGCCGTAGTGTGGCCGCAGCTCGTCCGTCAGCACCCGGATCCCCCACGGTCGTACTCGACCTGGTAGCCGAGCTCACCGATGATCCCGACCTGCCACAGGATCAGCGGCACCGACACGTCGAACCGCTTGGGGCGCAGCAGGAAGTCGGTCGCCTCGTAGCTCTGACAGCCCGCCGTGGCCGGGTCCATGCCGAGATCGGCGAAGAGGCAGTCCTCGGCGGAGACGGCGGGGAGCATCTCGGCCTGGTAGCCCTCGGATCTCGCCTGCCTGACCGCCTCGTGGCCGGGCGCGGCGAACACCCCGGCGTGGCCGTAGAGCGCCAGGCAGACGGCAGCGCCCCGACGGACCCAGCCGAGGGTCCGCTCCACCATCGCACGGTAGGTCTCGCTGCGCGGCCGGCCGGTCTCGTACAGCGTCTCGAGTGACTCGGCGCTGGCGTTCAGCTCGGTGACCCACCGGATCGTCACCGGGTCCGCGAGGACGTGGAGGACTTTGTCGGCGCGTTCCAGGCGGTGTTGCGCCTCCCGGGTGACGTGCGCGATCGCCTTGATGCCGGTGCCCACGACGACGAGCGACCCAGCGCGGACGCTCACCGCGGCTAGCGCTCCGTCACCACGACGATGATCGGCGGGATCGCGCCGCCCTTGGCCTGGATCGCGCGGAGGATCTCATCGGCGTTACCGGATTTCAGGACCGCCTTGTCGTGGCCGGACAGCAGCGTCCGGTCGAGCACCGCATCCGGGTTCCGCTTGTACCGCTCCAGCAGGGAGGGTTCCTTCGACAGCCTCGATGGCTCTCGTGAGCCGCTCGGCCTCAGCCTCGGTCGCAAGGCCCGTTCCGCCGAAGCTCCGCGCGTGCCCGATGAGTTTCTGGAGGGTCTGCGCCGCCGAGTTCATCGCGTCCCGTGCGCCCTGGATGTCACCGCTGCCTGCTGCCAGCCTGGCCGCTGCCTGGTCTGCGGCCACCTTCACCGCCAGCCTCTCGGCAATGAGGCCAAGGCCCGTGCCGGGACGGATGGCCTCGAGCGTGGTCGCGATCCGGGGACCTGCTTGACACGGGCCGCCGGACGGGTGCGGTCGGCGGGTGACGGGATCACCGCGATGGCTCTCACCTCGGGGCTACGGGAGCGATCAGGGGGCTGCCGGAGCGACGCAAGCCCGGCCGGCGGTCGCAGCCTAGCGCCGACGAGGGAGCCATCCCGTGCCCGTTGCACGGTCGTGCACCGATCGTCACAGACCCGTGACACCTGCTCGCGCTCCAGCTCGCGGGCTACGACCGGCATGCCGTGCAGCTCGTGGAAGCGGGCCGCTCGCCTTGCTTGCGCGACTCTCTATCGTGAGAGCGGTCCGCAATGTCCAGCGCGATACGTCGGGCGTCGAGCCGGAGGAAGGCGACGCGGTGCTCGCTCGGACGAGGCTGCTGTGAGCTGGGACGACCTTTTCCGGGAGATCGTCGCCGGTGTGCTGGATGCCGGCGACGAGGTGCGGGCGGGCGCGGGCCTGTCCGTCGGCGCCGGGCAGGTCACCCGGGAACGGCTCAACTGCTCGTTCGAGCTGGCCGAGCCGCGCGACCGCCTGCTGTTCAACCCGCGGTGCCGCTTCAACCTGTGTGCGGCGGTGGGCCGGTTCGCCTGGATGATGTCCGGCAGTGACCGGCTGGCGGACATCGAGTACTACGACCTGCGAGGGCGCGACTTCTCCGACGACGGGCTCGTCGTGCCCGGCTCGTGCGACGGGGCACGGCTCCTGTCCCCCAGGCGGGGCCTCGACCAGCTCGCACGAGTCGTCGACCTGCTGCGGCACGACCCGGGAACGCGACGCGCGGTGGCGGTCATCTACCACCCCGAGGACGCCGGTCGCGTGTCACGGGACATCCCCTGCCATATCGCCGTCGGCTACAACCTGCGCGACGGTGCGCTCCACTGCACGACCTTGATGCGTTCGAGCAACGCCGCACGGGTCCTCCCCTACGACCTGTTCCTGTTCACGTTGCTCGCCGAGGTCGTCGCCTGCATGGTCGGAGCGTCCTCGTTCACCTATCACCAGTTCGCGATCTCCATGCACGTGTACGCCAAGGACCTGCCGGCGGCCAGGGCGATCGTCACGGAGCCCCCGCCAGCCCGGCGGCGACCGATGCCACCCATGCCGAGCGCGAGCGTCGCAGGCGACGTCAGGACCTTCCTGGAGATCGAGCGCGAGTTCCGCGCGTCCCATCTGCTGGCCGATTCCGTCTGGCTTGCCGACCAGCAGCTGCGCATCCAAGCCAGCCTTCCCGGCTTCTGGCAGGACTTCGCGCAGGTGCTGCTGGTCCAGGCCGTCAGGCGCTGCCGGTTGGAGCCGTCCCGGCGCACCGCGCTGGAGGCCGAGGCCGTCGCGCCGATCTCCGACCCCTTCAAGGCCCTGGTGGCTCGGCGCGAGGTAGGGTAGGCGGATGGAGCCCGAGCACTACCAGGCGGCGCTGGAGGAGGCGCTCGCCGGGATGCGCGAGGGGGGGCTGCCCATCGGCGCCGCCCTGTTCCGCGCCTCCGACCTGCTGGGACGCGGCCGCAACCTGCGCATCCAACAGGGGGACCCGACCGCGCACGCGGAGATCCAGGCGCTACGGTCCGCCGGGACGCTCGACCACTACGCCGACACGACGCTGTACACGACGCTGACCCCCTGCTTCCTGTGCTCGGGGGCGGTGATCCTGTTCGGCATCCCGCGTGTGGTGATCGGGCAGACCCGCAGCTACCCGGACACCGAACCGCTCGAGTTCCTGCGCGCTCACGGGGTCGACCTGGTCGAGCTGGACGAGCCCGAGTCGGCGCGGCTGCTGGACGACTTCATCGGCCGCCGTCGGGACGACTGGCTGAAGGACATCGGGCGGTGGCGTCCCGGCGCGCGCGCCTGACCGCAGCCGGTCGGCGTCGACGGACCGCCGATCTCGTTCGTGCGGCCAGCTCGCACGCCGGGCGGGCCGGCCCGCTCCGGCGGCCGCCGGACACCGGACTCTCTGGGGGGCGAGGCAGATGCAGGACGAGGAGACGCCCGGGACCACGGACGACGGGACGGGCCAGCCGTCGCCGCCGGGACCCGGCCCGCTGCTCCGCGGGACGCCCGGACCGGTGCTGGACAAGCGGTCCCCGAACTGGCGCTCGCGGCCGCGCAGGCTGTTCATGGACCGGCTGTTCAGGATCACGTCCGGCCTGCACAGCGATCAGCCGGAGCGGGACGAGCACCTTGCCGCGATCCGCTCCGCGATCCGCAGCGACGGGACCTGGGAGCTGCACGCGTGGCTCCACGAGAACCTCTCCATCCTCGACAGCAAGGCGAACGCCATCCTGGCCGTGAACTCCCTCGGGGTCGCCACCCTGACGTTCCTGTACTCGACCTTCGACCGGCTCACGCCGCCGGTGCTCGTGATCGGCGTCGCCGTCGCCGCCGCCTTCCTGCTGTGGTCGATCCTGCCGCTGGCGCGGATCGCGTTCGTCTACTGGAGCACCACCGAAGAGTTCCGCAACCCGGCGAAGCTGCTGGACGAGCTGCTCCTCGTGCGCGACAAGCGCACGGCGATCGTGCGCAGCTCCCTGGTCAAGGACGCCTTCGCGCTGGCCGTGTTCGCGCTGGCCCTCGCGCTGAGCGTCGCGGACCGTTGGCTCTAGCGACGGTCCGGGCCGAGCGCGGGCGGGTCAGGGCCGTGGAGTCGGCATGGCCGGTCCGGTGACCGGGCCCCCGACCGTGGCGGGGCTCGACCGGACGGTATGGGACTGCGTGGTCACGCTGCCGGAGCCGCGTGCCAGCGAGGTCCTGGTCCGCAACCGGCTCGCGGCCCAGGGCGTGCAACGCGTCCAGGACGCCGGCCTGCTGCCGCGCCTGCAGCACGAGCTCGCGCCCGACGGGGCCCTGTCCATGAGCCCCGGCGGTCCGGTCAGCAACACACTGCACGCCATGGCGCTGTCGCAGGCCGGGCTCGTCCGTGACCTGCGCCTGCAGTGGATCGGCGTCACCGGGCGCCGGGACGCGGCCGGCGAGCCGGCGGTCGGACCGCTGGATGCCCTGCGGCAGGTCGGGATCGTGCCGTGGGTCCTGGACCGGGCTCCACGGCACGACCGCACCCTCTGCGTGGTGGCCCGGGAGCGGCGCGCGGTCCAGGCGGTCCTGGTCGCGGACCGGCCGCTGACCGTCGGCGCCTCGGTCTCCCTGGACGGCTGGCCCGAGCCCGGCCTGCTGCTGGTCGCCCTGCGCGACCTCGTCACCGCCCCGGCGCGGCTGCGCGCCCTGATCGCGGGCAGCGCGGCGGTCGCCGTCGTCCTCGGGGACGGCGCGCGCCTCGACGCCGCGCACCGCGGGCACCTCGAGCGCCTGGCCACGTCCGGCCGGCTCCGGTGGGTCTTCGGGCAGGCGGGCGAGCACGACCGCCTGGGCCTGACCGGTCCGGACGGACGGGCCACGGAACGCTTCGCCGGCGTCGAGCTGGTGGCGACGCGGGGTCGAGGACCGGCGGCGGTGTGGGACCCGGTTGCCGGCCGTCGCAGGGAGCTCCCGGTCGCCGCCACGACCCTGCCCGAGCACGGCGACGACCTCGGCGCCGGCGACGCCTACGCCGGCGCCTTCCTCCACGCCCGGCTCTGCGGCGAACCGGTCGACGGCGCGCACGCCGCCGGCGCCGCGCTGGCTCGGAGCGTCCTCGGCGTCCGTGGCGCGCGGCTGCCTTCGAGCGAGGATCTCGGTGGCCGGTTCGGCCACCTCACCGACCGGACCACGGCTCGGCGCGACGAAGGAGCGACCCACGGCCGGGTCCGCCAGGCCCCTGGGCTGGTGGTGGTCTCGGGCGGGCAGACCGGCGTCGACCAGTCGGCGCTCGGCGCGGCCGCCGACCTCGGCCTGCCCGCCTTCGGTGTCCTGCCACGCGCCCGCAGGACCTACGTCACCGACGGCGTGGACCACGGGCCCGACGACTTCGGCGACGCCCACCTGATCGAGCTCGGCTCGCCCAGCTACCGCCACCGCACATGGGTGACGGTCCACGTGGGCGACGGCACGGTCCTCTGGGACCTCCGCGACAGCGAAGGCTGCGCGGCCACCCGCCAGGCGGCCCGAGCGCTCGGCCGGCCCGTCCTGGACCTGGCGCCCGTCCCCGGCGACCAGCAGCTGCTGACGGTCAGGCGGTGGCTCGCGACCCACGACATCGGCGTCGTCCACCTTGCGGGGACGGGTGGGCCGCTGCTGGCCCCCGCGGACCGGCGCCGGATCCGCACCCAGCTCGCCGCGCTGCTGCGCGGGGCGGCCTTCGCCCGCGTGCAGTGGGCGGCCGCTGCGCGCCCCGCGCGCCGCCGGGGGACCGGCGGGAGCGCCGGAGTCGCCGAACGTGCCGGCGTTGCCGAGGGCCGTCCGTGCGTGTCGGTGGGGGTCGCGAGCGCGACCGCGCACCGCCGGATCTTCGAGCGGTTCCTCCACGACGCGTACGGCCTGGCCGCACCCCGGTCGCGTCAGCTGGTGACCCAGTTCAGGGACCAGGACCTGGATCTGGACCTGCGGGTCGTGTACGCGCGTGCGGTGGACCTCCCGCGACTGCTGGAGGAGGGCGCGATCGACGTGGCGCTCGGCGACCGCGGGCTGTTCGAGGCAGGCCTGGATCGAGGGCGCTCCGCGGTCCTGCTGGACACCGGCCTGTTCCCCCTGTACCTGGTGCTGCTCGGGCACGTCGACCGCCCGCCGCCGGCCGGGGGCCACGGCCGGTTCCGCGGTCTGCGGATCGGCAGCCAGTACCCCGAGCTGGCCAGGGCGCGGCTGCGCGCGCTGGGCTACGACGGCGTGGTCAGGGAGATCGGCGGGACGGCGGAGGCATGGCTGGCGTGCGGCCTCCTGGACGCCGCCGTGGACACGTGGCGGACGGGTGCGACCAGTGACGCCAACCACGCCGAACTGCTCGACGTCCTGGGGGAGACCTCCCTGGTCCTGGTCTCCTCGACGACCGCGGTCCGGGCCGGCGCCAGGCGCCTGGCTGCCACGCTCGCCGCGTGGCTCCGCGCGCCGTCCACGCCGAGGCGTCGGTAGCTCGACACATCCCACCCGCGCTTGGACCAGGCCCATGCCGAGCTGCGCGCGACGCGGGGCGGGGGCGGTCGACGGGTCGCGCGGCGGCGGACGCTGGCGTCCGGGCGGGGTCGTCGTTCACCCGTGCCACCGTGGCCTGATCGCCGCGCATGAGCGCCTTGTTGCCCTCCCAGGCCAGCAGCCCCCGCTGCGCCCACAGCCCCTTGTTCCAGGGACCGTTGCGCGCCAGCAGCCCCAGCGCCCCCAGCGCGGCCTGGGTGGGCCACGTACCCCAGACCAGCTCACCGAGGTGGTCGTCGGGCTGCAGCGCCGCCGGCTCGACCCACGCGGTCAAGTTGCACACCTGCTCCGCTGCCCAGCCTGGCGGGAGGCTGGTGACCACCGCCGCCAGGCCCCAGCTGAACGCCGAGATCAGCCCGGCCTTGAGCCCGTACCACACCGGTCCTGACCGCAGCCATGCGGTGGGGCGCAGCGACGCTTGCACCTGGCCTTCGGCCGGCGAGAGCGCATTCCACACGCGGTTCGTCTCACGCCAGTGGTACTCGATGAATTGTGAGGTGCGGCCTGGGCCGGGACCGGTTCGGCGGTGAAGCAGGGAGCCAGCCAGGCCGTGTGGACCACGGCGAGCGCGGCCGCCGCCAGCGCCATGCCCCGTCTGCGGGTCGCGAGCGCGGCGAGCGCGACGACCACCGCGGCGCCGCCCACCGCCGGGGTCACGGCCAGGAGCATCGGCAGGCTCGGACGGGACTCCCAGCCGGTTGCCCGCAGCAGCGTCAACGCGCCCGTCGCCGCGACCGCGACCCGGAGAGCCGCATCCGGGTCGAACGTCCTTGAGGGGTACGGTGGTCGCCGGCATGAAGGACGTCTGGGATCCCGACCGGTACCACCGCTTTGCCGACGAACGCAGCGCGCCCTTCTGGGACCTGCTCGGCCTGGTGCGGACGGTGCCGGGCGGCAGGGTCGTCGACCTCGGCTGCGGCTCCGGTGAGCTGACCGCCCAGCTGCACCGCGTGCTCGGCGCCGCCGAGACGCTCGGGCTGGACAGCTCGCCGGCGATGCTGGCCAAGGCCAGGCCGCGCGCGGGCGACGGGCTGCGCTTCGAGTTGGGCGACATCGCCGGCTTCGGCCAGGGCGGCTGGGACGTGGTCTTCTCCAACGCCGCCCTGCACTGGCTGCCCGACCACGCCGCGCTGCTCGCCCGCCTGGCGGGGCTGCTCGCCGCCGGCGGGCAGCTCGCCGCGCAGCTGCCCGCGAACCACGACCACCCCGCCCATCGGGTCGCGGCCGAGTTGGCCGCCGAGGCACCGTTCGCCGCGGCACTGGGCGGCTGGCGGCGGGACTGGCCGGTGCGAGCCCCCGAGTGGTATGCGACCCTGCTCGATCGGCTCGGCCTGGCCGCCCAGCACGTCCGTCTCCAGGTCTACCTGCACCGCCTGGCCGGCCCGGAGGAGGTCGTCGAATGGGTCAGGGGCACCCTGCTCACCGACTACCAGCGTCGCCTGCCGCCCGAGCTGTTCGACGTGTTCCTGGGCCGCTACCGCGAGCGGCTGCTGGCGCGACTGGAGGACGAGCGGCCGTATCGCTATGCGTTCAAGCGCATCCTCCTGCGGGCCGAGCGCCCGTAGCCGAGCACGAGGGTCGGCGCATCGGTCCATGGTGGGCGCGGCGCCCGCCGAGGCGGGCGCCGCGCCGGCGGCGATCAGGTCGCGATCAGGTCGGCGGGACCCCACCCAGGAGCGACCGCACCGCCCTGCCGAGCAGTGCGCCGCGCTCCGCCGCGGAGCCGACCTGCTCGACGCCGAAGCCGAGCAGCACCGTGTCGGGCGTGGTGACGGCCGGCGACAGCAGCGCCTGCGCGCGCTTGAAGTCGCCGCCACCCGGCGGGCTGCCAGGGGGAGGACCCGGAACCGACCAGGGGCCGAGGCCGGTCTCGAACCCCTCGGCCTCCCTGACGGCCCCGGCGACGATCACCCTGGTGTCGTCGACGAACGCCCCGACGCCGCCGGTGCCCGGGTCGGTCACGGAGCTGACCGACACCTCCACCTGCCGTCCCGCGTACGCCGACAGGTCGAAGGACGCCTGCCGCCAGCCGCCGGAGTTGCCGGTCATCGAGTTCCAGGACCCCGACGTCCCGGTCGCCGTGCACGGGTTGCCCGGGGTCAGGTAGTGCAGCAGGAAGGGGTGCTCCTCGAGCAGGAACCCCAGGTCGCAGTCGGTCGGCACGGTGGTGCGGGTCAGCCCGCCGGCCTCCGGCAGGGTCGTCCAGTCGTCGCTGCCGACCATGTGCGCCTCGACGATGAGGTGGTCGTAGCCCCCCTCGAGGTCGAACGAGAGCTGGGCCTGGAGCGCCGGCGCCTGCGCCGCGGTCACGCCGCTGAGGTCGATGGTGCGGGTCAGGCGCATGTAGGAGTCGTTGACGTGGACGCCGCCGGCGTACCAGGCGCCCTCCACCGGCTCGAACGGACCGCCGGACGTGCCCTCGTAGCGGCCGGCCGCCTCGCTGGCGAACTGCGGGAACTGGTCCGGGGGCAGCACGTCGCTGGTGACCGTGAACGTGCCCGGCTCGTCGAGCGGGTTGTCCGCCACGGCGGGCCCGCCGAACGTGCCGGACGCCCCGGCCAGGTCGCCGAGCCCCTCGAAACCGGCCGGTGAGTCCACCGTCGAGCGGCTGTTCGCCCCGAGCCAGTACTGCGCGAAGTCGTCGGCGAGCAGCAGGCAGTCGCTGAAGAAGTCGACGGTGACGACGCAGTCGGCCTCCGGCGCCCCGTCCAGGCCGTAGTAGATGCCGCCGATCGCCGACCCGAGGATGCCGTGGTAGGCCGCCGTCTCACCGGTGTGCACGAGCTTGCCGCCCTCGTTGAGGTAGTCGCGGACGGCGACGGTCAGGTACTGCTGCCGCTCCGCCACCGCGGCGTCGGGCAGGTCGCCCAGCGGCGTCTCGGTGACCTCGTCCTCCGGGTCCTGCGTGAGGCGGTTGTCGCCGAGGTACCAGACGACGCCGTCGAAGTGGTCGAGCACGCCCAGCGGGTGCGGCACGCCCTGGCTGGACATGTCCCACACCGAGGCCTGGATGCCCTGCGCAGCGAGCGCGTCGACATAGGTCCGCGCGTACTTGGGCGCCGTCACGTCCGGCGGGTAGTCGGGGTTGACGCCCTCGTAGTCCTCGTTCGCGACGACGAGCACCTTCCTGCCCGCGTCCTCGGCCAGCGTGTAGGTGAACGGGTCGCTGGTCCGCCTGCCGCCGCCCGGGCGGTTGCCGGTGAACCACACCTTGACCTCGTCGCCCGGCCTGGCGCCGCGGACGACGCCGCGGAACTCGGCGTAGAAGACCTTGCCCTCCTTGCCGTAGCGCTCGCCGCCACCCCACTCGCGCACGTCGGCGTGCCGCGCGGGCCCGCCGTCGATCGAGTAGTGCAGGGCGAGGTTGTGCAGGTCCCGGCGAGCCGTCACCGCGACCGTCTGCGGGTCGCCGTAGGAGACCGCAAAGTCGTCCACCTGGAAGTCGGGCGCCGTGCGGCCGACCACCGACACCGGGTCGTCCGGGTCCGCAGCGGACCGCGCCACGGCCAGCGCGAACGGGATGTTCTTCTCGAACTCCGCCTGCACCAGCGGCTCGGAGTCGGGGAAGTTGAAGACGCTCTCGCAGTCGGCCGGGTCGAACTCGTCGTCCGGGTCCGCCGCACTCGCCGTCTCGCAGGTGGACATCTCCGGCGTGAACGCCAGCGTGCCGTACACGGTGTGCGCGTGCTCGGTGGTCTCGCCGTTGGTCGTGTAGAGCTCGGCGCTGATGTCGGGGTCGTACCCGGGGACGGCGGGGTGGGCGTCGTCACCGGCCATCGTCTCGTACAGCAGGTCGTCCGGGGTTGGCGTCGCGACCTGCCAGCCGACCCCGTACAGCAGCAGCTCCGCCGCGGAGTGGTAGTTGATCTGGAACTCGAAGCCGACCCGGCGCATCAGGCCGTCGAGCGCCCTGGTCTCCGGCTCGGAGCCGGGCTCGGCGCCGCGGTAGGTCTGGCTGCCCCACGACGGCGAGGAGCCCTCGTTGTCGTAGCCCCAGCGGGTCGGGAAGTTGCGGTTGGGGTCGACGCCGTCCAGGCCGGTGATGACGCCGTCACCGTTGTTGTCGCGCAGGTTCTTGCGCCACAGCCGGTTGCCCTCGCTGAAGGTGTAGTCGTAACCGTCGGGGTTGGCGACCGGGACGAACCACAGCTCGGTGGTGTCGACAGTCCGCTTGACCGCCGGGTCGGCCTGGTACCGCTCGAGGAACCAGTGCAGCAGCCGGCGGTTCATCTCCGGCGTGATCCACTCCCTGGCGTGCTGCGTCGAGGAGTACAGCACCGACGGGCGCCTGCCGTCCGGCACGTTCCCGGCGTCCTTGGTGACCTTGATCGCGAGGATGTCCTGGCCACGCACGGACCTGCCGATCCTGACCAGCTTGGTGAGCTGGGGATACCGCTTCGAGAGCGCGACGATCTCGTCCTTGAGGCCGCCCGGCTCGCTGTAGGAGCGGAACACGGTGTAGCCGGCGGCCGCCTCCTGCTGGAGGCGCCGGGACACCGCCGCCCCGTCGACCCGCTTCTCGGTGAGGCCGAACCCCTGGCTGTTGAGCTTGGCCGCCTGCGCGCGCGTCAGCACGACCTCGACGGCGACCTTGCCCGCCGCGGCGCCGCGGCGTGTGGTGATCTCCTCCCGGTCCAGGCCGGCGCCGCCCAGGGCCGCGAGCTGGCGGGCCGTGAGCTGCCCGACGTAGACCGTGGGTCCCGGCTCCGGTTGTGGCGCCGGCGCCTGGGCCGCTGCCGCGGCGGGCGCGCCGACCAGGAGTCCGGCCAGCGTGGCACCGATGGCGAGCACGACGGATATCCGCCTCATGAGTCCTCCTCACCTGAGCGGATTGCGCAGCCTCGAAGGCCGCCCGACAGCGATGCCGGTCCGCCGGCCCCACCCGCAGCGCCCGACCGCATCGCGTACACGCAGTACGCACCATGACAGGCACCAAGCGGACAAACCATCCACTCGTCGCAGTACCGCACACAAGGGGTGCATTTCCTGCTCGATCAGGCGGTACCTTCGTGCACCCGGCCGGAGCGGAGCGCCGCCAGCCCCGCGCCCTGGTCCCTTCGGCCCGAGCCCGAGCGGCTCGCGCGGACGCGGTCTGAGAGGATGGCCGATGCCGGGAGGCGGGAGAGGAGGACCGATGACAGGCGATGACTTTCCGGCCCCGAGCGAGGGGTTCGTGCTCACCCACTTCATCGTGGCCGAGGACGTGGCGCGCTCGCGCGACTTCTATGCGGGCGTGCTCGGCGGCACGGTGGTGATGGACGGGGAACCGACGATCGTCAAGCTCGCGAACGGCTGGGTGATCATCAACGTCGGCGGCGGGCCGACCGACGACAAGCCGGAGGTCACGCTCGAGCCGCCCCGCGATCCCAACCGGACCAGCGCCTTCCTGAACATCCGCGTGGCCGACATCCACAGCGTGTACGAGGAATGGAGGGCGAGGGGCGCCGAGTTCCTCACCCCGCCCAAGGACCACGGCAGGGAGATCCGCTGCTACATCCGCGACCCCGACGGCCACCTGATCGAGGTCGGCCAGACGACCGGTCTCGGCAGAGGCTGACAGCGCCTTCCGGCGCCGGCCCGGACGCCTCGGTGAGGAGTCGACGTGGATGGCAGCGCAACGCACCCCCCCGGGCGCCAGCCGTCAATGCCGGCGACCGCCGTACCCCCACCCCTGATGCGCCGGCCGTCGTGGCATCCGGAACGTCCGCTGGCAGCTCGGCATGGATGCGACCGTGACCGACGAGCACGGCGAACCTCTGGTGGTGGCGCTGCCCGCGGGCCAGCCGCCGCGTGCCGGCGGACCCGCGGACGCCGCGGTGCCGCCAGGCTCCGCAAGCCCCGCCGATCACGAGCCCGGAGGACCGGAGCTTGGCGGCGTCCCTGAAGGGACGGCGCCGGAGCAGGACGGTCGGACCAGTCCAGCGGAGCCGACCCGCAGGTCGGCCATGTCGACCCCGCTCCGTCGCCTGAGCCTGGACGGGCCCCGGCGGCGGAGATCTCCTGGTGACGGCGAGGCTGAGCGCGTCCGTCACGGCTGAGCCCGCTGGCACCGGTCCGGGGCGGACCCATGGCCTGGTCGCCGGGAAGGCACCCGCCGCCCGCCCGGCGCAGGCGGCCGGCTTGCTCATCGCGCCCCCCGGGGGTCGAGCTGGAGCCTCCCGTCCGAGCGCCGGTCGAGCGCCTCGGCCAGCGCCACGCGGCTGGTGTAGCCGAGCACCGCCGGCACCTCCTGGGCGAACCTGCCCTGGGTGTCGGTCGTCGAGTGCAGCCGGTAGGTCACGCAGCCGCCGGGGAACCGGTCGTAGAAGGTCGCCGTGAACTCGTCGGCGGTCCGCACGACCTGCTCGTAGCGCTGCGTCCCCGGCGACCGGATCGGCAGCTCCTGCGCGCCGGCCGGGTCGCAGGCGGCGGTCAGGCGCGCCACGACCGCCGCCTTGCCGGCCAGCTCGTGGTCGAGGACGATCACCGACCGGCCGTCGTTGGCGGCCACGCTGGCGACCTTCCAGCCGAGCGTGGGGGTCCGCACGCACGGCACCATCGACGCTGACGGCACCGACTGGGCGAGCAGCCACAGCGGCTCGAGGTCGGTGCAGTCCAGCTGCTTGATGTCCAGCGGCGTCCTGACCGCGATCTGGTTGTCGAAGACGACGGTCGGGTTCGCCACGGCGAGGACCAGCAGGGTCACGATCGCCGCCCAGATCCCCACCCGCCGCAGACTCCAGCGCTGGATCGTGATCGGCCGGGGCGGGGTGGGCAGGAGCCTGACGAACTCGTCGTGCAGGTCGCGTCCCTGGGCGCGCAGCATCCGGCGCAGCTGGGAGGGGAGCGCCAGCCCACGGGCGGCGGCGAACCCCTCGCTGATCTCCTCGACGCTGAACTGGCGCAGGGCCCGCTGGTAGACCCGCTCCGTGTCGGAGCGCAGCGCCAGGCAGAGCATCATGTTCGCGAGGTCGACCGCCTGGCGCCAGGGGCTGGGGCGGGCCTCGACGAACGCCACGTCGATCAGCAGCACCCGGCCGTCGCGGACCAGCAGGTTGGCCGGCTTGACGTCGCGGTGGGCGAGGCCGGCGTCCCACAGCCGGCGGATGATCCGCAGGCCGTCGTCGATGATCTGGTCGTCGACCTCGGCCTCACCGAGCTCCACCGCGCCCTCGAAGAACTCGGTGACCAGCATGTACTCCCGCTCGGGGGTCAGCTCCACGAACCCGAACGGGGTCGGGCTGGGCAGGCCGCCGCGCTGCATCAGCGACAGCGCGTAGTCCTCCTGCTGGACCAGCCGCCGCACGGTGTTGAACGGCTTCTCGTCCTCCAGCCGGCCGTACAGCAGCTCCCGGCCGAGCTTGTACCAGCGGTCGGCGCGCAGGTGGCTCTGCGCGTACAGCTTGGCGAACAGCTTCCTGGGCGGGTCGCCCTCGACGGTGATCCGCAGCGGCGTGGAGCCGGCCGAGCCGGCCAGCCCGAACGGCTTGACCTCCTTGACGGTCAGCCCGAGCTGGTCCTCCAGGGCCCGCCGGATCGCCGCCCCGCGCGGGCCGGTGACGTCCAGGTGGGCGCTGCGGCCGCGCCGGTAGGCGACCGGGAACACCTCGCCCGGGGTGAACCGGCGGAACATGAGCAGCGGGATCGAGACCCCGATGCCCGCCCCGACGAGCACGTCGGTCGGGGCGTCGACGCCGAGCGAGACGCGGGCGACGCCGGCCAGCGTCACCAGCCCGGTCGCGACCCACTTGCCGGTG
Organism: Actinomycetes bacterium; assembly: GCA_035263405.1. Classification (GTDB taxonomy): domain Bacteria; phylum Actinomycetota; class CALGFH01; order CALGFH01; family CALGFH01; genus DATFRI01. The sequence continues at coordinate 9,030 of DATFRI010000066.1, read as the reverse complement.
TTGCGCCAGCGACCCTCCGGCACCAGCGTGTACAGCACCGCCATGAGCACCGCCGTCAGGACGGTGATCGGCAGCGACGGCAGCGCCCAGCCGCCCCAGCTCGTGCGGAAGTCCACGCCGAAGGGGCGCGGCCGCTGCGCGGTGCTCGCCACGACCAGACCGGTGACGATGCCTCCCAGCTGCCAGGCGACCAGCCACACGATCAGATGCCGCCAGCGGCGCAGGACCAGCAACGCCAGCAGCACGCCCAGCCACGTCGCCATGAGCACCCACCAGGAGGCGATGCGCGCCAGGCCCTGCAGGAGCCCCTCGAGCCCCGGCGCGTCCAGCCCGGACAGCCAGCGCACCACCGCGTCGTCGACGACCGTGACCGCGACGGCGGGTCCCTGCATGCCGCGGGCGAACACGGCCACCGACAGGCCGACCAGGACCGCGGCGGCGACCAGCCAGCCCACGCCGCTGGTCTGCAGGCGGTACGGCAGCGGCGGTGGCGCCCCGGTGGGCCGGCGCAGCCGCGGCGACCACGCGGCCTCCCGCAGGGTCGGGTGGACCTGTGGGGCGCTGGTCCGTGTCGACCGGTCCGCGGGGACGTCCATGAACCTCCCAACCGGGGCCCTCTGTCCGCCCGTTCCGACATTCACGGCTGGTCCCTGCCTTGTCAAGGCTGCTGCGGCCGTCCGCCCGCCGCGACAGCCGCGCCGAGCAGCACCAGCTTGGCGACCAGCCAACGACGCCGCGTGATCGACTGGGTCCACGCGAGCGCATGAGTCCGCTGCTCGAACTCCCGCGGCAGCAACGGCGCCGCCGCGAACACCCCGACCACACCGGGGAGGAGCAGCGCGGCCGGCTGGACGATGCTCTGCATCCACAGCACACCGGCCAGCGGCTCGCCGGGTGCGCCAACCCTCCACCCCATGACCGCTGGGACCACCGACCCCACCGTCGCCGCTGAACCCGCCCATCTGCACGCGCTAGGTGAAGTCTGCGTACTCCTGGTTCCGGGTTCGGCTGCCGCGCAGGAGCGTGATGCTGAGGAAGTACAGCACCGGCATGGCTCCGTAGATGAGCAGGCTCACACCCGGGACGACCGTGGCGACCAGGAAGGCGAGCAGGTAGACCAACCCCGGGTACAGGTTGAGGGCCAACCCGGCGCGGCGCTGGCGGGTATCAAGCTGCTGCCACAGCAGGTGGGGACGGTTGGTGGCATACAGCCAGATGACCACCCGCATGGTCGCGATCGCGACCAGGACCAGGCCGTAGATCCGCAGCGCCACCGGCTCCTGGTCGTAGCGGCCCAGCAGCCCCGCGCCGAACGGCAGCAGGCACAGCGGCAGCAGGTAGAGGATGTTCAACCAGACCAGACCACGGTCGGTGCGGCGGATCAGCGCGAAGAGGTCGCGATGGCCGACCCAGTACATGCCGGCCAGGATGAAGCTGATCACAAAGGCAGTGAGCGAGGGCCGGACCTCCCCCAGCGCCTCGTTCAGCGAATGGCCCTGGGTGAGCTCGGGGACGTGGATCTCCAGCACCAGCAGGGTGATGATGATCGCGAACACGCCGTCGGACAGGGCAAGGACCCGGGCCGGATCGTGCAGGCGCTCCACCAGGGCCCTGGCCGCTTCGCTGCCCTGCCGCCCCCCCTCGTCAGCCACCTCTTGTTCGTCAGCCACCTCAACCTCCCTCCCGGCCTCCCCAGCCCGCAGAGCGTTGCCGTGGCCGCTGCTGGGTTGGGTTCCTCACTTCACCGTGTCGACGCTCATCCTGGAACGCGACCGGTCAGCTGTCACAGCCTGACCGTCGCGCGCCTGCGGCCTGTTGGGATGCCCCGCTGGTCCGTCAAGGCCTGGTGCCTGGCGTGCCCGGGGAACGCACGCAGCGTGTCATGAGTCGGCCGCCTGGAGCTCAGTGGCGGACTCGGGTAGCAGCAGCACCGCCCCGGCGAGGAAGCAGAGGGCGCCGAACGCCGTGAAAAGGTTCGCGGCGGCCAGATCGACGACGCTGCCGGTTGCGGGGACGACGTAGGAGGCGATCGCCGCCATCCCGAACGCGACGCACCCTGCCAGGTTCACAGCGGCGATCCGCCACTCGAGGCTGGGGCGGCGCCGGCAGGCGAGACCGCCGCACACCTCGACGTAGGCGAGGTAGCCCGAGATGAGGAAGCAGGCCGAGCCGACGGCATCGGGTGCCCAGACCAGCCGGTCGTAGGACGGCTGCTCCAGGCCCGTCTGCAGCGCACGGAAGGTGTCCAGGTTGAACAGCAGCGTCCCGACGAACTGGACGACGCTGCTCCACCAGTCGATCCGCCGCGGCTCGAACGCGAGCAGGCGGAGCCGCTGCCGGCGTCCGCCGCCGTCTGGTGCACGGTCGGCGTTGAAGGTCTCCAGGCACTGCAGCGCTGCCGCCGAGGTGAAGAAGACCGAGCCGACGAAGAACACGATCCCGTCCACGCCCGACCCGACGAGCTCAACGAACCCCGGGAACGGGGCGACCACAAAGCAGCTGGCGCCGACGGCGAACAGAACTCCGATCCACCACGAAACCCGCTGTGGAGCCCACCAGATGCCCTGGTGGCGCGATGATGGGCGCGAGAGCCGCGACGCATGCTTGCGATGCGCTCGCGACGACCACACGGTCCGGCCGCCGTCGGGCCGGCGAAAGGTGAGGTGGGTGGTGAACGGCCCGGCCGACCTGCGGGCCACCAGCGTCCACCCCTCGGGCGTCTCAGGATAGGAGCTCACGGCCAGATCACGACGCGGCAGGCCCGGTCGTCCTCATGACGCTGGTCGCGGGGTGAACGGGCGCAGCTCGCCCTGGCCTTGCTGGATGACGCCGCAGCTCGACTCCGGGACCTCATTCCAGGCACCGGCAAGGTCGCCGAGCGGCTCCGACACGACGATCCTGGTCTCAGCCGAGAGCTGATGCAGTACCGGGTTATCCGGGTGCTGGGCGCGCAGGGTGCTCACGTCGGTGGAGTAGAAGAGCGAGCGTGACCGCCCTTCGCTGGAGTAGCGGAACGCCCAGACCCACTCCCCGTCGGTGGTGGCCACCGTCATCTGGATCGGATGCTCGACGCCGTGCCGCCTCCCGACCTGCTCGATGAGCCCGACCGCTCGTTCGACGGCGGCTGGCGGGTCGCCCTCAAGCCCGAGGGTGAGCGCCAGGAAGAAGAACGTCTCGGAGTCGGTCGAGCCCTCGATCTGGGGGTACAGCGACGGGTCGACGGCGAGCACGAGGTCGCGCTTGACCTCGTGGAAGTCGTGGATCACGCCGTTGTGCATCCACAGCCAGCGGCCGTGGCGGAAGGGGTGGCAGTTCGTCTGCTGTACCGGTGAGCCTGACGAGGCGCGGATGTGCGCGAACACGAGCGGCGACCGGATGTGCGCGGACAGGTCGCGAAGGTTTCGGTCGTTCCAGGCCGGCTCGACGCTGTGGAAGATCCCCGGCGTCTCGCCGACGCCGTACCAGCCGATCCCGAACCCGTCGCCGTTGGTCGTCTCCGCGCCAAGCTGCGCGTGGAGACTCTGATCGATCAGTGAGTGCTGCGGCTTGAGCAGCAGGTCCTCGATCAGCACCGGAGAGCCGGAATACGCGAGCCAGCGACACATCTTCCTCTCCCGCTAGTGATGGAATCCCGCAGCGGCCGTCCTATCGTGCATCGGCACCGGCAGTCGCGCCCCCTGACTATACGCACTTCGATGCGCGGTTCGGCCTTTTGCGCCATTCGTGATAATGCGGAAACGTTTGGTGCGGGAACCTGCTGCTGGCGCCGGACGGCCTGGTCGAGTTGACCGACTTCGGGATCGCGCGCGTCGCCGAGGAGGCCGGCGACCTCACCGATCCCAGCACGCTGCTCGGCAGCGTCCGCTCCATGGCGCCCGAACAGCTCGCCGGGAAGCGCGTCGACGCCGCGCGGACGTGTACGCGGCGCCGCCGAGCCCGCGGCCACCACACCTGGGCACGGCTCGGCTCCGCCGGCCCGGCGCTGAAGCCGCGTGCGGACCGACCGCACGGCCAGCCGGATCGCGACCCCGGCGGACCCACGCGCCCGGCCGGTCGTAGGCGCGCACCTTGCGCCACTGCAGGTGTAGGCGGACGAACGCCTCCTGGACCACGTTCTCCGCGACCTGCCGGTCGTCGAGGATGTAGAAGACCGTCCAAGCCACCCGCCCCCTGTCCCCGGCAGGCCACGATGACCGCCCAGATCCAAGCGGGTGACGCATCCGGCCACGACATCGGACGCGGCCTGATGGTGATGTCGGAAGATGGGCGAGTGGTGACTCCGTTCGCCCGTCCCGCCCCAGACGCTCGACGGTCGAGTAGCCGCCTCGAAAGCGGCCCGGAGCGGGTTCGACTCCCGCCTGGGCACGCCCTGGCGCGCGGTAGCCTGACGCCCGCGGCGGAGGGGTCCGGGGACCTGCGCGGCTGCGGGTCCCCCCGGTCGAAGGAGGGGGCGTGGCCACGTTTCGCGGTGTGGACACCATGCTGCTGGATCTCGACGGCACGCTGTACGAGGGCAGCCGGGCGGTCCCGGGCGCGGCCGGCGCGGTGCGTGCGCTGCGCGGCGACGGGCTCGCGTTGCGCTTCACCACCAACACCGACAGCGTCCCGCCGCCGGCGCTGGCGGCGCGGCTGGCGGAGCTCGGGATCGAGGCGGCACCGGAGGAGCTGGTCACACCGGTCGCGGTCGCCGCGCAGCTGCTCGCCTCGACTCCGGGCGCGCGGGCGCTGGCGGTCGCGTCCCCGTCGGTCCGTGCGGTCTGGCGCCGCTGGCTGGCCGGGCCGGACGAGCCGGTGACGCACGTGCTGGTCGCCGATCCCAGCTACGGGGCCACCTACGACGAGCTGGACCGGGCGTTCCGTGCGCTGTGTGACGGCGCGGAGCTGGTCGCCACGCAGGTCGGCCGCGTCGCGCGCCGCGACGACGGCGAGCACCTGGACACTGGCGGCTGGGTGCGCCTGCTGGAGTACGCCGCCGGTGTCCGGGCGCGCGTGCTCGGCAAGCCGTCGCCGGAGTTCTTCGGGCTGGCGCTGGCCGTGCTCGGGCGCGCGCCGGCGTCGGCGCTGGTGGTCGGCGACGATCTGGAGAGCGACGTCGCCGGCGCCAAGGCGGCCGGCGCGGCGGCGGTGCTGGTGCGCACCGGCAAGGGCGCGCGCCCGCAGCCGGGCGCGACGGTGACGCCGGACGCCGTCGTCGACAGCGTCGCCGACCTGCCGGAGCTGCTGCGCCGCGAGCGCTGACCGCGCTCGCACGCGCAGGTGGGTGGTGGCGATGCCATCCGCGTGCCAGGGCCGTCGGCAGCGGCCGGCTGGTGCGGTCAGGGGCGGCAGGTAGAGTGCCGGACGTGGACGTCCCGGTGCGTCCGGGACCCTCGCCGCGCGCCGCGCGATCCTCGCCTACCACCTGCGCGACCGCCCCACGGCGGACGACGTCGACGTTGAGCGGCTGGCGGCGGCCAGCGAGGGGTTCTCCGGCGCCGACCTCGCCCTGGTTTGCGAGGCCGCCGCGGAGACCGCTCTCACCCGGGCGCTGGAGACCGGCGACGCGGACCCGATCGGCATGGCGGACTTGCTCACCGCGCTGCACACCGCGACCCGCCACCGGGGAGAAACCCGTGACCGTTGATATCTGTCGGCCTGGGCGACGGGCGCGGCAGCACGAGTGCGCGGACGTCGTCGACCGCGCGTAGCAGCCTGGGCTGCGTCGGCGGGCGCGCTTTAGCTGACGCTGTGCGGGTTCGCGTTCGCGCTCGGCGCGGGTCTGCAGCACGGCGACCTCGCCGGGGAGCAGGTATGGCGAAGGCCGCGCAGGTCCAGCCGCCAGGGATGCTGGCGGCTGGCGCGCCACAGCGTGAATGCGCCCTGGCTGTGCGCGACCGCAAGCTTCCAGGGGCCAGTGGTTGACGCGGGCTGGTGATCCGGGTACGAATGCGACGTTAAGGACGTTGCTGTCGAGGATTCGGGGTCGTCCGGACAGAGACCGGGACGAGGAGCGGGATCATGGCGGTCCGCCGGTTCACAACCATCCCAGCGACCACGGCCAAGCCTTCCTCGGCGTCCCGCGTGGGCGTCCCCGGGGGCGTGCCCGCGGCGCGGGTCACCCCTGTCTCCGCCCGGGACCAGCTCGCCGGACCCGGCGCCGCCCTGCTGCAGCTGCAGCGCTCCCACGGCAACCGCTACGCGCAACGTGTGATAGGCGCCTCCAAGCGCTCGGCGGTCCAGGCCAAGCTCGTCGTGGGCCCGGCCCACGACGAGCACGAGCGCGAGGCGGACCGCGTGGCCGAGCGCGTGACGCGCCGGCCCACCGACCCAGGCCCGCAGCGCTCCGAGGGCGCCGGCGGGCCGGCCGGGTCGCTGCCGGCGCCGCTGCGGGAGCAGTTCGAGAGCGCCTTGGGTGTGGACCTCAGCGCGGTACGGATCCACACCGGAGCTCCGGCGGTGCGGTTGAGCCGCAGCCTGGGCGCCCAGGCGTTCACCCACGACTCGGACGTCTACTTCGGCGCCGGCCGGTACACGCCCGGCAGCCCGGCGGGTCAGCGGTTGCTCGCGCACGAGCTGACCCACGTGGTCCAGCAGGGCGGGGCGCCGCCGCGACGCGACGGAGCCTCGCCGGCCGGGAACGCCCCAGCGGTCCAGCCGCTGCCGCGTGACGCTACGTCCGGGGGTGACGACGGCCGCATCCAGCGCAAGCTGGCGTGGGACCACACGGACTGGGACCAGGCACGGCGGGCCTGGGGCAGCGGGAAGGGCGGGGTTGGCGTCGCCTTCGTGACCGACGAGCCCGACGCGCCGCCCGCCAGCTACGACCCCGTGGTCTTGAAGACCGGGGAGGACGCGCCGGCCGAGGTCGTGCTCGCGGCCAACATGCATAGCTTCGGCGCCGGGGGGGTCTGGACGCTCGGCGCCCCGGGCGCGCGGATCGTCGACCAGGCGGAGGGCAGGCAGATCAAGGCGATCGGGCAGCGCGTCGTTGCCGGACTGGTGGGATGGCAGCGCAACCAGCCGGCGGTCAGGGCGTTGCAGATCATCGACCACGCCGATCAGCCTGGGACGGTGGTGTTCGAGTTCGCTCCGGGAACGGAGTTCGAGGACCTCCTGACCAAGGAGACGAAGCACTCCGAGCCCAAGACGGGCAGGATTGGCAAGCGGCGGCTGCGGAAGGACTCGCCCGCCCGGCTCTTCAAGGACCGGGACTTCGTCGTCTCCATGGGCCGCCTCACGGCGGTGGACATCTTCATGGGAAACCCCGACCGGCTGCTCCGGTACAACCCCGGCAACTTCAAGATCAACACGATCAACAAGACGATCATGCTGATCGACAACGTCCAGCTCGGCAACAAGTTCGCGTTCAAGACGACCCAGATATGGGGGAACAGGATTACCGGCGTGCAGGCGTACAACGCCTGGGCCGCGGACAGCGACGCCAAGCTGCTGCGGGCGGACGACTTCGGCGGCCTCGCCGACATCGTGATCGACATCATCAAGAACGGCATCCAGGGCTGGGAACAGGCGCGACCCGAAGACCTCCATACCATCAACGCCGCCCTGGACAAGTCCAAAGGCTGGTGGGTACAGGGCCTGGCAGAGGGCAAGAACCTGCTCCGCGCCGCGGCCACGGACCCTGACCGGTTCACCCGGGGCGTCGCCCCCGACGACCTCGACGAGGTCCGGGCCTCCTTCCTGCGGCGCATGCGCTTCCTCTTCCCCGAGCTGCTCCGGCACGCCGTGGAGGACTGACGCCCAACCGGGGTTCCCCGCGTGTGAACCGCTGTTCCCGGCCCGCTGCGCCGTTCTCCAAGGGCAATCCCAAGCCCAACCCGAAGCGGGCGGGGCGCCGGGCGGGTGCGGCCGACGGTGCTCGCGGCCATCGGCAGCCGCCAGGACGCATCGACCGGGTCGTGCCGGTGGCGCTGCCAGCGGGGCGCCCGGGATGCGACGGTGAGCTGGTCGTCGAGCGGGTCGCGACGCAGCACGTCGAGGAGCTGGCAGCGCCGGCCGGGGTGATCACGCGGTTCGGGGTCCCGATCGGCCGCTGTGTGGTGCGTGGGCGTCGGGTGCAGCCGCGCCATCCGGAGGAGACCTCCGACGCGCTGGGTGCCGCGGGTGCGCAGCTGGGAGGGCGCGCGGTGGCGTTCGCGTCGTGGCCTGGGCAAGGGCCTGCCCCGCGCGTTGGCACTGCGGGACGCGCACGAGGCCGGCGGCATCGACGCGACCCGATGATCAGCCTGACCGGGCCGGCGGGCATCGCCTGCACCGGGTGATTCCGGCGCCGGATGGGCTCGGCTCAGTTGCTGTTGGGTTCGGTGGGTGGACGCCCAGAGCCTTGGCCGAGCCGCCAGCCACTGACCACCTTGGCCACCGCGGTCACCAGAAACAGCTGGCCGATCAGCATCTCCCCGACGGCGAAGGTCTGGCCCGGGTTGGTGGCCGGGACCAGGTTGCCGTACCCGGTCGTGGTCAGGGTGGTGAACGAGAAGAACAGGTCCTGGGAGAAGCTGCCCTCCCCTTGGGACCCGAAGAACGGGCCGGCCTGCAGCGCGCCCAGGGCTCGGTAGGAGAACGCGAACGACATCCCGACCATCAGGTAGGCGGCGATCGCCCCCAGCACGGTCTGGGTGTCTACCATCCGCCGCCACACCAGATGGCGGACGATGACGCCCGGTGCGGCCACATACAGCAGGCCGCTGACCACGGCCATGCCGCCGTCGCCGGCTGGCTCGCGAGGAAGGAAGAGGTTCAGGATCGCGGCGGCGGCCGAGACGACCAGGACCGCGCTCGTGACCTCCCGGAGGCGGCGGTGTGCCTGGGCTGCCTGCAGCGTCACCCAGATGGTGGCGAGCTGCACGAACAGGACCAGCGACTCGGCCCATGCCGCCGTGGCCGTCGCCGACAGCGCATAGGTGATCAGGATGAGTAGGAGCACCAGGCCGTAGCTGTCGGGCGAGGAGAAGGCCTCGAGGAGTCGCCTGGGCCGCTGGCGGCGCGGTTGCTGCAGCTGGTGGTCGGGGTCCTCAGCCATCGTGTCCTCCCGCG
>DATFRI010000065.1:0-32975 GCA_035263405.1 Actinomycetes bacterium | reverse complement strand
AACCGGGCATTCTGTGGGCGCCTGCGGAGGTAACGGCCTTGACACGGCTTGGTCACATGCACGACAAGTAGGGACAGGAAGGGAGGTGTGGTGTGCGTCAGCCGCTGCTGGCCCTGCTGGCCAAGGAGCCCGCGCACGGGTACGAGCTGAAGCTCGCGCTGGAGCAGACGTTCGGCAGCGCGTACCCGCCGCCGAACATCGGCCAGATCTACGTCACGCTCAACCGGCTGGAGCGCGACGGGCTGGTCCGCGGCCAGGACGTCGCGCAGGAGCGCCGCCCCAACAAGCGCGTCTACGAGCTGACCCGGGCCGGCCGCCAGGCGCTGGCCCGCTGGGTCGAGGAGCCGACCGACGGCCCGCGGGTCCGCGACGAGTTCTTCGTCAAGCTCGTGCTCGCCCCGATGACCGGCCTGGCCGACCGTCTGGCCCTGATCAACCAGCAGCGTCGGCACCACCTCAACGCCATGCGCGGCCTCACCCAGCTCGCGGCGACGACCGATCGGAGCAATCAGGTCGGGCTGTTGCTGATCGAGGGCGCTATGCTGCACCTGCAGGCAGACCTTGACTGGCTCGAGCGCTGCCAGGAGGAACTTGGGTGACCTCGACCGGCCCGTTCGGGTCGTCCCCGCCCCGCCTCTCCGCCCGGACCGCCATGCTGTGGACCAGGGACCTGGCGAAGGTCCACCACGCCGACGGGTCGGCGGTCCGCGCCCTGCGGGGGGTCGACCTGTGCGTCGCCCGCGGCGAGTTCGTCGCGGTCACCGGCCCGTCCGGGGCGGGCAAGTCGACCCTGCTGCACCTGCTCGCCGGCCTCGAGCGGCCGAGCGGCGGCGAGATCTGGCTGGACGGCCAGCGCGTCGACGGCCTGGGCGAGGCCCGCTGGGCGGTCCTGCGCCGGCGCCACATCGGGTTCGTGTTCCAGTTCTTCAACCTCGTCTCCAACATGACCGTCGCCGACAACGTCGAGCTGCCCGCGCTGCTCTCGGGCGCCTCCCCGCGCCAGGCGCGCGCCCGGCGGGAGGCGCTGCTCGCCGAGCTGGGGCTGGTCGCCAAGGCCGGCGCCTCGCCCTCCCAGCTGTCGGGCGGCGAGCAGCAGCGGGTCGCCCTGGCCCGGGCGGTCGTCAACCGGCCGAGCGTGCTGCTCACCGACGAGCCCACCGGGAGCCTGGACAGCCGCAGCGCCCGCGACGTGCTGCGCCTGCTCGAGCGCCTCCACGGCGACGGCCAGACGATCCTGCTGGTCACCCACGACGCCCGCGTCGCCAGCCTGGCCGACCGGGTGGTCAACCTGTTCGACGGGGTGGTCGCCGACGACGCGGCGGTCGAGGTCGTGCCCCGGGCGCCCGCCACCGCGCTGGCCGACGTCATCGAGCTGAACGGCTGAGGAGCGTGCGCGCCACCGTCCGCTGGGTGCGCGCCGACCTGCGGGCCCGCCGCGGCCAGGCGCTGCTGGAGCTGCTGGTCGTGGCCGGGGTGGTCACCGCCCTGGTGCTCTCGGTCACGCTGCTGGAGGGCGCGACCGACCCGTGGCGGCAGATCTTCGCCCGCTCCCGCGGCGCGCACGTGTGGGTCCACACCCTCGCCGAGACCGACGTCCGCGCGCTCGGCCGCATCGAGGGCGTGACCGCGGTCGCCGGGCCCTACCGGACCGCCGCCGCGACCCTGGCGCAGGACAGCGGCAAGGCGCCCCTGGAGCTGCGGGCGATGTCGCCGGACCCGCCGCCGGTCGCCCGCCCGCTGGTGCGCGAGGGCCACTGGCTGGACCCGCGCAACCCCGAGGGCGTGGTGCTGGAGCGCTCGTTCGCCCGCGCCGAGCGCGTGGGGACCGGCGACCACGTGGTCCTGCGGGGGCTCGACGGCACCCCCCACCCGGCCGTGGTCGCCGGCATCGCCGACACCTCCGACCAGGGCTTCTACCCTGACTGGAGCCCCGGGCTGGCATGGGTGCTCCCGTCCACCCTGACCGCGGTCGAGCCGGTCGCCCGGCACACCCAGCAGGCGATCGGGCTGCGCCTGGCCGACGCCGGGGCCGCCGACTTCGCCGTCCAGCGCTCGGTGACCGTGCTCGGCGGGCGCGTGGAGCGGGTTTCGACCTGGCGCCAGGCACGCAGCGGCATGGAGCTGAACAACCGGCTGCTCGGCCTGCTGCTCGCGCTGTTCGGGCTGGTCGGGCTGCTGGCCGCGGCGCTGGCCATCGGCAACGCGACCGGCGGGCGCGTCCTCGCCCAGCTCCAGGACATCGCGATGCTCAAGACCATCGGGTTCACGCCTGCGCAGGTCGCCCGCATGCTCCTGCTGGAGCACGCCGCCCTCGCCATGGCCGGGATCGTCCTCGGGCTGGTCGGCGCCAACCTGCTCGCCCTGCTGCTGTCGCGGCTCGCGGGCTCCCTGGTCAGCCTGGTCGGGGTGCCGCTGCCGTCGGGGTGGCTGGTCGCGATCGCCGCCGGGGCGGAGCTGACCGCCGTGGTCGCCACGGTCGTGCCGGCCTGGCAGGCCGGCCGGGTCTCGCCGCTGCCCGCCGCGCGGGCCGCCCTGCCCGGGGGGCGGCTGTCGCGGCTGGCCCGGGTCGCGCTGCTGGTGCACCTGCCGCCCGCGCTGGTACTGGGGGCCCGCGACGCGTTCGCCCGCCCGCTGCGCGCCACCCTGACGATCGGCGGGCTGGCGGTGCCGATGCTGATGATCACGATCGGGCTGGGCTGCTGGGCGACCCTGGATGGGTTCGAGCGTCACCCCGACCGGGTGGGCCTGGCCGCGGCGCTGGTCGCGCGGCCCGGCGGTCTGGGCGACGATCAGGCCCGCCGGCTGCTGATCGACCAGCCGGACGTGGCCGCGGCCTACCCGGGCGCGGAGGTCGAGGCGCTCCTGCCCGGCCAGACCCGCACGATCACCACCCGCGCGCTCGGCACCTCGGCGCGCCCGTACCCGTTCCCGGTGCGCGAGGGCCGGCTGTTCCACGCCCCCGGCGAGGCGGTCGCCGGCCAGGGCCTGCTCGACCTGCTGCAGGTGCGCGTCGGTGAGCGGGTGCGCCTCACCATCGACGGCGTCCCGCTGATCCTGCACATCGTCGGCCGCAGCATCGAGCCCGAGCACAACGGCCAGATGCTGTCCTACGGGCTGGACACCCTGGAGCAGCTCGGCGGTGCGCCGAAGCCCGCCTTCTACCGCCTGGTGCTGCGGCCGGGCGCCGACCCCGCCGCGGTCCAGGCCGACCTGCTCGCCGCCTCCGGCGGCCGCCTGGACGTGCGGCCGGTCGTCAACCCCGCCGACCAGCTCGCGATCGTGCGGGTCGTGATCCCCGGGCTGGTCGTGGTCCTCGCCCTGACCGGGCTGGCCAACCTGCTGACCGCGATCAGCGTCGGGCTGCGCGACCACCTGCGCGACCTGGGCGTCCTGCGGGCGATGGGCCTGACCCCTCGGCAGGTCGCCGCCACGATCGTGACCAGCACCGGCCTGCTCACCCTGGTCGCGGTGCTCGCGGGCACCGCGCTCGGCCGGGCGGTGGCCACGCAGGTGATCGACATGCAGGCGCGCACCAGCGGCGTCGGCGCCGGCATCGCCCAGCCCCCGGCGCCGGGGACCATCCTGGCCGCCGCCGCGATCGCCGTGGCGGTCGCGACCCTGGCGGCGGTCGTCCCGGCCGGCCGCGCCGCCGCCGCCCGGCTGACGCCGGTCCTGCGCCCCAACTGACGGCCTCCACGCGGGTCCGGTGGTGGGCGCTCGCTCAGCCCTCGTCGGGGGGCATCCGCTCGGACCGGCGGACCGACGGCGGAACCATTACGAACTGGCAACACCTGACCGTTTCCGGGTTGATCCGGCCCCGCCCGGGCATCACGCTGCCGGGCTCGCGACGAGGCGGGCCGGGCCGAAGCTGAGCAAGCTGGCTCGGCCGTCCAACCCGTACCATGGGGCCCACCCGCCCCGACGAGCTGGAGCGTGCCGTGCCGGCCCTTCCCACGCGCGACGAGCTACGCGAGCACCTCACGGCGACGAGGATCGCGGGATCGGTGGCCACGCCGGTGTGGGACGTGCTGCGCAAGGCCGAGGGCCTGGCGGGCGGCGTGGAGGAGTACGCCTTCGGCCTGTCGGGGATGGAGCGCTGGTCGGCCGCTGACGTGCTCGCGCAGGTCCGCGCCCGGTACGGCTGGTCGCACACCCCGGGCGAGCCGGGGGACGGGCCCACCTGGATCGACCCGGAGCTGCTGCTCGACGAGCTGGACCGCGCCGCGGCGCGGCTCGCCCGCGCCGGCCGCGAGGGCCAGCGGGTGCTGCTCGCCAGCGGCCACCCCACCGGCGTGCTCGCCCTGCACCAGCGCCTGGCCACCGCGCTCCAGCAGGGGGGTGCCAAGCTGCTGCGCCCCGCCGACGGCGAGCGGCTGGTCGTCGCGACCAAGGTCCGCTCGATCCGCTACGTGCTCGGCGTCGCCGTGCTGAGCGGCTCGGGCAACCTGTACCACACCCACCGGGCGGAGCCGATGGAGGCCGTGCTCGAACGATCCGGGCAGGTCGACCTCGTGGTCGCCGACCACGGCTGGGCCGGTGCCGCCGCCGAGCGGGGGATCGACACCATCGGCATCGCCGACATCAACGACCCCGCCCTGCCCATGGCCAGGCACGAGGGCCGCCTGCCGGTCGTGCTCGGCATGGACGACAACGTGCTCACCGTCCACTACGAGCCCGTGGCCGAGTACCTCGCCGCGGGCCTGGCCTGACAGGGCCGGCCGATGTCGGTCCCCTACCCCGAGCTGATCGACCGGCTGCTGGCCGACCCCGGCACGGTCTTCCTGCTCGGCGGCATGGACTCGGGCAAGACCTCGTTCGCGCGCGGCCTGCTGCGCGCGGCCGTGGACCAGGGCATGTCCGCCGCCTACGTCGACACCGACCTGGACCGGCCGCTCGTCGGCCCCCCGACCACGATCGGGATGCGGTTCGTGCGCGAGCAGGCCGACCTGGAGGACGCCAACCTCGCCCAGGCCGACGCGCTCTACTTCGTCGGCTGGATCTCCGCGCAGTTCCACCTGCTGCCGCTGGTCACCGGGACGGCCAAGCTGATGGGCCTGCTGCGCTCGGGGGACGCGGGCCCGCCGCCGGAGCTGATCGTGGTCGACACCTCCGGGCTCATCGGGGGCGTGTACGGCCAGATCCTCAAGTACCACAAGCTGGAGGTCACCCGGCCCGACCACGTGATCGGGTTCCAGCACGGCGAGGAGCTGGAGCCGCTGCTCGGGATCACCCGGCGCTTCACCCCCGCGCGCGTGGAGGTGCGGCCGGTCCACCCGGACACGCGGCCCACGGGCCCGATCGAGCGCGCCGAGGAGCGACAGGCCCGCTTCTCCGCCTACTTCCGGGAGCCGCTGCACCGCTGGCGGGTCAAGCCGGCGGTGTTCCTCCCCTCGCTGCCGCCGGGCGCCGACCTGCAGAGCGTGGTGGGGCTGCTGGTGGGCATGGAGGACGGCAAGGGGTCCTGCGTCGGGATCGGCTACCTGGAGATGGCCGAGGACGGGGGCCTGCGCATGCTGTCGGCGGTGTCCGAGGGCGCCCGCGCCCTGCGGCTGGGGTCGGCCCGGGTCCAGCCCGACTGGTCCTCACCGACCCGGGTCGACCTGCGCCACCTGTTCGGCACCGAGTAGGCCGGCCGGGGCCGGGCGGCATGCGGAGGGTGCGGCGTGACGCCGGCCTGGGAGGAGTCATCGGCATCACGGCGGGGACGACTCGAGCGCTGCGACGGAGACGACGGTCATCGCAGCGGTCGCGGCGACAGCCCAGGCGGCAAGCCCGCCGGTGACTGCGTAGAGGGCGGCGAGCAGTGGGATGGCGACGAGCCCGGTGCGGCCTGGCGATCCGAAGATCCGGAGACGGAACGCGGCCAGGCCGGCCAGGTAGAGCGCGATTCCGCCGTAGAGCGCAAGGCGCGCGTTCGTGGCGAGTGGCACCGCGTCGGCACCGATCGCCTTCTTGATCCCAACCGCGAAGACGATGATCCCCGCGACGATCACCAGGTGCAGGTAGCTGTAGGCGTCGGCGGCGGCCAGCACCGGGTCGGTGTGGCTGCGCAGGCGCGACTCGGCGGCAGTGGCGACGCCGCCGAAGTACGCCCACCAGAGCCCGACGGTGACCAGGAGACCGGAGATCACCGCGGCGAGGAGCCGCGCGTCGAGGCCGTGGTCGGCGGCTCCGAAGCCGACCGCGACGATCGACTCGCCGAGGCAGATGATCACGAACAGGCCGTACCGCTCGGCGAAGTGGGCGACGGCCACGGCCTGCATGCCGCGAAGGCGCCCGCGGCTTGCGATCGGACCGGCGTAGTCGATCAGCGCCGCGGCTGCCCACAGACCGGCGCGGAGCGCCCCCGCGACGAGGCTTCCGGCGAGGAGCAGCGCCATCCCTGCCAGCGTCGTGAACGCGAAGCCGGCGATGCCGCGCAGGCTCGCGTTGCCGCGGCGCGACGCGTCGACGTACAGCGTCAGGTGGACGAGGCGAACGCCGACGTAGGTGACCGCGAACAGCAAACCGTCGTCGCCGAACGCGCCGGGCACCGCCAGGCCGGCGATGAAGATCAACACCAGTGCCAGCAGCAGGGCGACGCGCAGCGCCCAGGCGTCGGGGTCCTGCGCGTTCGCAGCCCAGACGAAGGCCGACCACGCCCACCAGATCAACGCCAGGACGAGCAGGCCACGACCGACGCCTGGCCAGCTGAGCTGGCCTGCCAGCAGCGCGGTGACCTGCGTGATGGCGAAGACGAACACCAGATCCCACAGGAGCTCGACGGGGCCGGTGTGCCGCTCTCCCAGGGGGCTTCCCCTGCCACGGTCCGGCGGCTCATCTGCGCCCAGCCTGCCGAGCTTGCGGTGCTGCATGCTTGCCTCCAGTTCAGCTGGGCGCGTCCAGGCTGGCCCGGCAGGCCCAGCGCCGGGACGCGCGGCAGCCCGCCGGCTGCGGGGATCGTGTCCAGACGTCAGGCGGCGTCGGGCGGGCGGCCCGGCGGGCCCGGGGAGCTTGGCGAACAGGTTAGCGGTGCGAGCCGGGTCAACGGCCACGGCGATCGCCGTGCCGATCGAGCCCGCTGGGGTGCCTGGAACTGCTTGTAGACTCAGCCGTCTTCTCACGGATGAGAGGTTCCACCGGTCATGTTGATTCAGGTTCCAATCCCTGTTCCGGACCCCGGCCCGTCGGCCTTCGATTGGCTGACCTTCAGTGTCAACGCTGTTGCCGCCCTCGGGACCTTCGTTGCTCTGGCGGTTGCTTTGGTCATCGTCCTCCGGGACCATCGGGAGCGGAGGAAGCGCGAGCGTGACGAGGAATGGCACCAGGCTCGACAGGTTCTCTGTTGGGTCGAAGGAAGGCAATGGTTGGAGCCGGATGAGCCTGGCCGTTCCGATGGGCCTCAGAGCGTCTTCGAGGTTGTCATTCGAAATGACAGCAGCCAATCCATCAAGCGATGCCGGGTCCACGTCACTGTCCCGTCCGAGCTGATCGAGAAGATGGCTGAAGGCGACGAGGACCGAGCCCAGAAGCTACGCGAGGGCATGACTTTCACGAAGCTCATGGCTCCGCCGGGTGAGCATCGGGAGGCGTTGGAGTTACCCTTCCCCTGGGCCAGCGAGCCGCTGGTCGCCATGACGTTCACGGACCGGAACGGATTGTCCTGGCTCTGCGGTTCGGAGGCTCAGTTGGTTCGCCTTCAAGAGCCGACACCCGACCGCAACGAATCCAGGAGCCGCATTGTCCGGGTCGTTCGCCGCCTCAATCGCGTCTTCGACGGTCGTTCCCCTCCACCCTCCCACGCGGTGAGTCCTCTGGCCCGGAAGCGCGCGCGGTGATACCGGCGAGCGCGGCCCCTCTCGGATGGGGGTGTACGCTTGCCGTTCGAGGCACCTCCTGACCTGAAGCCGCCGGTGAGCGGCTTCTGGTGTCCTCCTGGCTCGGCGGCGAGATGGTGGCGGATGGCCGGGTTCGAGTGGATCACGTTCCTCAGCGATTACGGGCTGGACGACAACTTCGTCGGCGTCTGCCACGGGGTGATCGCGCGCACGGCACCGGCCGTCCGGGTGATCGACATCACCCACACCATCGAGCCGCAAGGCGTCCGCCAGGGCGCCCACGTGCTGCTCCAGTCGCTGCCGTTCATGCCGCGCGCGGTGCACCTCGCGGTCGTCGACCCCGGGGTCGGGACCAGGCGCCGGCCGGTCGCGATCGAGGCGGGCGACAGCGCCCTGGTCGGGCCCGACAACGGCCTGCTGGTGTGGGCCGCCGACACGCTCGGCGGGATCCGGCGGGCGCACGAGATCACCAATCGGGCCTACCAGCTCGAACGGATCTCCAGCACCTTCCACGGGCGCGACGTGTTCGCGCCGGTCGCGGCGCACCTCGCGCTCGGGCTGGACCTCGCCGAGGTCGGCCCCGCGCTCGACCCCGCCGGCCTGGAGCGGCTCGCCTCCTCCGAGAGCCGCGTCGACGGCGGCCGGATCCTCGGGGAGGTCGTGCTCGTCGACCACTTCGACAACCTCCAGCTCAACATCGACCGTGGCCAGCTCGGGAAGCTCGGGATCAGGATCGGCGACCGCGTGGACGTGCGCATCGCCGGGCGGCGGCACCGGATGCCGTTCGCGGAGACGTTCGGCGCGGTCCCCACCGGCCGGACGGTACTGTGCGAGGACTCCTTCCGGCTGCTGTGCGTCGCGGTCAACCAGGGTCGGGCCGCCGAGCTGCTGCAGGCCAACGCCGGCGACCCGGTGGTACTCGGCCGCGCCGCCGGGTAGCCGCCCCCGGGTGGTCGGCCGGGTTGACAGAGGCTGCCGCGGGGCGCACAACAGGCACACCAGCCGATCCGAGCGGACTGGAGGAGCACGATGGCCCGGTATCTCGTCGTCGCCCATCAGACCGCCGCCAGCCCCGAGCTGATCCGGCGGGCGCGCGAGCTCGCCGCCGAGGACCCGGCCGCGGAGTTCGTCCTGCTGGTCCCGGCCACCCCGGCGACGCACCTGCTCGGAGGCTGGGAGGAGGGGGAGGTCCGCGAGATCGCCCAGCGGCGCGCGCGGGAGGCGTCCGCGGCGCTGGCGGCCGCGGGCGTCAACCTGACCGGGGCGCGCATCGGCGACGCCTCGCCGATGCAGGCGGTCGAGGACACGCTGCGCGAGGACCCCCCGTTCGACGTCATCGTCGTGTCGACGTTCCCGCCGGGCATCTCGCGATGGCTGCGGGCGGACCTGCCCGGCAAGCTCCGGCGGCGCTGCCTCCAGCCGGTCGAGCACGTGGTCGCCGCCCCCGCGTCCTCGCCGACGTCGACCTGAGCGACCGGGAGCGGCGCGCGGCCCCGCGTCAGGTGGCGCGCAGGAGCTGGATGGCGACCGCGCCCACGATGGCGAGCAGCAGCAGCGCGATGGCGACGGCGGTCCCGGTCCGCACCCGGGCTCCTAGGCCGCGCCCGTGGCCTGGCGGCGGCCCAGGGCGAGGTGGCGGCGGGCGATCTCCAGTTCCGAGCGCATCGCGGCCAGCAGGTGCTCGCGGCGGCCCATCAGCGGCCGGAAGTTCACCTCCAGGGTGACGTCGCCCCGGTAGCCGGTGCGGCCGAGCTGCTCCAGGAAGCGCGTGACCGGCGCGACGCCCTCCTCCAGCCGGGCGTGGGTGTCGCGGCCGTTGCCGGCGTTGTTGGCGGCGTGCACGTGCACGACGCGTTCGCCCAGGGCCCGGTGCGCCGCGCACGGATCCAGCCCGCCGACGGCCAGGTGGCTGGTGTCGAGCGTGAGCGCCGGCCAGCGGCGCAGCGCCGACAGCTCCATGCCGGCGTGGAACGCGACCCGCCAGCCGCGCACGATCACCGGGAACATGTTCTCCACCGTGACCGTGACGCCCCGCTCGGCGCGCACGCGCTCGACCTCCTCGACCAGCCACTCCTGGTAGGCCGTCGCCCAGCGCCAGGGCGCGTGGGTGACCACCAGCGGCGCGCCCACGGCCTCGGCCAGCCCCACGCTGCGGGCCACCTTGAGGCGCGGGTCGGTGCCGAAGACATGCCGTGTGAGCAGCAGGAACGGTCCGTGGACCGCGCGGATCTCCAGGCTGTGGCGGGCGGCGAGCCGGCCCAGCTCGTGCGGGTCCTGGGTTGCCTTGTCGGTGGTGACCATCACCTCGACGCCGTCGAAGCCGGCCTCGGCGCCGAGCGCGAACGCGTCCTGGATCGGCAGGCCGTGGAACGGGCCGGTGGCGAACAGGACGGGCGGGGTGGTCGTCAGGGTCGCTCCTCTCCGAGGGATCCGAGGGACTCGGCCAGCTATCGTATCGGCGCCCGGGCGGTTGCGGAGGCGACCCGCCCGCGGGCACCGCGCGAGCAGGCAGGGCCGCGGTCGGGCCGCGGGACTACGCTGTGCGCTTTGGGGGCGCCCGCGGCGCGGGCGCCGCCTGGAGGACGCCGGCACCGAGGACACCGGAGGACCGCCGTGAACGCCCTGCTCGCGTCGGCGGCGACGCTCGCGTCGGCGGCGTTCGGCGTGAGCGTGCTGGCGCAGTGGCGCCGGCGTCGGCGGCCCTACCAGCTCGCCTGGGGCCTGTCGCTGGCGATGTTCGCCGCCGCGTCGCTGGCGCTCACCGTCGGGGTCGCCGGCCGCTGGACGCCGCTGGGGTTCAAGGTCTACTACCTGTTCGGCGCGGTCCTCACCGCGCCGTGGCTGGCGTTGGGGACGGTCTGGCTGCTCGCGACCCGGCGCGCCGCTCTGGCCACGCTCGCCGCGCTGGCCGCCTTCTCGGCGGCGGCCGTGGCGCTGCTCGCGCTCGCGCCGGTCACCGCCGCCGACGTCGCCGCCGAGGTGCCCGAGGGCAGCCGTTTCCTGCCGCCCGCGCTGCGGGCGCTCGCGGTCCTCGGCAACGTCGCCGGGACGGTCGTGGTCGTCGGCGGCGCGGTCGCGAGCGGGCTGGCGCTGCGCCAACGGCGCGAGCTGCGGCCCCGCTTCGAGGGGACCCTGCTGATCGCGCTGGGCGTGCTGCTCGCCGCGGGCGGGGGGGCGTTCGCCTTCCTCGGCCGCAGCGGCGGGCTGGCGCTGGCGTTGGCGCTCGGCGCGGCGGTCATGTTCGCCGGCTTCCGCCGCGCCTCGCGGCCGGTGCGCCCCGCGGCCGCCGGTGCGCCCCGGCCCCCGCGCGGCCAGGCGCCCGCGCGGGTCGTCACCCTCTACACCCGCGGCGGGTGCCACCTGTGCGAGGACGCCGAGGCGGTGCTCGAGCGTGTGCGCGCCGGCGTCGCCTTCGAGCTGCGCGCGGTGGACGTCGACGCCGACCCCGAGCTGGCGCGGCGCTACGGGGTCCGCGTCCCGGTGGTCGCGGTCGACGGCGTCGAGCGCTTCGAGTACGAGGTGCCACCCGACCTGCTGCTCCAGGCGCTCGGCGCCGCGCCGCGGCGCGGCGCCGCCCCCGGGGACGGCGAGCCGCCGGCGCGGCAGGAGCATGCTTGAGAAGCAGGTCACAAAGCTTCTAGACTCGACAGTCGTGCCAGGGCCTCGGCACGATGCCGGCTGTTCTCCGGCCATGACTGTTCTCCATCAGATGTGGAGCTGTCCGTGCGAGACCGCGCCATCCCCGAAGCAACCGTCGCCCGCCTGCCCGTCTACCTGCGCAGCCTCGTCGAGATGGCCGAGCGCAACATCCACACCGTCTCGTCCGAGCAGCTCGCCGAGGCGGCGGGCGTCAACTCCGCCAAGGTCCGCAAGGACCTGTCCTACCTCGGCTCCTACGGCACCCGCGGGGTCGGGTACGACGTCGAGTACCTGATCTACCAGGTGCGCCGCGAGCTGGGCCTGGAGCAGGCCTGGCCGGTCGTGATCGTCGGTGCCGGCAACCTCGGCCGGGCGCTGGCCAACTACGACGGCTTCCAGGAGCGCGGCTTCCGCGTGGCCGCAGTGGTCGACGTCGACCCCGACACCGTGGGCCGCACGATCGACGGGCTGCGCGTCGAGCACGTCGACGACCTGGACACCGTCGTCAAGGAGCACAGGATCGCGATCGGCCTGATCACCACCCCGGCCACCGCCGCCCAGGAGGTCTGCGACCGCCTCGTGACCGCGGGCGTCACCTCGATCCTCAACTTCGCGCCGGCGCTGCTGCAGGTGCCCGCGGGCGTCTCCCTGCGCAAGGTCGACCTCTCCACCGAGCTGCAGATCCTCTCCTTCCACGAGCAGCGCCGCGCCGCCGTGGAGCTGCTGCGCCGGACGCGCGGCTCCAGCGGCGCGATCGACGCCTGACCGGCCCCCGCGCACGGATGCCCGCGCGCTACCCGGTCGTGCTCGACGTCACCGGCGCGCTGGTGGTCGTCGCCGGCGGCGGGCGGGTGGCGACCCGCCGGGTGCTCGACCTGCTCGACGCGGGTGCCTACGTGCGCGTAGTGGCGCCCGAGGTCACCGCCGAGCTGGCGGAGCGCGCCGCGGCCGGCGCACCGTCGTGGCTGCGCCGCCCCTGGCAGGAGGGAGACCTCGCCGGTGCCGCGCTGGCGCTCGCGGCCACCGGCTCACCGGCGACCAACCGGGCGGTCGCCGCGCAGGCGCGCGCCGCGGGCGTCCCGGTGAACGTCGCCGACCAGCCGGGCGAGGGCACCTTCCAGGTGCCGGCGGTGCTGCGGCGCGGGGACCTGCTGGTCGCCGTGGCCACGACCGGCCGGGTCCCGGGGCTGGCCGGGGCGCTGCGGCGGCGCCTCGGCGACCAGCTCGGCCCCGAGTGGGCGGCCCTGGTGGAGCTGCTCGCCGGGTTGCGCGGCCGGCTGCCCGCCGCGGCCGACGCCGACGGATGGGACCGGCTGCTCGCACCCGGCCTGCTGGAGGCGGTCCGCGCCGGCGACCTGGTGGGGGCGCGTACCCTGGCCGAGCGGCGCGCGACCGCCCGGTCGCGGTAGCGTTGCAGCGATGCGTTCCTCACCCCGATCCCGGGTCCGAACACAGGGGCCTGCACCGTGCCGGTCTTCGTCGTCGGCCTGAGCTTCACCAGCGCCCCGCTCGAGCTGCTCGAGCGGCTGGCGATCGACCCGGAGCGCCGCTCCAAGGCGCTCGCCCACCTCACGCGCATGGACCACGTGCACGAGGGCGTGGTCCTGTCCACCTGCAACCGCGTGGAGGTGTACGCGGCCGTCACCCGCTTCCACGCCGGGGCGGCCGGCACGCGCCGCTTCCTCGCGGAGTTCTCCCACGTCGACCCGCAGGACCTCGCCGGCCGCCTGTACGACTACTACCAGGAGGCCGCGGTCGCCCACCTGTTCCGGGTGGCCGCGGGCCTGGACTCGATGGTCGTGGGGGAGGTGGAGGTCCTGGGCCAGGTGCGCGAGGCGCTCGCCGTGGCGGAGCGCGAGGGCGCCGCCGGCCCGGTCCTCGGCCGCGCGTTCCAGCACGCCATCCGCGCCGGCCGGCGCGTGCGCGCCGAGACCGCGCTCGGGACCGGCCCGCGCTCCACCGTCTCGGTCGGCCTGGCGCTCGCCCGCGGGCAGCTCGGCGGGCTCGCCGGCAGGCGGGTGGTCGTCGTCGGCGCCGGCGCGATGGGCCGGCTCGCGGGCCGCACGCTGCGCGACGAGGGCGCCGGCGAGCTGATGATCGTCAACCGCAGCCCCGAGCGCGGCGCGGCGCTCGCCCGCGAGCTGGACGGCCGCGTCGTCCCGCTCGACCGGATCACCGAGGCGCTGGCCGGTGCCGACCTGCTGGTCGCCTGCACCGCGGCGACCAGCCCGACGGTGTCCGTGGACGCCGTCGCGCAGGCGCTGCCGCTTCGGGCGGGGTCCGGTCCCCTGGTCGTCCTGGACCTCGGCGTCCCCAGGGACGTCGAGCCGGCCGCGCGCGCGCTGCCCGGGGTGGTCCTGGCCGACCTGGACGACGTCCGGACCGTGCTGGAGGCCTCCGGCGGCGCGGCCGGCATCGAGATCGAGCGCGCCAGGGCCCTAGTCGACGAGGCGGTGGCGTCGTTCATGACCAGGCAGCGGGAGGCGCGGCTCGCGCCCACCATCCGCGCGCTGCGCGGTCGCGCGGAGGCGCTACGCCGCCAGGAGCTGGACCGCGCGCGGCCTCGGCTGGCCGGCCTCGACCCGCGCCAGGCCGAGGCGGTCGAGGCGCTCACCCGCGGGCTGGTGAACAAGCTGCTGCACGACCCGGTGGTGCGCGGCAAGCAGCTCGCCACCGGCCCCGACGGCGACCTGGTGGAGCGGCTGCTGCGCGACCTGTTCGGGCTGGACGGCCCGCCCGCCGGTCAGCCCGGGGCGGACCGGTGACCGCGCCGGGCCCGGGGGAGCTGCGGCTCGCGACGCGGGGCAGCCCGCTCGCGCTGGCCCAGGCCGGGCTGGTCGCCGCCACGCTGCGCGCGGCCTGGCCCGGGCTGGAGGTCCGGCTGATCGTGGTCGTCACCGAGGGCGACCGGCCCTTCCGCGCGCAGCCGGGCGGCAGCGATGGCGTCCCCCGGTCGATGAAGGGCGTGTTCACCGCGGGCGTGCAGGGGGCCGTCCTCGACGGCCAGGCGGATGTCGCGGTCCACTCCGCCAAGGACCTGCCCGCGCAGCAGGTGCCCGGCCTGGTGCTCGCCGCCGTCCCGGCCAGGGAGGACCCGCGGGACGTGCTGATCGGACCCGGCGGGCCGCTCGCGAGCGTGGACGAGCTGCCCGAGGGCGCGCGGGTCGGGACCGGCAGCCCCCGCCGCGTGGCGCTCCTCGGCCACCTGCGCCCGGACCTCAAGCCCGAGCCGATCCGCGGCAACGTGGACACGCGGCTGCGCAAGCTCGCCGCCGGGGACGTGGACGCCATCGTGCTGGCCGCCGCGGGGCTGCGCCGGCTCGGGCTGGTCGACCACGCCGAGCCGGCGCTCGACCCGGCGGTGTTCGTGCCCGCGCCGGGCCAGGGCGTGCTCGCGGTGGAGGCGCGCGAGGACGCGACCCGCGTGCTCGGCCTGGTGAGCGCCGCGACCGACCGGCCGTCCCGGGTCGCGCTGCGGGGGGAGCGGGCGTTCCTCGCGCGGCTCGGCGGGTCCTGCACCCTGCCGGCCGGCGCCTGGCTGCGGCAGGGCGGCGGGCGCCTGGAGATGCACGGCTTCCTCGCCGGCCAGGACGGCGCCGGCCTGGTCCGCGACCACGTGGCCGGGCCAGGGGACGACCCCGAGGGCCTCGGCGAGGGCCTCGCCGACCGCCTGATGACCGCGGCCCCGCCCGCGGTCCGCCGGCTGGTGGAAGCCGCCCGGCGATGACCAGGGGGTCCGGGGGACCGGAGCAGGTGCGGGTCCCCCGGTCGGTCGGGGGGTCCGGGGGACCGGAGCAGGTGCGGGTCCCCCGGGGAATCAGGGCTTCCTCCGGGCGGGGGATGGTGTACCTCGTCGGGGCGGGTCCGGGGGATCCGGGGCTGATCACGGTGCGGGGGCGGGAGCTGCTCGGGCGGGCCGAGGTGCTCGCGTACGACCGGCTGATCCCGCCCGGCCTCGTCGACCTCGCCCCTGCGGGCTGCGAGCGGGTCGACGTGGGCAAGCGGCGCGGCCGGCACAACCTCACGCAGGAGGAGATCAACCGGCTGCTGGTCGAGCGCGCCCGCGCCGGCAGGCTGGTGGTGCGGCTCAAGGGCGGCGACCCGTTCGTGTTCGGCCGAGGCGGGGAGGAAGCCGAGGCGTGCGCCGCCGCCGGGGTCCCCTTCGAGGTCGTCCCCGGCGTCACCAGCGCGGTCGCCGGCCCCGCGTTGGCCGGCATCCCCGTCACCCACCGCGAGCTGTCGCCTTCGTTCGCGGTGGTCACCGGCCACGAGCAGACCGGCAGGGAGGGCTCCGGGGCCGACTGGGACGCGCTCGCCCGCGTCGGCACGGTGTGCGTGCTCATGGCGGTCACGCAGCTCGACCGCGTCGCCGGACGGCTGCTGGACGCCGGCCGCGACCCGGCCACCCCCGCGGTCCTGGTGGAGCGGGCCAGCCTCCCCGGCCAGCGGGTGCTGCGCTCGACCCTGGACCGGATCGCCAAGGACGCTCTCGCCACGGGCATCCATCCCCCCGCGGTCCTCGTCGTCGGCGAGGTCGCCGCCCTCGCCGACCGCCTGGGCGAGCAGCAGCAGGACAGGCCGCTAGCGGGGCAGGTCGTGCTCGTGCCGCGGGCGCGGGAGCAGGCGGGGGAGCTTGCGGGGCTGCTCGAGGGGCTCGGCGCCGAGGCGCTCGAGGTCCCGCTCATCGAGGTCCGGCCGCCCGACTCGACCGCGGAGCTGGACCGCGCGGTCGGCGAGCTGGCCGCCGGCGCGTACGACTGGGCCGCGTTCACCAGCGCGAACGCGGTGGCGGCGCTGCGCGGCCGGGTGGAGGCGCTCGGCCTCGACGCGCGGGCGCTCGCCGGGGTCCGGCTCGCCGCCGTCGGTCCGGCCACCCGGGCGGCGCTGCGCGACTGGGGGCTGGCTCCCGACCTGGTCCCCGAGCCCGCGACCGCGTCCGCGCTCGCCACCACGCTCCCGCCGCGCGCCGCCCGGGCCGCCGGCGGCCCGGCGGCGGTGCTGCTGCCACGCGGGGACCTCGCCCGGCCCGAGCTGCCCGACGGCCTGCGCGCCAGGGGACTGGCGGTCACCGAGGTCGTCGCCTACCGGACCGTGCCCCGCGCCGCCGTCGACCCGGCGCTGCGCGCCAGGATCGACGGCGGGGGCGTGCACTGGGTCGCGTTCACCTCCCCGTCGACGGTGACGGGGTTCCTCAACGCCCACCGCGGCCCACCCCCCGCCGGCACCCGTGTCGCCGCGATCGGCTCGACCACCGCGGCCGCGGCACGGGACGCCGGCATCCGCGTGGATGCCGTCGCCGCCGAGCCCACCGCCGCCGGCCTGGCCGCCGCGATCGCCGCCGCGGTCCGGGCCGCCGGCGGTCCCGACGTCGCCGGGTCGCCCTGACCCGGCAGGAAGGAGCGCCGTGCTCACCCCGCCACCGTTCCCGGCCGCGCGCCCCCGCCGCCTGCGCCGCACCCCGGTCCTGCGCGAGCTGGTCCGCGAGGCGACCCTGGGCGCCGGCGACCTCGCCGCCCCGCTGTTCGTCAAGGAGGGCGTCGACGAGCCGGTCCCGATCGGCTCCATGCCCGGCCACCACCAGCACAGCCTGGACAGCCTGCGCAAGGAGGCCGCCGAGCTGGCCGCGCTCGGGGTGCGCGCGCTGCTGCTGTTCGGCGTGCCGGCGGCCAAGGACGCCGACGGCAGCGGTGCCGACGCGCACGACGGCGTGGTCCAGCGGGCGCTGCGGGCGCTGCGGGCGGACCTCGGCGAGGAGGTGGCGCTGGTCGCCGACCTGTGCCTGTGCGAGTACACCGACCACGGCCACTGCGGCGTGCTGCGCCCGGCCGGCGGGCCGGTCCCGGGCGTGGACAACGACGCCACGCTGGAGCGCTACCGGGCGATCGCGGTGTCGCAGGCCGCGGCGGGCGCGCACGTGGTCGCGCCGAGCGGGATGATGGACGGCCAGGTCGCCGCGGTCCGCGCCGCGCTGGACGAGGCCGGCTTCGCCGACACCCCGGTCCTGGCGTACGCCGCCAAGTACGCCTCCTGCCTGTACGGGCCGTTCCGGGACGCCGGCGAGGGCGCGCCGCGGTTCGGCGACCGCACCGGCTACCAGATGGACCCGGGCAACGGCGACGAGGCCGTGCGCGAGGCGCTGCTCGACGCGGCCGAGGGCGCCGACATCCTCATGGTCAAGCCGGCGACCGCTTACCTGGACGTGCTCTGGCGGGTCAAGCGCGAGGCCGGGCTGCCGACCGCCGCGTACTGTGTGTCGGGGGAGTACGCGATGGTCAAGGCCGCGGCGGAGCGGGGCTGGGTCGACGGCGAGCGCGCGATGCTCGAGCTGCTCACGTCCATCCGGCGCGCCGGCGCCGACCTGATCGTCACCTACTTCGCCCGCGAGGCCGCGGCGCTCCTGTAGGGGCCGGCGTCAGCGGCCGGCCCGCGCGCCCTCCTCGCGCTCCACGACCTGGCGCAGCGCCCGGACGAAGCGCGGGTCGGTGTTGGGCAGCTCGATGCGGGTGAACGCCAGCCCGGCCTCCTCGGCCTCGGCGCGGGCGGCCACGTCGATGTCGTAGAGGATCTCGAGGTGGTCGGCGAGGAACTGGACCGGCACGACCAGCACGCGTGCGTGCCCGTCGGCGCGCAGCTTGGGCAGCACGTCCTTGAGGTCCGGGGTGAGCCACTCCTCGGGCGTGTGGCCGGCGCTCTGGTAGGCGAACCGCCAGCTCCCGGGCGCGAGTCCCGCCCTGGCCGCCAGCGCGCCGATCGTCTCGTGGAGCTGGTCGAGGTACGCGGTGTCCCGGTCGACGACGGCCTTGGGGAGGCTGTGGGCCGTGAAGACGACCGCCGGCGGCCCGCCGCCGTCGCCCGGCACGGCGAGCGCCTCGGCGACCCGGCCGGCGAGGCAGTCGACGAACCCGTCGACCAGGTGCCAGGGTCCGGCGACCGACGCCTCCAGCCCCGCGTCCAGCTCGGCGACCGCCGCGTCCAGCGCCCGCGGGTAGCCGCCCATGATGACCGGCGAGAACTGGGGGGAGAGCACGATCCCGAGGATCCGCCTCGCGCCGGCGGCGGCCAGCCGCGCCACCCCCGCGGCGATCCGCGGCTCGGAGTGGAGCATGCCGATCTCCACCAGCCAGCGCCCGCGCCCGTGCGCGTCGTCGAGCGAGCGCTGCAACGCGGCGCCCTGCGCCCGGGTGATGTCGATCAGGGGCGAGCGGCCGACGACGTCGTAGCGGCGCTCGAACTCGGCGACGACCTCCGCGGCCGGCTCCCGGCCGCGGTAGACGCTGCGCAGGTAGGCGGGGACGTCGGCGCTGGTGACCGCCGAGCCGTAGGTCATCAGCAGCACGCCGGCCGTCACGGCGCGCCCCCGGAGGTCCCGGCGTGGACCAGCTCGACCAGCGCGGCCAGGTGCTCGGCCGGGGTGTCGGGCAGCACCCCGTGGCCGAGGTTGAACACGTGCCCCGGACGGCCGCCCGCCCGCGCCAGCACCGCGCGCGCGTGGCGCTCGACGACCGGCATCGGCGCCAGCAGCACCGCGGGGTCGAGGTTGCCCTGCACGCCCTTGTCGTACCCGACCCGCCGCCACGCCTGGTCGAGCGGGACGCGCCAGTCGACGCTCACGACGTCGGGCCCGGCCGCGGCGAGCTGCTCGAGCAGGCCGGCGGCGCCGGTCCCGAAGTGGATGAGGGGCACGCCGGTCTCGCGCACGCCCGCGAGGATCCGGGTGCTGTAGGGCAGGACGTGTTCGGCGTAGGCGTCCGGGCCGAGGTCGCCCACCCAGGAGTCGAACAGCTGGATCACCTGGGCGCCCGCGGCGACCTGGGCGCGCAGGTAGCGGACGGTCACCTCGGTGAGCGTCTCCATCAGCCGGTGCCAGACCGACGGGGCGCCGTACAGCAGCGCCTTGGCGCGGGCGTGCTCCTTGGAGGGCCGACCCTCGACCAGGTAGGACGCGACCGTGTAGGGCGCGCCGGCGAACCCCAGCAGCGCACTCCTGCCGGCCAGCTCCTTGCGCAGGATCCGGATCGCCTCGAACAGCTCCGGTGTGGCGTCCTCGGGCTCCACGACGGCCAGGCGCGCCACCGCGGCCTCGTCCCGGACGGGCTCGTGGACGATCGGCCCGACGCCCGGGTCGATCGTGAACGGCACGCCCATGCCGTGGAGCGGCAGCATGATGTCGGCGTACAGCACCGCGGCGTCCACGCCCAGCTCGTCGACCGGCATCCTGGTGACCGCCGCGCACAGCTCCGGCGTCCGGGTGATGGTCAGGATGTCGTACCGTTCACGCAGCTCGCGGTAGCCTGCGAGGCAGCGGCCGGCCTGGCGCATGAACCACACCGGCGTGCGGTCGACCCGCTCGCGCCGGCACGCGGCGAGCATCCGCTGCTCGCCGGTCATCGGGGGGATCGTGGTCGCGGGTGCGTCCGTTTCGTGCTCCTTCCGGTCGGCGCGCATTCTAGCGGCGCCGGCCCGACCCTCGCCGGGGGACGGGCCGCCCTGGGGACTGCGCGTGACGGGGTGCCGCCGGGCGGTCCATGCTTTCGGTGACGATCGGCCGACGGGGGGAGGACCGTGGCGTCTGGTGCGGAGCGGACCGGCCGGGAGCCGGGCAGGGTCACGGCCCGGTCCCGGCGGCGTGGGCAGGACCTGGAGACGGTGCCGTTCCCGGTGGCGACGGCGCAGGCGTGGCGCGACCCGGCGGCGGCGCTGGCCTCGCTGTTCGAGTACGTGGAGGCCAGGGCACAGGAGGCGGTCGACTGGTACCTGCGCGACAAGCGGGCCAAGTCGGCGCTGTCCCAGGTCCTGCGCGCGCTGGCGATCGCGCTGGCCGCCGCCGGCGGCGTGGTGCCGCTGGTCGACGCGGCCACGCCGGGGCGGGGGACCGGCGGGTGGGGGTACGTGCTGCTCGCGCTGGCGGCCGCGTGCATCGGGTTCGACCGGTTCTTCGGCGTGTCGTCGGCGTGGATGCGGGACATGACCACAGCCCAGGCGATCCAGCGGCGGCTGGAGACGTTCCGCTACGACTGGGCCGCCGAGTGCCTCGAGGGTGCCCAGGGCCAGCCCCACGCGGAGCACGTGCTGCGGGCGCTCACGCTGGTCCGCCGGTTCGGCGAGGAGGTCGCCGACCTGGTGGAGCAGGAGACCACCGACTGGGTGATCGAGTTCCAGCACAGCCTGTCGCAGCTCGAGCACCGCGCGGGCCGGGACTGGGGCGCCGGCGCCGACCGCCGCGAGGCACCGCCCCACGAGACCGCCGCGCCCGGCGACCGGGACGGTGACGCGCACCGCCGACGGGTGGAGCCCGGCGGGCCCCCGGACGGCGCGTGACCGCGGCCGCCGACCGGACGGACGACGACCGCCGCCCTACCGCCAGCGCCAGGTGCTGGTGATGTGGCGCAGCTGCGCGCTCGCGTGGTCGAACCCGTCGGCGAGGGCGGTCATCGTCACGATGTACATGACGTCATCGTGCACGGCGTTCACGAACGTCCCCCGGAACTCGACACCGCGTGAGGAAATCACGTAGTCGAACTTCACGGCCTCCTCGCCGGCCAGCCGGACCTTCTTCGGGCTGCCGCGCAGCCGTGCCCGCACGCCGCTGGCGTCGGCGCCGCTGACGAACTCCTTCACCGAATTGTCGAGGTCCATCCCTTCGGTCACCGGGCTGCGCAGCACGGCCACGTAGCCCTCGCGGAAGAACTCGTCGGGCTCGGTCGAGTGGGCGAGCACCTGCAGCACCTCCGAGCCGCCGCCCGCGCTGAAGCCCCCGAACAGGTCGTGCAGCTCCGGCTGGTCCTGCCAGCCCTTGGGCAGGCCGTAGGCGAACTCGTCGTTCTCCACCCGCGGACCGTCGATGCCGCTGATGGGGGCGAGGGTCGTGCCGGTGGCGCCGGCCTCCGTGCCCGGGGCCGGGCTCGTGGGGCTCGTGGCGACGCTGGATCCGGCGGTGCCGCCGGTGTCGTCGTCGCGCAGCAGCAGGACGGTCACCGTCGCCGCCGTGAGCAGCACCGCCACGACGCTGAGCAGGGCTGTGACGAGGCGGGCCCCGCGGCCGGGGCGGCGCGGCCCGGCGATCGGGCCGCCCCCCTGCGTCCACGGGCCCGGCGGGTCGGGGGTCGGCGGCGGCTGTGCAGGCGTGGGGGCGGCGGCCGGGCTCTGCGTCCAACCGTCCGACTGGGTTGCCGACAACGGTCACCTCATGGCGTGCGCGGGACCGGCGGCGGATGTGAGGGAACGACGAAACGGTGCGGGCTCGACGGTGCTCGAACGGAGGACCGCACCGGACCTCGTCGCGCCGACCCTACCCCCCGGAACCCGGGTCGTCGCCGGGACGTGTTGGATTCGTTATCTCCGGACCGGCGCGCGGCCGCGTGCCCGGTCAGGAGGCGCCGAGGTGACGGGCCCACCAGTCCAGGATCGCGTCGAACCGGGCGACCCGGTGGCTCGGCAGCCCCGAGCGGCTGAGCTCGTGGCCCTCGCCGGGGAACAGCAGCAGCTCGGCCTCGACGCCGTTGCGCTTGAGCGCGGTGAACAGGCGCTGCGCCTGCTCGAGCGGGCAGCGCCAGTCCTGCTCGGAGTGGATCAGCAGCATCGGCATGCGGATCGAGTCCGCGTGGGTGACGGGGCTCTGCGCGGCGATCCGCGCGGGGTCCTCGCCGACGTAGTCCTCCACGAACGGCCAGCCGAAGTCGGCCGTGGCCGACATGGAGGCCCAGTCGTTCACGGCCCGTTCGCTGATCCCGGCGACGAACCGGTCGGTCCGGGCCGCGAGCCAGCTGGTCATGAACCCGCCGTAGGAGCCGCCCATCACCCCGGCCCGCCGCTCGTCCAGGTCCGGGTCGGCGAGCGCCGCGTCGAGCAGGGCGAGCAGGTCGGCCTCGTCCTTGGCGCCGAGATCGCCGACGATCGCGCGCCCGTGCGCCTCGCCGTACCCCGAGGAGCCCCGCGGGTTGCCCATGACCACCGCGTAGCCGGCGTTCGTGTACACCTGGGCCTCGTCGAACAGGGCGTGGCCGTACTGGTGGTGCGGCCCGCCGTGGATCGACAGCAGCACCGGGAACGGCCCGGTCCCCGCCGGCTTGACCACCCAGCCGTGCACGCCGGCGCCGTCCGGCGCGGTCGCGGTCAGCTCCCGCATCGGGCGCAGGGGGAACGACCGCTCCAGCTCGGCGCCCAGCTCGGTCAGCGTCTTCTCGTGCCCGTCGCGCAGCACCACCAGCTCGCCCGCGGAGGTCGCGTGCGCGACCACCGCCACGATCACGTCGCCGTCCGGCGAGCGGTCGTAGCCGAGCACCTGCCGGTCGCCGCTGAGCAGCCGCTCGGGCTCGCCGCCGGCGACCGGGAAGCGCACCAGGTCGATCGCGCCGCGCCGCAGCGCCACGCTGACCACGCCGGTGGCGTCGGCGAGCAGCGGGAGGGAGCCGACCGGCAGCAGCGGCTGCAGGTCCCAGCGCTCGGCCTCGCTCAGCCGCCGCGGCGGTGCCAGCCCGTCCGCCTGGACCGCCCAGAGCCCGTTGGTGTGGCCGCTCGGCCGCACCACCCCCGGGCCGACGAAGTACAGGGTCCGCCCGTCAGGGGAGAAGGCGGGCCTGGTCACCGCGCCGCCGGTTCGGGTGACCTGGCGCACGACCGGTGTCGGCTGCCCCCCGGCCGGCTGCGCGGCCGGCGGCGCCGCGACGACGAAGAGGTCGGTGGCGTCGTCGGTGTGGCGCCCCTCGTGGCGGGCGGAGACGAACGCCAGCCGGCCGCCGTCGGGGCTCCACGCGGGCTCGTCGTGGTCGAAGTCGCCGACGGTGACCTGGCTCGGCTCGGCGGGCGGCGGCGAGCCCGGCTCGTCGTGTCCGGCGAGGGCGTCGACCACGAACACGTGCGGACGCCGGTCGAGGGTGAACCCCACGCCGTCGAGCCGGTAGCGCAGCTCGGCGATCCGCCGCGGCGGCTCCTTGTCCTCCGGCCGGTCGGGGTCGGTGCCGTAGCGGCCCGGCTCGGGCACGCGCGCCACGTACGCCAGCCGGGTCGAGTCGGGGCTCCAGACGTGCGCGTCGACCCCGAGCGGGTGCTCGTGCAGCCCGCGCGGCTCGCCGCCGGCGGCGGGCATGACGTGCAGCTGCGGATGGCCGCCGTCCGCAGCCCGCAGGAACGCCAGCCAGCGGCCGTCCGGGGACCAGCGCGGCCGCGAGTCCCTCGGGCCGTTGGTGAGCCGGGTGGGCGGCGCCGACCCGTCGGTGGGCACCACCCAGATCGCGCTGCGGTAGGTGTCCTCCTCCAGGTCGATCCAGGCCACCGCCATGGCGGCCAGGCTGCCGTCGGGCGACAGGGCGGGGTCGGAGGGCATCCGGAGTCGCGCAAGAAGATCGGCGGGCCGCATGCGGTCCTCCTGTTCCGCTCGGGGGCTGGTGGGCGGCCTACAGCGTAGCCGGGGGCCGCGGCGGGCCGTTCTCGCGGCCGCGCGGGTCGCCGGGGCCGGGGAGGGGGGACCCGCGGGCCCGCTGGTCGGGCCGCCCGGGATGCTCGGTGTGGTCGGGATGCCCGAACTTGCCGCGGACGTAGCGGCGCACCGGCGACCTGGCGCGCAGCGCCTGCCGCCGCTCCCGGATGATCTGGCCGGTGTCCACGCGGCGCCGCTCGGGCGGGAGTGCGGCGCGCCACCGGTCGAAGGCCCACGCGGCCACGAGCAGGGCCGCCACGACGGCGCCAAGGACGACCAGCCAGTCCACGCACGGCCCCCCTTCGGTGGGTGTCGCTCCGCCCTTCAGCGTAGCGGCAGTCGCCCGCCTCGGTGAAGCCGTCGCCTCAGGGCCCGGCCGCGCGCCTGACGGGCCGGGGCACGGCCCGGGCGTGGCCGAGGGGTGACAGGGCCGGACGCCGGGACGGCGTCAGCCGCCGGGCAGGCCGATCCGGGGATCGACGAACCGGTTGGTCGCCACCTCGGCGGCGGTGAGCCGCGGCTTGACCGGATCGACCTCCGGGGTCCGGAAGGCCGGCGCGGCGTCCCGCACGACCCGCGCGACCCGGGCCTCGTCGAAGTCGCCGACGGTCCGGTTGGGCCCGTTGGACGCCACCTGCAGCGCGCGGAGCTTGCGGACGCCGTCCGCCACGGCCGCGGGGGAGACGGTCCACAGGGCGGCGAACTGGCCGGCGATCTCCCGCAGCCGGGCGTCCACCGGGGCCGGGTCGGCGAGGTAGTCGACCTGCGCCCGCTGGATCCGGGGGACCAGCCGCGCCAGGCAGTCGGCCTCGGTGGCGAGCGTCCGGCTGCGGACCGCTAGCGCCGGGTAAGGGCGGAACCCGGACTGGTCGACCAGGAGGAAGCCGACGGGGCGGTGCCAGTCGGGCAGCTCGTGCTCGTACACGAACGGCTCGTTGGTGAGCGTGCCCTCCTGGACGATGCTCTGCTCGGTGGTGAAGCGCACGGGGGAGCCGTCGAAGCTCGGGTCGAGCTGCCCGCGGCGCAGGCTGCGCCGGTGGGCCAGCACCTCCATGGTCGCGTCGCCCTCGGGGTGGACCACGCTCGCCTGCGAGCGGCCGATGTCCGCGACCGTGCGGAACCTGAACTGGCGGGGGTCCCACAGCAGAACGCGCGGGCTGCGGTCCAGCGGCGAGACGACCCCCACGGTCGGCAGCTCGCCGGAGTCGCGCACCGACTCGTCGGTGCTGACCGAGCCCAGCAGGATGGCCGGGTCCTGGTACATCCGGGCCGCGACGCTGTCGCCGGCCAGGGCGGTGCCGCCCGGGCGGATCTCCAGGCGCACGCCGCTGTCGCCGAGCGGGCCACGGTAGGCGCCCTGCTCGACCCTCCCGCGGGCGCCGATGAGCTGGTAGAGCGCGCCGTACTCCGGCCCGGGGAACCAGTCGGTCTGGACCACCACCGGGTCGGGGCAGGCGCCGGCCAGGGAGCCGCCGTGGCGCGCGTGCCCGCCACAGCCCGCGAGCGCGACCAGGACCGCCGCGACCGCTCCGCGCGCCCGCCGCCCGGGCCGCCAGGAGGGCCGTCCCGGCCCGGGCGGCTTCCGCCGGGCGCGTGCTCCGGCGGGCGGCAGGTGGCTCGGGGACGCTGGGTGACGCATGGCTCCTCTCCTGCGGGCGTGTCGCGGTCGCGAAGTCTCCATCAGAGCACAGATCGGTTGCGATTCGGCCAGATCGGCAACCGGACCCCGGTGGGCGGGGTGAGCACGGGTGACGCCATCGGCCCGGTCGCGACCCCCGACGCGGCCGGGCCGAGGCGGCCGGTGGCCGGCGGGTGCCGTCGTCGGCCACCGGCCCTGACCCCGGACGGCGCCCGCCCGCCGGGTCGGTCACCGCTCGGGCACGAATCGGTTGCAGTCCGGACACCCGGGCAACCAAACGCCCCCCAGGACGCAGATTAAGGGGTGAGCGCGCCCCGACCGGGGCGCACCCCCGCGAGAGGAAGCCTATGCACCGGCCCCCGGAACCGGCGCCGTCCCCCACCGGCGCCCAGCGCCCGAACCCGAGCCCCCGGACGACCGTCCGCGGCCGCCTCGGTCTGCTCGCCATCGTCCCCGCCCTCGTGCTCGCGCTCGGCGCCGCGCCGGCCGCGGTCGCCGCGCCCGGAGACCCGCCGGCGCCGGCTCCCTGCCCGGCGCCGGTCCCGGTCGCGCAGGTGACCAAGGGCCTGACCGGCTACGGGCTGACCGTCAGCGAGGGCACCCGGCCCGAGCGCTTCAGCGTCCAGGTGCTCGGCGTGCTCAAGGACGGCGTCGCCCCCGGCGTGGACATGATCATCGTGAACACCGACTCGCCGGCGCTCGAGAAGGCCCACGGGATCTGGGCCGGGATGTCCGGCTCGCCGGTGTACACCGACGACGGCCGCTGGGTCGGCGCGGTCGCCTACGGCCTGTCCGCCGGCCCCTCCAAGATCGGCGGGCTGGCCGCGGCCGAGGACATGGCCAAGCTCCTCGGCGAGGGTGCGGCGCAGGTCCAGACGCGCGACCAGGTGCCGCTCACCCGCGCGCTGCAGACGCAGGTCGCCGACACCCCTGACGCGACCGCGAGGCAGGCGGCCGCCGGCCTGGCCCGGCTGCCGGTCCCCCTCGGCGTCTCCGGCGTGGGCGCGCGGCGCCTGGGCCAGCTGTCCAAGCGGCTCACCCGGGGCGACGACAACCTCCGGCTGTACGCGGCCTCGGGCGTGCGCTCCGGCGCGACCGCCGACCCGGCCGAGATCGTGCCCGGCGGCAACATCGCCGCGACGATCAGCACCGGCGACGTGACCGCCGGGGGCGTCGGCACCACGACCGTGGTCTGCGACGGTGCCGCGCTCGCCTTCGGCCACCCCTTCCAGCTGGTCGGGCCTTCGACCTTCGGCGCGCACACCGCCGACGCCATCACGATCCAGGACGACCCCACGTTCACGCCGTTCAAGCTGGCCAACTTCGGCGGCGTGGTGGGCACCGTCGACCAGGACCGCACCTCGGGGATCCGCGCCACGCTGGGCAAGGGGCCGGCGGTCGTCCCGCTGACCTCGACCGTGACCGACCGCGCCAGCGGGCGTACGCGCGACGGCGCCACCGACCTCGACGACCAGAGCTTCATCGACGCGGTCGCGCTGTTCCACACGCTCGCCAACCTGGACCGGACCGCCGACCGGGTCGGCCGCGGGCGCTCCGAGCTGAGCTGGACGGTCACCGGGACGACCGGCGCGGGCCAGGCGTGGACCCTCACGCGCGACAACCGCTACGCCTCCGACGACGACATCTCGTTCGACTCGGTGCTCGAGCTGGCGGGCCAGCTCGACGCCCTGCGGCGCAGCCGCCTGGAGCAGGTGCGGTTCACCGACGTCAAGGTGCGCGCCGCGGTCGCCTCCGAGTGGCGCGGATACCGGCTCGGCAAGGTCGAGACCAAGGTGGGGTCGCGCTGGGTCGTGGCCGACCGGCGCCACCCGATCACCGGCCGGGCCGGCGTGACGACCAGCGTCCGGGTCCACCTGCTGCCCGACCGCGGGCAGGGCGCCCAGCTCACCGTGGGCCTGGCCGTCAAGGTCCCCCGCGGCACCTCGGGGCAGGAGGGCGACCTCGACATCGGCGGCGGCCAGGGCTACGAGGGCCCCGTCGGCACGACCGGGGAGGAGCCCAAGTCCTTCGCCGAGCAGCTGCGCTCCCTGAGCGACGCGCCGCACAACAACGAGGTGCTCGCCGGGCTCCTGCTCGCGACCGAGGACGAGGAGGCGCCGCCGGCGGCGACGGTCCGCCACAGGACCCCGCAGATCGTCACCGGCTCCGCAAGCATCCCGTTCCGGATCCGCTAGGCCGACCATGGGGTGGCCGGCGTGCGCACGCCGGCCACCCTCCCACCGCCCCGCCGCGCGGTCGCCACGGCCTCGACGGCCCGGGCAAGCTTCGACGCCCCTGTCGGGGGCCCGGCGGGGAGGCTCAGCGCCAGCGCCAGGACTCGAGCAGCTCCCAGAGCGCGTTCACGTGCAGGTCGTAGTCGACCTCCCCGGTCTCGAACAGCATCAGGTACGCGCTGCCGTGGCGGTTGACGATCACCGCGCGGCTGGCGATGCCGATGCCGCGCTGCTGGTAGCGGAACTCGAACGAGGTCGCGGGCATCCCCCCGACCTCCATGTAGATGGGCGATCCGATCGGCTCCGCGGTCGGGTTGCGGGCGCGCATCCCGACCATGAAGTCCTGCCGCAGCACGTCGAGCGAGCGCTGGCGGACCGGCTCCCTGGTCCTGGTGACGACGATGTGGGCGGGCACGCCGGCCGACGACGGGCCGATCAGGACCCGCTCGGCGGACACCCCCGGGATCGTGGTGAGCCGGTCGGCAAGCTCCCCGGTCCGGTCGACCCACCCCTGCGGACGGGTGAACGAGAACTGCGCGGACTCGGTGCGGGCCGGCTCGGCGTCGCGCTGACCGGCCCCCTGGTCCTGCCCGGCCTGCGCGCCCGTCGTCGGGTCGCCCGTGCTGACCACGGTGATCAGGGTGGCGACCAGCAGCAGGACGGCGAGCGAGAGCCCGGCCGCGAGCACGATCACGCGCAGCGTGGGCCGCCGTGAGCCGGTCTCGGCCTCCTCGCCCGGCGCACCCGACTCGTGCCAGTCCAGCCGCTCCCAGCCCTGCTGCTCGGCGGCCGCGGGGTGACCGGGAGCCTCCGCGGAGGGCAGCCAGTCCGGTTGCTGATCGGCCACGTCGCTCAGGAATCCTCAGACCGTGGGATGTGCGGCACGGCGCGCTCCCTCTCCCACCTCGAGCGGACCCGCCGGCGTGCGGACCCCTCCTTATACGGTGCCTGGCGCGGAAAGTCGACCGGCGGCCCGCTACGTGTCCCGCTTGGGGTACAGCCAGAACGCGATGAACAGGACCACCAGCCCGGAGGCGAGGCTGCCGACCAGCTCGCGCAGGGTCCGCCGCTCGGTGAGGCCGAACACCGCCGCCGCGGTGAGCACGATGATCGTGCCGCCGATCAGCCGGCTGGTGACCGCCCGCACCCTCGCCCGCGGGCTCGCGGGCAGCGTGAAGAAGCCGATCGTGAGCAGGGTGAACATCGCCAGCAGCCGGACGGCGAGCAGGCGCATCCCGCCATTGTTGCTGTAGTAGTCGGCCCCGCTCCCGATCGCTCCGAGGACGGCGACCAGCGCCATCAGGCGCGCCGTCCAGACGCGCGGGCGGCTGCCGGGGGATGACGCCTTGGGTGCCCCGGCAGGGGCGCCGGGCTGGTGGGGTGCCGCGGGCGGCTGCCCCCGCCAGGGGGACGCGGGCTGCGGCCACTGCTGGGCCGGCGGGTACGGGGCGGGCTGCTGGTGCCAACCGGCAGGCCAGCCGGCCGGCTGGCCGCCGGCGGACGCCTGCGGCTGCGGCGCCGGCCGCTGCGGCGCCTGCGCGCCAGGCCGCTGCTGCGGGACCTGCGGCGGCGCTCCCCACGGGTCCGCGGGCCACTGCTGCGGCTGCCCCCTGGGCGGGGACCAGGCCTGCGGCTGCCCCCCGGGGGGGGACCACGGGCGACCGGCGTCACCGTCCGCGGCCGCCGCCCGCGACGGGGCCTCGGGCGGGGCGTCGGGCGGGGCGTCGGCGCGGGCGGCGGGTCCCGGTGCCGGTGCCGGCCCCTCGGGCGGGGTGGGGCTGGGCTCGTCGCCGACGATCGACGCCTGCCCCAGTGGCCGGGTCGGCGCCGCGGCCGCCCGGGGAGGCGGCGGGGCGTGGTCGGCGCCGGGCGTCACCCAGGTGCGCTGCAGGACCTGGGTCACGGCTCGCTTGGGATCCACCCGGGGTTCGACGTCCGCGACCTGCTGCTCGCCGAGCAGCTCCATGAGCAGCGCCTTGGCGTTGGGACGGGTCGCAGGGTCCTTGCACGCCACGCGCTCGACCGTGGCCCGCAGCGGGCCGTCGAAGCCGTCCAGGTCCGGCTGCCCGTGGATGATGCGGTAGGCGACCTGGGTGGGGGAGCCCTCCCCGTACGGCTGGCGGCCGGTGGCGGCGTAGGCGAGGAGCGTCCCCCAGGCGAAGATGTCCGACGCATGGGTGGCCGGCTCGCCGACGAGCTGCTCGGGGGCCATCCAGCCGGGCGTGCCCATCACGACGCTCGCGCGGGTCACCTCGGCGCTGGCGTCCAGCGCCCGGGCGATCCCGAAGTCGATCACGCGCGGTCCGAAGTAGCTGAGCAGCACGTTGCTCGGCTTGAGGTCGCGGTGGACGACGTTGGCCGCGTGGATCGCGGTCAGCGCGGCCGCCACCCCGACCGCGAAGCCGTCGAGGTTGGAGCCGGTGAGCGGGCCGTGCCGGGCGATCGCCCGGTCCAGCCGGACCCCCTCGACGTACTCGGTGACGAGGTAGGGGCTGGGCGTCTCCAGACCGGCGTCCAGGACCCGCGCGGTACAGAACCCGGCGACCTGCCGGGCCGCGGCGACCTCGCGGTGGAAGCGGGCGACGAACGCGGCGTCGGCGGCCAGCTCCGGCCGGATCACCTTGACCGCCACCCGCTTACCCTCGGCGGACCGGGCCAGATACACGGTGCCCATCCCACCGTGACCGAGGCGGCCGAGCAGCTCGTAGGACCCGATCCGGTCCGGGTCGCCGGGCTCCAGCGCGCCGGCGGGGTCCACGCTGGCGTCGAGGTCGGCGGCGTCGGCCGGCGTCTGCGCGTTCAGCCGGGTGCCGCTCTGGTCGGCATCTGCCACGGGGGCGTCGTTCCCTCAGGGTCCGGGTGCGAAGCTGCAATCTCCAACGATAAGTGAATCCTCCCCGTCGCGGTGGACCGGCCCGCGTGCAGGGACGCGGCCCCGATCCCGGCCGCGAAAGCTGACGGCTTCATCGAGGGATGGACCAGGTGGGGAAGCGGAAGGTTTCCAACCGCTCGCGCCGGCCGTGCGCAACGAGCTGACGTCCCGCCGGCGGCACCGGGCGCTCGCCGACCTGCTCGATCGCCTCGCTGCCGAGCGCGGCGAGCTGGACGTCGAGAGGACGAGCAGGCGATCCGGCGGTTCATGCGACTCCTCGGCGGCCCGGACGCCGGGTCGGGATCAACCCCGGCGGCGAGCCCGCCTCAGGCATCCAGCGCACGTCGCGCATGAGGCTCGTCCTCGACGCGGAGGCCGTGGCCGCCCTCCTGGACGCTCGACACCCGGGCGAACGCGTCGTCCGCCAGGCGACCGCCCGCGCGCGCGCGTCGCCGGCCGCGCAGGTAGCCTCGGTGGTACGCGCGGCCCACCGGAACGTCCTCAGGCTGAGGACGTTGGAGTCAGGTCGTAACGGGCGACGACCTCGGGCAACCACCCCGCATCGCGAAATTCCAGGCCGTACCGCGCCGTCAGCGCCGCCACCGTGCCGGGGTCCGGCGGGTCGGCGTCGGCGAGGTCGGCGACCTCGCGGAAGAAGTTCTCGAACCCTGCCGGGCTGATGATCTCGATCATGCGTGCGGGTGTCCTGCCCGCGTTCCACATCGCGTGCAGCTCGCCGCGGGGCTTGGTGATGTAGCCGCCGGCGCCCAGCACGACCTCCCGGTCGCCGGACCGGAAGCCGATCTCCCCCTCGGTGACGATCGAGTACTCGTCCTCGCGCGTGTGCAGGTGCGGGGGAACGAGCGCGCCGACGGGGAAGGGATGCTCGACGATCGACAGGGCTCCGCCGGTGTCGCGGCCCCACAGCTTGAAGACGACGCCGATGGAGCCGAGATCAGCCGCGCGGCCCTCGCCAGGCTGCACGACGGTCAGCGGTGGAGCCCCGGGGTTGCTCGTGCCGGCCACGCTCGCCACCTCCTGTTCAGCCCAGCCCATGACACCCTCCGCCTTGCGCCACCCCGAGGTCAGGGAGAGGGCGTGAGGATGCTACGGATCTCGATCACCGGGTAGGCGCGAGTCTGGGCGATCCGGACCTCGCCCAAGGGGATGGTCTGTGGCGTTATGCCGTTTCCTGTGTAGGTGTAGGAGCCGTTCCACACGGCGGTGAGGGTGAGCTGGTAGGTGCCCCGTGCCTGGTAGGTGTGCAGCGCAGCAGGGGCTTGGAGGCTCCCGCAATCAGTGCTGGTGTAGGTGTGGCCGTCGCCGGTCTGCCAGCGCAGTTCAGCGACGCGGGCATTTGCGCGCACCTGATATCCACGGATAGCTGCAGTGACCTTTCGCATTCGGTCAGAACGACACGATAGGTGAGTCCTGGCCTCACGGCGGGCTCCGGTCAAGCCTTGGTCAGGTGCCACGGATAGCTCCGGCCGAGGCAGGATCACCCGATCCCATACCTCCTCGTCGGTTGGAGGCTCTGGCAAGACTGATCGAGAGCGGAGCGCTGGCACACATCGCTGGGTTACATTGCCTGTTACGAGATTGGAGATCAATAGTAGGTCTGGAGTATCTGTACGCGATGGCTGGTTGCGTGCGTTAAGCGCAGTCTCAGCGAGTTGGGCGTGGCAACGACTGGGAATTCGTCGATAGATAATCCGTAACCTTGGTCGATGGCTGGTAGTATTCGAGGCATAGTGGGCGGCCTTCTTAAGGGAAACGCCGGTCCCTGCGGCCAAGCCAACGGGCGAGAGTATGCCTTTCCCCCATGTGTCGGTGGATTGAGGGGAGTGAGGCGAGTTGGGTTCAGCCGAAGCATGTGAAGCGTGTGTTGATATTGTCACAAGGGCGACAGTTGCAAGAAGTGCTACAAGGCTGCGCGATCCGTTCGTCATGCTGGACCTGGTTGAGAGGTGGCGCTGAGGCGCCAACGCTGATCTGAATGAAGTCTCAAGACGAAAATGCGACGTGTCGCTCGCCAGCCAGTCCCTCGGCGGACGACCTTGCCCTTACGATCAACCAGCAGTTGCGGTCCTTGTTGATCCACTACGATCAGTACGGCAGTCGTTGGAACCGGACGCCCGTTAAGTTTCACGCTCTTCACCTGAACACCTGCGTCCTCGTATCTCCAACCACGTTCAGACATGAGTTGGAGTTGCGAACGATTAGGCTTGTAGCAATCGCATTCCTTTTCGAAGATCTCGTCGAGGAGGTCGGGGTTCGGGTGGCGTCCGAGCCAGACGTAGTAGGCGTTGATGGAGCGCCAGATGCGGTTGAAGTCCTCGCCGGTGGTCTGCAGCTCCGG